>NZ_JBGNUW010000002.1:0-783814 GCF_041950495.1 Nonomuraea sp. MTCD27 | reverse complement strand
CGGACAAGGCCTACTCCTCCCGCGGCAACCGCGCCTACCTCCGCAAACGCCACATCAAAGCCGTCATCCCGGAGAAGAAGGACCAGGTCGCCAACCGGAAGAACAAGGGTGGCAGGGGCGGCCGGCCCATCAGCCACGACGCAGAGGTCTACAAGGATCGCAACACCGTCGAGCGTCTGATCAACAAGCTGAAGGCCTGGCGAGGCATCGCCACCCGCTACGACAAGACCCCTGAGAGCTACATCGCCGGCCTCCACCTTCGTGGCGCGATGATTTGGATCAAAGACCTCACACGACCCACCCCTTGATCACAACCCAATACGCGCCCTAGAACGTGAACGCCTGGCTGCGGACGCTGTTGTCGAAGTTCGACAGGAGCAGCTCGGGCTCGCCGACCGAGCGGATGCCGGGCAGCCGGGTCAGCAGCACGCGGAACATCGTGCGCATCTCCTGCCTGGCCAGGTTGGCGCCCAGGCAGAAGTGCGGCCCGGGGCCGCCGAAGCCGACGTGCGGCTTGGTGTCGCGGGTGATGTCGAACGTGTCGGCGTCGGGGAAGACCGACTCGTCACGGTTGGCGGAGCCGTAGAACAGCACGACCTTGTCGCCCTGCTTCAGCTCCAGGCCGCGCAGCGAGTAGTCCTCGGTGACCGTGCGCCGGAACTGCATGATGGGCGACACGTAGCGGACCATCTCCTCGATCGCGCCGTTGATGTGCGCGTCGAAGTCGCTCATCAGCAGCTCGCGCTGCACCGGGTTCTCGGTGAGCAGCCGGATGCCGTGGGCCATCGTGTTGCGGGCCGTCTCGTTGCCGGCCACCAGCAGCAGGGAGAAGAACGAGCCGAGCTCCTTGTCGGTCAGCTTCTCGCCGTCGGGGTTGGCGTTGACCAGCAGGGAGACCAGGTCGCCCTTGGGGTCGGCGACGCGCTCGTGGCCGAGCTTGATCACCATGCGCTGCAGGGCGAGCAGGGCCAGCATGTTCTGGCCGGCCATCTGGACGCTGCGGGCCAGGCTGGGGCGCACGCCGGTGTAGGCGGTGGAGATGTCGACGTGCTGGTGGACCTTCTCCCGCAGCTCCTGCGGGATGTCGAGCATGTCGCAGATGACGTGGATGGGCAGCCGGGCGGCCACCTGGGTGACGAAGTCGCGCGGCCCCGCCTCGACGACGTCGTCCACGATGCGCGCGCACGCGGCCTCGATGTCGCTCTGCAGGCCGGCCAGCATCTTCGGGCTGAACGAGCGGGTGACGATCCGGCGCAGGCGGGCGTGGCGCGGGTCGTCCATGTTGACCATCGACTCGCCGAACACCTGCTTCACCCAGCCGGGCGGCTCCGGGTTGGTGACGGCCGGCTCGCTGGAGAAGATCTTGGCGTTGCGGCTGGCCTCGACCACGTCCGCGTGTCGTACGAGGGCGTAGAAGCCCTTGCCCGAGCGGAGGAAGGGCACCTTCTTCTCAGGGAAGAACACCGGAAGCTCCAATTGCCGGAGCCGGGCGAACGCCTCATTCCGCTCTTTGAGGGGTTTGCGCCAGAAATCCAGATCCGCGAGGTCGATGTCCACCCATCTATCCTGGCACGTTCCGCCGCGTTCAGCGGCCGCCCGGAGCCCCTGTCCCGCCGAGGGCGAGAGTGATGTGCATCCCGCCCTCCTGGCCCGTTCTCGTGCCGTTCAGACCCGGTTCGACCTGCCTGGTCATTACTTCCGGTATGAAGGTTCTGCTGGCCGCCTGCCTGGTTCTCCCCCTCGCTTCCGGTACGACACCCGCCATCGGCTCCACCACCGGCTCCACCACCGGCCCAACCACCGGCCGGGCGTGCGGCGGGCACCCCCTCGACTTCGACGCCGACGGCCGTCCCGACCTCGCCGTGGCCGCCCCCTACGACGCCTCCAGGGCCGGTTCCGTGACCGTCATGTACGGCTCCGGCAGGAAGGCCCGGCTCACCCAGGACGGCGCCGAGCCCGGCGACTCGTTCGGCTCGGCGCTCGCCGTCGGCGACTTCAACGGGGACCGGTGCGCCGACCTGGCCGTGGGGGTGTCGGAGGAGTTCGCCGGGAAGCGGGTGCCGGGGGGCGACGGGAACGGGGTCGTGCAGATCTTCGACGGGTCACCGGAAGGGCTGGTCGCCGGGAAGGAGCTGGCGCTGGCCAAGCCGTCCAGCGACCGGTTCGGGGCCTCGCTGGCGGCGGGGGACCTCGACGGGGACGGCCGGGACGAGCTGGCGGTCGGGGCGCCGAGCCACCGGTCGGGCGGTGCGGTGACCGTGTACTGGATGAAGGGCCGCAAGCCGTACCAGATCACGCAGAAGACGCCGTGGGTGCGCCAGGCGGCGAGCGTCACCGACCAGTGGGGCGCCTCGCTGGCGACCGGCGACTTCGACGGGGACGGGCGCGACGAGCTGGCCGTGGGGGCGCCCGCCGACAGCGTGAAGGTGGACGGGCAGGGCTCGGTGACCGTCATCGACGTGCGCGGGAAGCGGGCCCGGCTGCTCACGCAGAGCACTCCGGGGATCCAGGGCGCCTCGGAGAAGTGGGACAACTTCGGGGCCTCGCTGGCCACCGGGGACTTCAACGGCGACGGCCGGTCCGACCTGGCCATCGGCGTGCCCGGCGAGGGGATCAGCAAGAACCAGCGGGCCATGGACTACGGCGACGGCACCGTGGACGTGCTCTACGGCTCGCGGGCCGGCCTGCGCACCGACAGGACCGAGGCCTGGTCGCAGAACTCGCTGGACGGCAGGCCGCGCTACTACGACCGGTTCGGGGCCTCGCTGGCCGCCGGGGACTTCAACGGCGACGGCAACGACGAGCTGGCCGTCGGCGTGCCCGGCGAGAAGGCCGTCCAGGTGCTCCAGGGCCGCTCGTCGGGCGGGCTGACCCGGGTGGGGAACCTGCTGGTGAAGGGGAAGGGCCAGGACTTCGGGGCCTCGGTGACCGCACTGCCGGGCTGGGAGCGCTACCGGTCGCTGGCCAAGCGGCCCCCGGTGTACGGGCTCGTCGTGGCGGCGCCGGATCAGGGACTCGTCATGTACGCGCCCGGCCGGCGGGAGTCCCGCCTCAAGCTGGGCAAGGTCCGCCAGCTCAGCAAGGGCACCGGCCTGTACGGCTACACCTTCGGCTGACCCCCGTCCCCGACGGGCAGGATCACCCGGAACAGGGCGCCCTTGCCGGGCTCGCTCTCCGCCAGGACGATGCCGCCGTGCGCCTCCACCAGCGTGGCCGCGATCGACAGCCCCAGCCCGGACCCGCCCGTGCTGCGCGCCGGATCGGCCCGGTAGAACCGCTCGAACACCCGCTCGGCCACGTCCGCCGGGAATCCGGGCCCCTCGTCGGCCACCTCCACGACGGCCTGGTCGCCGTCGATACCCACCCGCACCTGGAACGGGGTGCCGGCCGGGGTGTGGGTGAGCGCGTTGGTCACGAGGTTGTTGAGCACCTGGCCCAGCCGGGTCTCGTCGCCGGTCACGATCACGTCGCCGTCCCCGCCGAACAGCCGCACCAGCTCGATCCTCCGGTCGGGCGCCAGCGTCTGGGCGTCGATCACCACCGTGGCCGCCAGGCTGAGCAGGTCCACGGGCCGCATCGCCAGCTCGCGCCGCTGGTCGAGCCGGGCCAGCAGCAGCATGTCCTCCACCAGCAGCCCCATCCGGGCGGCCTGCCCCTCGATGCGGCTCAGCAGGCGTACGGCCTCGGCGAGGTCTTTCTCCTCCCCCAGCCGGTACAGCTCCGCGAACCCCCTGATCGAGGTCAGCGGCGTGCGCAGCTCGTGCGAGGCGTCGGCCATGAACCTGCGCATCAGCTCCTCCGACCGCCGGGCGGCCGTGGCGGACTCGCGGGCGGACTCGGCCGCCGCCTCCCGCTCGCGCACCGCCACCTCGATCCGGGCGAGCATGGTGTTGAGCGAGCGGCCCAGCTTGCCGACCTCGGTGGTGCCGGCCCAGAGGGGCACGCGGCGCGACAGGTCGCCGTCGGCGATGTCGTTCGCGGTGTGCGCGATCTGGCGCAGCGGGCGCAGGCTCCGGCGTACGAGCCAGTAGCAGGCGAACCCGAGCACCACCAGCGTGCCCCCGCCGCCGACCGCGACGATCAGGCCGAGCTGGGAGACCGTGCCGTCCACGTCGCCCAGGCTGATGGCCATCACGCGGCTCTCGCCCAGCCGCCCCGGCACCGCGACGACCCGCCAGCTCGGGCCGCCCGCGCCGCGCGAGTCCACCGTGAAGGGGCGCCCCCTGAGCTCGATGACGTCGGCCAGGGTCAGCCGGGGCAGGTCGGGGCGGTGCTCCTCGGTCGACTCGCTGATGGTCCTGACCAGCGCGCCGCCCGAGTCCAGGATCACGCCGTGGAACAGGCCGAAGAAGCGCTGCGGCCGCGCGTCGGGGCGCGGGTCCGGCGGCGGGGGCGCGTCGCGCCACGGCATGGTGGCCGCGCGCAGCTGCTGGTCGACGCGTTCGACGAGATAGCCGCGCAGCAACCGCACGGCGAACAGGCCGGTCAGCGTGATGGCGAGGGTGACCAGCAGGAGGGTGGCCGAGACCAGCCGCAGCCAGAGCGGCGCCCTGGACAGTTGTTTCCTGAGCTCTCTCATATGCGGGGCGGGCGCAGGATGTAGCCCACCCCGCGCAGCGTGTGCAGGTATTTGCGCTCGCCGGTGTCCACCTTGCGGCGCAGGTAGGAGACGTACGACTCGACGAGCCCGACGTCGGTGCGCCAGTCGCCGTTCCAGACGTGGTCGAGGATCTGCGTCTTCGACAGCACCCGGCCCACGTTGAGCATGAAGTACCGCAGCAGCCGGAACTCCGTCGGCGACAGCCGTACGGGGACGCCGTCGCGCCAGACCTCGTGGCTCTCCTCGTCCAGCTCCAGGTCGGCCACCTGCAGCCGGTTCGGCGGGGGCGCGCCGCGCCGGGTCCTGCGCAGCACGGCCCGGATCCGGGCGATGACCTCCTCCAGGCTGAACGGCTTGGTCACGTAGTCCTCACCGAGTCCCAGCCCGGCGAGCCGGTCCTCCGGCGTGTCCTTGGCGGTCACGAACAGCACCGGGACCCGGCGGCCGCGGGACCGCAGCCTTCCCGCGACCGCCAGGCCGTCGAGGTCGGGCAGCATCACGTCGAGCATCACCAGGTCCGGCGTGCTCTCCTCGGCCACCCGCAGGGCCTCCTTGCCATCGGCCGCGGTCAGCACCTCGAACCCGGCCATGCGCAGGCTGGCCGAGAACAGCTCCCTGATGTTGGGTTCGTCGTCGACCACCAGCAGCCTGGCCTCGGGTTCGCTCATCGCGGGCCGCCTCCCTGGAATCCCTGGCCGCCCTGGGTGATCGAGGCGGCGGTGACCGCGCCGTCGGCGCCCGGCCGGCCGCGCACCACGATCGTGCTGCCGGCCTCGAGGTCGGCGATCTTGCCCGCCTTGGAGATCTGCACGGAGGTCTGGTCGGTGACGTTGACCGTGACGGTGGCGCCGTCGGTGGTCTTGACGTAGACCTTGCCGCCCTCGACCTTCTCGACCGTGCCGACGGTTCCGCCGCCCATCCGCTGCCCGCCGCCAGGCTGCTGTCCACCGCCGGGCTGCTGTCCACCCCCGGGCAGCTGTCCACCGCCGGGCAGCTGGCCATACCCGCCGCCCAGGGCGCGCTGCGCGCCCGCGGCGGCCTGCGGGGGCGCGTCGCCGGCACCGAACACGCTCTGCGCCTGCATGCCGAGGAGGATCCCGGCCACCAGCACGACCCCGGCGCCCAGCGCCAGCGTGACCTTCGAGGTGCCCTTGACGGGCTGGACGGCGAGCTCCTCCCGCAGATCGTCGGGGAACGGCGAGGAGTCCAGCTTGTCCATGTCCTTCTCCTTACTCGTGGCGCAAGGCCTGGATCGGCCTGAGCTTGGCCGCCCTGTTGGCGGGATAACTGCCGAAGAACAGCCCGATCCCCAGCGAGACGCCCAGCGCCAGCACGACCGACGACGGCACGAGGACCGGCTCGATGCCGGCGACGGTGAACCTGGTCCCCACGAACGCCACCAGCACCCCGGACAGCCCCCCGACCAGGCTCAGCAACGTGGCCTCCATCAGGAACTGGCCCAGGATCGCTCCCCTGGGCGCGCCGATGGCCTTGCGGATGCCGATCTCGCGGGTGCGCTCGGTGACCGTCACCAGCATGATGTTCGTGATGCCGATGCCGCCCACCAGCAGCGAGATCGCGGCGACGGCGCCCAGCAGCACGGTGAAGGTGCCGGTGGCCGCACTGACGGTCTCCTGCAACGTGGCCTGGTTGAGTATGCGGTAGTCGGGGTTGTTGTTCGTGATGCCGTGTCGTTGGTTGAGGATAGCCGTGACCTCGGCCTGGGCCGCCGTGGTGGCCTCGGCCCCGGTCGCCTGCACGACGATCTGGCCGAGCGAGCCGAACCCGCTCAGGCTCTGCTGCACGGCCGGCAGCGGCGCGACGGCCACGTCGTCGGCGTCCTGTATGCCGGTGGACCCGGCCTCCTTCAGCACGCCGACCACCGTGAACGGCACCCCGGACACGCTGATCTGCTTGCCGATCGGATCGACGGTGCCGAACAGCTCCTCCACCACGGTCCGGCCGAGCACCACGACCTTCCTGGCGGCCAGCACGTCGTCGTTGAAGAAGTACGTGCCCTGGGCGACGGGCTTGTTGACGGCCTCGAAATAGCTCGGGTACGTGCCGACGAACTGCGAGATCGCGTGGCTGGCGGCGCCGTACGCGGCCGTGGCGGAGGAGGCGTTCACGACCGGCGAGACGCTCTTGACCGACGGCGCGAGCGTCCGGTCGGTCAGCGCCTTGGCGTCGGCCAGGCTGAGGTCCCTGGCCTGGGTACGCGGCCCGGTGTTGCCGCCACCGCCGCCACCACCGCCGCCGACCGGCACGCGCATGCCGCCGCCGCCGGCGCCCGAGAAGGACGGCGAGATCGTGAGCGTGTTGGCGCCGAGCCGCTGGATGTTCTGCTGGATGCTCTGCGAGGAGCCCTCGCCGACGGCCACCAGCATGATGACCGCGGCCACGCCGATGAGGATGCCGAGCGTGGTCAGCGCGCTGCGCATCTTGTTGGCCAGCAGGCCGCGCAGGGCGAAGCGGAGGATCTCGATCTGGTTCACCGGGTGGCCGCGCCGTCTCTCTCGGGGTCCTTCTCGGGGTCCTTCTCGGGGTCCTTCTCGGGCGTGCGCGGCGGCGGGCCGTCCACCGGCGCCTGGCGGCGGTCCTCGACGATCTCGCCGTCCACCAGCCTGATCACCCGCTTGGCGTGCGCGGCCACGTCGTCCTCGTGCGTGATCAGCACGATCGTGCGGCCGGACGCGCTGAGCCGGTCCATGATCTCCAGGACGTCGCCGGTGGAGGCGGTGTCGAGGTTGCCGGTCGGCTCGTCGGCCAGCAGCAGGGCGGGCGCGGTGACCAGCGCCCGAGCCACGGCCACGCGCTGCTGCTGGCCGCCGGAGAGCTGGTTCGGCTCGTGGTGCACCCGGTCGGTCAGCCCGACCTGCTCCAGCGCGGCCAGCGCCCGCTCGCGCCGCTCGGCCAGGCCGACGCCGCCGTACACGAGCGGCAGTTCGACGTTGGCCAGCGCGCTCATGCGCGGGATCAGGTTGAACGACTGGAAGACGAAGCCGACCCTGCGGTTGCGCAGGATGGCGAGCTGGTGCTCGTTCAGCCGGCCCACGTCGGCGCCGTCGATGAGGTACGTGCCGGAGGTCGGGACGTCGAGGCAGCCCAGGATGTTCATGAGCGTGGACTTGCCGGAGCCGGAGGCGCCCATGATGGCCACGTAGTCCCCCCGCTCGACGTCCAGGCTGATGCCGCGCAGGGCGCGTACCTTGGCGTCGCCCTCGCCGTACTCCTTGACGAGGTCCCGCACGCGCAGGACGGGCACGGGCCGCACGGCCCGCGGTTCCGCGGTCGTCATCGCGCGCCCCCGCCCGGCATGCCGCCCCCGGGGAACCCGCCCCCGCCGAACTGCCGCTGGCCGCCGCCGTTGCCCGTGGTGCCGGTCGTGGTGGTGGACGGGGGCACGATCTGGTCGCCCTCGGCCACGCCCGACCTGATCTCCGTGAGCGTGGTGCCCTGCACGCCGACCTCGATCGGGGTCCTGGTCGGGCGGCCGTCCTTGAGCACGGTGACCGTGGTCTGGCCGCCGCTGGTGGAGACCGCCGTGGAGGGGACGGTGACGACGTTCTCGGCCTGGCCCACCACGACCTCGACGGTGGCGGTCTGGCCCAGCCTGACCTCGCTCGGGACCTTCGTGAAGGTGACCGTGACCGGGTACTGCACGACGTTGTTGCTGGTGGAGGCGACCGGCTCGATCTGGGTGACCTCACCCGTGGCCGTCACGCCCGGCAGCGCGTCGAACGTGACCGTGGCCTCCTGGCCCTGCTCGAGCTTGCCGACGTCGGACTCGGTGAAGGTGCCGACGAGCTGGAGCCTGGTGGTGTCGGCGAGCTCGACGAAGCCGCCGGAGCCGGAGCTCGCGGTGGAGCCCGTGCCGCCCGTCGACCCCGTGCCCCCAGTCGACCCCGTGCCCCCTGTCGATCCCGTGCCCCCTGTGGAGCCCGTGGTCCCGGTGGAGCCCTGCCCGCCGCTGGACCCCGAACCCGAGGCGGGTCCGCCGACCGAGCCGTTCACGGCCGTGATCGTGCCCTTGAACGGCGCCTTCAGCACGGTGGCCGCGACCGTGCGCTGCGCCTCGCGGTAGGCGTTGCGGGCCTTGATGTAGGCGGCGTAGAGCTGGGCCGTGTCCGTGCCGTCGTCGAGGGCGCTCTCGTACGTGGCCTTGGCCGCCGACAGGCTCTCCTGGGCGGCGTCGTCGTCCAGCCGGGCAAGGAGATCGCCCTTGGCGACCTTGTCCCCGGCCTTGACGTAGATCTTCTCCACGGTCCCGCTCGTCCCGAACGACAGCGCCCTGGACCGGGAGCTCTCGACCGCGCCCGAGGCGGACACCGCGGCGGTCACGGAGCCGCGGCCCGCGGTCACCGTGCGCACGGCGGTCTCTCCCGCGGCCTGTCCCGTGCCGAGCTGCGCGTAGGCGAGCCCGGCGCCGCCCAGCAGGAGCACCGTGAGCGTCCCGTTGGTTATCAGCGCTCTGCGCCTGATCGACACCTTCACGAGCGGTGACCCTTGCACACCAGGCTGCGCCGCAGCCGCGAGCAAGCTGAACGTTCGCTGACAACCCGGCCGGCCGGGCGGGCACTCAGGCAACTCTGAGGGTCCTCGCAGCCTGCCGCGATCCTGCTCGGCCAGGATGGGCCGCCATGAGACCGACTTTCGCGCTGGGCGGGCTCGCCCTGGCCGTGCTCGTGGCCGGGTCCGGCCTGGCACTGGCGCTGCGCGACGACGCCCCGCCCACCGTCCAGGTACGGCTGGCCGCCGCCCAGCGCGGGCAGGTCACGGCCTCGGTCAGCGCGGCGGGCAACACCGTGGACGGCTCGCGCAGGGACCTGGCCTTCGGCTCCTCCGGGACGCTGACGAAGGTGTACGTGAAGGTCGGGGCCAAGGTGAAGCGGGGCCAGGTCCTGGCCAAAATCGACGGGCGGGCGGCGCGGGAGGCGTACGCGGCGGCCAAGGCCGACCTGGCGGCCGCCGAGGAGGCGCTGGAGGAGGCGTCCTCGGGTTCGACGGCTTCGGCGGACACCGGGGGTGGGAACCCCTCGTCGTGCGTACCGGGCGGCGCGACGCCCGGCGCCTCGACCCCGGCGACCGGCACCACTCCGGCCCCATCCGGCCGGGCCACCCCCGCTCCCTCCAGCAGTCCGACCGGCCCGTCCCCCGCTCCCTCCAGGGGACCGACCAGCACAGTCCCCGCTCCCTCCGGGGGGCCGACTGCCGCGACACCGGCCCCGTCAGGGAAGGCGACCGGCGGCGTCGTCCCCGGCACCACGACCGCTACAGGCGCCATGGCCGCTTCAGGCACCACGACCGCTTCAGGCGCCACGGCGGCTCCAGGCGGCACGACCGCGCCCGGCGTCGCGGTGACCGGCGTCCCGGCCGGCTCCGGGACCGGCGCTTCCGCGCGCACGGGCACCGGTGCTCCGGCCGCTCGGGCGACGGGCGGTGCGGACGGCGGCGGCGCCTTCGGCCCGGCCGGCCCTGCTGACGGGAAGCCGGACACGAGCCCGACACCCGGCCCCACCCCGCACCCGACCACCACGCCGACGCCCGGCCCCACCGACCCCCAGCCGCAGCCCCAGACCACGGTGACGGTCACCGCGACCGCCACGGTGACGGCCACCGTGACGGCCACCGTGACGGCCAGGGTCACCACGACCGTCACCGCGACCCCGACGGGCGGAACGGGCGGAACCGGCGGGAACGAGCAGTCCGGCGGCCACCCCTCCGCCCCCACCTCCCCGTATCCCACCGGCACACCATCCACCACCGGCAAACCCTCGACCACCGCCAAACCGTCCGCCACCGGCAAGCCGTCCGGCACCGCGAAACCGTCGGCGAGCGGCAGGCCCACGGGCGGTGGCAAGCCCTCGACCGGGCCCAGCACCGGCGGCGACCGCACCTCCCAGGGTTCCTGCGCCCGGAGCGGAAGCACCGGCACCGGGCAACCGGCAGGGACGGGGCAACCGGCAGGGACGGGGCAACCGGCAGGGACGGGGGCCAAGGGCGGGGTCAGCGAGGAGCAGGCCGCCGCGAACGTGGACCGCGCCGAGGCCGCCGTCGAGGAGGCCGCCGACGCCGTACGGGCCACCCGGATCGTGGCCCCGGCGGCGGGCACGGTCCTGTCGGTCGGCGGCGGGACCGGTGACACGGCGGGCACCGGCACGTTCATCAGCCTCGGCGACCTGAACGAGCTGCAGGTCCAGGCCATGGTCACCGAGTCCGACGTGAACCGGCTCAAGCTCGGCCAGAAGGCGCAGATCACCCTGGCCACCCGGAGCGGCGAGCGGTACGAGGGCACGGTGACGGCGATCGCGCCGACCGCGACGGTGGACGGCCGGCTCGTCCGCTATTCGGTCTCCCTCGCCTTCGACGAGCCGCCCGCCGGGCTGATGCTCGGCCAGACCGCCTCGGTGACGGTCACCACGGACGAGGCCAGGGACGCGCTGTACGTGCCCGCCGCGGCGGTGCGCAGCCGGTCGGACGGCACCCAGGTGGTCACCGTACGCTCCGGCGGCCGGGACTCGGCGAAGGTGGTGCGGACCGGGGTGCGCGGCGACCAGTACGTGGAGGTCACCTCGGGCCTGGGCGAGAGCGACCAGGTGGTCATGTCGGGCGGCACGTCGGGCGAGTTCCCGGACGGGGCCTGGCCCGGCGCATGAGCTGACCGGTCCGGACGGAAACCACCCGCCCGCCCGGGCCGGTCACTCCCGGCCGGACTCCGGCGAACCTGCCACTCCGGAGTCCGGCCGGGTCTTCCCGTCGCGAGTGGAATGGCCGGGCGGGATGGCCCGGCGAGATGGCGGGTGAAATGGCCGCTGACCGGTTGAGCGGATCCTCAGCCGGCTCCCAGCCAACGTTCAGCGAACAGCCGCCCACCCAGCACAGGCCGAGCCCGACGCCCGGACGGTCCCCCCGCGCCGGGCCCCGGGCGTCCGGACGGTCGTTCAGCCGGCGCGGGGGGCCGCGGCCCGGCCGGCGGCCGCCGCCCCCGTGACGGCCGGGATCGTGAGGCTGTGGGCGGTCCTGGCGCGGGCGCCCTTGCGGGAGATGTAGTCCAGCGTCCGGAAGTCCACCGCCAGCTCGTCGCGGGTCAGCCGCGCCACCAGGTAGCCGCGCCGCTGGTCGATGTAGGAGATGTGCGGGTTCTCCTGCAGCGCCTCGGAGATCCACGTCCGGTCGCGGTACCCGTCGCCGTCGCTCGCGATCGACGAGGCCACCAGTTCCCTGGCCACCACCGGGGAGTCCGGGTCGTCGAAGTCGGTCTTGAGCTCGGCCAGGTGGTGCATGTGCGCGTCGCCGGTCAGCACCACGGGGTTCGGCGTACGGGCCAGGGAGCCGAGCAGGCGCGTGCGCTCGGCCGCGTAGCCGTCCCACGAGTCCAGGTTCACCTCGCGCCCCGGTCCGACCTTGTAGTCGCGGTGCGCCATCATGATCTGCTGCCCGAGCAGGTTCCAGCGGGTGGTGGAGCCGTTCAGGCCGCTCTCCAGCCAGCGCCACTGGTCGGCCCCGAGCAGCGTGCGCGTGTCCGCCAGCCGGTCGTCGCACCCGGCCCGCACCCCGTCCAGGCACGCCTGGTCGTCGCGGAACTGCCGCGTGTCCAGCAGGTGGAAGCGGGCCAGCGTGCCCCAGGAGACGCGCCGGTTCACCCGGAGCACCGCACCCTGGAGGCTGGCTCGGCGCAGCGGCATGTTCTCGTAGTACGCCCTGAACGCCTCTGCCCGCCGCCGCTCGAACCCCGCCGCCCCGGTGCTGGAGACGGGCCCGGCCCAGTTGTTCTCCACCTCGTGGTCGTCGAAGGCCACCAGCCACGGCGCCACCGCGTGCGCGGCCTGCAGGTCGGGGTCGCTCTTGTACTGGGCGTGCCGCAGGCGGTAGTCGGCGAGGGTCTGGCACTTGCCGGGCGTGTGGGTGCGTACGCGGCCGGCCAGCGCGGTGTAGCCGCTGGGGCCGTACTCGTACATGTAGTCACCGAGGAACACCACCAGGTCCGGCTCCTGCTCGGCCAGGCGGCGGTAGGCGGTGTAGTAGCCGTGCTCGTAGTGCGCGCACGCGGCGACCGCGAAGTTGAGCGGCGTCTCCCCCGTCGGCGTCGTCCTGGTCCGGCCGGCCGGTGACAGGCGGCCCTGGCTCCTGAACCGGTAGAAGTAGTCGCGCCCCGGCTCCAGGCCCTTCAGCTCGACGTGCACGCTGTGGGCGTCGCGCGCCCGGGCGGTGGCGGTGCCGGACTTGACGACCTTGGCGAAGCGCTCGTCCGTGGCGACCTGCCAGTCCACCTCCACGTCCCGGGAGGGCATGCCGCCGCGGCCGTCGCCGCCGAGCGGTTCGACGGCCAGCCTGGTCCACAGGACGAAGCCGTCGGCGGAGGGGTCGCCGGAGGCCACGCCCAGCGTGAAGGGGTCGGATCTGAGGGTTCTGGACGGGGAGGCGGCCGCCGCCGGGGCGGCGGGCTGCGGGAGGAGGAGGCCGGCTGTCGCCGCTGTCAGGAAGGCTCTGCGGTCCACGTTCACAGGTATGTCCACCTGCGCTGACTCAGCCGTGACAGTGGAGTCAAGCGCGGGTGAACAACATCGGTCGTCCTGCGACTTCGGGCCCCCTGCGGATCAGCGGGCGGCCGCCCCCGGCAGTTCCGCGCGGAGCGTGACCGCGTCGGTGAAGCGTACGCCGGTCATGCCCGCGCGCCGGGCGCCCTCCACGTTCTCCTGGCGGTCGTCGATGAAGACGATCTCGGACGGGTCGGTGCCGAGCGCGCGCGCCATCTCGTCGTAGATCTCCCTGTCGGGTTTGACCAGCCCCATCCTGCCGCTGTAGAAGCGGTGCCCGATCGCGGCGATCCAGGGGAGCTCGTCGAGGCCGTCGCCGACGCAGACGGGCGCGTTGGACAGCAGCGCCACGTGGCGGCCGCCCTCGATCAGCTCACCGAGCAGCGCGACCGTGTCCTCGTTGGGGTGGGCCCAGCTCGCGACGTCCATGGCGACCAGCCGCGCGACCTCGGAGTGGGTGACGGCCCGGCCCAGCACCGCCGACCAGTACGTGAACGGCGTAAGACCGCCCCCGTCGAACTCCAGCCGGTGCTCCCAGTAGCCCCGCTTGAACTCCTCGGGCTCGGCGCCCACGGCCAGCGCCATGGCGTCGGCGTCGGACTCGGGCTGGGGCAGGGAGAGGACACCGCCGTAGTCGAAAACAATCCACGTCATGCCAGGAATGGTCGCAGATGCGGGTCGAGCGCCGGGCAGCCCAGGTATTTCTCGACGGTGTGGAAGTCGATCCAGTCGATGTTGACCAGCTCTTCGACGTCGACCCCGGTGAAGCTGGCGGCCAGGGCGGGCGGGATGGCGGCGATGTCGTCCTTGTCGGCGATGTTCACCCAGCGTCCGACGCCGCGGGGCCGCTCGCCGCGGCCGTTGACGGGGGCGGGCAGGAGGCGCTCGAAGACGACGTTGCGCATGCCCAGGGGGCTGCCGAGGGTGATCAGCAGGTCGACCTGGAGGTCGGGGTTCGCCCACAGGGCCTCGTACGCGACCACGCTGCCCAGCGAGTGGGCGATGACGACCTGCGGCCGGTGCCTCCTGATGACCTCCGCCACGGCCTGCCGGGACTTCTCGCGCCTGGCCTGGTCGGTGAGGTAGGCGGCCACCTCGGGCGCGAAGAGCTTGGCGAACGCCGCCGAGCGGCTGTCGAGCCGGTTCAGCAGCCAGCCGGTGAACGATTTGAGCGCTCCCGTGACGTGCTCGCCCACGCCCAGGTTCCGGGCCCAGCCGATGAGGACCTGCTGAGCCTGGAGCTCCAGGGCGGCGGAGGCCTTCGTCCGTCCTGTGCCGGGCCCGTCGTCGTCCTCCCCGTCGTGCAGGAGGTGGGAGAAGTAGGCGATCTCGGCGAAGTAGGCCCGCGCCTCGCCCCCGAGCGACGCGTGCAGGTAGCGGTCCCATTTGCGCCGCATGGCCTCCGCCGCCCCGGCCGCGGACCGGCCGGCCTGGAGGTAGTAGTTGTACTTGCCGATCCCGTGCACGCCGACGATGACGGCCACCGCGCCTCCCCAACCCCGTGATCCTCTCGCGCGATATTGGCATACGCCGCTTGCAACCGGCCGTCAAGCGGCAGGATCGGCCGTCCGGTGCGGGGAAAATGCCATTGCGGGCGGTACGGGGCAGCCGGATACGGTAACAGGTGTAAAGGAACGCACGTTTGAGAACGGGAGCCCCGCGCATGCCCGGCCCGCTGGTCGTCAACGACTCGGTCGTCATCCCCGACGCCGAGCTCGTCTGGCGTTTCTCCCGTTCGTCCGGCCCGGGCGGCCAGGGCGTCAACACCACGGACAGCCGCGTGGAGCTGACCTTCGACGTCGCCGCGAGCACCGCGCTGCCGCCCCCGCTCAAGGAGCGCGCCCTGGAGCGCCTCGGCTCCGAGACGATCACGATCGCCGCCTCCGAATACCGCTCCCAGCTGCGCAACCGGGAGGCCGCCCGGCACCGCCTGGCGCAGCGCCTGCGCGAGGCCATGGCCCCGCCGCCGAAGCACCGCCGCAAAACCAAGCCCAGCCGCGGCGCCGTCGAGCGCCGCATCGCCACCAAGAAACAGCGCTCCGACCTCAAGCGCCTGCGCCGCAATCCCTAGTCCGGCCGGACGGCCCGCCGACCCGTCCGGCCGGGCATTCATATCGACATTATGCGATATATTGATGCGACTTATGGGCCTGACGTGTAAGGGGAACCCGATGGGTGGCATTGACGGCATGGATCTCGGGACGTTCGGGATCTACACCTTCGACTTCGAGCGCCGGCCGGCCACGCGGATGCGCGAGTCCGTCCAGGAGCTGGAGGAGCTGGGCTGGCGGGCGTTCTGGATGCCCGAGCTCCTCGGCCGCGAGGCGCTCACGCACGCCGGCTTTCTCCTGTCCTGCACCGAGCGCATCAACGTCGTCAACGGCATCGCGCAGATCTGGTCGCGCGGGGCCCGGTGGACGTACGGCGCCGCGCTCCTGCTGGCCGACGCCTACCCCGGCCGGCACGTGCTCGGGCTGGGATTCGGCGGGGAGCGGCGGCCGGGGACCAGGCCCCTGGCGGCCATGACCGCCTACCTGGACGAGCTCGACTCGGTCGAGACGGTGAACCCCGCCCCGAGGGCGCCGATGCGCCGCATCCTGGCCGCGTACGGGCCCAGGATGCTCGAGCTGGCCCGCGACCGCGCCGCCGGCGCCCAGTCCTACCACGTCAACGTGGCGCACACCGCGCAGGCGCGGGAGATCCTGGGGCCGGACGCGTTCCTGGGCGTGGAGCACGCGGTGCTGTTCGAGTCCGACCCCGGCAGGGCGCGGGCGGCGGCGCGCGAGCACCTGGCGCCCTACCTGGGGAGCCCGTACAACGTGGCGAAGTTCCGCCGGCTGGGCTACTCGGAGGAGGAGATCGCGGGCGGCGGCGCCGACCGGCTGGTCGACGACTTGGTGTTCTGGGGCGACCCGGAGACCATCGTCGGGAAGCTGCGCACCCACGTCGCCGCCGGCGCCGACCACGTCGCGGTGCAGGTGATCGGGATCGAGCCGGGCGGCTCCGCGATGCCCTACTGGCGCCTGCTCGCCGACGCCCTCCTCCCCCGCCCCGCCTGACCACCCCACCCGAGCACGCCACCTGAGCACGCCGCCCGACCGCGCCCGAGCGCTGCCTGACCGCGCCGCCTCAGGCGCCGAGCAGGAGCCGGCGCACCGCCTCCTCGCCTTCCGCGGCGACGGCCGCGGCCCGCCCCAGGGACCCGTCGACGGTCTCGGCGAAGGCCGCGGGGCCGCCGACGGCGGCGACGGTCTCGGCGGGCAGGAACTTGATCAGCAGGGCGGAGGTGCCCGGCGGCATGCCGGCGAAGTGCACGGTGAGCAGGCCGTGGTCGCGCAGCAGCACCATCGCGAGCAGGGCGGTGGCGTCGATGGCCGCCAGGTCCGGCGTGCCGGGACCGCCCCGGCGGGCGAGCTCGGCGGCGACGGCCTCGCCGGGCAGGCGGGTGATGAACGGCGTCTCCTGCACCAGATCGGCTCCGAGCCGGGCCCGCAGCGCCTCCCCGACCAGGCGGGTCGAGGCGATCAGGTCGCGGACGCGTTCCGGCCGGTACGCCTCCAGGGTCCGGACGACGGCCGGGTAGAGCACCGGACGGCATTCGCTGCCCAGCTCGAAGGTCCTGGCCCGGACGCGGGCGACCAGGTCCGCCCGGCCGCCGAGCAGGCCCACCCGGGGCCCGCCGACCCCGTACTTGTCCAGGCCGGTCGCGCCGAGGTCGGCGCCGAACTCCAGCGTGCGGGGCTGGCCGAGCACGGCGGGCCCGACGCGGGCGCCACCGGCGTCGTCGACCACGACCGTCGCGCCGCGCTCGTGCGCCAGGGCGACCACGCGCCGCAGATCCTCCTCGGCGAGCGCCTCGTAGCTGACGGCGAGCCGGGTCAGCGCCACCACCGAGACGTCGGGGTGCTGGGCCAGCGCCCGCTCGAAGGCGTCCACCCCGATGGTGTCCACGAAGAGGCCGCCCGCGTCCCGCACGCCCCGCACGACCGCGGGATGGCTGTACGTGGCCGAGACGCCCACCACGGTCGACCCTGGGCGCACCGCCACCTGGAAGGCCGCGAACAGGGCGGCCGTCAACCGGTTGGCGACCGCGATGTCGTGCGTGCCCGCGTCGCCGCCCAGATGGGCCAGCCCGAGCTCCCGGACGCGCTCGGAGTACAGCGCGCCGGCCCATTCGTCGTCCAGGAGCCACCGGTCCACCTCGGGGAGCGGCAGCCCGCGCTCCAGCCCGCTCACGTTGTGCAGGGGGAGGCCGGCCGACTCCCGGTGGCGGATGTGCTCCCAGGCCACGGCCAGTTTGCGCAGGTGGGCCTCCGTGCCGGAGAGGACGGCCCCGGGCGCGTACGGCAGTCCGCCGGTGTGGGGCTTCGCGTCGGTCGTCATGATGCCTCCGATTTCGCCAGATTGGACGGGTCGGTAGATCTTTTGCCGAGAATTACCCCTTTTGACCTGGGAGAACATAACCTTTTCCAATGCGTTTTGTCGCCTTTGTCGTGATTATCGCCGGATGGGCGGTGGCTGCTACCACCCCCGCGTCCGCCATCACCAACGGCTCCGCCGATGCGAACGCACACCCCGAGGTAGGCGCGCTCATCGACGAGCGTCCCAACCCGGACGGCACCTGGAGCTACTGCACCGGCACGCTGATCTCGCCCACGGTCTTCCTCACCGCCGCCCACTGCGGAGAGCCGGGCCAGAAGCGCGCCCACGTGTCCTTCGACGCCAGCTACGAACCGGGAGACACGCTCTACACCGGACGCTACGTACCGGACCCGCGCTACAAGGACTCCTCGGAGCTGCACGACATGGCCGTCGTGGTCTTCGACACGCCCGTCAAGGGCATCGCGCCCGCGCAGCTGCCCGAGCCCGGCCTGCTCGACCGGATGGAGGCCGCCGGCAAGATGAAGGCGACGCGGTTCACCTCGGTCGGGTACGGCTCGGTCTCCTCGACCAGGAACTCGACCAAGAAGAGCGCGCACCAGTACAGCTACCGCTACACCGACACCCGTCACCAGGCGCCGATCTCCTTCGACGACCTGTCCGGCAAGTGGCTGGACCTGATGCCGAAGGCCAAGGACGACGGCAGCACCTGCTTCGGCGACTCCGGCGGCCCGAACTTCCTGGGCGGCCCCACCTCGCACCTCCTGGTCGCCACGTCGGTCAGCGGCGCCGACGACGCCTGCAAGCAGGTCAACTACGACTACCGCCTGGACACGCCGACGGCCCGCCGCTTCCTGGGCAAGTACGTCACGCTGCCGGCGGCCACCCGCTGACGGCCACGCCCACCGCTCCCACCGGCCCCGCTCCTCGCACGGTCCGCCCCCTGAGGCGGTCACGCGAGGCGCGGGGCCGGCTCCGTCGCGGGCGGGTCATGGCGGATGAGCTGGGGCAGGGCGGTGATGTTGGCCGACAGGAAGCCCGCCACCGCCTCCGGGACGAGGTTCCTGGAGGAGATCTCCGACCGCTCCAGCGGGACGCGCTCCACCTCGTACAGCCCCCGCGCCGGGTCCTCGAACTCCGGCCCGTGGCGCAGCTCCGGGTCCATCGACACCAGCCGGCAGCCGAAGACGTGCTGTGTCTTGATCTCGCCCCGCCATGGGTACGACACGGTCGCCAGCGGCGTCACGGCGAAGACCGTCGCACCGAGCTCCTCGAGCAGCTCCCGGTGCAGGGTGTCCTCCAGCGTGCCGTCCTCCGGCTCCACGTGCCCGCCCGGCACGCTCCAGTAGAGCTCGCGCCCCGGCACCGTACGCCGGAACAGGACCAGCCGTTCGTCGTGATCGAGAAGGACACCGCGGACACTGGGTCGCATACATCCACCCTATTTGACCGGTATGTCCTTCGGGTAGCCTAACCTACGGTACCGTAACCTGAAGGAGAAGATCTTTTATGGCGATGACTCAGACGGAGCTGCTGCACGAGCTCGAGCCCGTGGTCGCCGGGGAGCTCGACCGCCACGAGAAGATGGCGAAGGAGTGGTTCCCGCACGAGTACGTCCCGTGGAGCGAGGGCCGCGATTTCGACGGCATCTACGGGGGCGAGGCTTGGCAGGAGAGCGACTCCAAGATCCCCGAAGCGGCCCGGGTGTCGCTCATCGTCAATCTCCTCACCGAGGACAACCTGCCCAGCTATCACCACGAGATCGCCACGACCTTCGGCCGCGACGGCGCCTGGGGCACGTGGGTGCACCGGTGGACCGCCGAGGAGGACCGGCACGGCACCGCCATCCGCGACTACCTCACCGTCACCCGGGCCGTGGACCCGGTGGCGCTCGAGCGGGCCCGCATGGCCCACATGGAGAGCGGCTTCGCCACCGAGTACAACACGATGCTGCAGCAGCTCGCGTACGTCTCCTTCCAGGAGCTGGCCACCCGCATCGCGCACCGCAACACCGGCAGGGCCTCCGGCGACGAGGGCTGCGAGCGGCTGCTGGCCAGGATCGCCGCGGACGAGAACCTGCACATGCTCTTCTACCGCAACCTGCTCAAGGCGGCCTTCGAGCTCGACCCCAACCAGACCATGCGCGCGGTGACCGACGTGGTGACCACCTTCCAGATGCCCGGCCAGGGGATGGACGGGTTCGCCCGCAAGGCCCTGATCATCGCGAACGAGGGCATCTACGACCTCCGCCTCCACCTGGACGACGTGCTCATGCCGGTGCTGCGGCAGTGGTCGGTGTTCGACAAGACCGGGCTGGACTCCGAGGGTGAGAAGGCGCGCGAGGAGCTGTCGGAGTTCCTGGCCAGGACGGACGCCACGGCCGCCCGCTTCGTCGAGCGCCGCGAGGAGCGCCGCGCCCGCGCCGCCGCGCGCGGCTGACGCGCCTCCCGACGGTGACGCGCCGCCCGGCGACCCGCCGGGCGGCACCTCGCCGAGCAGGTCGGCCCGGACCGGATCGGCGCGCCGCCCGCCCGGCGGCCGGTGCCGCCGGTAGGCGGCTCCACCAGTACGTCTCCCCGTCCGGCAAAGACTGTGCGCCTCTTGACCCGGAGATGGTCTTGGACATCCGCGGCATCGGGCAGGTTCCCGGTAACACCGGAACCCCTTGGGAGCAGAGGGTGAAAATCATCGGGATCGCCGCCAGTCTGCACGCGGGGTCATTCATCACCAGATTGCTGGACGCGGCGGGCGGCGAGCTGCCGAGGGGTGTCGGCTTCGAGGTGTGGCGGGGGCTGGGCGAGATCCCGCCGTACCGGACCGGGCCCGTTCCGGCGCCGGCGCGCGAGCTGCTCACGCTGGTCGCGGGCGGTGACGCCGTCCTGCTGACCGCCCCCGAGCACAGCCTGCTGCCGCTGGAGCTGACGTACGCGCTGGACTGGATGTCGGCGCGGGAGGGGCTGTCGGGCAAGCACGTGGCGGTGATGAGCGCCAGCGCGCGGGCCTGCGGGGCCATGTGGGCGCAGGCGGAGCTGTACAAGCAGCTGCTGGGGGCGGGCGCGGTCGTGATGGGGGCCGAGCTGGTGATCTCGCCCGCCTGCCCGCACTTCGCCGAGGACGGTCATCTGGCGGCTCCGGACCTGCGCGAGCAGGTGCGGGGCGTGATCCGGCAGCTCTGCCCGGCCGAGGTCATGGAGCCGGCGCTCTCCCTCTGAGACGCCTCAGGCCACCCTGACGCTCCTCACACAGGGGGGACCCACCCTCGACCCTGGCGCGCCTCACAGGCCCTCTCTGACGGGCTCAGGGCTCCGCGGGGGTTCGCTGCAGCAGTCGGTCGAGCTTGATGCCCAGGTCCGTGACCTCGGACCGGAGGAAGTTGAACTCGTGCTCGATCTCCGAGCGGATGGCCCCGAACTCGACGGCGATCTCCGCCCGCACGTCGATCTCGCCGCCCGTCCCGGCCGCGGCGGCCACGGGCCGGCCCGTCACCTCCCTGCGGACGCCCGCGATCTCGGTGCCGACCGCCGCGAACTCCTCCCCCATCTCGGTCCTGGCACGGCCGAGCTCCGCCTTCAGGAAGGCGATCTCCGCCTGCAGCTTCCTGGAGCGGTCGATGATCTCGCGCAGGAGGTCGTCCTGCCGGTCCAGCTCGGTGCCTCGCTCAGCGGTCGTCTCGAGATCCTCGACGCGGAGTTTCAGGTCGAGGATCTCCGCACGTACGTCCACGCACCCTGCCCTTTCCCACCGCCAAGTCTTCCGTCCTCAACATCGTCGCAGCCGGTTCGCGACCTTGGCGATCGGGAGGAGGAACGGGGGTGCGATTCTTTCCACCGGCTGCTCCGCGCCGCCCGCCGGATTCGGCATATGCCCACCGTGGAAAGGGGTCGGGTGCGGGCATCGCCGCTCTCTGACGGGAAACGGGCGGGGGACAATCTTCTACCGGCGGTCTTCGATCTCCCACAGGTGATCGATCACGTGCCAGGCGATGCGCCGCAGCGCGTAGCGGGGCGGCCACTTGGTGGTCGCCGGCGGCTCCCAGGGGCGCGACAGCACCTCCGCCAGCTCCGCCCGCATCGCATCACGGTCCCCAGGAGCCTTGTACGGCCTGTGCCGCACTCCGACCATCCTGGCGAAGGCCCGCTCGGCGTCCGTCACGTGGTCAACGATCTTCGTACGGTCCCGCCCGCCGCCCCGCGGCCCCTTGCGCAGTTCCTCCGGCGCGACCCCGGCGGTCTCGTCGAACAGCTCCCACGCCGCCCGCAGCAGGGCCACCGAGCGCTCGGCCTCGGCCCCGGACAGGGGCTCCAGGTCCAGGTCGGGCACCTCGTACGGCACCCCGAAGTCCGTCGTCTGGGTCCCCCGCACCCGGGCCACCACCTCGGGCTCCCCCGGCGCGAACTCCAGCCCGGCCCGTTCGGCGATCACCCGGTAGCGGGGCACGTAGTCGACGAGCCGGTCGATGGCCGCCTCCTCGCCCTTGTCGATCCGGCACCAGCCGGGCCAGTCGAGCGAGCAGGCGAACACCTTCTTCGGTCCGATTTCCAGGTAAACACGGGTCATGGCAGCTCAGCCTGCCACGCGTACCTGTCAGGGGCCGTCAGGTTCAGATGAGGTCGATGAGGTCGGCCACCGAGTCGACGACCAGCGACGGACGGTAGGGGAAGCGGTCGATCTCGTGGCGCTGGGTGACGCCGGTGAGGACGAGGATTGTATAGAGCCCGGCCTCCATGCCCGAGACGATGTCGGTGTCCATGCGGTCGCCGATCATGGCCGTGGTCTCGCTGTGGGCCTCGATCTCGTTGAGCGCGCTGCGCATCATGCGGGGGTTGGGCTTGCCGACGAAGTACGGCTCCACCCCGGTGGCCTTGGTGATGAGGGCGGCCACGGCGCCGCAGGCCGGCAGGGAGCCCTCGGTGGAGGGGCCGATGGGGTCGGGGTTGGTGGCGATGAAGCGGGCCCCGCCCTCGATGAGGCGGATGGCGCGGGTGATCTGGGTGAAGCTGTAGGTGCGGGTCTCGCCGAGCACGACATAGTCGGGGTCGAGGTCGGTCAGGATGTAGCCGACCTCGTGCAGCGCCGTGGTCAGGCCGGCCTCGCCGATCACGTACGCGGAGCCGCCCGAGCGCTGGTCGTCGAGGAACTGGGCGGTGGCCAGCGCGGAGGTCCAGATGGACTCGGCCGGTACGTCGAGGCCCGCGCCGGCCAGGCGTACCGAGAGATCGCGCTGGGTGTAGATCGAGTTGTTGGTCAGGACCCGGAACTTCTTGCCCGACTCGCTGAGCCGCTTGATGAATTCGTCCGCTCCGGGGACGGGTCGCCCCTCGTGGACGAGTACGCCGTCCATGTCGGACAACCAGGAGTCGATCCGCTTACGCTGAGTCACGCGCCCATCGTACCGAGCGCGCCTTATCGACTTCCTGCCCGGCACGTGAACAATGTTCCTCATGTCGTTCACTGAATCCGCGCAGGACATGCGGGACGAGATCGTCCAGCTCAGGCACTCTTTGCACACCACCCCGGAGCTCGGCCTGCACCTGCCGCGCACCCAGGAGAAGGTCCTGGCGGCCCTGGAGGGGCTGCCGTTGGAGATCAAGACCGGCACGGCGCTCAGCTCGGTGACCGCCGTGCTGAGGGGCGGCCGGCCGGGGCCCGCGGTGCTGCTGAGAGGCGACATGGACGCCCTGCCCGTGACCGAGCGGAACGACCTGCCCTACGTCTCCCAGCTGCCCGGTCAGATGCACGCCTGCGGGCACGACCTGCACACCGCGATGCTGGCGGGGGCGGCGCACCTGCTGAGCGCGCGGCGCGAGGAGCTGGCCGGTGACGTGATCTTCATGTTCCAGCCCGGCGAGGAGGGCCACGAGGGCGCCAAGCACATGATCGGCGAGGGGGTGCTGGAGGCGGCGGGGACGCGGCCGGTGGCGGCGTACGGGATGCACGTCGTCTCCGCGATGTTGCCGCCGGGGCTGTTCGCGTCGCGGCCGGGGCCGATCATGGCGGCGGCGGACACGTTCTGCGTGACGGTGAAGGGGCGCGGCGGGCACGGTTCGAGCCCGCACCGGGCGCTGGACCCGATCGCGGCGGGGTGCGAGATGGTGACGGCGCTGCAGACGATGGTGACCAGGACGTTCGACGTGTTCGACCCGGTCGTGGTGACGGTGGGCAGCTTCCACGGCGGCTCGGCGGACAACGTGATCCCGGACGACGCCAGGTTCGAGGCGACGGTGCGGACCTTCAGCAAGGAGAACCGCACGCTGGTCAAGCGGCGGCTGGTGGAGGTCGTGCAGGGGATCGCGGCGGCGCACGGGCTGCAGGTGGAGGCGTCGTTCGGGATGGGTTACCCGGTGACCGTCAACGACGGGAGCGAGGCCGACTTCGTGGGCCGGACTGCCGACGAGCTGTTCGGGCCGGGGCGCTACTTCGTCTCGCCGCAGCCGGTGATGGGCTCGGAGGACTTCTCGTACGTGCTGGAGTCGGTGCCGGGGGCGTTCGTGTTCCTGGGGGCGTGCCCGCCGGACCGGGACCCGGCGACGGCGCCCTACAACCACTCCCCCGAGGCGCTCTTCGACGACTCGGTGCTGCCGGACGGGGCCGCGCTCTACGCCTCGCTGGCCCACGCCCGGCTGTCCTGACGATGCGTGCCTGGGTGGTGGACCGGCCGGGGCCGATGGCGTCCCGGCCGCTGGCGCTGGTCGAGCGGGAGGTGCCCGAGCCGGGGCCCGGCGAGGTCCTGGTGCGGGTCGAGGCGTGCGGGGTGTGCCGTACGGACCTGCACCTGGCGGAGGGCGACCTGCGGCCGCGGCGGCCCCGCACCACCCCCGGGCACCAGGCCGTGGGCCGGGTCGAGGGCACCGGCGAGCGGGTGGGCGTGGCGTGGCTGCGCTCCACCTGCGGCAGGTGCCGCTACTGCGTGCGGGGGATGGAGAACCTGTGCCCCCGCTCGACGTACACGGGATGGGACGCCGACGGCGGGTTCGCCGAATATCTCGTCGCGCCCGCCGACTACGTCTACCCCCTGCCGGACGAGCCGCCCGCCGAGCGGCTGGCGCCGCTGCTGTGCGCCGGGATCATCGGCTACCGGGCGCTGGCGCGGTGCGATTTGCCGCCCGGCGGGCGGCTGGGGATCTACGGATTCGGGGCCTCGGCCCACCTGACCGCGCAGGCGGCCATCGCCCAGGGGGCCACCGTGCACGCGGTCAGCAGGTCCGCCGAGTCGCGGCGGCTGGCCCTGGAGCTGGGGGCCGCCTCGGCCGGGGACAGGCCACCGGAACCGCTGGACTCGGCCATCCTGTTCGCGCCGGTGGGTACCCTGGTACCGCCCGCGCTGGAGGCGCTCGACCGGGGCGGGACGCTGGCCGTGGCGGGGATCCACCTGACCGACATCCCGGTGCTCGACTACGACCGGCACCTGTTCCAGGAGCGCACGCTGCGCAGCGTGACCGCCAACACCAGGGCCGACGGGCGGGCGTATCTGGAGCTGGCCCTGGCGCATCCGCCGCGCGTGAGCACGACGGCCTACCCGTTCGAGGAGGCCGACCGGGCGCTGGCCGATCTGGCCGCCGACCGGGTCAGCGGGGCCGCCGTCCTGGTGCTGAGCTGACGAAATACTTGATGACGCTTAGCTCCACTTCGTACACTCATGAAGGAAAGTTACATTAGCCTCACAACCACTGGAGATTATTGACGCTGATCTGGCGCGATCGTAATGTCCGGTCAATCCCTAGAGACATCCCCCGGAGCGGCAAATGAAGCGACTGGCAGCGGTAGTGGCGTTGCTGGGCCTGGCCACCGCGACAGCGGCGTGCAGTGGTGGTTCCACCAACAAGTCCGGCTCGGGCGGCGGCGGTGGTGGCGGGCTCTTCACCACGATCGACGTGACCCGGCCGGGCCTCGAATCGACGGCGCCGGCCAACCCGTTCAACCCCAAGGGCAACTCCTTCGTGGGCTACAACGCCATGAGGATCGGCTGGGTCAAGAACCACCTGACCGACCCGAACCAGGCCCTGCCCGGCATCGCGGCGAGCTGGGAGATCGCGCCCGACAACTCCTCCATCACGCTGAAGCTGCAGCCGAACGCCAAGTGGTCCGACGGCAAGCCGGTCACCGCCGACGACGTCAAGATGTCCATCGGCATCGCCTACACGCAGGGCAGCACGGCCTTCTCGATCACGCCCGGCGCGGCGGGCGCGGCGGCCGACGTCACGGTCGTCGACCCGCAGACCCTGAAGATCACCCAGGACATGGCCAACCCCAGCCCGAAGTTCGCGCGCGGCGTGCTCGACACGACGGTGCTGCCCGCGCACGTGTGGGGCAGCGTGCTGCCCGCCGACTTCTGGGACAAGCTCAAGGCCGCCCGCGGCGACGGCCCCGACGCCGAGAAGGCGCGCGAGGAGATCCCCGCGCTCGGTGAGAAGGTCCTCGCCTTCGCCCCGCCGAAGGACGTCTCCGCCGGCCCGTTCGTGCTGGAGCGGGTCAACCCGTCCGAGGCGCTGCTGGTCAAGAACAAGTACTTCTACAACGCCGCGAACGTCGCGCCCGCGCAGGTGAAGTTCCTCAACTACACCGGCAACGAGCAGATCTGGAACTATCTCACCCAGGGCAAGCTCGACCACGCCGGCTTCACGGCCACCCCGACCGACGTGATGAACCGGATCAAGCAGGCTCCGGGCAGCGAGGTCATCAAGGGCTACTCGCCGGTGGCCGTGGGCATGGGCTTCAACCAGTCCAAGAAGCCGTACGACAACGTCCACGTGCGCCGCGGCCTGGCCTACCTCATCGACCGCGACCAGGTCACCAAGGTCGCCTCGCCCGAGGGCGGCACGCCGGCCGCCACGACCAGCGGCATCCACCAGAAGGCCGCACAGGCGTGGATCCCGGAGACGGTGCCGCAGCTGGAGCCGTACAAGCCCGACGTGGCCAAGGCCGAGGCGGAGTTCAAGGAGGCCGGCCTGACCAAGAAGGACGGCAAGTGGACGCTGGCCGACGGCACGGCGTGGAAGGTCTCCATGCACGCGCCCTCCGGCTTCTCCGACTGGCTGTCGGCCCAGGAGAACATCAAGAGCCAGCTCACCAAGGCCGGCGTCGACGCCGAGGTCGTCACGACCGCCGACTACCCGCTGTATCTGCAGGAGCTGTCGGCCGGCAAGTACGACGTGGGCTTCTGGCTGATGGCGCTCGGCCCCGCGCCGTACGACATCTTCCAGCGCGTCTACGGCGCCTCCAACGGCTGGACCAACGTCGGCAACAAGGTCTCGCACGCCGCGCCCGGCAAGAGCGGCAACTGGATGGGCGGCGGCGAGGAGATCGAGGTCGACGGCCAGAAGGTCAACCCCGGTGAGCTGACCGCCAAGCTGAACTCGGTCGGCGCCGAGGAGGCCAAGCCGATCATGGCCCAGCTCGCCAAGGCCACCAACCAGGACCTGCCGGTCATCCAGCTCTGGGACTACGTCAACGTCCAGTTCGTCAACAACAGCCGCTTCACCGGCTGGCCGCACGAGGACGAGGTCCTGCGCGGCGGCGGCAGCGTCGTGATGTCCGGTGTGTGGATCCAGCAAGGTCTGATCAAGGCAAAGCAGTAGCCTATGACGCTCATCGCACGGCGACTCGCGGGCCACCTGGCCCGCGGGCTCGTCATGATCCTCGTAGTGGCGACGATCACGTTCTTCATCGTCAACAACATCCCCGGCGACCCCATGGCCGCCCGGTACGAGAAGCTCATCGAAGGGGGCATGTCGCCGGAGGCGGCCTCGCAGGCCGTGAAGGTGCTCTACGGCTTCCAGCCGGACGGCTCGATGTGGCAGCAGTACAGCGAGTTCATCACCGGCCTGCTCCACCTCGACCTCGGCGTCTCCGTCACCAGGCCGGGCACGCCCGTCCTCGACGTGCTGACCGAGGCGGCCAAGTGGACCGTTCTACCGGTCCTGGCGGGCACGCTGCTCAGCTTCCTCGTCGGCGTCATCCTCGGCGTGTTCGCGGCCATCAAGCGCACCGGCAAGCTGGGCGACGCCCTGGCCATCTCTGGCTCGCTGCTGCACGGCATCCCGCAGTACGTGCTGGCGATGCTGCTCGTGGTGATCTTCGCGACGCTCATCCCGATCCTGCCCGCCGACGGGTCGGTGGACATCCTGTACGAGCCGGGCTTCAACGCCGGCTACATCGGCTCGCTCGTCGAGCACGCCGTCCTGCCGGTCGTCACGTACGCCCTGTCGGCCTACGGCGGCTGGATCCTGGCGATGAAGTCCAGCGTGGTCACCGTGCTCGGCGACGACTTCATCCTGGCCGCCGAGCTGCGCGGCGTGAAGCGCTCGATCGTCTTCCGCTACATCGCGCGCAACGCGATCCTGCCGCTGTTCACGCTGCTGGCCCTGTCGCTGGGCCTGCTGCTGGGCGGCGCGGTCTTCATCGAGAAGATCTTCAACTACCCGGGGCTCGGCTGGCTGCTCATCGGCAGCGTCCAGGACCGTGACTACGCGCTGATGAGCGGGGCCTTCCTGCTCATCACGGTCGCCACCATCATCGCCAACATCGTGGCCGACCTGTTCTACACGGTGATCGACCCGCGAGTCCGCAGCGGAGAGGAGGCGTCGTGAGCGCCACGCTCATCCCCGAGACGGGCTCGGCCGCCTCGACCATGCGCCGCAACTTCTGGCACGGCGTGTGGCGGGTGATGAAGCGCAAGCCCAGCCGGATAGCCGGAGTGATCATCCTGGTGGGCTTCCTCCTCATGGCGGTCGTCGGGCCGATGCTGCTGCCCGCGAACCTGCCGGACAACCCCAACGCCATCATCCAGCCGCCGAGCTGGGAGCACTGGTTCGGCACCGACCCGCAGGGGCGCGACGTGGTCGCGCTGGTCATCAAGGGCTCGCGCTACGTGCTGCTGACGGCCGCGGTGACCGCGCTCATCACGGTCGTCGTCGGCACCGCGGTCGGCCTGTTCTCCGGGTTCAAGCGGGGCCGCTGGGACACCGTGCTCATGCGGCTGACCGACATGAAGCTCACCATCCCCGGCCTGCCCCTGCTGCTGGTGCTGGCGACGGTGTGGCAGTTCGGCAGCCCGATCCAGATGGGCCTGGTGCTGGGCATGCTCGGCTGGGGCGGCGTGGCGCGCGCCGTCCGGTCCCAGACGCTGTCCCTGCGCGAGCGCGGCTTCATCGAGGCGGCGCGCGGGCTGGGGCTGTCCACGACGCACATCATCGGCAGGGAGCTGCTGCCCAGCATGGCGCCCTACATCGCGATGAACATGCTCATCGCGGTCACCGGCGCGGTCTACGCGCAGGTGGGCCTGTTCTTCCTGGGGGTGCTGCCGTACGAGTCGGACAACTGGGGTGTCATGCTCAACCTGGCCGTCTTCCAGGCGGGCGCCATGATCACGCCGTACGCGCTCGGCTACCTGCTGGCGCCGCTGCTGGCGATCCTGCTGCTCACCCTGGGCATCGTGCTCGTGGTGGACGCCATGGACGAGATCTTCAACCCCCGGCTGCGCGAGGAGTAGCACGTTGGCTGAACAAGCGCCGGGAGTGCGCATCGGCGGCCTGACGGTCGTCTACAAGACCCCCGCGGGCGAGCTGCCCGCCGTCCGGGACATCAGCCTGACGCTGGAGCCCGGGTCGATCACCGGCATCGTCGGCGAGTCCGGCTCCGGCAAGTCCACGCTGGCCCTGTCCCTGCTCAACGCGGTCCAGCCGCCCGGCAGGATCTCGGCGGGCAGCGTCGAGATCGACGGGCTCGGCGACGTGGTGGGCCTGGCGGGCGAGCGGCTGCGCAAGGCCCGCGGCCGGCACATCGGCTACGTCTTCCAGGCCGCCCAGAACTCCCTCAACCCGCTCAAGACGGTCGGCAAGCAGCTCCTGGACCTGGGCCGCTCGCACGGCGTGGAGGACCTGCGCGGCCTGGTGCGCGAGGCCAAGGAGCTGCTGGGCCGGATGGGCCTGGACGGCGCCCGGGTGCTGGACTCGCACCAGCACGAGCTGTCCGGCGGCATGCGCCAGCGGGTCGGCATCATGCTGGCGCTGGTGCTCAACGCCCACCTGGTGGTGCTGGACGAGCCCACGACCGCGCTCGACATGATCACCCAGGCGAACATCCTGAAGATCATCCGCGAGGTGCACGACGAGCGCGGCCTGACGACGCTGGTCATCACGCACGACATCGGCGTGGTGGCCGAGGTGGCCGACCGGCTGGCGGTCATGTACGGCGGCCGCCTGGTCGAGCAGGGCCCCACCCGGGAGGTGCTGGGCGCGCCCCGGCACCCGTACACCAGGGGCCTGATCAGGGCCATCCCGCGGCTCGTGGGCGACATCGACGAGGCCCAGGCCCTGCCGGGGCGCCCGCCGACGCTGTCGACCGTGCCGAAGGAGGGCTGCGTGTTCAGGGAGCGCTGCCCGCTGCGCATGGACGTGTGCGACTCGGTGGACCCCGAGGCCGTCTCCCATGGGACGAGGACCGTGGCCTGCCACGCCGTGACCGTGAAGGAGCACGCATGATCACCGGAACCGGCGTCGTCAAGACGTTCAAGCAGCGGGGCAAGATGCTGGGGGCCCGCGATGTGCGCGCGCTGCGGGGCGTGGACTTCGCGATCCCCAAGGGCGGCGCGGCCTCGTTCATCGGCGAGTCCGGGTGCGGGAAGACCACGCTGGGGCGGATCATCGCCGGGCTGGAGACGTACGACGAGGGCGAGATCGCGATCGACGGCGTGGCCATGTCCGGGCTCAAGCTCAAGCAGCGCCAGCCGCACTTCCGCAAGATCCAGATGATCCACCAGGACCCGTACTCGGCCCTGAACCCGACCAGGACCATCCACCAGACCCTGCACGCGCCGCTGAGCCTGCGGGCCAGGCAGACCGGGCGGTCGCGGTCGTGGATGGAGGAGCGGGCGGCCGAGGTGCTGTCGCTGGTGGGGCTGGACCCCGGGTCGGTGCTGGCGCGCTACCCGCACCAGCTGTCCGGCGGCATGCGCCAGCGGGTGGTCATCGCCCGCGCGCTCACCGTGGACCCGGAGATGCTGGTCGCCGACGAGGCCGTGTCGATGATCGACGTCTCGCTCCGGCTGGGCATCCTGGCGCTGCTGAAGGACCTGCGCGAGCGGCTCGGCGTGAGCGTGCTGTTCATCACGCACGACGTGGCCACGGCCCGCTACATCGGCGGCGACGGCGAGCTGTACGTCATCTACCGCGGCCAGGTCGTCGAGCGCGGCCCGGTGGACACGATCATCGCCGACCCCGTGCACCCGTACACGCAGTCGCTGCTGTCGGCCATCCCCGTGCTGCACGGGCTGGAGCAGCCGGGCGAGCAGCCCGTTGTGCCGCTGGAGTCGCTGGACGAGAGCCGCTCCGACGAGGGCTGCCTGTTCGCCCGGCGCTGCCCGTTCCGGGGCGAGCGGTGCGCGGAGGAGCGGCCGCTGCTGCAGCTCACCGAGGGCGTGCCGCAGGAGCACGCGTGCTTCTACCCGCAGCGCCGAAGTGTGATCGCGCGACCGATGAGCGAGGTGTGATGTCCCACGCCGTACGCGCGGCCGACCCGGCCGAGGCGGCGCTGGTCGCCGAGGCCGCGCTGACGCTGGACGCCGGGGAGGCCGCCGCCCTGGTCGGGCACCTGTCGCGGCCGCCGGCCGACCGGCGCTGGACGGCGCTGGCCACGGACGGGGGCGTGGTGATGGCCTCGATGTCCGCCCAGGACCCGGAGGTGGGGCACGTCGACCTGCTCGCCGTGCACCCCTCGGCCCAGGGGGCGGGGCGCGGCCGGGCGCTGGTGCGCGCGGCCGAGGAGTGGCTGGCCGGGCAGGGCGCGCGGCAGGCCCGCTTCGCCGGGAACCCGCCGTGCTACGCCTGGCCGGGCATCGACGTGCGCTACACCGCCGCCGCCTGCCTGGCCGAGAGCCTCGGCTACGAGCGCTACCACGTGGCCTGGAACATGACGGCCGACCTCGTGGACGCGGACCTGTCCGTCGAGGAGGACGTGGCGCGGCTGGAGAGGTCGGGCGTCGCCGTGCGGGCGGCGGCGGGCGGGGACCGCGAGCGGGTGGCGGCGTTCGTCGAGGAGCACTGGAACGACCGGTGGGCCTGGGAGGCGGTCAACGCGGCCGGGCTGCACTACGCCGAGCGCGACGGGCGGATCCTCGGCTTCGCCGCCTGGGGGTCGCGGCCGGCCTGGTTCGGGCCCATGGGCACCGCGCCGGACGCCCGCGGGCTGGGCCTGGGCCGGGTGCTGCTGCGCAGGTGCCTGGCGGACCAGCGGGCCGCCGGGCAGGCCGGCGCCCAGATCGGGTGGGTGGGGCCGTTGCGGTTCTACTCGCGCGCCGTGGGCGCGCGAGCGGAACGCGTCTTCTGGCTCTACCGGCGCGATCTGGCGTGATGTCACGTATAGAGCAGTCGTCCCTCGGGGCGTCCCGGCGGCGGGCACAGGTCGCGGGGGTCCTCACCGGCCTCCAGGCGGCCGGTGAGCGCGCCGGAGCCCCACAGATGGTCCAGGAACAGGTCGGGGCCCCACCAGCGCAGGTCGTCCGGGTAGAGGTCGCGGGCCACGTGCAGGATGGACAGGCCCGTCAGCACCGGCCGGAAGGCGCCCGGGTCGTGCACGTGGAGCTGGACGCCGCGTACGGGGGTGCCGGCGTGCTTGTGGAACGTCGGCGTGAACCAGGCCTCCCTGAACCGCACCCCCGGCAGGCCCAGGGCGGCCAGCGCCGGGGCGAACCTCGCGTCGGCGTACGGGGCCCCGATCAGCTCGAACGGCCTGGTCGTGCCGCGCCCCTCGGAGAAGTTGGTGCCCTCCAGCAGCCCGGTGCCCGGATAGACCAGGGCGGTGTCCGGGGTCGGCATGTTGACCGACGGCATCACCCAGGGCAGCCCGGTCTCGGCGTACGTCATGTCGCGCCGCCAGCCCTCCATCCGGACCACGGTCAGGTCCACGTCGAACCCGAACAGCCCGGCCAGCTCCCCCGCCGTCCTGCCGTGCCGGAGCGGCACCGGGTGGCGGCCCACGAAGCTCGCGTACGCCGGGTCGGGCAGGGGGCCCTCCTCCACGGTCCCGCCGAGCGGGTTGGGGCGGTCGAGGACCACGAAGCGCAGGCCGAGCCGGGCGGCCGAGGCCATCAGGTCGTACATGGTCCAGACGTAGGTGTAGAAGCGGGCGCCCACGTCGGCGATGTCGAAGACCAGCGTGTCCACCCCGGAGGCGGCCACCACGCGGTCGAGGGGCTCCCCGGAGAGATCGTGCGTGTCGTGGACCGGCAGCCCCGTCCGCTCGTCCACGGTGTCGGCCTCGCTGCCGGCCGCCTGGGCGGTGCCGCGCATGCCGTGCTCGGGACCGAACAACGCCGTCAGACCCAGCCCGGCGGCCACGAGGGCGTCTGTCGTGGGGGTCAGGTCGGGCAGCACCCCGGTGGGGTTCGTGATGAGGCCGAGGCGGGTCCCCCCGGCGAGAGCGGGATCCGCGGCCAGCCGTTCGGCTCCGGTTCGCACATGTGCCATGAACCCATTGTCTGAAAGATATTTACAAGAGAGAAGTAAAGGGTGGAAATTAGCGACATGATTGAGCCGCTACCCGAGCTGTCCACCGAGCAGAGCGACCCGCGCTACAGCCAGATCGACCGGCTGCCGACGGAGCAGATCGCCCGATTGATGAACCAGGCCGACGCCGCCGTGCCCGCCGCCGTCGCGGTGGTCATCCCGGCGATCTCGGCGGCCATCGACGCGATCGCGGCCCGGATGTCGGAGGGCGGCCGGCTCCTGTACGTGGGCGCCGGCACGTCGGGGCGGCTGGCCGTGCTCGACGCCAGCGAGTGCCCGCCCACGTTCGGCACCGACCCCTCGCTGGTGCAGGGCGTCATCGCCGGCGGGCCGGACGCGCTCACCCGGTCGGTCGAGGGGGCGGAGGACGACGCCGAGGCCGGCGCCGCCGCGTTGCGGGACCTGGAGGTGGGACCGCTCGACTCGGTGGTGGGCGTGTCCGCCAGCGGACGGGCCCCTTTCGTGCTGGGCGCGCTGGCGGAGGCGGCCGGCCGCGGCGCGCTCACCGTCGGCCTGTCGTGCAATGACGGCGCGCCGCTGTCGGCCGCCGCCGAGCACGCCATCGAAGTGGTCGTGGGGCCCGAGGTGGTGACCGGCTCGACCCGGCTCAAGGCCGGCACGGCCCAGAAGCTCGTGCTGAACATGATCTCCACGATCTCCATGGTCAAGCTCGGCCGTACGTACGGGAACGAGATGATCGAGATGTCGGCCATGAACAGCAAGCTCGCCGGGCGGGCCCTGCGCATGGTCAGGGACATCACCGGGGCCGACCAGGAGGCGGCCGGCGCGGCGCTGGACGCGGCGGGCGGCCGGACGAAGGTCGCGGTGCTGATGCTCCGGCACGGCCTCGACGCGGACGCGGCCCGCGCGCTGCTGGAGTCGCACGGCGAGCGCCTCAGCGACGCCCTGAGCAGCTGACACCTGACGGCCGACACAACGGGGGGTAGGGGGATGTCCGACCGGCTGGCGGCGATCCTGGCGGAGGCGGTGCCGCGGGTGTGCCCGGCGGCGGTCTCGCTGATCGCCGTGGACGGCTCCGTGGTGGCCGCGGCGGCGGCCGGGGAGCTCGTACGGTACGCCGACGCGCGGGGCGGCCTGGCCGCGGAGCGCCCGCCCGCGTGCCGAGACTCGATCTTCGACCTGGCCTCGGTCAGCAAGCTCTTCACCACGGTCGTGCTGCTCTCGCTGGCCGAGGAGGGCCTGCTGGACCTCGACGAGCCGGTGGCCGCCCGGCTCCCCGGGACCGACCCGCGGATCACCCCGCGCCGCCTGCTCACCCACACGGCGGGCCTGCCCCCGACCCGCCGCGTGGACCTGGAACTGCCCGGCGCGGACGCCGGCGCGCGGATGGCCGCCATGGTGCGCACGCCGATCACCCACCCGGTCGGCGGGCCGTACCTCTACAGCGACGTCGGCATGGTCATGGCCGGCCGGGTGGCCGAGCTGGCCGGCGGCGCGGCGCTGGACGTGCTGGTCCGCGCCCGGGTCACGGACGTGCTCGGGCTGCCCGACACGGGCTACCGGCCGGACGGCCGGCGGGCCAGGATCGCCGCCACCGAATGGAAGCCCGAGCGGCCGGGGCCCGGCTGCGTGCGGGGCGAGGTGCACGACGAGACCGCGTACGCGCTGGGCGGCGTGGCCGGGCACGCGGGGCTGTTCGCCACGGCCGGGGACCTGCTGGCCTTCGGCGAGGCGCTGCGGCTCGGCGGCGGGCCGCTGCTGCGGCCGGAGAGCGTGGCCGAGATGACGCGCGACCAGGGCGCCGAGGGGGCGCCGTTCCGGCACGGGCTCGGCGTGCGGATCGGCGACCCGGCCGCCGTGGGCCCGCTGGCGGGCGCGTACGGCCACTCGGGGTTCACCGGCACCTCGCTCGTCGTCGACCCGGCCCGCCGCCTGACGGTGGTGCTGCTGACCAACGCCGTGCACCCCGTGCGGGGCCGCGACGGCATCCGCGAGCTGCGCCACGCGGTGGCGGCGCACGCGGCCGGCCTCGCCCGCTGAAAGGCCGGCGTCTTGACGTAGCCTGCGGGTATGTCCGTCCATCTGAACCACACGATCGTGCCGGCCAGAGACAGGGACGCGACGGCCGCCTTCCTCGTCGAGGTCCTCGGGCTGGAGCCGGCCCCGGAATACGGCCCGTTCCGGGTCGTCTCGCTCGGCAACGACGTCTCGCTCGACGTCGTGCAGGCGGGCGACGAGGTGCCGTCCCAGCACTACGCCTTCCTGGTCAGCGAGGCGGAGTTCGACCAGATCTGGGGCCGGATCAAAGAACGCGGCCTGACGTTCTGGGCCGACCCCTACCATCAGCGGGCCGGCCAGATCAACACCAACGACGGCGGTCGCGGCCTCTACTGGTCCGACCCCAACGGCCACAACCTGGAGATCATCACGGTGCCGTACGGCGGCGGTTAGGGGGCGGTCAGGGGGCCAGCGCCTCCAGCGCCTCCTCGGCCCGGCGCATCGCCTCCTTGGCGTCGGCCGCGGGGATCTCGCGGTCGAAGTTCAGGTCGTGGAAGACGTCCGTCACGCCCTGGGCGGCCAGCTCGGCCACGTCGCGCCGGATCTTGTCGTACGTGCCGGTCAGCGGGCGCTCCTCGTCGGCCGCCCGGACCTGCGTGGCGCCCCGGATCACGAACCGGAACGCGCCCGCGTCGCGCCCCGACGCCGCCAGCTCCGCCCTGATCAGCCGCACCCGCTCGCCGATGCCGGTCAGGTCCTCCCGGCTGGAGCTGACCCACCCGTCGGCCAGCCGGGCGGCGCGGCGCAGCGCGACGTCCGCCGTGCCGCCGAGCAGGATCCGCGGCGGCCCCGGCACGGGCTTGGGGTCGACGTGCGCGGGCGGCACCCGGTAGAAGCCGCCCTCGTGCTCCACCACGTCGTCGGCCCACGCCTTGCGCAGCACCTCCAGGAACTCCTCCCCCCGGCGCCCGCGGCCGGCCATGTCCACGCCGGAGGCCTCGAACTCCTCCGGCAGCCAGCCCAGGCCGATGCCCGCGGTCAGGCGGCCGCCGGAGAGCGTCTGCAGCGTGGCGAGCTGCTTGGCCAGCAGGAGCGGCTGCACGTACGCGTTGATCACCGCGACGCCCAGCCCGATGCGGCTGGTCACGGCCGACACGTGGGCCAGCGTGATCAGCGGGTCCTGCACGGCGCGGTAGGTGGGCCCCATGGGGTGCCCGACCGGGTACAGCAGCCGCTGGAACGTCCAGAGCTCGGAGTAGCCGAGCGCCTCCGCCCGGGTGGCGATGCGGCGCATGTTCTCCGGGGTGGCCCAGGGCCCTGACTGGGGTACGGCGAAACCTACTCTCATGCCCCCTAGTCTGTACGAGTGGGTCTCGAGGCGGAGCTGGCGGGGATCGCCGCGGCATATGGCGGTGCGGGAGCGCCCGTTCTGCACCCGACACGGACGGACGTCGTGGTGTTACGCATGGGAGAGGTCGTGGTCAAGGCCCACTCCGCGCGCGACGACGCCGAGTCGCTGCGGCCGAGGCTGCGGGCCGCCGCGTCGGCCGCGGTGAGCGGCGTGATGCTGGCCCCGCTGGAGCCCGAGGTGCTGTCGGCGGCCGGGCGCGCGGTGACGGTGTGGCCGGCGGGCCGCCCGGTGGCGCAGGACGACCCCGACTCCGCGCCGTGGGAGGAGGGCGCCAGGCTGCTGGCCAGGCTGCACGCCATCTCCCTCCCGCTGCTACCGGCCCTCCCGCCGGCCGGAGGGCCTGCCAGGGCCGCCCGCGCGGTGGGCCGCATGCCCGGCGACGGCCCCGTGGAGCAGCTCGTCAGGCGGGCGTTCAAGGAGCTGCCCGAGCCGCCGCCGCAGCCCGCGCTGCTCACGCACGGCGACTGGCACCTGGGCCAGCTCGTCCACCGCGACCGCTGGCTGCTCATCGACGTGGACGACCTCGGCGTCGGCGACCCGGCGTGGGACCTGGCCAGACCGGCCGCCTGGTACGCCGCCGGGCTGCTCGACCCGGCCGTCTGGGAGCGGTTCCTGGGGGCGTACCTGGCCTCCGGCGGGCCCGCGCTGGGCCCGGGCGACGACCCCTGGCGCCGGCTCGACCTGCCCGCACGGGCGCTCACCGTCCAGCTCGCCGCCGTGGCGGTGGTCAACGCCGCGCGCGAGGACCGGGAACTGGATGAGGTCGAACATTCGTTGGTCGAATCGTGCAACAGAATCGTCCGAGCGTGACGAGGTTGCGCGCGGTAGGTTTCACCCTGAGACCTCGAAGCCAAGGAGAGCGACTTAGATGCATTGCCCTAAGTGCCGCGGGAACATGCGGACCTATGAGCGCAACGGCGTCCACATCGAGCAGTGCGACAACTGCCGCGGGATCTTCCTCGACTACGGCGAGCTGGAGACGCTGACCCGGATGGAGACGCAGTACCACGCGGCTCCCCCGCCCCCCGCCCCCGGTCCGGCCTGGGGCGCTCCCCACCACGGCGGCCACCACGGTCACCACCGCGGCCAGCGCAGCTGGGTGGGCATGCTGTTCTCGACCTGATCCGACGGGCCGCGCGCCCACGGGGTGCGCGGCCCTCGCCTCGGTCCGGGCCCCGGCGTCAGCCGCCGGGGAAGTCGTCCGGGTCCACGGGCGCGGTGCGGGCGTTGCCGCCGGAGATGGCGTGCAGCGTGATGCGCCAGTCGTGCCAGAGGATCTGCGTGGCGGTGAACGTCGTCTTGAACTTCACCGTCTTCTCGAAGCGCTCGAAGCTGCACTCCCGGGTGAACGCCTTGGTCTTGCCGTCCCAGTCCACGCCGTGGGTGAAGTAGATCTTGTAGCTGCCGTCGCGGACGCCCTTGATCTTGAACTTCGCCTTCTTGCGCACGTACACGCTGAACTGCTTGCTGCCGCCCTTCATGACGGTGACCACCGAGTCGAGGCTGCCGCCGTTGTCGATCTCCAGGGAGCTGCGGCCGTTGAACGCGCTGCCCCTGCGGATGAACGAGCCGTTGCGCAGCCGCCTGGTCTGCTTGTCCCCCGCCTTCACGGCCACGACGTCGGCCGGGTAGTCGCCGGCGCTCTGCAGGGCCCGGCCCGCCTCGTCCAGCGCGCTCAGCTTGTCGTTGACGTCGGTGAGCACGGCCGAGGAGGTGCACAGGTCGCGCGCGCCGACCTTGCCGGCCGTGGAGCCCAGCTCGGTGGCGAACTCGCGCAGGCTGGTGACGTACGCCTCGTGCTGGGCGCGTACGGCCTCGGGCGGGGCGAGCGCGGACAGCGCGTCGGCGGCGCCGCTCAGCGTCTGCTCGGCCTTGTCCACCCGCTGGTCCAGCGCCTTGACCCCGCGCGCACCGGCCAGCGCGCTGATCGCGTCGGCCATCGGCTTGCGGCGGCTTTCGAGCTCGCTCTTGTACGCCTCCGGCGTCAGCGCGGCCGGGCTCTGCCCGCCGGGCGCGGTGCCGTTGCCGGTGGCGGGCACGGCGCCGTTCCCGCCCGCGACGCCCGACACCTTCGGCTCGCCACCGGCCGGCGACGGCGAGCCCGAGGAGCAGGCGCCGAGGGTGGTGAGGGTCGCCAGGGCGAGAACGCAGGAGATCAACCGGGGTTTAGCCACCTGCCACACTATTGTCCGGTTGATCCCCAACCGTCAATTACGATTCGGCCAGTCCCTCGTCCCGATCCTGTCGCAGCCACCGGGTGATCCCCAGCGTCTCCAGGAACGGCACGTCGTGGCTGGCCACGACGAGCGCCCCCCGGTACGCGGACAGCGCCTGCGCGAGCTGGCGGACGCTGGCCATGTCCAGGTTGTTGGTCGGCTCGTCGAGCAGGAGCAGCTGCGGCGGGGGCTCCGCCGACAGCAGCGCGGCGAGTGTCGCCCGGAAACGCTCGCCTCCCGACAGCGTGCCGGCCGCCTGGTTGACCCGCTCGCCCCGGAACAGGAAGCGCGCCAGGCGGGCGCGTACGTCGTTCACCGAGGCGGAGGGCGCCACCGCACGCACGTTGTCCACCACGCTCAGCCCGTCGTCCAGCAGATCCAGCCGCTGCGGCAGGTAGCGGACGGGCACGTGGGCGCCGTGCTCGACGATGCGCTTGAGCAGCGTGGTCTTGCCCGAGCCGTTGGGGCCGAGCAGCGCGATCCGCTCGGGCCCGCGCACGACCAGCGTCTCCAGCCCGGCCACCCGCGACTCCTCCGCCTCGCCGGGCTCGTCCCGCTCCCGGCGGGGCGGGTCCAGCGGAAGGGTCAGCACCGTGCGGCCCGCGGGCACCTCCGTGCCCGGGAGCTCGATGCGGATCTCCGCGTCGTCCCGCACGGCCTGCTCGGCCTCGGTCAGCCGCTCGCGGGCCTCCTCCAGCTTCTCCAGGTGCAGGGTGCGCTGTCTGCCCGCGGTGACCTGGGCCTTGCGTTTGAGCCCGTTCGCGACGATCTTCGGCACCTTCTTGTTCTCGTACGCCTTCCTGCCGGTGCGCAGGCCCCGGTCGATCCTGGTCCTGGCCTCGACGAGCTCGCGCTGCTGGCGGCGCACCTCGCCCCCGGCGGTGCGCACCGTGCGCTCGGCGGCCTCCTGCTCGGCGGCGACCTGCTCCTCGTAGGCGGTGAGGTTGCCGCCGTACATGCGCACGGTGCCCTCGCGCAGCTCGGCGATCTGGTCGACCAGGTCGAGCAGCGTCCGGTCGTGGCTGACGACCAGCAGCACCCCCTGCCAGGCGCCGACGGCGGCGTAGAGGCGCCGCCGCGCGTCCAGGTCGAGGTTGTTGGTGGGCTCGTCGAGCAGCAGCACGTCCGGCCGTTTCAGCAGTTGCGCGGCCAGCGCGACCATGATGGTCTCGCCGCCGGACAGCGTGCCGACCGTGCGGTCGAGCCCGACGTGGCCGAGCCCGAGCCGGTCGAGCTCCGCGTGGGCACGCTCCTCGACGTCCCAGTCGTCGCCGACGGCGGCGAAGTGCTCCTCGGCCACGTCGCCGGCCTCGATGGCGTGCAGCGCCGCCCGCGTCCGGCTGATCTCCAGCAGGTCCGACACGGTACGGCCGGCCTTCAGCGGCACGTTCTGCGGCAGGTAGCCCACCTCTCCCGAGACGGACACGGACCCGCGCGACGGGGCCAGCTCACGGGCGATGAGCTTGAGCAGGGTGGACTTGCCCGACCCGTTGACCCCGATGAGCCCGGTACGTCCCGCGGGGAACGCGGCGTCGAGCCCGTCGAGCACCTTGGTGCCGTCCGGCCAGCCGAAGGAGACGTGATCGATGACAATCGAAAATGACATAAGGCGGCTCCCATCACAAAACTCGAAATTTCGTGACTTGGCGGGAATCACCGCAGATGCGCGCAACACAGGGGGACGACGGAGTCGGAGTCCGTGGTCGAAGGCGAGGATGCCTCGAGGTCCAGGAGATGCGCGCATGCCCATGACAGGGCGGATCGGCGCGGTGCCCGCGACCTCAGATCCTCACGTCAGCTGCCCCCACGGTTCGGCGATAAGACGTTCGAGATTTTAGGCGACCCGCGGCTCACCTGGCAAGGCCGCGGGACCGGTGCGCCGCCACGTTGACCCTGTTCGCGCAGGCCAGGGAGCAGAACCGGCGGCGCCCGTTGCGCGAGGTGTCGACGTAGACCGTCTCGCACCCGTCCCTGTCGCACCGCCCCAGCCGCCTGCCCCCGGCGAACGACAACGCCATGGCCAGGCCGCCCGCGGTGGTGTCCTTCGCCCTGGCGACGATGTCGGCGTCGATGGAGAAGAAGTGCAGGTGGGGCTCGCGGCCGTCGTGAGCGCTGACGTACGGCTTGGCCGCGGTGACGTCGAGCAGGTCGTTGACCAGCTTGATCTGGGTCTCCTGGTCGAGCTCCCCGAACACCGGGGCCAGCCGGGCCGCCCACGCCCGCAACTCCGCGGCCTGGGCGGGGGTGACGGCCGTGCGCAGCAGGCGGTGCTCGGTCAGCATCGCCTCGACCGCCGCGGGGCTGAAGTCGGTGGCGTTGACCAGCGCCGCGGCGAGGGCCGCCCCGTTGCCGCCGTAAGCGTTGAAATGCATAAGGCCATTACATCAGGTTGGAATCATGCACTCCAGAGACCTGCACGATCCGTTCGCCATGACCGTCGTCTCCTCGCACCGCACCTCAGAGGGCGTCGTGTCGTACCTGCGGTGTGCGTGCGGCGCGTGGGAGGTGCGCACCGCGCGGCTGGTCGGCACCGCCACCCCGGGGCCGCGATCGATCGGGAGCATCGACTGAGTCATCTACAGGCTCATCCACTGGGTCATCGACTGGGTCATCGACTGGGACGGCGCTGACGTCCTAGAGTCGGGGCCAACACCCCCCAGGAGGTCAGGCATGTCCAGCATTCCCTCCCTGTTGCGCGACCGGATCGCGGCGACCCCCGACGCCGAGGCATACCGTGTGCCATCGGACGACGGGTGGGCCTCGCTGTCATGGCGGGAGGTGGGCGAGCGAGTGCGCGGGCTGGCCCTGGGCCTGTCCGGGCTCGGCTCCGGGCCGGGCACCCGCGTGTCGATCCTGTGCTCCACCCGCCTCGAATGGGTCCTCTGCGACCTGGCCGTGCTGGCCACCGGGGCGGCGACGACCACGATCTACCCGTCCAACACGGCCGCCGAGTCCGCCTTCGTCATCACCGACTCCGGCAGCACGATCGTCATCGCCGAGAACGACGAGCAGGTCGCCAAGCTCAGGTCCGTGCAGAAGGAGCTGCCCGACGTCACCCGCGTGGTGGTCATCGACGGCTCGGCCGGCGACGACGGCTGGGTGGTCACGCTCGACTCCCTCGCCCAGGACGGCGGCCCCGGCGGGGGCGACTACGACGCGATGGTGGACGCCATCGCCCAGGACGACCTGGCCACGCTCATCTACACCTCGGGCACCACGGGCCGCCCCAAGGGCGTGGAGCTGACCCACGACAACTGGCTCTACGCCGCCGGCGCCGTCCGCGAGCTCGACCTCATCTCCCCCGCCGACCTGCACTTCCTGTGGCTGCCGCTGTCGCACTCGTTCGGCAAGCTGCTGGAGGTCGTGATGATCGACATCGGCGTGCCCACCGCGATCGACGGCCGCCTCGACAAGATCGCCGACAACCTCGGCGTGCTGAGACCGACGATCATGGCCGCCGCGCCGCGCATCTTCGAGAAGATCCACAACACGGTCACGGCGAACGTGCGCCGCGACGGCGGGCTCAAGCTGCGCATCTTCAACTGGGCGCGGCAGACCGGCAGCCGGGTCGTGCGCGCCCGCCAGCGCGGCTCCGAGGTCCCGGTCACCACCCGCGCCGAGTACGCGCTGGCCGACCGCCTCGTCTTCGCCAAGCTGCGCGAGCGCTTCGGCGGCCGGATCCGCTTCTTCATCTCCGGCGCCGCCCCGCTGTCGCAGGACATCGCCGAGTTCTTCGACGCCGCCGGGCTGACGATCCTCGAGGGGTACGGCCTGACGGAGTCGTCGGCGGGCAGCTTCTTCAACCGGCCGGAGTCGGTGCGGTTCGGCACGGTGGGCCCGCCGCTGCCGGGCACCGCGGTCCGCATCGCCGAGGACGGCGAGATCCTCATCGGCGGGCGCGGCGTCATGCGCGGCTACCACGGGCTGCCGGCGGAGACGGCCGAGGCGCTGGAGGACGGCTGGCTGCACACCGGCGACATCGGCGAGCTGGACGATGCCGGCCGGCTGCGCATCACCGACCGCAAGAAGGAGCTGATCAAGACCTCGGGCGGCAAGTACGTCGCGCCCACCTACCTGGAGGGCCGGATCAAGGCCGCCTGCCCGTACGTGTCGCACGTGTTCGTGCACGGCGACCGGCGCAACTACGTCACGGCGCTGATCACGCTCGACATGGACGTGGCCGGGCCGTGGGCGGCGTCCGAGTCGCTGCCCACCGACCCGGAGGAGCTGCGCCGGCACCCGCGCATGCGCGAGGAGGTCGAGAAGGCGATCAACCAGGTCAACGCGGACCAGGCCAGCTACGCCACGGTCAAGAAGTTCGAGATCCTGGCCGAGGACTTCACGGTGGAGACGGGCGAGCTGACGCCCAGTCTCAAGATCAAGCGCAAGGCCGTCGAGGAGCGCCACGGCGAGACCCTCGACTCCTTCTACGCCTGAGCGCGCGGGGTCCCGGATGATCTCCCACCTGCCGGTGCGGCCACGGCACTGCGACGCCCAGGCCATGATGCACGCGACCCGCTACTACGAGTACTTCGAGGACGCCTTCCTCGACTGGCTCGGCGGCCGGGGCGGCTACGAGCGGCTCCGGCGGGAGGGCGCCGACCTGGTGGTCAAGGCCAGCGGCTGCGAGCACCACGCGCCCGCCCGGCTCGGCGACGTGCTGGCGGTGGAGAGCGCGCCGGCCAGGGTCGGGACCACGTCGATCACCATGCGGTTCACGATGCGGCGCGGGGACGAGCTGGTGGCCGTCGGCACGATCACGTACGTGTGCGTGCGCGACGGCCGCCCCGCTCCCCTGCCCGCCCTGCTCACGGCACCCGCCTAGCGCCCGCTCACAACACCCGCTTGGCGCCGGGCAGGGAGCGCACCAGATAGGCCGCCCACCAGCACAGCGGCAGCGCCAGGACCAGCATGACGGCGAACTTGACGACGGCGGCGGCCTCCAGCCACCGCAGCGCCCAGCCCAGGCCGACGAGTACGAGCGGATGGATGATGTAGACGGTGAAGGCGTGCTCGGACAGGAACCGGCCGCGCGGGCCCTGCCCGCCGAAGCGCTCCCTGAACAGCACCGTCAGCCCGATGATCATGCTGACCGCGAAGGCGGACTCCCAGAGCGCCGTCAGCGCCTCGGCCACCGCCCCGGCGGTCAGGAACGACGGCGGCAGCAGCACCGCGCTCGACACGCCGGCCGCGATCAGCCCGAGCCGGCCCGCCCGCGCGGGCAGCGACTCGAACCAGCCGCGCCGGAAGGCCACGCACCCGAGCACGAACATGCTCGCGTACTGCGGCATGAACTGCGGCGAGGGCAGCCCGAGCACCGGCACGTAGGTGCCGGTCGGCACCGGGATCCGCCACAGGAACGTGACGGCCGCCAGCCCCAGCACGAAGGCCGCGACCCAGGCGAACCGCAGTGGGGCGACGCGCTGCTCCATCGGCCGCCGCAGGCTCCGCCACACCGCGTACGCCACCGCGAACACGATCAGCACCTCGGCGAACCACATGGGCCCCGGGTCCCACGAGCCGAGGTAGTACTGCCAGTACGGCATGCCCGGCCGGTCGGCCAGACCGCCGAAGTTGACCAGCGGCCGCAGCAGCACGAGGAAGACGAGCAGCGGGATGCCCAGCCGGATCAGGCGGTCGCGCACGAAGGAGCGGGTGCCCTTGCGGTCGTGGGATCCGGGGGTGAAGAAGCCGGAGATGAGGAAGAAGAACCCCATGAAGAACGCCTGGTTGAACATGGCCAGGACGTCGAGCACGAGGCCCGAGGGATCCTTGGCCGGCTCGACGTAGAACCACAGCGGGATGTTCCCGTACGTGATCGCGACGTGGTGGGCCACCACTAACGCGGTCAGCACGATCCGCAGGTTGTCGATCGCGTGGAGCCTGGTCCTGGTGCTCGTTTCCACCGTCATGCGCGGCATGCCCTTTCGAAGAGGTCGGCGAGTTCCCTGGCGTGCGCGTCCAGGTCGTGATCGGGGAAGGCGACCCAGTAGGCGAACATGTTGTCGATGGCCGAGGACTGGGTGATGGCCATGACGCGGACGTCGAAGTCCCTGAACTCCCCGTTCCGCTGGCCGAGCCGGTAGATCTGCTCCACCGCCCGGTAGACCTCCTCGTTCGCCTTGATCCCGTAGCGGGGCTGCCCGTCGGCGGTCCTGAGGTTGGCGAAGATCTCCCCCAGCGCCCTGAGCTGGGTGCGGTTGCCGCGCATGTGCTCGGCGACCGACAGGATGTGCGTCCTGAGCAGCTCGGTGGCCGTGGTGAGGCCCTCCATCTCGGCCAGCACGTGATCGGCGATGGCCCCGTAGGTGCGGTTGACGACCTCCTCCATCAGCTCCTCCTTGCCGGCGAAGTGGTAGGAGATGACGCCTTTGCTGATGCCCGCGTGCCTGGCGATCCGCGACAGCGACGCCTGGGCGAACCCGACCTCGGCGATGACCTCGATGGCGGAGGCCACGATCTGGGCCCGCCGGGCCTCCTCGATGAACGAGCGCGCCTTCTGGCCACCCGGCTCATTTTCTGACCGCATGGCCAAAATTTAGCACATGCGGCCTGAAATCGCGTGCCTCGGGATTGTCAGAAGGGCAGCCAGCCGACGCGGCCGTACCAGGCGCCGCCGGCTGCCAGGTGGTCGGCGAGGGCCCGCTCCAGCCGCGTGCGCCGGGGCAGCTCCTCCGGTGCCGTGACCGCCTCGCCGCCGAACACGAACCCCAGCGCGTCGCCCCCGTCGAAGCGTCCCAGCAGGTGGAAGCGGCGCTGGAAGGCGAGGATGTTGGAGGCGGCGGGCAGGTAGCGGGCGAGCTGGTCGTCCAGCAGCCACGACCCGCACGTCATGACCTGGGGCTCCGCGCCGGGGAAGTGCCGGGGGAAGAACGCGCGGGCCCGCTCGAAGGACGCGTCGCACGCCTCGGGCGTCAGCGGGCCGCGGAAGTCGGGGATGTGCACCCCGAGCGCGTGGACGCCCGGCTCCGCCGGCCGCCCGGCGGCCCGGATGCCGGCGGCGGTCTCCGGGGCCAGGGCCTCGCGGTTGAACTGGAGCCGGCCCAGCGCGTACAGGAGGCCCCTGGCGTGCAGCGTGAACCAGTTGGGCGCGTTCAGGCCGCCGGTCCCGTGGCGCTTGCGGTGCACCGCCATGTTGCGGCCCAGGTCGGCGAGCGTGGCCCAGGACACCTCCTCGGGGATGCCCAGCCGCCGGTGGTAGGCCCGGGTGTGCGGCAGGGCGGCCAGGAAGACGTACACGTAGAAGTACGGACCCAGCTCCGGCAGCGGCGGGAACCGGGGCGGGTCGTCGTCCGGGCGTCCCATCGTGGACACCAGCGAGTGCACGCACCGCTCGGCCAGCCACCACTGCCCGCTGCCCGGCTCGGGGCGGGCCGCGAGGACCGCGTTGACGTCCTCGTGCGGCACCGCGAGCCGCAGCAGCTCGTCGGGGAGGTCGTCGGGGAGGGCGATGTCGACGCCGCCGAGCGACTCCAGGTGCTCCAGCCAGCCGGGGTGGGCGCCCAGCAGGGCCTTGACCTCCACCGGCGTCAGCCGAGCCGCGCCTGGTAGACCGTCCTGGCCTGCTGCAGCAGGGACACGTGGTCGCCGAACTGGTAAGGGCTGGCCAGCCGGCCGTGCTGCCTGATCAGGTCCTCCAGCAGATCCAGCCATTCCAGGCACCACAGCACGTCCTCCCGTCTGGCGACCTGCCTGCCGTCCACGTCGACATAGACGGGGCTGGTGAGGGCGTACCCCGTGGCGGTCAGCGTACGCGGATGCGGGTCGCACAGGACCTCGGCGACCACGTACGTGGGCCCGTCCACGCGGAGCTCGGCCGTCACGGTCAGCTGCTCCTCGCCCCGCCGGTCGTCGGCCGGCAGCCGCTCGGCGCCCGCCCGCACGCCGTCGGCGGTGCGGATGCGCACCGCCGCCACCTCGGGGCCCATCGCGGTGGCCGTGACGCTGACGCGGTCGCCCCTGCGGGCGGCCAGCACGTGGCCGGGGCCGTGGCCGTCCACCGACAGCTCCAGCCAGGGGCCGGTGGTGGCGAACGTACGGCCCGCGCGCACGGCGGCCGCGAACGTCCTGGCCGTCAGCTCCCCCTCGACGCGGGCGTAGACGCGGGCCCAGCCGGGCGGGTTCGACTGGTTGTCGGAGCGGGTGAAGGAGATCATCGCGTCCGTGCCCGCCGTCACCGCCAGCCGGTTGCCCGCGCCGATCAGCCGCCGGTACACCGCCGCCGTCGCCGGGATCGAGGCGTGGGTGAGCACGTCGAGGCTGTCCACCAGCCCGAGCGCGGCGTCGGCGACCAGCTCGCGGGCGGCGCAGTTGCGCGGCACCGGCGAGACGACCCCCTTGGGCGGGTCGCCCTCGCCGATCGGGGTGCGAAAGGGGTGGCTGTAGCCCACGAGCGCGCCGAGCCCGCGCAGCTCGCGCAGCCCGTCGGCGTTGGGCGGCCAGTCGGCGTCGCCGTCGAACCCGGTGTGGTAGCGGCCGGGGGCCGAGCGCGGCGCGAAGGCGTAGATGTGGCCGAGCAGGTCGTTTCGGTATTCGACGCCCATCCTGGCCACGTGCGTGCCGTCGGACCAGGGCAGGTCCTCGCCCGTCCAGTGCTCCAGCGCCTCCCGGTCGTACACCCGCCGGCCCGAGACGTTGGCGGCCAGCAGATTGAGCACGTGCAGGTCCTCGCCGTGCTGGGCGGCGGCCGCGTCGGCGGGCACCGCCACCAGGTCGCCGGCCCAGTTGAGGTGGACGTGCAGGTCGCCGCCGTACCAGCCGCGGGCGGCGGCGTCGTAGAGGCGGGCGGGGGCCAGCTCGACCAGGTGCTCCCCGCCCGGGTCGGGGGTGATCTCCAGCTCGGCCTCGTCGTACTCCATGCCCCTGGCCACCCTGATCGTCACGGGCATGCAGGGGACCTCCACGACGAGGTCGTCGCCGTGGAAGTACGGGCGGCCGTGGTAGTCGTGGCGGTTGGGGGTGTCGGCCGGGAACCAGCCGCTGCCGTCGGCGGCCACGACGCTCCACCGGCAGGGCATCCCGGCCACCAGGCGCAACCTGGCCGAATGGACGGGCCGCAGGAGGCTGTCCAGGCGGATGCGGACGCCGTCCACGACGACGATGCTGTCCTGGTCCACCTCGACCAGCCAGGCGCCGCGCGGGGCGACCACCCGCTGGGTGTCGTCCACGCCGACCACGCAGGGCTCGTCGCGCCTGGAGTCGATGAGCAGGGAGATCCGCTCCTCGCCGCGCCCCGGCAGCGGCGTTCCGGGCGTGAGCCCCTCCTTCCAGCCGGCCGGCAGGGCGGATCCGCCCGGCTCCGCCGGCTGGGCCCCGCCCGCGCGCACGACGAGCGGCACCTCCTTCGCCCACCGCGGCCCCGTGCCGCCCGTGCCGCCCGTGCCGCGCCGCCGGAGCCCGTCGCTCCGGAGCGGGCGCAGCGGCCGGGAGGGCAGCAGGATCGTCCGCGGCTCCCCTTCGAGGGTGGCGCCGCCGGAGTCGACGCGTACGGCGACGAGGTGTCCGGGCAACCGGCCGTCGAGGGTGTCGCGCAGCACGCGGTCGTAGTCGGGCTCGTCCAGGCGGGCGGCGAGCTGGTCGCGCGGGGTGTCGGGATGGCCCTCGGCGACCGCCTGGAACACCAGCTGCCAGAACCGGTCGAACAGCGCGGGCGGCAGCACCCTGCGCCTGGCGATGAACTTCACGTAGTGGATCTCCGGCTCGCCCCAGGTGATGCCGTGCTCGTCCAGGAGGCGGCCGTACTCCTCCAGCGCGTCCGTCACCCTTCCGGGCAGCATCGATTCCGCACCCATATGCGCCTCTCCCCACCTTGGTTGCGCGACATCGTGACATGGATCACGCAACCCCTTCTCCCGGCTCCGTCGGGGGAGGGATGGATATTTCAACCTCGGGAGAGGTATCTCCACCCGGAGGTTTCCGATGCTGCTCCAAATAGGGCCTCATGAGGCCACATCGTGGATGTGACGGAAAAGATCAAGGGCGTTTGAACGCCGACAGGAGGCGGTCGGCCGCCAGGGACGGCGTGATCTCGCCCGCCAGCACCTCGCGCTCCACCTCCGCCGTGATCGCCGCCACCTCGGGGTCGTGGCGCAGCTCGGCCAGCAGCCGGTCCTGCACGAGCGTCCACGTCCAGCGGACCTGCTGGCGGCGGCGCTTGGCGGGCAGGTCGAGCGAGTCCTGGTGGGCCAGCACGCGCCGCCAGAGCTGGTCCAGCCCGTCGCCGGTGAGCCCGCTGCAGGTCAGTACGGGCGGCGGGCCCGTGTCGGAGCGGAGCATGCGCAGCGCCCCCGACAGCTCGCGGGCCGCCTTCCTGGCGGGCAGCTCGTACTCGCCGTCGGCCTTGTTGACCGCGATGACGTCGGCCAGCTCCAGCACGCCCTTCTTGATGCCCTGGAGCTGGTCGCCGGTGCGGGCCAGGGTGAGCAGCAGGAACGTGTCCACCATGTCGGCCACCGAGGTCTCCGACTGGCCCACGCCGACGGTCTCCACCAGGACCACGTCGAACCCGGCCGCCTCCACGACGACCATCGCCTCCCTGGTCGCCTTGGTGACGCCGCCGAGGGTGCCGGAGGTCGGCGAGGGCCGGATGAAGGCGGCGGGATCGACCGCCAGGCGGGCCATGCGGGTCTTGTCGCCGAGGATGCTGCCGCCCGTCCGGGTGGAGGACGGGTCCACGGCCAGGACGGCGACCTTGTGCCCCTGCCCGGTCAGGAGCGTGCCGAGCGCGTCGATGAACGTGGACTTCCCCACGCCCGGAACGCCGGAGATGCCGACCCGGCGGGCGTGCCCGGTGAGCGGGGTGAGCTCGACGAGCAGCCGCTGCGCCAGCGCCATGTGGTCGGGCCTGGTCGACTCGACCAGAGTGATCGCGCGGGCGGTCCAGGTACGGGAGCCGGCCCGGACGCCGTTGGCGTAGTCCTCCAGCGAATGCACCCGACTTGCCCCCTTTCTTCGCAATGATCAGCTTAACTTCTGACAAGTCTTGACTTTTGCCAGTAGGGTGCTGGAGTTCTGATCTCAGCCGTCACAGGAGTCACTCCCCTCATGCCCAACGTCGAACCCCTCCGCGAGGGCGACCCGGCAGCGGTGGGACCCTACCGGCTGGTCGGGCGGCTCGGTGCGGGCGGCCACGGTGTCGTCTACCTCGGCCAGGCACGCAACGGAACTCCGGTCGCCGTCAAGGTGCTGCGCGAGGGGCTGGCCGTGGGCGAGCGCCTGGCCAAGGAGATCGCCGCCGCGCGCAAGGTCGAGCCGTTCTGCCTCGCGCAGGTGCTCGACGCCTCGACCAGCGGCAGGCCGTACATCGTGGCCGAGTACGTGGACGGGCCCTCGTTGCAGCAGGCGGGCCGGCGCGGCGGGGCGGAGCTGCAGCGGCTCGCCGTGGCGACCGCGACCGCGCTCGACGCGATCCACCAGGCCGGCGTCGTCCACGGCGACTTCACGCCGTCCAACGTCCTGCTGGGGCCGGACGGGGCGCGGGTCGTCGACTTCGGCATCGCCGCGGCGCTGAGCTCGGGCATGAAGGCGACCAGCAACATCGTGGGGACGCCGGCGTACATGGCGCCCGAGCAGCTCGCCGGCAAGCCGGTGGGGGCCGCGGCCGACGTGTTCGCGTGGGCGTCGGTTCTCGTGTACGCGTCCACCGGCGTGCCGCCCTTCGGGGACGACGCGCTGCCCGCGGTGATCAACCGCATCCTGCACGAGGAGCCGCGGCTCGGGGAGCTGGGCCGGCCGCTGCGCGACATCGTGCCCGCCTGCCTGGCCAAGGATCCGGCGGCCCGGCCCTCGATGCGCGACGTCCTGCTGCGCCTGGCCGCCCCCTCCCGCCGGCCCGCCACCCCGTACGCGGCCCCGACCCAGGACCAGCCCGCCGCCGACACGCCCGAGTCCGACTGGGACACCCAGGACCGCACCCTGGACAGGCCCCAGAGCCGCCCCTCGCCCACGGGCCCCGGCCGCGCCCCCACGTCCCCGCACCCCCACCCGTCCGGCACAGCGCCCACCACCGGCGGCGCCCCGACCACCACCGGCACCGCCGCCACCACCGGCGCCGCGCAGGTTCCCGGGACGGGTCAGGGCACTCCGGCCCGCCGGACGCGGGACCCGCACCAGGACCCCGCCCAGGCCACCACCCGCCGCCGGCCGCCGGCCGCGCACCAGGGCCCGGCGCAGGACGCGTCGGCGGCACACCCGGCCTCCGCTGCCCCGCACCAGGGCGGGCCCGGAGCCCACCCCGCTCCGGGCGACCCGCACCGGACCCCGTCGCGGACCACCGCGCCGCACCACCACCCGGCCGCCCACCCGGCCACCCACCCGGCCGCCCAACATGGCCCCCATCACGGCGCGGCGCAGGCGCAGGCGCATCGGATGCCGGGTGAGCCCGGTGCGCCCGAGGGGGCCGGGCAGGTCACCTCGCCGCTTCAGGCGCTGTTCGACCTCTCCTCCCCCGTCGAGCCCCAGGCCGCCGCCCCCGGATCGCGGGACCGGACGGAGGCGCGGGCAGCCACGGCCGTGGCGGCCACGGCGGTGGCGCCAGCATCCTTCCCCCCGGACGGAGCGTCCTTACCCTCGGATGGGGCGTCCTTCGGCCGGGCCGGCCAGGAGCACCCGGGTGCGCACGACGGGAACGGCCCCGGGCAGGAGCACCACGGCGGGAGCGGCGAGGGGCAGGCGCCTGCCCGGCGGTCGTGGGGCCGGCGGGTCAGGACGGTGATCATCGCGGGCGTCTCCGGCGTGTCCGTGTGCGCGCTGGCCGGCGCCATCGTCTGGCTCACCCCCACCACGCCCACCCCCAAGACCGAGACCGTCGCCGTCGTCACCGGCAACCCGACCTCCCCGGCCGCCGGCCCGCCGACCCCCAGGCGGACCCGTACCGCCAGGCCGACCCCCCAGACGGAGGGCACCCCCAGCTCGGTCCCCGACGACGGCCAGGCGGTCGCCACCACCCCGGCCGCCGCCACGGACCGCCTCATGCTCGTCTACGTACGGCCCGGCGGCACCAGGAACGGCGAGTGCTGGGCCGGCGGCGAGGTGACGCTCCAGGCGCTCGTCCGGCGTACGGGCAGCCCGGTGAACTTCAGCTACACCTGGGTCATCGACGGCGCCGCCGCGGGCCGTTCGTCGGCGGTCATCTCCGAGAACGGCCGGCGCTACCTCACCTCTCCGCGCACGCTCACGAGCACGGGCGGCACCCACAGCGTCACGCTGCGGATCACCTCGCCCGTCGCCGTGCAGCGGACGATCACGGTCACGATGTGCGACCAGGGGACCTACTGACGGTTCCGGAGCTGTTCCAGCAGGTCGAGGGCGGCGTCGGCGATCACGGTCCCGGGCGGGAAGATCGCGGCGGCGCCCGCGGCCCGCAGCTCGTCGTGGTCGCCGGGCGGGATGACGCCGCCCACCACGATCATGATGTCGGCGGCGTCGAGGTCGGCCAGGGCCTCGCGCAGCGCCGGCACCAGCGTGAGGTGCCCGGCGGCCAGCGACGAGACGCCCACGACGTGCACGTCGGCCTCGACCGCCTGCCTGGCGACCTCCTCCGGCGTCTGGAACAGCGGGCCGACGTCCACGTCGAAGCCCAGGTCGGCGAAGGCGGTGGCGATCACCTTCTGGCCGCGGTCGTGGCCGTCCTGGCCCATCTTGGCGACCAGGATGCGCGGCCGGCGGCCCTCGGCCCGCTCGAAGTCGGCGCAGGCCAGGCGGACGCGTTCGACGCCGGCGGCCGAACCTGACTCGTCGCGGTACACGCCAGTGATGGTACGCACCTGCTCGGCGTGCCGGCCGAACACCCGCTCGAGCGCGTCGGAGATCTCCCCCACCGTGGCCTTCGCGCGGGCGGCGTCCACGGCCAGCTTGAGCAGGTTGTGCTCCAGGCCGGGGGCCGGGTGCCCGGCGGCCTTGGTGAGCGCGTCGAGGGCGCGGCGGACGGTCTCGCCGTCGCGTTCGGCCCTGAGGCGGGCGAGCTTGTCGAGCTGCTGGGCGCGTACGGCGCTGTTGTCGACCTTGAGCACGTCGATCGTCTCGTCGGCGCTCGCCCGGTACTTGTTCACGCCGATCACCGGCTGGCGCCCGGAGTCGATCCGGGCCTGGGTACGGGCCGCGGCCTCCTCGATGCGCAGCTTGGGCAGCCCGGCCTCGATGGCCTTGGCCATGCCCCCGGCGGCCTCGACCTCCTGGATGTGGGCCCAGGCACGCTCGGCGAGGTCGTGGGTGAGGCGCTCGACGTAGTAGGAGCCGCCCCAGGGGTCGATGACCTGCGTGGTGCCGGACTCCTGCTGGAGGAGGAGCTGGGTGTTGCGGGCGATGCGGGCGGAGAAGTCGGTGGGCAGGGCCAGGGCCTCGTCGAGGGCGTTGGTGTGCAGCGACTGGGTGTGGCCCTGGGTGGCGGCCATGGCCTCGACGCAGGTGCGGGCGACGTTGTTGAAGACGTCCTGCGCGGTGAGCGACCAGCCCGAGGTCTGGCTGTGCGTACGGAGGCTCAGCGATTTCGGGTTCCCGGCCCCGAATCCGGACACGAGCCTGGCCCAGAGCAGCCGGGCGGCGCGGAGCTTGGCGACCTCCATGAAGAAGTTCATGCCGATGCACCAGAAGAACGACAGGCGCGGCGCGAAACGGTCGATGTCCATGCCCGCTCCGACCCCGGCGCGCAGGTATTCGACCCCGTCGGCGAGTGTGTAGGCCAGCTCCAGGTCCAGCGTGGCGCCGGCTTCCTGGATGTGGTAACCGGAAATGCTGATGGAGTTGAATTTCGGCATCTTCTCGCTCGTATAAGCGAAGATATCCGAAATGATCCGCATGGACGGCGCCGGTGGATAGATGTAGGTGTTGCGGACCATGAACTCCTTGAGGATGTCGTTCTGGATGGTCCCGGCGAGCTGCTCCGGCGGCACGCCCTGCTCCTCGGCCGCCACGATGTAGAGGGCGAGGACGGGCAGCACGGCGCCGTTCATGGTCATGGACACGGACATGCGGTCGAGCGGGATGCCGTCGAAGAGCTGCCGCATGTCGTAGATCGAGTCGATCGCCACCCCGGCCATGCCCACGTCACCGGCCACCCGGGGGTGGTCGGAGTCGTAGCCCCGGTGCGTGGCCAGGTCGAAGGCCACCGACAGGCCCTTCTGGCCGGCCGCCAGGTTGCGCCGGTAGAAGGCGTTGGAGTCCTCGGCCGTGGAGAAGCCCGCGTACTGGCGGATGGTCCAGGGCTGGTTGACGTACATGGTGGGGTAGGGACCGCGCAGGTAGGGGGCGGCGCCGGGGTAGGTGCGCAGGAAGTCGAGGCCCTCCAGGTCGGGGGCGGCGTAGAGCGGCTTGACCGCGATGCCCTCGGGGGTCTCCCACACCTCACCCCCGGACTCCGTCGCCTCCGGGGCCGGCGCCGGCCGTTCGGGCAGGGGGCCGAGCGGGATGCCGGAGAAGTCGGGGATCATCGGGTCACCTCCAGGTCGTCGAAGGTCTCGCGGAGCACGGCCAGCGCGTCGCAACCGGCGTGAAGGTTGGCGTCCACACCCTCGTACTGCCCCTTCCCCGCCAGCCACACCTTGCGCGCGCCCGCCCTGCGCAGGGCGGTGGCCACGGCGGCGGCGTGCTGGGCGTACAGCTTGTCGCTGGAGCACAGGCAGGCCACGGTGGCGCCGCTGACGGCGAAGGCGGTGGCGATCTGCTCGGGGTCGGCGCCGGGCCCGGCGGTCTCGGTGGCCAGGCCGCCCGCCTGGAACAGGTTGGCGGCGAAAGCGGCCCGGGCGGTGTGCGCGGCCAGGGGGCCGATGGTGGCGAGGAACACCTTGGGCCGCTCGGGCCGCGCGTCGGCCAGATCGCGCAACCGCTCGTACGGCTCGGCGTACCGCACCTTCGGCAACCCACCGGGCCCTTCGGCGTCGCCGTGCGCGGCGGGCCGGGAGGAGCCGTGCTCGCCTGTCTCCGCTGAGTCCTCCGCCGGGTGGCGGGCGGACCCGGGGGCGGGGGCCGCCTCCGGGGAGGGGCGGCGGAGCGGTTTCTCGTCGAGGTCCGGGTATTCGCTCACGCCCGTGATCGGGAAGCGGCGGTGGGCGATGTCGTCGTCGCGGCGGGCACGGGTGGCGGCGATGCGGGCGGACACCAGCTCCCCGGCCTCGGCGATCCCCCCGGCGGCCTCGATCTCCTGGAAGAAGGCCCAGGCAGCCTCGGCGAGGTCGGCGGTGCGGCGTTCGACGTACCAGGAGCCGCCGGCCGGGTCGATCACGCGCCCGAGCCCCGACTCCTCCAGCAGCAGCGACTGCGTGTTGCGGGCGATGCGGCGGGAGAAGGCGTCCGGCAGGCCGAGGCAGGCGTCGAACGGCTGCACGGTGACCGCCTCCGCACCGCCCACCCCGGCGGCGAAGCAGGCCAGGGTGGTGCGCAGCATGTTCACCCACGGGTCGCGGGCGGTCATCATGGCCGAGCTGGTGACGGCGTGCTGCCGCTGCCCGCCGGCCTCGGGCGCGCCGCAGACCTCGGCGACCCTGGCCCACAGGCGGCGCGCGGCCCGCAGCTTGGCGATGGTGGCGAACTGGTCGGCGGTGGCGGCGTACCGGAACTCGATCTGCCCCAGCGCCTGCGCGGCGGTGAGGCCGCCGGCGGTGAGGGCCCGCAGCTCGGCGACGCCCCGGGCGATCGAGCAGCCCAGCTCCTCGGCGTCGCTGCCGCCCGCGTCGTGGTACGGCGTCGCGTCCACGGTGACGGCCCGCAGCCCCGGGAACTCGGCGGCGCAGCACAGCGCCAGCTCGACCCCGCCCGGCCCGCGCGCCCCGGAGGCCCCCAGGTTGCCGCTCAGCGTGGTGCCCCGGGCCGCGGCCAGGCCGAACAGGGCCTCGGCGGCCTCCCGCGCCAGGTCCCCGGCCTCCAGGACGACCGGCGCCAGGTCGAGGTAGACGTCCTTGAGCACCGCGCCGAGCGAGCCCACCGGGATCGCGCCGTCGCCGACGACCAGCCACAGCGAGGTGACGCCGTTCTCCAGGTCGGCCAGCACGGCCTCGGGGTCGGATACGGCGTGCCGCTGCCGCACGTCCCACCCGGCGGCCCGATCGGCGCCCCGATCGGCGGCCCGGTCAGCGAGGGCCCGGGAGCCGCGCAGGTAAGGGGCCGCGCCGGGCAGCCCCGGGTCGCCCGGCAGGTCGTCCGCGTCGTAGAGCGGCGCGACCGTCACCCCGTCGTACGTCGTCCGGGACAGCGCCTCCTCCGGCGACCCGGTCTCGACCCCGGCCTTGCGCAGGACCTCGACCGCCAGCGCGCGCCAGCCGTCGCGGGAGATGGACGCGAACCCCGCTGCCAGTTCCATGGTTCGGATAGTAGGCGGAAGCCCGCGACCCCGGTAACCCAGGGGCGGCCCCTATGAGCTCTGGGAGAGCGGCGCCTCCCACGCCAGCCGCCACGTGATCGGCCCGACGATCCCGTCGTCGTCCACGCCCTGCTGGCGCTGGAACCGGCGGCACACGTCGCGCGACTCGTCGCCGTACGAGCCGTCCACGGCCAGCTCCCAGCCGCGCTCGCTCATCCGCCCCTGCCAGGTGCGCACGTCCTGCCCGCGCAGCACCGGCGGGTACTTCAGCAGCCGGCCCGGGAACGGCGGCGCCGTGGACCCGTCGGCCGGCGACGGCCTGGGGGCGCCGCGCCTGACCCAGGCGTAGAGCGGCTCGCCGGGGCAGTCGGTGGCGTAGCCGTCGCGGTGTCCCTTGATCTCCTTGCCGGCGTGGCCGCGGTCGCGTACGTACTGGACCGCGTCGAGGATCGCGTGCAGGATCCCGTCGGGCGGCTGGACCAGGCCGGAGTTGCCGACCAGGCCGAGCACGGCGTAGTGGCCGGCGTTGAGCCCCGGGCCGTTCGCGGCGGGCAGATGATGCAGCCCGCGCCCCTCGAACACCTTCTTGTGCGGACAGGCCACGTAGGAGTATCCGATGTCGATCCAGCCGTTGCCGTCCATGTGGTAGCCCTGGATCGACCGCACCAGGGCCACGCAGCCGGCGTGGTCGGACACGATGCCCGGCTCCACCCTGCCGCCGGTGTAGTGGACTTTGACTCCCTTGGCGGAGTCTAGCTGTGTGTAGTCGCCGCGCGGCGCGCGGGCGTTCCAATCGCGCCGTAACACCAGGTCGATGGCCACCGTGAGCTCCGAGGGTCGCTGTCGGGACGACCGAGCGTAACGCGGGGAACGCGGACTGGTCCTGGAGATCGGGGATTTGGTCTACGGTCTGATCACCCGCTGCTCGGTCACGATCGCGCTGATCAGATCGTGCGGCGTCACGTCGAACGCCGGGTTCGCCACCCGCGTCCCCTCCGGCGCCAGCCGGACACCCCGGACGGTCACGACCTCGTCCCCGTCACGGTCCTCGATCTCGATCTGGTCGCCCGAGGCGGTGTTCTGGTCGATCGTGGACTCGGGGGCGACGACGACGAACGGCACGCCGGCCCGTTCGGCGCCGAGCGCGAGCGCGTACGAGCCGATCTTGTTGGCGGTGTCGCCGTTGGCGGCGATGCGGTCGGCGCCGATGAGCACCGCGTCCACCTCGCCCTTGGCCAGCAGGTACGGCCCCGCCGAGTCGGCGATGAGCCGGTGCGGCGCGCCCATCCTGGCCAGCTCCCACGTCGTGAGCCGGGCACCCTGCAGCAGCGGCCGGGTCTCCAGCACCAGCACCTCGGCCAGCCGCCCGCGCTCGTGCAGCGTCTGGACGACGCCGAGCGCGGTGCCGCGTTCGACGGCGGCCAGCCCGCCGGTGTTGCACACGGTCATGATCCGCAACCGCTCGCCTTCGAGCAGGTCGGCCCCGCGCTCCCCCATGGCCCGGCAGGCGGCGATGTCGTCGTCGCGCACGCGCAGCGCGGCGGTCAGCACGGCCTCGCGGCCGGCGGGCAGGTGGGCGGCGACCCGGTCGACACCCCACGCGAGGTTGACGGCGGTGGGCCGGGCGGCGCGCAGCTCGGCGATCTGGTCGGGGTCGCCGTCGGCCAGCGCGACGCCGAGCGCCCCCGCCACGCCGAGCGCGGGCGCGCCGCGCACGGCCAGCCGCCGGATGGCGTCCACGAGCTCGCCCACGGTGTGGATGCGCAGCATCACGCACTTGTCGGGCAGCAGGGTCTGGTCCACGAGCTCGACGGCGCCGTCGACCCAGTCAATCGTCCTCACAGGGCAAACGCTAGCTCAGCGGCGGCCGGCGGTCGGCGTTGAGCCAGCGTTGAGCGGCGCTGAGCCAGCGTTGAGCGGTGTTGGGCGGCGCTGGGCGGTGTTGGGCGGTGCTGGGCGGTCAGCGTTCGGCGAGGACGATCACCGAGTCCCGCTGCCCCAGGACGATGGGGACGTTCTTGTCGGGGTTCAGGACGATGCCGTAGTGGGGCGGGTCGTTGCGCGCCGTGGCGTTGCGGTAGCCGATGGCGGTCTCGCCCCTGCGCCGCGCCGACTCCACGACCGTGGAGAACGACACCCGCGTGCCCGTCTTCACGTAGTCGCCCGCCGGGCGCGGGTAGATCTCCGAGCCCTGCGAGTCGAAGAGGTAGCCGAACACGTCCGCCAGGTGCCGGTTCTCGGCGAGCTGGGCCAGGAGCAGGCCGATGACGGTGTCGCTGATCACGATGTCGTCGGCCTCGGTGACCTCGGCCAGGGCGCGGTTGTTCTCGTCGTGCATCTCGCTGACGATCGAGTAGTGCTCGCCGAGCGTGCTCTGCATGTCGCGCAGCTGCAGCAGCGTCATGAGCGTGCGCGTGTCGGAGTGGTGGGCGTCGAAGCGGTCGTCGGAGAGCACGATGACGTGCTGGAACAGGCCCACGCCGAGCGACTCCAGGGCGAACCTGTCGGTGGTGTCGCAGTCCTTGACGTTCACGGTGAGGTTGCGCAGGCCCGCGAGGTTCGTACCGGCCTTGGGGTGGTCGGCGGCGACCTCCAGGACCGAGCCGGGGGCGACGTAGCCGTCGAGGTAGCGGACGATCTGCTCGGCCCGGCCGTTCCAGTTGAGCAGGAGCGTGCGCTCGGGCTCGGTGGCCGCCTTCCCCGCCACGACGATGGCCGCCTCGTCGAGCGACGGCTTGCCGGCGGCCAGGCGTACGTGGGAGTCGTCGTGCGCGATGACGATGACCTGGTCGTCGGCGGCGATGACGGTGTCCGCGGACGGGTTCAGCACCACGCCGGAGGGGCGGCGCAGGCCGATCACGGAGGCCGTCTGGTAGGCGTGCAGCGCCTCCCCGTACGTGACGCCCACCAGCTTCTTCGGGGTGCGCAGGTAGATCTCGCCGCCGTCGAAGTTCAGCAGGTCCATGCAGACCACGGACATGCCGGACTGGCGGGAGGACTGCACGATGAGCCGGGAGGCGGTGTCGTCGGAGTCGACCAGGTGCACGTCCTTGCCGCCGGCCAGGCGGGCGGCGGCGATGTTGCGGCTGGAGGTGAGCCCGGCGACCACCGGCGGGTGGACCCCCTGCCGCTTGGCCAGGGCGAGCAGGATCTTGATGACGTGGGCGTCCGGGTCCTCGCCCTCGGGGGACAGCACGACGACGGAGCGGGCCGCGGCCAGGTTCATCAGCGCGAGGTCGCGCGGCTCGGTGGGCCGCCCGGTGCGGCAGACCAGCCGGGTCCTGCCGAGGCCCCCGACGTGCTCGCGGATGGCCTCCTCCATCTCCAGCTTGTCACGGTCCGCCAGTACGGCGATCACCGAGCCCTTCTGGCTGGCGTGCGCCTTGACCAGCTCGGCCACGATCGTGAACACCTGGTCCGACCAGCCGAGCACCACCGTGTGCCCCGACTCCACGATCCGCGAACGGCCCCTGCGCAGGCGGTCCACCTTCTGCTTGAGACCGTTCGACAGCAGGCCGACGAGCATGCTGACGATGAACAGGCCGCCGAGCGAGCAGACGAACATCACGGCCATGTACGCGAGGGAGCCCTTGTCGCTGGCCACCTTGCCCGGGGTCAGGGCGTGCATGAGAGCGATCCAGAGCACTTCCCCGGCATGCCCCACGCCCTCGGGCTCGTTGGGCGCCAGCCACATCGTGAGCCCGGCCACGATCACGATCAGCCCGACCGACGCCACGGCCAGCCAGCCGATCAGCGACACCGTGCCCCTGGACATGGTGTTGTCGAACCAGTACCGCGCCCGTTCGCGGAACGTGACCTTCGACACTTCCCCGATACCTCCGCATAAGGAGTGATTTATCCCAACGACACAAGGTACCGGTGGATCTTCGCGTCCGCAGGGCGACAGGTAACGTATCGGCCATGGTGAACCCCCTCACCCCCGACGATCCGGCGTCGCTGGGCGGGTTCCGCCTGGCCGGGCGGCTCGGCGAAGGCGGGCAGGGCGTGGTCTACCTCGCCCACTCCCCGGCCGGCGAACCGGTCGCGATCAAGCTGCTCAGCGCCGGTGACCAGCAGACGCGGGCCCGGCTGGCGCGCGAGCTCGACGCGCTGGAAAGCATCGCCTCCTTCTGCACCGCCCGCGTGATCGAGGTCTCGACCGGCGGGCCGAGGCCGTACGTGGTGAGCGAATTCGTGGACGGCCCCTCCCTGGCCGACCGGGTGCGCCTGCGCGGCCCCCTGCGCGGCGGCGACCTCGAGCGCCTCGTCGTCGGCACGGCCACCGCGCTGGCGGCCATCCACGCGGCCGGGGTCGTGCACCGCGACTTCAAGCCGTCCAACGTGCTGCTCGGTCCCGACGGGCCGCGCGTGGTCGACTTCGGCATCGCCCGGGCCGAGGGGGCGGCGACCATGACCTCTGGGCTGATCGGCACGCCCGCCTACCTGTCGCCGGAGCAGATCGGCGGCTCGCCCGCCGCGCCGCCGTCCGACGTGTTCGCGTGGGCGGCGTCCATGGTGTACGCGGCCACCGCGTCGAGCCCGTTCGGGGCCGACACCGTGCCCGCCGTACTGAACCGGGTGCTGCACGCCCAGCCGGACCTGTCGCCGCTGCCGCCACGGCTGCGCGAGGTGCTCGCGTCCTGCCTGGCCAAGGATCCGGCGCGGCGGCCCACGGCGCAGCAGCTGATGGTCTCCCTGCTCAACCCCAACCGGCCACCACCCGCCACCCCGTACGCCACGGGCCCCCACGGCCCGCCTCCCGCCCCCGGTCTCCGCCCCGACGGGCAGCCCACGGGGCCCCAGGCTCCGGCGGGAACGACGGCGGGGACGACTGCGCGGGCGGTCCGCTCGCGGGGCCTGCTCATCGGCGCCGTGGCGGTGGCGGTGGCCCTGACCGCCGTCGCCACCACGGCCGTACTGCTGAACTTCTCCCCCGCCACGAGCACCGAGCGCCCGCAGTCGACCACCGAACCCTCGCCCACGGAACCCGTGACGCGGCAGCATGAGTCACCGTCGGAGTCGAGCCCCGACGAGCAGGGGGAGTCATCGGCCGGCCCGGCCCTGAAGATCCCGGCCGCCTTCGAGGGGGACTGGTCGGGATACACCACCAGCACGAACGTGATGGACACCGACGGCGCCGAGAACAGGGTGAAGCTGGAGGAAGGCGCATCCACGGCGGCGTGGACGGAGAAGGACCAGGACGACGACTGCAAGGGCACCATCGCCCTGACCAAGGTCGAGGAGCGCCGGCTCACCTTCCACCTGGGCCAGAACGAGGGCGGCTGCATCGCCGGCACGATCACCCTGGACATGACGGGCGACGGCCTCACCTATACCTGGCGGGACGTGCCGGGCCCCGGCATCGTCACGCAGACCGGTACCCTCAAGAAAAACTAAGCGTATTCCCAGCCAAAACCCTTCGACATCCGGCGCCGAGACGGAGATCATTAACAATATGTCTGTTATCAGGGAGGTGCCGTTCCCCAGTCCGGACTCCGCCGAGCTCCCGATGAACATCTGGATCGACGACGCCGATTCCGCCATCGACGTCATCGACGCGCTGGCACTGTCGCCGTTCGCGACGGGCGCGCAGCCGTGGTCACGCCTGGCCAATCTGGAGCGCGTACGCCCTGACGCCACGCTCGCCCCCGCCGGCGGGCGCGTGATGCGTACCGCGCGGGTCGAGGACGGCTCGGAGTCGCGGCTGATCTGCGGCGACGGGTGGACCCTGCGGGTCGTACGCCACCGCAACCGCACCGCGACCGTCAGCGTGACGGCGGTGGACGAGGACCTGGCGAAGTCCGTGCTCGCGGAGAGCATCGAGGGCGCCGAGGAGGCCGCCCCGGACGTCGACCACGTCGAGATGGGCTTCTGGTGGCGGGGCATGCACGGCGGCACCCGCTCGGAGAAGCCGATCACGGCGCAGCCCTGGGACGAGATCAGCCCGAACTACTCGGCCAAGGTCCGCCCGGCGCTCGAACGGCTCATGTCGATCACCCCGGCCGACGTCAACGGCCGCCTCATCCTCCTGCACGGGGAGCCGGGCACCGGCAAGACCACGCTGCTGCGCACGCTGGCCAAGCAGTGGCACGGCTGGTGCCAGGTGGACTGCGTGCTCGACCCCGAGCGCCTGTTCAACGAGCCCGGCTACCTGATGGAGGTGGCCGTCGGCTACGACACCGACGAGGAGGCACAGCGCTGGCGGCTGCTGGTGCTGGAGGACTGCGACGAGCTGATCAGCTCGGGGGCGAAGGCCCAGGCGGGGCAGGGGCTGTCGCGCCTGCTCAACCTGACGGACGGCCTGCTCGGGCAGGGCCGGGACGTCCTGGTGGCGATCACCACGAACGAGGACCTGGCCCGCCTCCACCCCGCCGTCGTCCGGCCGGGCCGCTGCCTGGCGCAGGTCGAGGTGGGGCCGCTGAGCAAGGAGGAGGCGGTCACGTGGCTGGGGTCGCCGGAGGGGGTGGGGCCGTCGGGGGCGACGCTGGCGCAACTGTACGCGCTGCGCGCCGGCCGCGAGATCACCCCGACCCCCGGCGACGAGTCCACGGGCCTCTACCTCTGACCACCCGCCCCGGGCCGGAGGGCTGAACGGCAGCCCACCCCGGCCCCCTCACCCCGGCCCCCTCACCCCGGCCCCCTCACCCCGGCCCGCTGACCCGCTCACCCCGGCCCGCCCGCCGCGGCCGCGACCTTGCGGCCCGGGACCCGCACGCCACGGCCCTGAGCGACCGGGCAGGGCCGGGCCGGGGCCGGAAGGTGCCCTGCGCCCCACCACCGGCAGACCGGGATCGAGCGGGGCCACCACCGGCGAACCGGGATGGCGAACCGGGATGGCGAACCGGGATGGCGAACCGGGATGGCGAACCGGGACGGCGGACCGGGACCGGACGGGTCTTACGTGAGGTAGGTGTGGAGTCGCCGGGCCTCGCGGACGAAGTTGTTCGACGCCCGGCGTTCCGCGACCTCCGCCACGCAGGCCGGCACCCCTCGCGCCTCCGCCCACCGAGCCGCCCGCAAGGCGAACACGAGCCCCTGCGTGTGCCGGGTGTGCGGCCGCTCCCCCGGCCCAGGCAGGAACACGGCCAGGAACCCCGTCATGACCCGCCACACCTCCCGGTGCGCCCCGAGCGCGGCCGCGCTCTCCAGGGTCTCGAACACCGGCCCCGGCTTGAGCTCCGTCCGGCGGACCAGCAGCGCGAGCTGCCGCCCCACCTGCTCGGCGTCGAGACCCCCTCGAGCGGCCAGCTCCACCAGGGGCCGTGCCCGCTCCTCCGGATCGGCCGACCAGGACCGGTCGGCCGCGAAGTACGCCAGCACGAGCGCGACCGCCTCCCCCGCCGGCCCGTCGGCCAGCGCGAGTGCCCATGCCAGGGGCGGCTGGACCCGGGCCCGCTGCCACCGCTCGATCAGGTGCGGCACGAGATGGGCCGCGACGGCCTCCCGGTGCGACGGCATCAGGTACGGCCACCAGTGCATGTACCCGCCGTGTTCCTTCAGCCGATGCTCGGCGGACCCACCCAGCAACTCCCGGACCAGCGGCAACCCCCCGCCCGCGACCCCACCGCCCGACACCTCGCAGCCCGTCAGGCCAACATCCGTCAGGCCGGTATCCGTCAGGCCAGCATCCGTCAGGCCAGCATCCGGCAGGCCAGCATCCGGCAGGCCAGCATCCGTCAGGCCAGCATCCGGCAGGCCGCCGTCCAACGAGCCACCGGCTACCGGGGGCGTGATCCGGAGGCGTGGCACCAGTTCATAGACCAGCGTCCCGCCGGTTTCGCGGTCGTCGCCGTACACGTGCCTGTCGCCGTACCCCGGTGCCCCCGCCGGCGGGTAGTACCACCAGGCGATCTCCGTGGCGGACTCGGGCCGCCCGCCGCCCATCCAGCGCGCCGCCGCCCGGCCCGCCTCCGAGGTGAGCCCCGCCGCCCGCGCCACCACCTCGGGTGCGATCTCGCGCGGCAGCCGTAGCAGCGCCTGCTGCAGGTCGGCGGGCAGGGCCTCGACCCCCGCCCGCTCGTAGCCCGCCAGCCGCTCCACCAGCTCCCCGGCATCCAGGTGGCCGGTCGCCCCGGTGGGCTCGGCCAGCAGGTACGGCGGGAGCGCTCCAGCCGGGATGGCGTCGTACACCTCGGCCCAGCGCCGCAGCAGGAACAGGTGCGGCCCCGGCACGTCCCCGGCCTGCGGCAGCCACGACGACCCCCGCGGCCCCACCGCCTCACCGGCAACGGCCCCGGCGCCCGGCACCACCAGCCGCGCGATCTCCTGGCACCACTGCCAGACCTCCACCCACGGGCGCGCGGGCGGATCCGGGAGCGGCCGTCCCTCTGCCAGCCGGGCCGCGAGCCCCTCCCGGTCGCGACCGTGGAGCCGCACCACCCCGGCCAGCCACAGCTCCGCGGCCTCCCACCGGGCCGCGGCGGGGCGTGGGTCCAGGTCGGCCGCCATCCGGAGCGGCGGTGGGAAGGGCTCGGGGCGGAGGGGTTCGGGCAGCGGCGACGGCGTGAACCCGTCGGCGTCCCGCTGGTCAGCGCCCGCCTCCCCGCCGAACACCGCCGCCAGCGTCTCCCCGAGCTCCTGCGGCAGGACGCCGATCGTGTCCCTGATCGCCTGTGCCCCGACCGGCGTGAACCGCTTGGCGTGCTTGACCGCCATCCGCACCGCCCGGCCCTGCACGTCGGCGGACTCGCAAGCGAACGCGTACCCCAGCGCCGGGGCCAGCTCGTCGAGGTCGGCCCCGGGGTCCCGGGCGACCGCGTCGAGCCAGGTGAGCCCGGCCGTCAGCAGCTTGCGCTCGCCCCTGGACAGCAGCGCCCGCACCGCCTCGGTCACCTCATCGGGGTCGAGGGTCTCGAGCCGGCGCAGGTGCCTGAGCGCCGCCTCCGCGACGACCCCGGGCGCGGCGGGCAGCAGCCGCAGGTAGTCGTGGCGTCGCTTGATCACCTCGTCGTACATGGGCGAGAGCAGCTCGTGCAGCCGTACGAAGAAGCGCAGGTCGGTCGCCTGCCCGCCGCGCAGGAAGCGCCGCAGGCACCCGTCGAGCAGCAGGTCGCGCCCGATCCGGCCCTCGCTCTCCAGCTTCCCGAGCGCCGCCAGCCAGCTCCGCGGCGGGGGCGGGTCGGCGCGCTCGTCGCGCAGGACCAGGCCGACGCCCTCCGCCTCGAACAGCCGGGGCAGGAGGTGGTCGAGCAGCCGGTCCTCGCGCAGGGTGGCCGCGATGGGCGGGTGCCCGGCCCAGGCCACCACCAGCGGGTCGTGCTCGGGCGGGGTGGCGCCGGTGCGGCGCAGCATGGCCAGCACCAGGCCGGCCATCGGGTCCCGGCCCCCGCGCCGTCGCGGGGCGGGGCGGAGCTTGAGCGCGGCGCGGGTGGCGAAGTCGGCCTGCCATTCGGCCGGGCGGGCCGCCAGGACGCGTTCGAGGACGGCCGGGACGGCGGCGTCGTTCCAGCCGTCCTGGAGGTCGCGGCGGTAGAGCCAGGAGACGACGGCGGCGGCGCCGCCGATGGCCGCCGCCCCGGCCACCCGCAGCGGGCCGGCCCAGCTCTCGCCGGGGACGGGGACGGACGGGGAGTTCCACGGGGCGTCCCACCGCCAGCGTTCGTGCTCGTAGACGGTGCGGCCGGCGCGCTGCGCGGCGCGTACGTACTCCCGCCACGCGGCCTCGCTCTCGCGGGCACGCCGGCTCTCGCGGGCACGCCGCCGCGCGTCCGCGCGCTCCTCCGCCACGGGGATGTGCCCGGGCAGCGCGGCGGCCACCTCGCGGCGGGCCCGCTCGTCGAGCGCGAGCACACGGTCGGCCACCAGGTCGAGGTCACCGGTGTCGATGGCCGCCACCACCGACTCCCACGGCGTCCCCCCACCGGACCCGATCGGCCCAGCTGCCCCGGTCTCCCCGCCACCCGCGCCCAAGACGCCGGCCGGCGTCACAGTGTCGCCTCCACCGCCACCCGGGCGGCGATCCGGGCCGCCAGCACGTGCTTGCACGGTCCGCGCGACCCCCGGTGGTCGAACCACCACGGGCACGTGCACTCGCCCTCGGCCACCCGCACCCGGCGCACCCCGCCGTCGGTCGTCACCTCGGCCTCGTCGCCGGACAGCAGCCGCACGGCCCCCGAGTCCGCCAGGGCCCTGGCCGCCGTGAGGCGCGGGTTGAGCTGGGCCACCTGGTCCTTGTCGTAGGGGAGCTCGCGGTGGAAGTGGGCGGCCTCGTGCAGGTCGTAGCCGACCCGGCCGGCGGTGCCGAGCTGGGTGAGCGCCGCGCGTACGCGCTCGATGGGCAGCCCCGAGCGGTCGGCGAGCAGGCCGAGCTCGACGGTGGGCTCGAAGTTGAGCAGCATGCCCACCACGTCGGCGTCGCCCGCGGCCTCGTCGGTGGCCAGGTCCTCCAGGACCTGGCCCTCGCCGGAGAAGCCGCGCGACGGCTGGGGCGAGACGGCCAGCGTGTAGCGCATGCCGGGCAGCTCCAGCTCCCACGCGCCGGCGGTGGAGGAGCCGTCGGCGCGACCGTAGACCCGCAGCGCCTTGGCGAACCTGAGCAGCGGCATCAGCGTGGCCACCCGTCCGGTGCCCGCCAGGCACACGCCGCCGCGCGCCGCACCGGAGGACAGGCGCAGGTCGCGGCCGGCCGGCACGGCCCAGACGGTGGAGCGGGCGCCCCGGGGCAGGGAGCGCAGGAAGCGTACGGCCTGCGGCCCCGCCAGCTCGGCCCGCAGGTCCCACCCGGAGGCCATCACCTGCACCTCGGCGAACCCGCGCAGCCACCGCGTCGGCAGCGGCACCTTCTTCTCCACCACCGCGCCGTCGAGCGTGGTGACCGTCAGCTCGTCGGGCCCGACGCCCAGGTGGAGCGGGTCCCTGCCGCCCACCCTGGCCAGCGCCTCGCGCAGCGGGCCGTTGACGTCGACGTTGGTCGTGCCCCGGTCGAGCACGTCGCCGTCGAGCTCCAGCACGTCGAGCCGGGCGTAGACGCCGCCGCACGCCGAGAACGACTCGAACCTGAGCCGCCCGCCGTCGCACGTCACCACCGGGTCGCGGGTCCAGCCGGGCCGGGGCTGGTGGTAGCGGGCGAGCGCCACGTCGGCCACGGCCAGCAGTCCCGCGGCGGCCGGGGCGGCCTGGGAGACCAGCCCGCTGAAGAACCTGGGGTGGGTCTGGGGGCCGGATAACGCGGTGCCACCGGAGGTCGAGAGCCCGAGCTTGCCGTCGGCCAGCACGGAGGGCCCGGCGTAGGAGTATGCCTGCACTGCTGAAGTCATGCCCCGAACCATAGAGATGATCACTGACACAATCGGGCCGGTACGTAAACCATCCGATGTGCGACATGGAGTGCGAAACCACAATGTGCCTGGTGCTCACCGTCGATCTGGCCCGCGTCGCCTTCGCCCGCTTCGCCGTACCCGAAGGGTCCGCGGGCGGCGAGGCTGGCGAGTGGACCGGCGAGGAGCAGGTGATCGGCTTTCCGGCCACCCAGATCGTGCCGTCCTGGACCGCGCGCACCCCGCCCGGCTCGTGGATCGAGGTCGCGCTGCGCGCCAGGACCGCCTCCGGCGGCCTCACCAAGTGGTACGTCATGGGCCGCTGGTCCGAGCACGGCGATCCGCGCACCTCGGTGCCCGGCCAGGGCGACGAGGACGGGGACGTGGCGGTGGACACGTTCGTGGCCAGGCGGCCGGTGGTGGCCTACCAGGTGCGGGTGACCCGGCACGGCGACGGCGCCCGGGTGACCGGGCTGGGGGTGATGGCCTCGGCGCTGCCGCCGCGGGCGCCCGCCCCGAGCGTCCCCGGCACGGGCGGGGCCGTGGAGCTGGCGGTGCCCCGGCACTCGCAGCACGCGCACGCCGGGCACCACCCGCGCTACGACGGTGGGGGCGCCAACTGGTGCGGCCCCGCCTCGGTGGCGATGGTGCTGGGCTTCTGGGGACGCGGCCCGGAGCCCGGCGAGCTGGGCTGGGTGGGCGACGACGATCCGGCGCCGGCGGTCGACCACGCGGCGGCGGGCACGTACGACGAGAGCTACCAGGGTACCGGCAACTGGCCGTTCAACGTGGCCTACGCGGGGCGGTACGGGCTGTCCGGGTTCGTCACGCGGCTGCGGTCGGCGGCGGAGCTGGAGCAGTTCGTACGGGCGGGGATCCCGGTGATCACGTCCCAGTCGTTCAAGGCGCACGAGCTGCCCGGCTCCTGCTACTCCACCAACGGCCACATCCTGGTCGTCACCGGTTTCACGGCCGGGGGCGACGTCATCGTGAACGACCCCGCCGCGCCCGGCGACGCCGAGGTCCGCCGGGTCTACCCGCGGGCGGCGTTCGAGCACGTGTGGCTCAGGAGCTCGGGCAGCGGCGGCATCGCGTACGTCGTTCACCCGCCCGAACTCCCTCTTCCTCCTTGTACCAACGGCAATTGGTGAACTGATGAGCATTCGACCGATCGACGTGGCCCGTACCGACGGCGGCCCCCAGTGGGTGGAGGCGGTGGCCACGCCCTCCGGTGTCGAGGTCTGGTGGGACGAGCCGCGCCCGCACGAGGGCGGCCGGCGCTGCGTGGTGCGCCGCCTGCCGGACGGCTCCCGCGTCGACGCGCTCCCCGAGGGCTGGAACGCCCGCAACCGCGTCGTCGAGTACGGCGGCCGCTCCTGGCGCCCGCTGCCCGGGGGCGGCCTGGTCTTCACGAACTGGGCCGACCAGCGCCTGTACCGCCTGGACGAGCACGAGCCGGTGCCGCTGACCCCGGCGGGCCCGTCGCGGTACGCCGACCTCTACCTCCCGCCGGGCCGGGATGAGGTGTGGGCGGTCAGGGAGACCGGCGACGTGCGGGACCTGGTGGCGGTGCCGCTGGACGGCGGCCCGCTCAGAGTCATCACCAAAGCCCAACATTTCCTGATGAACCCCCGCATTTCCCCTGACGGCCGATATGTCTCCTGGATCGGCTGGGACCACCCGAACATGCCGTGGGACGGCACCGAGCTGTGCGTGGCCCCGCTGCGCGAGGACGGCACGGCGGGGCCGTACGAGGTGGTCGCGGGCGGCCCGAGCGAGTCGGTGGCCCAGGCCGAGTGGCGTGACGCCACCAGCCTGTACGCGGTCACGGACCCCACCGGCTGGTGGAACGTGCACCTCGTCCCGCTCGACGGCTCCCCCGCCCGCAACCTCGCCCCGATGGAGCTGGAGTTCGGGGCGGCGGCCTGGAAACCGGGCCTGACCTGCTTCGCCGTCGCCGAGGACGGCCGCCTGGTCGTCGTCTACGGCACCGCCGACCACCGCCGCCTGGGCGTGCTCGACCCGGAGACCGGCGACCTCCGCGAGATCGGCGGGGCGGCCACCCACTGGTCCTCGACGGTCTCGGTCGCGGGAGGGCGGGCGGCGGCCGTGGGGGCGACGCCGTACACGCCGCTGGAGGTCACGCTCGTCGGCCTGGCCGACGGCGCGCACGAGGTGGTGTCGGCGCGCAAGCCGCTGCCGGACCGCGCCCTGCTCCCCACGCCGGAGACCGTGACGATCGAGGGCGTGCACGCCCACCTCTACCCGCCGGCCGGGGCGCAGGGCCCCGGCCCGTACGTGATCTTCGTGCACGGCGGGCCGACCGGGAACCTGCCGATCGTGCTGGACCTGGAGATCGCCTACTTCACCAGCAGGGGCATCGGCGTGGCCGTGGTGAACTACGGCGGGTCGACCGGCTACGGCCGCGCCTACCGGGAGCGGCTGCGCCACCAGTGGGGCGTGGTGGACGTGCAGGACTGCGCCAGGGTGGCGCGCGGCCTGGTCGAGCTGGGCCGGGCCGACGCCGCCAAGCTCGCCATCCGGGGCGGCAGCGCGGGCGGCTGGACCACGGTGGCGGCGCTCGTGCACAGCGACGTGTTCGCGGGCGGGGTCGCGCACTACGCGATCACCGACCCGGAGAGCTGGGCGGCCGAGACGCACGACTTCGAGTCGCGCTATCTGGACGGCCTGGTGGGCCCGCTGCCCGAGACGCGGGAGCGCTACACCGAGCGCTCCCCGCTCCTGAACGCCTTCCGGGCATCGGGCCCGTGCCTCATGCTGCACGGCCTGGAGGACGCGATCGTGGATGTGGGCCAGGCCGAGCGATTCACCGCCGAACTGGACAAGCATGGCAAAGAGTGGGCCTTGCTCACCTTTCCCGGCGAGCAGCACGGCTGGCGCAGGGAGGAGACTATCGTCGCGGTGCTGGAGGCCGAGCTGGCCTTCTACGGGCTGATCTTCGACATGGAGACGCCCGGTGTGCCGCCTTTGACACTTAAGGGGAGAGCATGAAGAGCGTTGCCGAGATCTGCTCGGACCTGATCAGGTTCGACACCACGAACCCCGGCTCCGGGGAGCGCCCGGCCGCCGAATACGTCGCCACGCTGCTGGCCGACGCGGGGCTGGAGCCGGTGGTGTTCGAGTCGGCGCCGAAGCGGACCACCGTCGTGGCCAGGATCGACGGCGACTCCCCCGACGCGCTGCTCGTGCACGGCCACCTCGACGTGGTGCCCGCCGACCCGGCCGAGTGGCTGATGCACCCGTTCTCCGGGGAGATCGTGGACGGCTGCGTGTACGGCCGGGGCGCGGTCGACATGAAGGGGTCGTGCTCGATGACCCTGGCCACCGTGCTCGGCATGCTGGCGCGGGGCGAGCGGCCCCGGCGCGACCTGGTGCTGGCGTTCCTGGCGGACGAGGAGGCCACCGGCGACTACGGCTCGCGGCACGCGGTGACCGAGCACCGGGAGCTGTTCGACGGCGTGACCGAGGCGATCAGCGAGTCGGGCGGCTTCAGCGTCGCCTCCGAAGGGCACCGGGTGTACCCGATCGCGGTGGGCGAGCGCGGGACCGCCTGGATGAGGCTGACCGCGGACGGCGTGGCCGGCCACGGCTCCCGGCCGCCCGTGGACAACCCGGTCGCGACGCTGGTGCACGCGCTGTCGCGGGTGGCCTCGTACCAGTGGCCGGTACGCCTGACGCCGTCGGTCGCGGCGCTCGTCCGGAGCCTGTCGGAGATCACCGGGCAGCCGATCGACCTGGACCGGCTGGACGCGGAGGCGGCCCGGCTCGGGCCGCTGGGCAGCCTGTTCAAGAGCCAGATCCGCAACTCGGCGAACCCGACGATGCTCGACGCCGGGTACAAGGTCAACGTCGTGCCCTCGACCGCCTCGGCGCACGTGGACGGGCGTTACCTGCCGGGGTTGCAGGAGGAGTTCCTGGAGACGATCGACGAGCTGCTCGGGCCGAAGGTCACCCGCGAGTTCGTCAACCTGGAGGAGGCGCCCGACGCGCCGTACCCGTCGGCGTTCTTCGACGAGCTGGCCGGCTCGCTCGTGGCCGAGGACCCGCTGGCCAGGCCGGTCCCGTACGTGATGGCGGGCGGGACCGACGCCAAGTCCTTCGCCCGGATCGGCATCAAGGGGTACGGCTTCGCGCCGCTCATGCTCCGGCCCGACCTGGACTACTTCGGGATGTTCCACGGCAAGGACGAGCGGGTGCCGGTCGAGGGCCTGGAGTTCGGCACCCGGGTCCTCACCCGCCTCCTCACCTGACAGCCCCACCCGACCGTGGGGGCGGGCGTCACGCGGTCGTGGGGGCGGGCGTCACGCGGTCGTGGGCGGGCCGAACCACGTCGTGAGCGCGTCGCCCGCCGCGCCCGCGTCCCCCGCCCACGCGACGTACCCGTCGGGCCGCACCAGCACGGCGCTCGCCCCGCCGAGGCCGGCGTCGGCCGGGAGCCGGACCGACCCGACCCGGTCCGCGTACCCGGCCACGGCGGCTCCGACGTCCCCGGTCCCGATGAGGAGACCGCGCCCCTCCCCCAACGGGCCGTGCCCCTCCCGGAGCGCGACCTCCCCTGGCGCCCCGGCCCGCTCCAGGGGCGGGGCGAAGCGGCCGACCAGGGGGTGCGCCGAGCCGGGCGCGTAGTCCACCTCCGTCCCGTCGGCCATGCCCGTGAAGTGCCGTCGCGCCTCCCCCAGCTCCAGCACCTCCGACAGCACTTCCCGCAACGCGTCCACCTGCGCCCCCGGCCGCATCAGGGCCACCTGCGCCCGCGTGTTGCGCAGCACCCGGGCCGCCACCGGGTGCCGCTCGGCCGTGTAGCTGTCGAGCAGGCTCCCAGGCGCCGCCCCGCGTACCACCAGCCCCAGCTTCCAGCCGAGGTTGACCGCGTCCTGCAGCCCGAGGTTGAGCCCCTGGCCGCCGATGGGCGAGTGCACGTGCGCCGCGTCCCCGGCCAGCAGCATCCGCCCCTCCCGGTACGAGCGCGCGTGCCGGGTGTTGTCGCTGTAGCGGATCCCGGTCTCCAGCCGCTCGACGACGACCTCCAGCCCCGTCACCCGCCGCAGGCTGGCCTGCAACTCGGCCGCCGTCATCGGCGCGTCCCGGTCGTCCGGCCCGCCGTCGAACTCGATGGTGGCGATCTCCCCCGGCACGAGTGACAGGTTCACCAGCCCGCCGGGGCTGCGCAGCGACGAGGTCACCATGCCGGGATCGGCCAGCTCGGCCACGGCGGTGCGCCCGGTCATGGTCGCCGGCGTGCCCTCGAACGCGATCCCCGACCGCTTGCGCACCAGGCTGCGCCCGCCGTCGCAGCCCACGAGGTACGCCCCGCGCACCACCTCCCCGCCGGCCAGGGTGGCCGTGACCCCGGCGGTGTCCTGCGCGACGTCCGCCACCGCGCACCCCTGCCGGATCCGCACTCCCATCGCGGCCGCCCGCTCGGCGAGGACGCCCTCCAGCCGGTCCTGCCTGAGCATGAGGTATTCGGCCTCCCCGCCCTCGTCCAGCAGCGGCAGCCCGGCGAAGTGCCCCCTGATCTGGCCTTTCCGCAGCAGCTCCACCATCAGGGCGACCAGGTCCGCCCCGGCCGGCCCACGGCGGTCGGCCAGCTCGTCGAGCATCTCCCATTGGGCCCGCTCCACCGGCTCCTTCAGGCCGCGCAGGGCCAGCGACTGCACGGTGCGCGCGTTGAGCGAGCGCAGCCCGAGGCTGCGCGTCCTGCGCTCCTCGCCGGTGGCCGCCTCCAGGACCAGCGGGTCCGCCCCGGCGAGCTTGAGCTCGCACGCCAGCAGCAGCCCCACGGGCCCGCCGCCGACGACGATCACGTCGTTCATGAACCGATCTCCTCTACTTACAGCGTATGCTTACGCTGTAAGTAGAGCACATACACCGTAAGCTTTGTCAATCGGGAACGGGGTGAGAGGAGCACTGGATGGCCCGGCGCGAGCCGCTGAACAGGGAGAAGGTCCTCGACGCGGCCCTGGGACTGGCCGACGAGGAGGGCCTGGACGGGCTTTCCATGCGGCGGCTGGCGAAGGCGCTCGGCGTGGAGGCGATGTCGCTCTACAACCACGTCGCGAACAAGGCCGACCTCCTCGACGGCATCGCCGAGCGGGTGTTCGCCCAGGTCGAGCGGCCGGACCCGGAGCTGCCCTGGCAGGAGCAGGTCCGGGCGGTGGCGCTGAGCACGTACCGGGCGTTCAGCCGGCATCCGGTCGTGCCGCTGGCGCTGGTCACCGACCGGTCCAACCCGACCTCCGTACGCGCGCTGGCGCCGCTCGACGCCCTGGTGGGCGCCCTGTTCGGGGCCGGGTTCGACGACGTGGCCGCCTGGCGGGCCCTGGGGGCGGTGAACGGGCTGGTGTTCGGGTCGCTGCTCATGTCCACCGGCGGGTTCACCGGCGACTCCGGGGAGCACGCGGGAGCCCGGAACGTCGGCGCGTACATCCGCGAGATGGACCCCGTGGCGCTGCCGCACTTCAGCCGGCTGCTGCGCGGGACGCGGCACGGCGTGAACCCGGAGGCCGACTTCGAGTACTCCCTCGACCTGCTGATCCGGGGACTGGCGAGCGAGGCCCCGAAATAGTGGAACAAAATGTTCCGTTCTGCTAGAGTGGAGGCATCGACTTCGAAAGGGGCTCCCCCATGAACGGCGACTTCATCCCCAGCGGCTGGGACGTTCTCGACGCCTCGCACCGGGCCTTGCGCGAGGCCGTCGCGGCCGTCCCGCAGGGCGGCTGGGACCTGCCGACGCCCTGCGACGGCTGGAGCGTGACCAAGGTGTTCCAGCACGCCGTGGGCGACCAGATCGGCTTCGCCGCCGCGCTGACCGGCGAGCCCGGCCCCTCGTTCAACCCGTTCGACCCCTCGGGCGTGCTGGAGGGCGACCCGCGGGCGTTCCTGGAGGACGCGCTGTCCCGCTCGGCGAAGGCGTGGGCGGGGGTGGACCGGGAGGCCGCCGAGGTGCCGACGCCGGTGCCGCCGAACAAGATGTCGCCCTGGTCGGGCTCGACGGCGTGCGCCCTGGACGCGGCCGTGCACGCCTGGGACATCGCGATGGCGACCGGCGGCCCCTCGCCCCTCACGCCGGAGATGGCCCGGCCGCTGCTGACGGTGGCCAGGGAGATCGTCGAGCCGCTGCGGGCCTGGGGCGCGTACGCCGCCGCGCTGGAGCCGCAGGAGGGCGACGACGACGTGGCCGCCCTGCTGCGCTACCTCGGCCGCGACCCCCACTGGACCGCCTCCTGACCGAGCCACCTCCCACCGTCTCCTGACCGGGCCGGCCCGGTCAGGAGGCGGCGCGCGGGACGTCAGGAGAACTTCGTCTTGGGCCGCTCCTGGAGCTCACCGTCCACGTACACGTCGAGCTTCTCGTCGTAGAACGCGACCAGCCCGGCGACCTTCTCGCTCTCCGGCAGCGGCGTCCGGTAGGACCAGGCCAGGTCCTTCTTGCCGTTGACCGACCAGTATTCGGCCGTGCCCTTGTAGGGGCAGTGCGTGGCGGTGTCGGTGCGTTCGAGCAGGTCGAGCCGAACGTCCGTCTTCGGCAGGTAGTAGCGGGTGGGCAGGCCGGTCTCGAAGAGGATCCGCGGGCTGTGCGAGTCGGCGACGGTGACGCCGTCCACCTCGATCCGCACGTGCCGCGAGCTCGTCAGGATGTCCACCCTGGTGTACGGGTCGCGCGGATGGAAGAACACCTCCTCGTCCTCCTCGAACCACGCGTCCATGGCGTCCCACTCGAACCGGACGTGGCCGCGGATCTGCTCCAGCGGCGAGTCGGGGTAGGCCAGCGCCGCGTCGGCGGCCTCCGCCGTGCCCGAGGTGACCGTGTAGACGACGGCCTCACCCCTGCTCGGGGAGTGCTTGGTGGCCCCGGTGGCCTTCAGCGCGGACTCGTCCACGTCGGACAGCGGGAAGTAGTAGGCGGGGTAGTACGGGACCTCCCACACCAGGAGGGCGGAGGTGGTGTCGGCCACCACCCGGCCGCCGAGATACGTCCTCACACGCTTGGCCGTGCGCTCCACGCGCACCCGGCCGCGGTTCGTGGCATCCATGTTCGCGGCAACCCCGCCGGCGCCGCCCCTATTCCGCCGCCTGGCCCCTCATCAGGTCAATTCACTCCGAAGGCGCTCAGGGTGGCCCACGTCGTCAGCGTGCCGGCCGCCGCGCCGGCGGCGACCTGCGCCCAGGTGTGGTGCGCCAGGCGTACCCTGGCCCAGCACACCAGCGCCACCACGGCGGCGCCGCCGATCGCGGCCGGCCAGACGGGCAGGACGTGCGCGAACACCACGACCGTGCCCGCGGAGACGGCGGCGTGGAAGGAGATCTTCCAGCGCAGCGTGATCGGCACGGTCACCGCCAGGGCGGCCAGCATCGCCGTCACGGTCGCCACGAGCAGCGTCGGCGCACCCATCACGACCAGCAGCGCCAGCGCCACCAGCACGGCCGCCACGGCGGCGAGCAGCGGGCCGGTGCGGCGGGCGCGGTCCACGATGTGGTGGGAGTCGAGGCGGCCGGAGCGCACGCCGAGCGCGATCACCGCCGCCGGCACGCCACCGCAGAACGCCGAGGCCACCAGCCCCCAGGCCGCACCGCGCCACCCTTGCGCGAGCAGGCCGACGACCGGCGGCATGACGATCACCAGCACCTGCGGTGCCAGCAGGTTCGTCACCCGTTTCGCGACGAGGTCTGGCGTCATGTCATGAAAGATTACGCGATCATGGCACGCGCCCCGGCAGGCACCCCGCCACCGGGCGCGGCACCCACGTTCCCGCAGCCCATCACCGGTCCGCCACGGCGGTGGCGGGGGCGGTCAGCCCTTGCCCGCCGCGTTCACGATGCGGGTCGTCGAGCGGTCCGGGATGGCCTCCAGCTCCCAGCACTCGGCGCCCAGGATCGCCGCCGCGGCGGCCCGGGCCCCGGCGTGCGGGTCGCCCACCGTGTGGGCGAGCGCGGCCGGCCGCATCGGCGCCAGCAGGTCGATGTAGTCCTCGGGGCCGTGCGCGTCCGGCGGGCCAGTCACGATGAAGACCCCGGTCACGAAGCGGAGCGCGGCCAGCACCTCGGCCCGCTCCGCCGATGGGTTGAACGGGCGGCTCGGCCCCTTCCACGCGCGCACGCGCGGATCGTCCTCGACGCCGACGACCAGCGGCAGCCCGCGGGCGGCCACCTCGCCGAGATAGCGCACGTGGCCGACGTGCAGGATGTCGAAGACGCCGGTCACGACCGCCGCCCCCGGCCGCTCGTACGGCCGCGTCCAGACGGCCTCCAGGCTGCTCACGCGACCTCCTGCTCCCCCACGGGCCTAGACGACTCGTCGATCGCAGCGTACTCGGTCGGGGTCGGAGGTCGTACAAGCGACCTTGGGAAAGGCCATTCCTACCTTTTCGCAATAATCTCCGCCCCACCTCTGGCGCGTCTCATAACGTCACCGGATTTGGGGGAGGTCGCCGTGGCAGCGCCGGACTCGCACCACGCGGATGAGGAAGACCAGCCCGGCCCAGGCGATCTCGTGGTCCGGCTGCCGGGGGTGCCCTCCCAGGTGTCCAGGGCCCGGGGTCTCGTGACGGCCGCGCTGGGCCGCGACCATCCGCTGTACGACGACGTGGTCCTGCTCACCAGCGAGCTGGCCACGAACGCGATCCTGCACACCAGGTCCGGTTCCGGGGGTTCGTTCACGGTGACCGTGGCCAGCTCGCCGGCCATGGTGCGGGTGTTCGTGTCGGACGGCGGGTCGGACGGGCCGCCGTGCGTGTGCCGTACGAGCACGCAGTCCACCAGCGGCCGCGGCCTGCCGCTGATCGAGGCGCTCAGCCACCGCTGGGGCTTCACCCGCGAGGCCGGCTCCACGACGGTCTGGTTCGAGCTGCTCCAGGCCCGCGTACCCGCGGGGGTGGCCGTCTAGAAGCACTGACCGCGCTCCCCTTGATCCGCCGCCACGCGCGCACCAGCATGGTCATCGGCACCCGATGACGGGAGGCGTGTGGCGTGAACGACCACAGCGGCGGCGCTCGCAAGATCGAGCGCCCCGGCGTGCGGGAGACGTGCCCGGTCGGCCGGGGCGACGACGGCACCTGGCAGGTCCGCGGCTACGCGCAGGCCCGCGCGGTGCTGCGCAGCGACACCACCGTGCAGGCCGGGCTGGGCATCGAAACAGTGGAGAAGCTGCCGGCCAGGATCCGGCGGCCCGTCCTCTACCGGGACGGGCCCGAGCACCGGGAGCACCGGCGGCAGACGGCGAAATACTTCACGCCGCGCCGCGTGGACGAGCGCTACCGCGGCCTGATGGAGGAGATGGCCGACGCCCAGCTGGCGAAGCTGCGGGCGGCGGGCGAGGCGCAGCTCTCCGAGCTCAGCTTCGGCATGGCGATCGGGGTGGTGAGCTCGATCGTCGGTCTCACCTCCGGCAAGCCGGGGCTGCGGGGCCGGCTGGAACGCTTCTTCCCGGAGGAGTACGGGCGGCCCGGGCTGACCAGCGCGAGCGGGATCTACTGGTTGTTCCGGCAGAACGCCAACTGGCTGCGCATCTACCTGGCCGACGTACGCCCGGCGATCCGCGACCACCGCCGCGAGCCGCGCGACGACCTCATCTCGCACCTGATCGCCGAAGGGTGCACGGGTGCCGAGATCCTCGGCGAGTGTCTGACCTTCGCCGCGGCGGGGATGGTGACGACGCGCGAGTTCATCTGCGTCGCGGCCTGGCACCTGTTCAGCGACGACGCGCTGCTGGAGCGCTATCGGGCGGAGGACGAGCCGGGGCGGCTCGCCGTGCTGCACGAGATCGTGCGGCTGGAGCCCGTCGTGGGCCGCCTGCTCCGGCGCACGACGGGCGCGATCGAGCTGGACGGCGCCGACGGGCCGGTCACGGTGCCCGCCGGCGCGCTGGTCGAGGTGTTCGTCGACGCGGCGAACACCGACGCGCGGGCCGTGGGGGCGGACCCGCTGTCGGTGTGCCCCGGCCGCGCGATCGACGGGGGCACCGGCACGGGCGCCGGCACGGGCAGCGCGGCTCTCGCCTTCGGCGACGGCGCGCACCGGTGTCCGGGGGCGGGGATCGCGATCCTCGAGACCGACATCTTCCTCAGCCGCCTCTTCGCCATGGAGGGAATCCGGATGGCGTCGGCGCCGCGGGTGACGTTCGACAACGACATCGGCGGCTACGAGATCCGCGGCCTGACCGTCAGCACGGGGCCCGGAGGTGCGGCGGGGGCTCCGGACTGACGTGCCGGGGCCCGCCCGGCGAACCGTCAGGGCCGGTGCGCGGGCCCCTCCAGACCGGCGGGCGGGGCGTCGGGGTCGCACTCTCGTAGCCGGCGTCGCAGGTGTGCGCGCTCGGGCTCGGTGCCGGCCGTGGTGAGTGCCTCGCGGTAGGCGGCCGCGGCCTCCCGGTGGCGGCCCAGCCGCTGCAGCAGGTCCGCCCGGGCCGTCGCGTACGGGTGGTAGCCGTGCAGCCGCTGCTCCCCGGCCAGCTCGTCGAGCAGCGCCAAGCCCGCCTCCGGGCCGTCCCGCATCGCCACCGCCACGGCCCGGTTGAGCGCGATCACCGGCGACGGCGCGAGCGCGAGCAGCACGTCGTACAGCGCCACGATCTGCGGCCAGTCGGTGGTCGCGACGGTGGCGGCCTCGTCGTGCAGGGCGGCGATGGCGGCCTGCACGCCGTACAGGCCGGGCGGGCCGCCGGTGAGCGCGACGATCACCAGGCCCTGGCCCTCCTCGATCATCGAGCGGTCCCAGCGCCCCCGGTCCTGGTCGTCGAGCAGCACCAGCTCGCCGTCCCGGCCGATCCGCGCCTCGCGCCGGGCGTGGACCAGCAGCATCAGCCCGAGCAGGCCGGCGACCTCCCGCTCACCGGGCAGGAGCCGGCGCAGGATCCGGGCCAGCCGGATGGCCTCCTCGGCCAGCTCCAGCCGCTGCAGGTCCGGGCCGGAGCTGGCCGCGTACCCCTCCGTGAAGATCGAGTAGATCACCTGGAGGACGCCGGGGAGCCGCTCGGGCAGCTCGTCCGCACCCGGTACGCGGAACGGGATGCGGGCCTCGCGGATCTTCTTCTTGGCCCGCACGATCCGCTTGGCCATGGTCGCCGTCGGGAGCAGGAACGCCCGCGCCACCTCCGGCGTCGTCAGCCCGGCCAGGCAGCGCAGCGTCAGCGCGACCCGGTCCTCGGCGGGGAGGGCGGGGTGGGCGCAGGTGAAGAACAGCTGCAGCCGCTCGTCGGGCAGCTCGCTGTCGGTGTCGGCGGCCGGTGCGGGCCCGGCGCGGTCCGCCTCCACCTGGAGGACGGCCAGGCGGGCGGCGTACGTGCGGTCGCGCCGCAGCCGATCGACGGCCCTGCGGCGGGCCGTGGTCATCAGCCAGGCGCCCGGTTTCGGCGGGACGCCGGTGGCGGGCCAGTGCACCAGTGCCGCCTCGATCGCCTCCGAGGCGACCTCCTCGGCCAGGTCCAGGTCGCCGAAGCGGCGCACCAGGGCGGCGAGCAGCCGGCCCCGCTCCTCCCGGAAGATCGCCTCAACGGAAGGCCCCACCGCCCCGGCCCCGGCGTCTTGCCCGTCCATCGTCATCAGAGCCTCCCATCGCCATCTCCGGCCACCCCGGCGCCGTCAGGGTCCGGCCGGGTTCGGAAGCCGCCTGCCGGAACCCGACCGCCAGGACCCCGGCCGCCTGGACCCCGGCCGCCTGGACCCCGGCCGCCGTCAGAACTCGGCGACCGGGCGGACCACGACGGAGCCGCCGCCGCGCGCCCCCGGGCAGCGGGCCGCCCAGTCGAGTGCCACGTCGAGGTCGGGCACGTCGATGACGTAGTAGCCGCCGAGTATCTCCCGCGTCTCGGCGAACGGCCCGTCGGTGACGGTCCGCTCGCCCGACGGGCTGACGCGGACGGTGGTGGCGGTGGTCAGGTCGGCGAGCGAGTGGCCGGAGACCCACACCCCCGACTCCCTGACGCTCTTGTCGTACGCCATCCACTCCTCCATCGAGGCCCCCTCGGCGGCCCCCTCGGCGGCCCCCTCGGCGGCGGCGTCGTCGGTGGCGGGGCTGTTGATGAGGAACATGTACTTCATGACCGTCTCCCGTGTCGTCGTCGTGCGGCGGTGTCGCCGCGTCCCTATCTCTACGAACGGGACGGACATGGAAGGACAGGCCGCCGGAAAAACTTTCTACCGGCACTTTCTACCGCCACTTCTCACCCGGCGAGGCCGAGGTCGGCCAGGAAGCGGGCCAGGCCGACGCGCTTGCGGAACAGCTCGGCCAGCTCGGGCGTGACCGGCTCCCCCAGCCGTTCCACGGGGATCGCGGTGAACGCGCTGCGCAGCACCAGGGAGGTGACGTACCCGGTCGCCAGCCCGTCGTCCGGCATGCCCTGGTCGGCCAGGCCCAGCGCGTACGCCTCCTGGATCGTCCGGTGCACGGCGGGCAGCTCGCCCGGTTCCGTACGGCCCTCGTGGGCCAGGCCGACCAGGAGCTGCCCGAGGTCGAACCCGACGGGCGCCGGCTCCTGCCAGCCCCAGTCGATGGCGACGAACTCGTTCGGGCAGGAGGCGGGGACGAGCAGGTTCTGCGGGCTGGCGTCGCCGTGGGCCATGGTGTGCGGCAGGCCGTCGAGCGTCTCCAGCAGGTCCGGTATGCGGTGCCCGAGCGTGTCCAGGTCCATCCGCAGCAGCGGGTCGGCGTGCGCCGCGATCAGGGGATGGCGCCAGACGGCCGGGTCGCGCAGGGCGGGCAGCGCGCCTCCCCTGACGCGGTTGGTGACGTACACCCGCAATCCGGGCCCGGTGCCCGGTCCGGGAGCCGGGTGCAGGCCCGCCAGCCGGCCCAGGGCCCGGGCCGCCGCCGCGTACCGGGTCAGGTCCCACTCGGCCGCGACGGTGCGTACGTCCTCCAGCCACAGGTCGAGCCGGTCGTCGCCGAGGTCGTCGAGGAGGAACAGGCGCGGCATGCGCAGACCGGCCGGGAGCGCCATGCCGGAGGTGTACACGTCGGCCTCGATCCGCCACGGGAAGACGGCGACGAAGCCGGCGCGGGCCTCCTCGGGGATCAGGTGCAGGTTCGGCCAGTGACGTACCGAATGGATGGACTTCACGAACAGGGACCATGAGCGGCCGCAGGTCGTCGTCCCGGAGACGCGGCGCAGGGCGCCGGTGGAGGGGGTGCCCGGCACGTGCGCGAGCGGCTCCACCCGGGACGAGGCGACCTCGGCGTCGGGCTGGTCAAGGGCCTGGCGTACCAGGGAGGTGAGATCGACGTGCGAGGGGATCGCGGACATGTCCACACCGTGCCCGGCCCGGCGGCCTCCGGCATAGAGCATGGCTTACTCAAACGAGGGCCGGGCCGCGGGCTCCGCATCGGCGAAACGGGCGCTTATCATCCCCTTGTGCGCGCCCAGTGGCCTTTCGCGGGACGGATGACTCAGCTGGCGTCGGTCGCGGCGGCCCTGGAGGCGGGGGGTGCCGTGCTGGCCGGTCCCGCGGGCGTGGGCAAGAGCCGCCTGGCCGCCGAGGCCGTCCGCGATGACGGCCAGGTGGCGCGGGTCCGGGCGACGGTCGCGGCCTCCGGCATCCCCCTGGGCGCGATGGCGCACCTGCTGCCGCCCCGGCCGCCGGAGAGCAACCTGCTGCGCTGGGCCGCCGACGCCATCGCGCGCGAGCACCGGGCGCTGCTGGCCGACGACGCCCACCTGCTCGACCCGGTCTCGGCCGCGCTGGTGCACCACCTGGCGAGCGGCGGCCGGACGCGGGTGCTGGCCACCGTACGGGCCGGGGAGCGTGCCCCCGACGCGGTGACCGCGCTGTGGAAGGACGAGCTGCTGCCCCGCCTGGAGCTGGCCCCGCTGACGCTCGGCGAGACCGCCGAGATCCTGGCCGGCGCGCTGGACGGGCAGGTGGAGCCGACGACCGTCAGGCGGCTGTGGCGGGTCAGCGCCGGCAACGCGCTGTTCTTGCGCGAGCTCGTCCTGGCCGGCGAGTCCGGCGGCACGCTCACCGAGCAGCGCGGCGTCTGGCGCTGGCACGGCGAGATCCCCGTGACGACGCGGCTGCGCGAGCTGATCGAGGGCCGCCTCGGCGACATCGCCGGCGGCGAGCGGGCGGCGCTGGAGCTCATCGCGTACGGCGAGCCGCTCCCCGTCGCCGCCCTGACCGCGCTCGCCCCGCAGGAGACCCTGCGCGGCCTGGAGGACCGCCAGCTCGCCACCGTCTCGGACCCCGGCCCGGGGTCCGGCCTGTCGGTACGGCTGGCGCACCCGCTCTACGGCGAGGTGATCCGCGCCGGCTGCGGCACCCTGCGCACCCGGGAGGTGCTGCGCCACCTGGCCGAAGCCGTCGAGGCCGCCGGCCCGCGCACCCCCGAGGACCTGCTGCGCATCGCGGTCTGGCGGCTGGACAGCGGCACCGCCGACGACCCCGCCCCGCTCGTCAGGGCCTGCCACGTCGCCAGGAACGTACGCGACCTGGAGCTGGCCGCCAGGCTGGGCCGGGCCGCGCTGGCCGCGGGCGGCGGGGCCGCGGCGGGCATCCCGCTGGCCACCGTGCTCAACTACGCCGACCGCTACGACGAGGCCAAGGAGGTGCTGGACCGGCTGGCCGGCGAGCCGATGGACGACGGGACGCGCGGCGAGTACCACGCGGTGCGGGCACTCAACCTCTTCTGGGGCTTCGGCCGGGACGAGGAGGCGCGCGCCGCGCTGACCCGGGCGCGGGAGACGATGACCGAGACGGAGCCGAGCCAGGGCGTCCTGACCGTCAGGGGCTCCATCGAGCACTCAACCGGCCACTTCGCCGCGGCCCGCGCCACGCTCGGGGAGGTCCGCGCCATCGCCCACCCGCCGGGCCCCCGCGTGGCGGCCGGGACGGCGATGATCGAGGCGGCCCTGCTGCTCGGCGCGGGGCGCGGCCGGCAGGCCATGGAGTCGGCGGGCGAGGCCCTCGACATGATCGCCCGGATGCCCGAGGGCCTCCCGTCGATCACGGCGGCGGTGGCCATCGTGGGCGCCGGGGCGTCCGTGCTGGCCGGGGACCTGGCGGCGGCCGAACGGTTCTCCGAGATCGGGTACCGCATCGGCGAGGACTACGCGGGGTGGGATCGGGCGCTGGTCACGTTCGGGGCGCAGCGGGCCCAGGTGTGGCGGCTGCGCGGGGATCCGGCGGAGGCGATCCGGCTGTGCCGGCAGGCGGCCGTGCGGCTGCGGGGCCGTACGTTGCAGGCCGGGCCGTGCCTGGCCGAGCTGGCGCACGCGTACGCGCTGATCGGCGACGTACCGGCCATGCGGGGCGCGCTGCGCCTCGCCGACGAGCTCGTCCTGCCGGGCACGCACCAGACGGAGTACGCCTTCCGCCTGGCCCGCCCGTGGACGCTGGCGGCCGAGGGCGACGTCAAAGGCGCGATCGGGGCGGCGCTGGAGACCGCGCGGGCGGCGCGCGGCGAGCCCGCCCACCCCGGATACGAGCTGTTCGCGCTGCACGACGCCGTCAGGCTGGGCGCCGGTGACCGGGTCGCCGACCGGCTGGCCCGGCTCGCCGAGGTCGTGGACGGCGACCTGGCCCCCGTCTTCGCCCGGCACGCCCGCGCGACGGACCCCCGGGAGCTCGACGAGGTGTCGGCCGCGCTGGAGGGGCTCGGCCTGGTGCTGCACGCGGCCGAGGCCGCCGCGCAGGCCGCGGCCGGCTACCGGCGCGACGGGCTGCGCAGGGGGTTGCGCGCCGCCGAGACGCGCGCCTGGACGCTGGCCCACCGGTGCGCGGGAGCGCGTACGCCGGCGCTGGTGGGGCTGGCCGTGCCGCAGCTGACGGCCCGGCAGCGGCAGATCGCCCAGCTCGCGGCGTCGGGGCTGAGCAACCCGGACATCGCCGACCGGCTCGTGCTCTCCAGGCGGACGGTGGCGAACACCCTGGTCCAGGTCTACGAGCGGACGGGGGTCAGCAGCCGCGCGGGCCTCGCCAAGATCTTGGGCTTCCTCGGCTGACCGTGGGTGCACACTGCAAATCTTGCGCACTGCCATGAACGGCTTCCCGTCCCGCGGCGTATCCCTGAGTAGCGGCACCACGCATGAGGACCACGTCCCGGAACCCGGAAGGGGTGAGGGTGTATGCGATTCCGCCAGAGCCGTCGCATTCTCATCGGTTGCGGCCTTGGCCTGCTCTGCTCGACGACCGCCTGCGCCGGCTACACGCCCACGCCCGGCTCCGACATGGCCGCGCTCAGCACCGTACCGGCAGCCGTCGGCACGGAGACGATCGAGCCACCCCCCACCCCGGCCGAGGAGGAACCCGGCAGCGGGATCAGGGAGACCGACTGGGGTCCCCTGTCAGAGGTCGACCGGGACCTCATCCGCAAGGTCCGCCTGGCGAGCCTGTGGGAGATGCCCATGGCCCAGGACGCGGTGCAGCGGGCCAGCACTCCCCGCGTCCGCGAGATCAGCGAGGAGATAGCGAGCCAGCACCACACCCTGGACCGGCAGGTGCGCGACGTGGCCGCGAAGCTGGAGATCAAGCTGCCGGTGAAACCCACCACGCAGCAGCAGGCCTGGATGACCGACATCTCCGGCCGGTCCGGCGCGGCCTACGACACCACGTACGTCAAATGGCTGCGCCTGGCCCACGGGCAGATCTTCCCCCTGATCGGCACGGTGCGCGGCAGCACGCAGAACACGCTGGTCCGCCGCTTCTCCGAGCAGGCCAACGCCGCGGTGCTCAACCACCAGCGCCTGCTGGAGAGCACCGGCCTGACCACTCCGGCGAGCTTCCCCACACCGCCCGCCTGACGGCCGGCACCCCCACCACGCCGCTACGACCGGGGCCGCCGAGTTCGCTGAGAGCGGCCCCGACGGACGCGGACACCTCGATGTCGCCCTCCACGTGAGCGGGCAGCAGGCCGCCGCCGACCACGATCAGCCGCCCGCCGGCGACCCTGGCGTGCCGCGCGGCCGACACCAGGATCTCGCCGGCGCACCGGTCGATCGCCGCCAGGCCCCCGAGGTCCACCACGAACAACGGCGGAACCCTTCTCACCAGCGCATTGACCACGTACTGCTTCAGGATCAAGCACGCCACCGAGTCGAGCCGCCCCGTCAGCGACAGCAGATCGACGTCCCCATGCCGGTCGAGCCGGAGGTCGAAGTCGGGATCGTCGGGGTGGACGTCTGATTCCGCGCGATTCATGGTGTGAGTCCCCGGTCGGATGGCACGCCTTCACAGCGCCGACCAGTCTTCCCGGCTCTCCGTAAAAAGACGATAGCAGTCACTTGCCCTGTGCAACGATTGCGAAGGGCACATGAGCCGGAGGAACGGCCGCGAAGACGGACCCTCCTCCCTCACAGCTCCGGGATGTCGGCGTGTGCGGCGACCTCCCTTTCGTCGGCGGCCTCCGAGAACGCCGACAGCGCCGCCACGACGGCGGCCTGCTGCTCCTGCGTGAGCTGGGCGAGGATCCGTGCCAGGTCGGTCCTGCGCTTCTGCGTCACGCCGTCCACCAGGGCGCGCCCCTCACCGGTCAGGGCGATCCGCACCGTCCGCCTGTCGCTGGGCAGGCGGCTGCGCCGCACCAGCCGCTTGGCCACCAGACGATCGCACATGCGGGTGGCCGTCGACCTGTTCACATCGAGGGCCTCGGCCAGGTCCATGAGCCGCTGCGGGCCCCGCGCCGCGATGAGAACGAGCGCGCGGTACTGGGGCAACGTCACGTCGCCGCCCGCCGCGGCGATCGACCGAGCCGCGACTCCCACGAGCGCCCGGCTGGCCGTGAGGACCGCCTCCACCACGGGGTCGTCCTCGGAAAGCGCTCCAACGAGCCTGTCCGTCACGCCGTGCTCCTCATCACTCGGCCCATCGTCATCGGGAGAACCGGACGTGCGAACGATCACCCCCCGGAGTCACCCGCGAAGCCACCTGATGACATGCATGATGGCATCGGATGACGAAGGTCAGCCGTCCAGGCGGCACAGGCCCTCGGCGAGGGCCTTGGTGGTCAGGCGGGTGCGGCTGTCGCAGCCGAGCTTGGCGAAGATGTGCTCCAGGTGGGTCGTCACCGTGCGGACGCTGAGCACGAGCGCGGCGGCGATCTGCGGGTTGGAGTCGCCGGCCGCCACCCGGGTGAGCACGTCCACCTCCCGCCCCGTGAGCTCGTACGGCAGCGGGCACGGCCGTTCGGCCGCCACGGCGCCCTGGAGCGTGCCCTGGAACCCGACGCCCGCCCTGAGCAGCCGCACCTCGCGCCAGCGGCCGTCGCCGCCGAGCCAGAGCCCGTGCCGGCTCAGCTCGCGCGAGTCGATGAACGCCCGCGCGTACGCCGCCATCGACGGGTCGTCCCACAGCGCGGCCGACGTCTCGCGTCCCGGCACCTCGCGGCGCGTGCCGAGCCGGTCGAAGGCGACCGCGCGGAAGTCCGGCGGCAGCCCCACCGGGTCGATCACGCACCTGGTCAGGTCGGTCACGTGCGCCAGCAACGGGCTGACCGCCGCCACCAGGGCCCCGGTGCGGCGCGGGAAGGCGTCTCTGGAGGCCAGGTGCAGCAGGCCCGTGTAGCGGCCCTCGCTCAGGAACAGCGGCGTCGTCAGCCCGGCCCGCCAGCCGTAGGGGGCCAGGTGGCGGCGGAAGTAACGCTCGGTGCCCGGCTCGGGCATGCCGACCGGCGCGCGGGTGGCCATGGCCCTGCGGTACGCGTCCAGCCCCGTGTACTCCTCGGCCGCGTCGCGGTCGATGCGCGGGTGGCCGTCGGAGACGACGCTGTGGTGCCGCCCGGTGGCGGGGTCGTACGCGACGAACTCGTAGGCGTCGAGCGGGACCACGCGGCGCAGCGCCGCCATCGCGCCGTGCGCGCCCCCACCGCCCGCGACCTGGTAGCCGACCTCGGCGAACGTCTGGAGCTGGCGCACGTCCACGGTGATCTGGGCCACGCTGCTTTTATATCATTTGCCAAATTCCGCCCGAGGTTTTACCGAAGGCGTACCCGCGGCGCCGGATGCTATGGTCGCCTCATGCAGCGCGCTTCCGTCACGACGACGCCGGACACCGTCCCGGCGCGCTGACTCCATGCTTCCCGGGCGAACGCCCGGGAGCTGGTCGTTCGCCCTTTCCCAGGAAAGGATGATCATGAACGACCACCGCAGGCTCGGCCGCGAGCTGGGCATCTTCGACACCGACCCGCTGATCGGCGCCGGCCTCCCCTACTGGCTGCCCGCGGGCGCGGCCGTGCGCAAGGCCGTGGAGGACTACGTCCACGAGCTCGAACGCCGCAACGGCTACCAGCACGTCAACTCGCCGGTGCTGGGCAAACGGGAGCTGTACGAGCGCTCGGGCCACTGGGACCACTACGCCGACGACATGTTCCCGCCCATGGAGGTGGGCGGCGAGGAGTTCGTGCTGCGGCCGAGCCTGTGCCCGCACCACGCGCTCATCTACCGCGCGCGCCAGCGCAGCCACCGTGACCTGCCGCTGCGCGTGGCCGAGCTGGGCGGGATGTACCGCTCGGAGCTGTCCGGCGTGCTGGGCGGGCTGACCAGGGTACGCGGCATCCAGCTCAACGACGGTCACGTGTTCTGCGCCCCCGACCAGGCCGCCGCCGAGGTGTCGGCCGCGCTCGACCTGATCGAGGCCGCGCACGCCCAGCTCGGGATCCGGACCGCCCGTTACCGGCTGTCACTGCGCGGCGAGGGCGCGAAGTTCGTGGACGACCCCGCGATGTGGGCCCGCTCCGAGGCGATCCTGCGCGAGGTGCTGAAGGAGCGCGGCCGCGACCACGACGAGGAGCCCGGCGAGGGCGCCTTCTACGGGCCGAAGATCGACATCCAGATCGCCGACCCGGCCGGGCGCGAGTCCACCCTGTCCACCGTCCAGGTGGACTACTTCCAACCTGAGCGCTTCGACCTGGGCTACGCCGGCGGCGGGCGGCCCGTCATGGTGCACCGCAGCGTCGTCGGCGGCATCGAGCGGCTGGTCGCCCATCTCATCGAGGTGCACGGCGGCGCCTTCCCCGCCTGGCTGGCGCCCGTGCAGGCCGTGGTGCTGCCGCTGTCGGACTCCGAGCGGCCGGCCGCCGAGGACCTGCTGCGGCGCTGCCTGGCCGCCGGGTTGCGGGCGGAGCTGGCGCCCGCCGACCGGGGCAGCCTCGGGGCCAGGATCAGGGCGCACCGGCTGGTGCCGTACCAGCTCGTGGTGGGGCCGCGCGAGGTGGCGAGCGGGCTGGCGTCGGTGCGGCTGCGGGACGGCGGGCAGGCGGGCGAGGTGCCCGTCGAGCAGCTGGCCGCACGATCCCGACCGTTCGTCTGACGGTGGAGCGCAAGTGGAGATCAATCGGATAACGGAGGGTTCCCTGATCGCGTAGACGGCTCATAAAGTCCCTGCAAAGCCGTGTCGGGAGGATGCCTTGACCGAGCTGAACGATCGTGAGGCCGAGCTGGTCTCCGCTCACGAGCAGGAACGCCCGGCCCGGGAGCTGGGCGGGCCCCTGCGGCTCGGCGTGTGGATCCTGGGCGGGCTGCTGTCGGCGTACTCGCTGGCGGTGGTGTTCCGGCCGGTCGAGGCGATCCAGCACCGGCTGACGTTCCTGGCGGTGGCGTTGCCGCTGGTCTTCCTCTGCTACCGCTCGGGGCTGGCGCCGCTGGTCCGCCGGCTGCTCGGGCGGCCCGAGCCGGTCCGTGCGGGCGAGGGCCCGGGCCGCCGCGTGGAGTGGCCCAGCGTGGGCGACTGGGCGCTGGCCGCCGCGTCGCTGGCCGTGCTGGTCTACCCGCTGGCCGACATCGACGGCTTCCGCGAGCGCGGCTCGGGCGCGGCGCTCACGGACCTGGACGTCGCGGCGGGGCTGGTGCTGACGGTGCTGCTGCTGGAGGCGGTACGCCGCACCGTCGGCTGGTCCTTCGCCGTCATCTGCGTCGCCTTCCTGCTGTACGCCTATTACGGGGCCTACCTGCCGATCGACTGGACCATCGGGCACCCCGGGTTCGACTTCGCCCAGATCGTGTCGCAGCTCTACACCGGCACCGAGGGCTTCTTCGGCGTCCCGATGCAGGTGGCCGCGAGCTACATCATCCTGTTCACCGTCTACGGCGCGGTGCTCGACTACTCGGGCGCGAGCAAGTTCTTCATCGACCTGAGCTTCGCCGCCTTCCGCCGGTCCCGCGCCGCCCCCGGCCGTACGGTGACCACGGCCGGCTTCCTGCTCGGCACCGTGTCGGGCTCGGGCGTGGCAACCACGGTCAGCCTGGGCAGCGTCGCCTGGCCCGTGCTGCGGCGGGCCGGCTACCCGAAGGAGGCGGCGGGCGGCATCCTCGCGGCCGGCGGCATCGGCGCCATCCTGTCGCCGCCGACGCTGGGCGCGGCGGCGTTCATCATCGCCGAGTATCTCGGGAAGAGCTATCTCGAGGTGCTGCTGTACGCGACGATCCCCACGATCCTGTACTACCTCGGAATCTTCCTGGCCATCGAGATCGACTCGCGCCGCTTCGGCACCCACGCCGTGGTGGTGGACGCCCCCCGGGCCGGCCGGCTGCTGCTGCGCTTCGGCTACCACTTCAGCTCGCTGATCCTCATCGTCGTGCTGATGGCGCTGAACCGGTCGGCGTTCCAGTCCGTGGTGATCGCCACCGCCGTCGCGTTCCTGCTGTCGTTCCTCGACCCGCGGCACCGGATGGGGCCCAGGCGCATCGGGCGGGCGCTGGCCAAGGGCGCGCTGGAGGTGCTGCCGGTGACCGCGGTCTGCGCGGCGGCCGGGATCATCGTGGGCTCCATCACGCTCACCGGGCTCGGGCAGAACCTCGCCGACATCATCGTGGACATCGGCGCGGGCAGCCTCGTCATCACCACGGTCATGGCGGCCGTCGCGGTGCTGGTGCTGGGCCTGGCGGTGCCGGTGACGGCCAGCTTCATCATCGCGGCCGTGATCATCGGGCCGGCGCTGTTCGACCTCGGGGTCACGGCGCCGGAGGCGTACATGTTCGTCTTCTACTACGCGGTGCTGTCGGAGGTGAGCCCGCCCACGGCGCTGTCCGCGGTGGCGGCGGCGGCGATCACCGGCGGCAACACGTACCGGACGATGATGATGACCTGGCGTTACACGTTGCCGGCGTTCCTCGTGCCGTTCGCCTTCGTGCTGACGCCGAACGGGCAGGCGCTGCTCGGGCAGGGCCCGATCGGCACCGTGCTGCTGATGACCGCGGTCTCGGCGGTCGCCGTGGCCGCCCTCGCGATGGCCACGGGCGGGCTGGCCGCCTGGCCGGAGCGGGTGCTCGCGGCGGTGGCCGCGGTGCTGCTGCTGTTCCTCGAACCCGTTCCCATCGTCGCCGGCCTGGCCCTCCTGGCCGTGGCCGCCGCCATGCACCTCGTCAGAAGAAGGAGAAGGGACCCAGCGTGAAGCGGATTCTTGCGATAGTCGCCGCCGCAGTCCTGGCCGCGGCGGGCTGTGGCGGCGGCGGTGCCGGCGGGGGCTCGGGCAACCGGCTCTCGATCGCCACCGGCGGCACGACGGGCGTCTACTACGTCTACGGCGGCGGCCTGGCCAAGCAGCTGTCGGAGAACATCGCCAACACCCAGGCCACCGCGTCGGTCACCTCGGCCTCCGTCGAGAACATCAAGCTGCTGGCCTCGGGCAAGGCCCACATCGGCTTCTCCCAGGCCGACACGGCCGCCGACGCCGTCAACGGCAAGGACACCTTCACCGCCAAGCAGCCGATCAAGGCCATCGCCCGCATCTACGACAACTACACCCACCTCGTCATCGCCCCCGGCGTCGCCGTGACCAAGGTGGCCGACCTGAGGGGCAAGCGCGTCTCGCTCGGCCCGGCCAACTCCGGCACCCAGGTCGTGGCCAGGCGCGTCCTGGAGGCGGCCGGGCTCAACCCCGACACCGACATCACCAAGCAGCAACTGTCGATCAACGAGTCGGTGCAGGCGGCCAAGGACGACACCATCGACGCGTTCTTCTGGGTCGGCGGCCTGCCCACGGCCGGCATCACCGACCTGGCGTCGAGCAAGCCCGGCATGAAGCTGCTCGACACCGGCGACGTCCTGCAGAAGATGCAGGCCACCTACGGCCAGCAGTACGTCCCGCTCGACGTGGACATGTCCACCTACAAGCTGTCCGGCACGATCAGGACCGTGGGCATCGCGAACGTGCTGCTGGTGCCCGACTCGATGAACGAGCAGCTCGCGTACGACATCACCAAGACGCTCTTCGAGAAGAAGGCCGAGCTGTCGGCGGTGCACCCGGAGGCGAAGAAGCTGGACGTGACGCTCGGCCAGCAGGTGGCCCCGGTCGAGCTGCACCCGGGGGCCGCCCGCTACTACCGGGAGAAGGGCTGACCAGGCCGCTCCTGGCGCTCGTGACCGTGTTGGCGTCGGCGGCGGCGCTCGGCTCCGGCTCGGGCGCCGGGCGCCTGACCGTGAACGGCCTGCCCGTGGTCGGGAGCCGCTTCCTGATCGCGTACGTGCACTCGGTCTACCGCGCGCCCTCCGCGGAGGTGTTCACCGTGGAGGGCCGCCGCTTCACCATGCGGGCGGTGCTCTCGCTCGACGAGAGCGTCCTCGACTACTACGCGCTTGACGGCGAGCGCGCCCGCGCCCCGGGCGGCGGGTGGGTGCTGCGGCTGGCCGAGCCCGCCACGTACGCCGAGCTGTCGCTGCTCAGCACCTCGATCGGGCGCCGGACGCTCGTCTCCGGCGGCCGCTGCCTGCCCCTCTATCCCGCCACGGGCGCCGCCGAGGTGCGCCTGGCCCTGCGCCTCACCCCGGACGTCCGGGGCGGGGCCTGCGGCTACAGCCAGTCCTTCTTCTTGAACACCGAGTACAGCGCCACCGAGGCCAGCGCCACCAGGATCGAGGACGCCCAGAACCCCCAGGGCTGCCCCGACCCGGGATAGGGCACGTTCTGCCCGTAGAAGCCGGTGATCATGGTGGGCACGGCGATGATCGCGGCCCAGCTGGTGACCCGCTTCATGATCTCGTTGAGCCGGAAGCCCTGCTGGGCCAGGCGGGTCTCGCGGACGTTCGCGAGCAGGTCGCGGATGGACTCCACCCATTCGGTCACGCGCAGCACGTGGTCGTAGACGTCCTCGTAGTAGGGCGCCATCACGGGGTCGGCGATGAGGTCCTGGTCGCGGCGGAGCAGGGTGCCGACCACCTCGCGCATCGGGATGGTGATCTTGCGCAGCCTGGTGGTGTTCTTGCGCAGGACGTACATGGCGCGCTGCAACTCCCTGCCGTCGCGCACCTCGTCCTCGAACAGCGACTCCTCCAGCGCCTCCGCCTGCCCGTCGAGGTCCTGCACCAGGTCGAAGTGGCTGTCCACCACGTGGTCGAGCAGGCCGTGCAGCAGGTACGTCACGCCGTGGCCGGCCATGCGGGAGCCGGCGTCCCAGCGCCTGACCACGTCGTCGATGTCGAAGTGGTCGTTCTCGCGGATGGTGACCAGGGCGTTCCTGGTGACGAAGATGTTCACCTCGACCGGGTCGAGCCGTCCCTCGTCGAAGTGCACCCCGTAGACGGTGATGAACAGGTGGTTATCGTAAATATCCACCTTCGGCCGCTGATGGTCGGAAACGACGTCCTCGACCGCCAGCTCGTGCAGGCCGAGCTCCTCACCGATCATCCCGAGGTCGGCGGGCGACGGGGAGCACAGATCGAACCAGACCGTGTTGTCCGGGTCCGCCACATAGTCGGAGACCTCCTCGATAGGGAACCCTTCCTTCTCGAGGACACCGTTCCGGTAGAGACGCGTGTGCACTACAGGAGTCTGGCAAATTGTCTGGCGTTACGCACGGCCGCGCCTCCCGGATCGTTGTTGAAGTAGACGTAGGCGTCGCCCCAGCCGGCCTCGCGCACCCGCCGGGCCCACGTCCCGAGCGCGCTTTTACCGTACGCGAAGCCCGACCGCCCCTGGTGCAGGCGTACGTAACCCCAGTCGGCCGTACGCCAGAACGGGGCCTGCGGCCGGCCCAGCCGATCCGCCCAGCACAGCGCGGCGGCCCGGGCGATCAGGATCCGGCGCACCTCGTCGGTCCACCACGACTCGTGGCGGGGCTCGACGGCCACCCGGACGTCGCCGGGGAAGCAGCCCAGGCACCGGTCGAGCCGGCCGGGATCGGCCTTGAGCGTCGGCGGGAGCTGCAGCAGGATCGGGCCGAGCTTGTCCTTCAGCTCCGCGGCTGCGCCCATCAGGCGCGCGACCGGCTCCTCCGGCTCGGCCAGCCGCTTGATGTGGGTGAGGAACCGGCTGGCCTTGACGGCCATCACGAACCCGGGCGGGGTACGGTCCCGCCAGGCGGCGAACGACTCCGCGCTCGGCAGGCGGTAGAAGGCGTTGTTGCTCTCGACGGTGGCGAACTCGGCCGCGTACGTCTCCAGCCAGAGCCGCATCGGCACGCCCTCCGGATACAGGACCCCGCGCCAGTCCTTGTACTGCCACCCGGAGGTGCCCACCAGCCATGTCATGCCGTTGGGACTACCCCAGGGGGCGGCGTGCAGTACTGTCCTTGTTCGTCAGCCCAAGGAGGACCTTTCACACGATGGGCGCCAATCACGTCCACGGCACCGCCGTACCCACCTCCCGGCGCGCGGTGGTGGCCGGCCTGGCCGTCCTGGTGCCGCTGGCGATCATCACGCTCGCCGGTCTGCTGTGGCTCTGGCCGGACGGCGGGCAGAGCGCCGCCGCACCCCAGTCGGGCGTCGAGCGGCTCACCGGCACGGTCGTCAGCGTCACGCTCAAGCGCTGCCCCGCCGCCCCGGAGGGCTCGCCCCAGCCGGACCCGGCCACCTGCGGCAACGCCGTCGTCAAGGTCGGGGACGGCCCGGACCTGGGCAAGGACGTGGAGCTGCGCCTGCCCGGCGGGCCGGGGGCGCAGCACTTCGGCGTGGACGACGAGGTGATCCTGCTGCGCGGCGCGGACGGGGCGTACCAGATCTCCGATCATGACCGGGCCATGCCGCTGTGGCTGTTCGGGGCGGCGTTCGCGCTGGCGGTGATCGCGTTCGGGCGCTGGCGCGGGGTGACGGCGCTGGTGGGGCTGGCGGTGACGTTCGTGCTGCTGCTGACGTTCGTCATCCCCGGCATCCTGGAGGGCCGGCCGCCCATGCTGGTGGCCATCGTGGGAGCGGCGGCGATCATGCTCGCGGTGCTCTACCTCACGCACGGCTTCTCGCTGTCCACCTCCGTGGCCGTGCTGGGCACGCTGGCCAGCCTCACGCTCACGGGGCTGCTGTCGTACGGGGCGCTGGGGTTCGCCCGGCTCAACGGCATCACCGACGACAGCGCGCTCGCCCTGGACATGAGCCTGTCCATCGACACGCAGGGGCTGCTGCTGGCCAGCATCATCATCGGCGCGCTGGGCGTGCTCGACGACGTCACGGTCACGCAGGCGGTGACGGTGGCCGAGCTGGCCCACGCCAACCCGTCCTACGGCTTCGCCCGCCTCTACCGGGCGGCGGGCCGGATCGGGCGCGCGCACATCGCCTCGGTGATCAACACGATCATCCTGGCGTACGCGGGGGCGTCGCTGCCGCTGCTGCTGCTGTTCAGCATCGGGAACCAGCCGCTCGGGGACGTGATGACGACTCCGGTGATCGCGCAGGAGATCGTGCGCAGCATCGTCGGCACGCTCGGCCTCATCGCCGCCGTCCCGATCACCACGGCCCTCGCCGCCCTCACCGCCTCCCGCCACCGCTCCGAACCGGCCGTCGAGGACGACAACGAACCCGCCCCTCGTCGTGCGCGGGGAGCAGCACTTGTCCCCCGGCGCGCCCGGGGAGAGTCGCTCGTCCCCCGGCGCGGGCGACGCGACGAGCTCGCCTCGGGGCAGGACGACGACTTCTTCGCCCCGCACACCGACCACGACGACGACTTCTTCGCCCCCGCGCCACCCGGCCCTCGCGACGGCGTGACAGCACCGCACGTCCCGCCGGGGGGCGGCACCGACTTCTTCACGCCGCAGCCCCGCCCGGAGGACCCGCCGCACCGGGAGCCGCCGCCCGAGCGCCCAGCCCGCCACCGCCGCCGCACCGGCGCCTGAACGCCCAGCGGCCCAGCACACCCAGCGACGCAGCACGCCCCCGGTGGACAGCACGCCCGGCGCCGGGGCGGGTCACCTGGGAGCGAGCGGGGTCCGGGCAGTCGAGCGAGGACGGCGCTGGTCCGGGCGGAGGTTGCACGCGTCCAGGGGTTCGAGCGAGGCGAGGGTCGACGCGGGCCGAACGCCACACGGGCCGAACGCCACACGAGCAGAAGGCGACGCGGGCAGAACCCGACGTGGGTCAGTCGATCTCGGCGCTGCCGTCGACCCGAAGCTTGCGGCGGGCGCGTTCGTAGAAGGTGGTCCCCACTCGCACCACCTTCGCCGCCCCCGGCCAGGCGGTCACCGTGACGCTGTCGCCCGGGCACAGGTGCCCGACCACCGCACCGTCCACCTCGACCGCCAGCCGCCCGCTGCTCGGCAGCACCTGCAGCGTGACCTCCTCGTCGGCGGGCAGCACGAGCGCCCGGTTGAACGCCGAGTGCGCGGCGGCGGCCACGACGAGCACCGCCTCCACCCGGGGCGAGACGATCGGCCCGCCGGCGGAGAAGCTGTAGGCCGTGGACCCCGTGGTGGTGGCCACGATGACGGCGTCGGCGGAGTAGCGCACGAAGGGGCTGCCGGACGGGGTGACGGACACGCCGGCCAGCCCGTCGCCGGGGATCCGGACGAGCGCGATGTCGTTGAACGCCGTCACGTCCGCCCCGGCCACCTTGCTGCGGATCGCCATGCGCGGCTCGATCGTGTATTCGTGCGCGTCGATCGCCGACAGCGTCTGCGGCAGCTCGTCCACGTCGATCTCGGCCAGGAAGCCGAGCCGCCCGAGGTTCACCCCCAGGATGGGCGTGGGCCGCCCGGCCAGCAGCCGCATCGTACGCAGCATCGTCCCGTCACCGCCCAGCCCCACCAGCAGGTCGGCCCGCTCCACCAGCGTGGTCGCGTCGACCTCGACGGCGCTGCAGTCGATGCGGCCCACCTCGTCGGGCAGGCCCAGCACGGTCGCGCCCTTGTCCGCGGCCCACCGCAGGATGGTGTCTATCGCCTTCTTGGAGTCGCGCCGCGGATGCAACACCAGCCCGACCGTCCCGACCATGCCCATGGGGTCAGCCTACGACGGCCGGCGCGGTGCGCGGCCCCCGGTCCGGCGGGGGGTGGCGTGTTCGGTCCATGGCGTGGACACGCCACCCCCGCGGGCTTGCCACCGCGTACAAGATCCACTGACGATGCTCCCCGGCGGGCTCACCGGATCCCGCCCGCAATCCCGAGGGCACCCCCGCAAGGAGTTCGTTTGTCCATTCCCCGTGCCCGGCGGGCGTTCCTGATCGGAACGGCCGCCTTGGCCCTGCTCGTCCCCCAGAACACGGCGCTCGCCGCCGGCCCGCCGGACCCCAAGATCGACCGGCTGGTGCAGGCCGATCTGACGGCGGACGGCAAGGCCACCTTCTGGGTACGCCTCAAGGAGCAGGCGAACCTGAGCTCCGCCCGCGCCGCGCGGACGAAGGCCGACAAGGGCCGGCAGGTCTACCGGTCGAAGACGCGCACCGCCGAGACGTCCCAGGCCGGCTTACGCAAGCTGTTCAAGGCCGAGCACGCCGACTTCACCCCGTACTGGATCGTCAACACGATCAAGGTGACCGGCGACGCCGATCTGGCGGCCGAGATCGCGAAGCTGCCGGAGGTGGCGAGCGTCGAGCCCGACATCGTGGCCGACCTGCCCGAGCCGGCGCCGGGCGTGGCGCGGGCGGCGGTCGGCTCCGTCGAGTGGAACGTCGACCGGATCAACGCCCCCAAGGTGTGGGACGAGCTGGGCGACCGCGGCGAGGGCATCGTCGTGGCCAGCCTCGACAGCGGCGTGCAGTGGGACCACCCGGCGCTGGTCGCCCACTACCGCGGCACCCTGCCGGACGGCACCGCCGACCACGACTACAACTGGTTCGACCCGGCCGGCGCCTGCCCCGGCCGCACGCCCTGCGACGACCGCACGCACGGCACCCACGTCATGGGGACCATGGTCGGCGGCGACGGCGGGGCCAACAACATCGGCGTCGCCCCCGGCGCCGAGTGGATCACGGTGAAGGCGTGCGGCATCGGCGGCTGCCCGGCGTACGCGCTGCTGGCCGCCGGCGAGTGGATCCTCGCCCCGACGGACCTCGACCGGCAGAACCCGCGCCCCGACCTCGCGCCCGACATCGTCAACAACTCGTGGGGCGGCAAGGGCCTCGACCTCTGGTACAAGGAGATCGTCGAGGCGTGGGTGGCCGCGGGCATCTTCCCGGCCTTCTCCAACGGCAACGAGGGCCCGGAGTGCGGCACGACCGGCTCGCCCGGCGGCTACACCGCCGCCTACAGCGCCGGCTCGTTCGACGCGAACGGCGTCATCATGCCGCAGTCGTCGCGCGGCCCCGGCGAGAACGGCGAGATCAAGCCGAACATCGCGGCCCCCGGCGTGGACGTCCGCTCGGCCGTCCCCGGCGACGAGTACGGCCTCAAGACCGGCACCTCGATGGCCAGCCCGCACGTCGCCGCCACGGTGGCGCTGATGTGGTCGGCCTCCCCCTACCTGCGCAACGACGTCGAGGCCACGCGGGCGCTGCTCGACGGGACCGCGGCGGACGTGGACGAGGGCCGCTGCGGCGGCACGGCGGCGGACAACTTCACCTGGGGCGAGGGCAGGCTCGACGCGTACGCCGCGGTCAAGGCCGCGCCCACCGGCGAGATGGGCACGCTGGCCGGCACCGTCACCTCGGGCGGCGCCCCGGTGGCCGGCGCGGCCGTCAGCGTCTCCGGCCCGCTGAGCCGCACGGTCTCGACCGGCCAGGACGGCACGTACACGCTGCCCCGCCTGCTGAGCGGCGACTACGAGATCAAGGTGGCCAAGTTCGGCTACGACGACGCGACCGCCACCGCGACGATCGCGACCGACCGTACGGCGACCGCGGACGTGGCGCTGACGGCGCAGGTCATGAGCACGGTGTCGGGCACGGTCAGCACGATCGGCGTGCCGGAGGCGGGCGCCACGGTGAGCGTCGCCGGCACCCCGGTCACCACGGTCACCGACGCCCGGGGCCGCTACGAGATCGAGCTGCCGCACCGGGGCTTCGAGCTCGACGTCACGGCGTCCTCGCGGTGCACCGAGGACACGACGGTGACCGTCACGGTGGACGGCGACCTGACCAGGGACATCGAGCTGGCCAGCCGGGCCGACGCCTTCGGCCACACCTGCCGGAGCGGCACGGAGGCGTACGTGGAGGGCACCACGAAGGTGGACCTCACCGGCGACGACGAGCACCGCGCGATCACGCTGCCGTTCGCCTTCCCCTTCTACGGCCGGACGTACACGACGGGCACGGTGAGCACCAACGGGTTCCTCACCTTTGGCCGCGCGTGGTCCTTCCCGAGCAACGTGCCGCTGCCCGCGGCCGGCGACCCCAACGCGGGCATCTACCCGTACTGGGACGACCTGGCCCTGGACGAGGGGGAGGGCGGCCTCTACACCGCCACGCTCGGGACCGCCCCGAACCGCACGTTCGTCCTCGAATGGCGCGGCGCCCGCTTCTACGCCGGGCCCGAGCGCCTGTCGTTCGAGGCGCTGCTCGGCGAGGACGGCTCGATCGGCTTCCGCTACCGCGACATCGGCAGCTCCCACGCGGCGGGTGAGGAGGCCACGATCGGCATCGAGAGCGCGGACGGCACGGACGCGCTGGAGTACGCCGCCAACCGCGCCGCCGTCGCCACCGGCCAGAGCCTGACCTTCGCCGCCCGGGGCCACGGGCTGGTGGCGGGCACGATCACCGACGCCAACGACGGCCGGCCGCTGGCGGGCGCGACGGTCAAGGTGGGCGACGGGGCGACGTTCACCACCGGGGCGGACGGGGCCTTCCTCGGCCAGGTCCCGGCCGGCGACCACCGGCTGGAGGTGTCGGCGGACGACTACGGCCCGCTCGCCGAGGACGTCACCGTGCGGCCCGGTGAGCGCAACGTGTTCGACAAGGCGCTGGCCACGGGCCGGGTGACGGCCTCGACCGGCGAGCTGACCATCGTGCTGCCCGCCGGGTCCACCAGGAAGGGCAGGTTCGAGCTGGCCAACCCGGGCGCGGACGCGGCGTACACGATCGAGCTCGATCCCGCGCTGACCTGGCTCGGCGTCAGCCCGGCCGGCGGGGAGCTGAAGGCGGGCGCGTCGGTGCCGGTGGAGGTCACCGCCTCCAGCGCGGGCCTGCCGCCCGGCACCGTCCGCACGGGCGTCCTGGTGGTGCGCTCGGCCAGCGGCCGCAACCCGGCCTTCCCCGTGATCGTGCACGTCGTGGTGCCCAGGCACCAGGTCGCCGTCGAGGTCGGCGGGACGGAGGACGTGACCGACGCCGCCGGGGACACCTGGACGGCCGACCGGAGGTACGCGCCCGGCGGCCACGGCTACGTGGGCCCGCTCACCAAGGCGAGCACTTCGGACCGGCCGGTCGCGGGCACCGCCGAGCAGGCGCTCTACCGCAGCGCCCGCGAGGGCATGCGCGCGTACCGGTTCGACGGGGTGCCCGACGGCGTCTACACGGTCGAGCTGGGCTTCGCCGAGACCCGGAACAAGAAGCCGGGCAAGCGGGTGTTCGACGTGGCCGTAGAGGGCGAGGTCGCCGTCCAGGCCCTCGACCTGGCCAAGGAGGCGGGGGCGAACGCCGCCGTCGCCCGGCGGTTCACGGTGGAGGTCACCGACGGGCAGCTCGACGTGCGGTTCTTCGCCCGCGCCGGCGCCCCGATCCTCAACGCCGTGCGCATCACCGAGCGGCCCGACAAGGCCGTCCGCTAGAGCGCCGCTGGACCGTGGGGCCCGCCCGGGGCGGGCCCCACGCCCATCTGGCGATAACGTCGGGTCCATGCGGCTTCATGTGGGGTGCGCGATGTGGACGCACGCGCGCTGGCAAGGACGTTTCCTGCCCGATCGCCTCCCGCCCGGTGACCGCCTGCGCGCCTACGCGAGCTGGTGCGACGCGGTGGAGGGCAACACGACGTTCTACGCCACCCCGTCGCGCGCCACGGTCGAGTCCTGGGCGGCCCAGACCTCGCCCGATTTCCGGTTCGTGGTCAAGCTGCCCAAGCCGATCACCCACGAGCGCCGCCTGGCGGGCGCCCAGGAGGAGCTGAGCGCGTTCCTGGCGGCGATGGAGCCGCTGGGCCCGCGGGTGCACGCCTTCTGGGTGCAGCTCCCGGGCTCCTTCTCCCCCGCCGACCTGGGCACCCTGGCGACGTTCCTGCGCGGGCTGCCCCGCGGGCACCGCTACGCGGTCGAGGTCCGCCACCGGGCCTTCTTCGAGGACGAGCGCTCCGAGCGCCTCCTCGAACGGGTCCTGGCCACCGCGGGGGCCGAATGGGTCCCGTTCGACACGACCGTCATGTTCGCGAGCCCGCCCACCAGCGACGCCGAGCGCGACGCGTGGACGAAGAAGCCGCGCGTGCCCCGGCGCACCCGCGCCCTCACCGGCCACCCGATCGTGCGCTACCTCGGCCGCGACGCCGAGGAGCGCACGGTCGAGGGCTGGCGGCCGTGGGTGGACACGGTGACGGAGTGGCTGAGGGAGGGGCGCTCGCCGACGGTGTTCGTCCACACGCCGGACAACGCCGAGGCGCTGCGGCTGGCCCGCCGCTTCCACGACGACGTCCGCGCCCGCCTCCCCGAGCTGGCCCCGCTCCCCGACCCGATGCCCGACGAGCCGCTGACCCTCTTCTGAGGCGCCCCTTCCGGCAGGGCAGACCTCAGCGCACGAGGCAGGGCCGCTTCGGGTCGAACACCCAGCCCTCCACCAGGAACCGCATGGCGACGGCGTCGTCGCGGGCGCCCAGCGCCCGGCTGAGGTACAGCTCGTGCGCCTCCGCCAGGGCCTCCCGGTCGAGCTCGACGCCGAGCCCGGGCGCGGTCGGCACGTCGATCGCGCCGTCCCTGATCTGGAACGGCTTCGTGGTGAGCGCCTGGCCGTCCTGCCAGATCCAGTGCGTGTCCAGCGCCGTGATCTCGCCCGGGGCGGCCGCCCCGACGTGGGTGAACATGGCCAGCGAGATGTCGAAGTGGTTGTTGGAGTGCGACCCCCACGTCAGCCCGAAGTCGTGGCAGAGCTGGGCGACGCGAACGGAGCCGGCCATGGTCCAGAAGTGCGGGTCGGCCAGCGGGATGTCCACGGCGTCCGACCGTACGGCGTGCGCCAGCTCCCGCCAGTCGGTGGCGATCATGTTCGTCGCGGTCGGCAGCCCGGTGGCCCGCTTGAACTCGGCCATCGTCTCGCGCCCCGAGAAGCGGCCCTCGGCGCCGCACGGGTCCTCGGCGTAGGCCAGGACGTCGCCGAGCCCGCGGCACAGCCGGACGGCGTCGGCCAGCAGCCAGCCGCCGTTGGGGTCGAGGGTGACGCGCGCCTCCGGGAACCTGCGGGCCAGCGCGGTGACCGCGGCGATCTCCTCCTCGCCGGCCAGCACGCCGCCCTTGAGCTTGAAGTCGGTGAAGCCGTACCGCTCCTGGGCGGCCTCGGCCAGGGCGACCACCGCGTCGGGCGTGAGCGCCTCGCGGCGGCGCAGCCGGGACCAGCGGTCGTCGCCGCCGTCGTTCACGAGGTAGGGCAGGTCGGTACGGCCGGGGTCGCCGACGTAGAACAGGTAGCCCAGCATCGGCACCCGGTCGCGCTGCCGGCCCTCGCCGAGCAGGTCGGCCACGGGCACGCCGAGGTACTGGCCGTGCAGGTCGAGCAGGCCGGACTCCAGGCCGGTGACCGCGTGCACGGTCGTGCGCAGGTCGAAGGTCTGCAGGCCGCGCCCGCCGGCGTCCCGGGCGGCGAACCGCTCGGCCACCGAGCGCAGCAGGCCGCGGTAGCGGGCCACCGGCTGCCCGGCGAGCAGGGCGCCCGCCTCCTCGACGGTCTGCCGGATCGCCTCGCCGCCGGGCACCTCGCCCAGGCCGGTACGCCCGTCGGAGTCGGTGACGATGACGACGTTGCGGGTGAAGAACGGCCCGTGCGCGCCGCTGAGGTTGAGCAGCATGCTGTCGTACCCGGCGACCGGGACGACCTCGACGCGTTCGATGGTGGGAGACAAGACGGCCCCTAGCTGATCTTGTTGATGAGGGCGGTCAGCTCGGCGAGCTCGCCGTCCGTGAGGTTCTGCAGCGGCGGCCGCACCGGGCCGGCCGGGCGGCCGACGGCGGTCAGGCCCGCCTTGATGATCGACACGGCGTACCCCTTCATGCGGTCGCGGATGTCCAGGTAGGGCAGCACGAACTCCCTGATGCGACGGTAGACCGCGTCCCGGTCCTGGGCACGGACGTCGGCGTAGAAGTCGAGCGCGTACTGCGGGACGAAGTTGAAGATCGCCGAGGAGTACGTGCTCATGCCGAGCTGCAGCAGCGGCAGGGCGAAGGTCTCGGCCGTGGGCAGGCCGCCGATGTAGGCCAGGCGGTCGCCGACGGTGGCGTAGATGCGGGTGAGGCTCTCGATATTGCCGACGCCGTCCTTGAACCCGACGAGCGTCTCGTTCCGCTCGGCCAGGGCCGCGACGGACCGGTCGTTCAGCACCGCGTTGGCCCGGCTGTAGACGATCACTCCCAGGCCGGTGGCGCGGCAGACCGCGGAGACGTGCTCGACCAGGCCCTCCTGGCCGGCCTCTGTGAGGTAGGGGGGCATCAGGAGCAGGCCGTCCGCACCGGCGGCCTCGGCGGCCTTCGCCTGCGCAACGGCGTTCGCGGTGCCGCCGGTGGCCGGGGCCACGACGGGAACCCTGCCGTTCACCTCGTCCACCGCCACGCGGACCACCCGGTCGATCTCCTCGGCGGTCAGCGAGAAGCCCTCGCCCGTGCCTCCCGCGGCGAACAGGCCGGCCACCGGGTAGCCGCTCAGCCAGGCCAGATGGTCGCGGTAACCCGCCTCGTCGAACTCCAGATCCGCGGTGAAATGGGTGACCGGGAAGGACAGCAGGCCGCTCTTGAGCCGGGTGGCGAGCTCCTGCGGGGAGTAACTGGGCATGGCGGATGCTCCTCGGGTTTTACATGCGGCCGTGGGATCCCCCCCGCACCGCCGGTAAGGTCTGACGCCCGCCAGGGTAAGAAGCGGGGACGATTCCTGTCCAAGTGCGATTCTGAATCCGGCGATACCGATGGAGCATCGCCGGCTTCAGGCTCCGAGATCGGGCAGCAGTTCGAGCACGCGCCCGAGCGCGGGGTTGGTCGAGTTGCGGTCCCAGATCACGTGCAGTTCGACCGGCTCTCCCGTGGCGCCCGCGTCGTCCAGCGGGTCGCCGCCGCCGCGTACCAGGTCGCAGATGGCGATGCCGTCCACGCCCAGCGAGCGCGCGCTGGCGGGCGCCAGCGCGACGCCGCGCCCGGCCGCCACGAGCAGCACGGCGGTGAGGATCTGGTGCACCTGCTGCTCGATCCGGGGGTGGGCGTTGGTGAGGAACCGGACGGTCAGCTCGTGGAAGTAGCGCGACTGCACCGGGTTGTAGCTGATCACCGGCAGACCGTCGAAGTCGTCCGGCGCGAGCGGCCGGCCCAGGTCGGCCAGCGGGTGGCCGAGGGGCACCACGGCGCACAGCGGCTCGCGGAAGACGACGCGCGAGTCGAGGGTGGCGATGTCGAAGGGCGGGCGGGCCAGACCGAGGTCGAGCTCGCCGCGCAGCAGGCCGTCCACCTGCCCGGCGGTCACCCGCTCGTGGAGGATGACGTCGATCTCGGGGAGCTGCTCCGACAGCCGGCGCAGCAGCGCGCCGAGCATGCTGATGGCCGAGACGGCGGTGAACCCGAGGCGTACGGTGCCCGCCGCGCCGCTGGCGATCCGGCGCGCCCGGTCCCCCGCGGTGTCGACGAGCGAGAGCATGCGCCGCGCGTCGTCCAGGAAGGCGCGCCCGGCGTCGGTGAGGACCACGCGCCGGTTGTCGCGTTCCAGAAGGGTCACGCCGATGACACGTTCCAGTTTCTGGATGTGGCGGCTGAGCGGAGGCTGGGTCATGCGCAGCCGATCAGCCGCACGGCCGAAGTGCAGCTCCTCGGCGACAGCCACGAATGCCCGGATCTGATCGAGTGTTAGCATGATGCGTGAAGAGTATCACTCGATACCGAAATGAGCCTGGACAGGCATCGAGGCTGGTCCTAGTCTCCGGAGACTAACGAGCGGAAACCTTGCCGTAACCTTACGCAACTCCCCTCTCCGCTCCAGAGCAGATAACGGGCGGCCTTCCGCCCGCACGAAGGAGAAGTCCATGCCGACATCTCGGACGGCCCCCCGCCGCATCCTCCTGGGCGTCGTCGGCGCCGCCGCCGCGATCGCGCTGACCGCGTGCGGTGGCGTCAAGACGACCTCCTCCGGTGGCGGCGACGGAGAATATCCGACAGGCAACATCGAGTTCAGCGTCGGCGCCTCGGCGGGCGGCTCCACCGACCTCATCACCCGGGCGCTGGCCCAGGGCATGGGCAAGGAGCTCGGCGTCTCCACTCCCGTGCTGAACAAGCCGGGCGCCAACGGCGCGCTCAACGCCAAGGAGCTCCAGTCCGCCAAGGCCGACGGCTACAAGATCGCCGTCCAGAACGCCTCGCTCTTCACCATCACGCCGCTCACGGTGTCGGCCGCCGAGGCCACGAAGATCGACTCGTTCGACGTCATCACCGGCATCTCGCGCGACGACTACGTCATGGCCACCAACCCCAAGTCCGGCTTCACCTCCATCGAGGACATGAAGAAGGCGGGCAAGACCATCCGGTACGGCACCACCGGCGTCGGCACCGGCGCGCAGCTCGCCTCCGCGCTGACCTTCAAGACCGCCGGCGTCGAGGCCACGGCCGTGCCGTTCGACGGCGGCGCCCCCAACCTGACCGCCCTGCTCGGCAACCAGGTGGACGTCTCGACCATGCAGATCGGCGAGGCCATCGAGAACATCAAGGCCGGCAAGCTCGTCCCGCTCGCCGTCTTCTCCGAGCAGCGCATCCCCTTCCTGCCCGACGTGAAGACGGCCAAGGAGCAGGGCTTCGACGTCCAGGTGACGCAGTACCGCTTCCTGACCGCCCCCAAGGGCACGCCGGAGAACGTCAAGACCAAGCTGCTCGACGCGGCCAAGAAGACGTTCGCCACGCCGGAGTACAAGAAGTTCAACGAGGACAACTCGCTCACCCCGATGGAGACCACCCCGCAGGAGGTCCTCGCCTCGCTGCAGAGCGACTCCACCAAGTACAAGGCACAGCTGGACGAGTTCGGCATCAGCCTGGCCGGCTGACCGGGGCCGACTGATCGAGGCCGGCGCCTCGCCACGAACCGCCACGAAGGAGTGTGCATGTCCATGACCGACCCCACCCGGCCGCCGGGCCCCGAGCCCGCCGAGGCCGACCTGTTGCAGGCCGAGGCCGACCGGCTCCAGGCCGAGCTGGAAGAGGCCCGGCCGCCGCACGCGGGCCCGATCGCGCAGGTCGGGGCGGCCGTGGTGGCGCTCGTCGTCGGCGTGCTGGGTGCGGTCGGGTCCTACGCGCTGGGGCTCGGGCAGCTCACGCAGCCCGGGCCCGGCCTGTGGCCGTTCGCCATCAGCGTCGTCATCGTCGTGCTGTCGGCGACGCTCGTCGTCACGGGCCGCGGCCTGCGGGACACCGAGCGGTTCTCCCGCTCCAGCCTGCTCACCCTGGTCGGCCTGGTGACGCTCGTGCTGCTCGCCGCGCTGCTGCCGGTGATCGGCTTCGAGATCCCCTCGCTGCTGCTCATGTTCGTCTGGCTGCGCTGGCTGGGCAGGGAGTCGTGGCGCTCCTCCATCGTGATCAGCGTCGGCGCCGTGGTCGCGTTCTACGTGCTCTTCGTGGTGCTGCTGCAGATCCCGCTCCCCAGGCTCATCTGAGAAAGTCACATGGACATCTCCCCGATCCTCAACGGTTTCGGCGTCGTACTGGAGCCGGCCAACCTGCTCTACTGCCTCATCGGCGTCATCATCGGCATGCTCATCGGCGTGCTGCCCGGCCTCGGCCCCGGCGCGACGATCGCCATCCTGCTGCCGATCACGTACGGCATCGAGCCCGTGTCGGCGATCATCATGCTGGCGGGCATCTTCTACGGAGCCCAGTACGGCGGCACGATCACCTCGGTCCTGCTCCGCCTGCCGGGCGAGGCGTCCTCGGTGGTGACCGTCTTCGACGGCTTCGCCCTGGCCAAGCAGGGCAGAGCGGGCACGGCACTCGGCATCGCGGCCATCGGCTCCTTCATCGGCGGCACGGTCTCGATCCTCGGCCTGACGCTCGTCGCGCCGATCGTGGCCGGGTTCGCGCTCGACTTCGGGCCCCCGGAGTACGCGGCCCTGGGCATCCTGGGCGTCCTGCTGATCTCGTCGGTGGGCAACGGCAACAAGCTCAAGGCCATCATCGCGGCCTGCGTCGGCCTGCTGATCGCGACCGTGGGCCGCGACACCTTCACGGGCGCCGAGCGCTTCACCTTCGACAGCCTGAACCTCGCCGAGGGCATCGACTTCATCCCGATCGCCATGGGCCTGTTCGGGCTCAGCGAGATCCTCTACAACCTGGAGGAGCGGCACAACCAGGTGCACTCCCCCGCCAAGGTCGGCAACGTGTGGCCGTCGCGCAAGGACCTCGGCCAGGCCAAGGGCGCGATCGGGCGCGGCTCGCTCATCGGGTTCGTCCTGGGCGTGCTACCCGGCGGTGGCGCGGTGCTGTCCTCGCTGGCCGCGTACGCGCTGGAGAAGCGGCGCTCCAAGCATCCGGAGCGCTTCGGCCAGGGCGCCGTCGAGGGCGTCGCCGCGCCGGAGACGGCCAACAACGCCGCCGCCACGTCGTCGTTCATCCCGCTGCTGACGCTCGGCATCCCCGCGAACGCGACGATGGCCCTGATGTTCGGCGCGCTGCTCATCCAGGGCATCCAGCCGGGGCCGCAGCTCGTCACCGAGCATCCCGACGTGTTCTGGGGCGTCATCAACTCGATGTACATCGGCAACATCCTGCTGCTGATCATGAGCATCCCGATGGTCGGCGTGTTCGTGAAGATCCTGCGGGTCCGCCCGGCCATCCTGGCCCCGATCACGGTGCTCATCACGCTGCTGGGCGCGTACACCGTGAACAACCAGGTCTACGACATCTTCCTGGTCATCGTGTTCGGCCTGCTGGGCTACCTGATGAAGAAGTTCGGCTTCGAGCCGGGGCCGCTGGTGCTGGCGTTCGTGCTCGGGTCGATGATCGAGAACTCCTCGCGGCAGTCGCTGCTCATCTTCGGCGGCGACCCGAGTGGCTTCCTCACCCGCCCCATCTCGGGCACGGTGCTCACCCTGGTCGTGCTCGTCGCCGCCTGGCCGCTGATCCGCAAGTTCCTGCGCCGCAAGACCTCCGATCGTGTTGAGGAGAAGATCTCATGACCATCCTCGTCGGTTACCTGCCCACGCCCGAGGGCGAGGCCGCCGTCGACGCGGGCCTGCGCGAGGGCAGGCTGCGCGGGGAACGCGTGATCATCGTGAACTCCCCGCGCCGCGGCGCCCCGGTCGACGAGCACATGATCGACGACGCCGCCGGCGCCGAGCTGCTGCGGCGGGCGCGGGAGGCCGGGGTGGACGCGGAGGTACGCCAGCCGCTCCACGACGACGACCTGCCCGAGACCTTCGAGCAGCTCGTCAAGGAGACCGGCGGCACGCTCATCGTCATCGGGCTGCGGCACCGCTCGCTGGTCGGCAAGTTCATCCTGGGCAGCGAGGCGCAGCGGATCCTCATGGAGGCCAGCGTGCCCGTGCTCAGCGTGAAGGCGGCCCGATGAGCGCCCGCGTCAGCCGCGTCACCGTCACCCCGGTCGCCTTCCGCGACCCGCCCCTGCTCAACGTCGTGGGCGTGCACCAGCCGTACGTGCTGCGCGCGATCGTCCAGGTGCACACCGACGACGGCCTGGTGGGCCTCGGGGAGACCTATGCCGACCAGGGTCACCTGGAACGGCTCGGCGCGGTGGCCGCCGCCCTGCCCGGCGCGGACGTCTTCGACGTCAACGGCCTGCGCCGCGTCGTGACCGAGGCGCTCGGGGCGTCCACCGGCGGGGCGGGCGCGAGCTTCGGCGGGATGCTGGAGGTCTCCAGCGCCGTGGACACCGTGGTGGCGCCGTTCGAGGTGGCGCTGCTCGACCTGCAGGGCAGGACGCTCGGCCGCCCGGTGAGCGACCTGCTGGGCGGGGCCGTACGCGACCGCGTGCCGTACTCGGGATACCTGTTCTACAAGTGGGCCGGCCACCCCGGCCACGACGACGACACGTGGGGCGAGGGCCGCACGCCCGAGCAGATGGTCGCCCAGGCCCGGCGGATGGTCTCCGAGTACGGCTTCACCGCCCTCAAGCTCAAGGGCGGCGTGTACGAGCCCCGCCACGAGATCGAGACCGTCGAGGCCCTGGCCGCCGCCTTCCCCGGCCACGCCCTGCGCATCGACCCGAACGGCGCCTGGACCGTCGAGACCTCGATCAAGGTGGCCGACCGGCTCGCGGGCGTCCTGGAGTACCTGGAGGACCCGACCCCCGGCATCGAGGGCATGGCCGAGGTCTCCCGGCACACCGACCTCCCGCTGGCCACGAACATGTGCGTCATCGCCTTCGAGCACCTCAAGCCGGCGGTCGCCGCCGACGCCGTACAGGTCGTCCTGTCGGACCACCACCTGTGGGGCGGGCTGCGCCGCTCGGCGCTGCTGGGCGGCATCTGCGAGACGTTCGGGATGGGCCTGTCGATGCACTCGAACTCCCACCTGGGCGTCAGCCTGGCCGCCATGACCCACCTCGCGGCCGCGACCCCGAACCTCACCTACGCCTGCGACACGCACTACCCCTGGAAGACGGAGGAGGTCGTCAAGCCGGGCGCCCTGGAGTTCCGCGACGGTGGCGTCACCGTGCCGACCGGCCCCGGCCTGGGCGTGGAACTGGACGAGGACGCGCTCGCCGCCCTCCACGAGCAGTACGTCAGGTGCGGCCAGCGCGGCCGCGAGGACACCGCCTACATGCGCACCATCGTCCCCGGCTTCACCCCGAACACCAGCCGCTGGTAGCGGCGGGGCCCGGCCCCCACAGCCGCCCCGCCCCCGGCCTCGCCGGACAGGTCAAGGCGCCTGCAGGCGGGCCCGGGAGTTGGACAGGTGCAGCCGCATCGCGGCCCGGGCCGCCGCCGAGTCCTGCCCTGCGATGGCCCGGTAGATGTTCTCGTGCTCCAGCGTCACCCGCGTGAAGTGGGTGGCGTTCGAGACCGTGTACACATGCTCCAGCCGGGTCCGCGGCAACATGATCATCATCGGCCCGATCGAGCCCAGCAGGTCGGAGTAGAACCGGTTCCCCGAGGCCAGCGCGATCTTCAGATGGAACTCGAAGTCCGCCTCCACGGCGTTCCCGGGCTGCTCGCCGGACCGCCCGAGGTCGATCAGCGCCCGCTCGATCGCCTTGAGCTGCAGATCCGTCCGGCGATCCGCGGCCAGCCCCGCCGCCTCCGACTCGACCCCGATCCGGAAGTCGATCATGTCGAGGACATCCCGATGGGTGCGGATCTCCGACGCCTCCACGGAGAAGGCCGTGGCGGCGGGCAGCGCCAGCACGAACGACCCGCGCCCCTGGAACGTCTCGACGAGCCCGGCGGCCTGCAGCCGGGAGACGGCCTCGCGCACCACCGTACGGCTGACGCCGAACTCCTGGATGAGCGAGGACTCGGTCGGGAGCTTCTGCCCGGGCTGGATCTCCCCGGCGAGGATGCGGGCCTTGAGCCGCTCGACGAGCTCGTGCGCGAGCCCCCGGCCGGTGTCGCGGTCGAGCCTCTGATCTGGCGGCACGGAGGACAATTTACCGGCCCTTGGAGGTGCGGAAGTCGTCGAGCCGCCAGGCCCGCGCCTCCTCGGCGAGGCTGAGGCCGAGCCCCGGCCGGTCCGGCACGATCATGCGCCCGCCCTCGATGTCGAGGCGCTCCCGGAACAGCGGCGAGAGCCACTCGATGTGCTCGACCCAGGAGTCACGCGGGTAGGCCGCGGCCAGGTGCACGTGGATCTCCATCACGAAGTGCGGCGCGACCTGGAGGCCGGCGTGGTCGGCGAGCGCGGCGACCTTGAGGTAGGGGGTGATGCCGCCGACGCGGGGCACGTCGGGCTGGAGGTAGCCGACGGCGCGCAGGTCGATGAGGCGTACGAGGTCGGGGACGCTGGAGAGCATCTCGCCCGTGGCGATCGGCGTGTCCAGCGCCGCGGCCAGCTGCGCGTGCCCCTCGGCGTCGTACGCGTCCAGCGGCTCCTCGATCCACACCAGCCCGAGCTCCTCCACCGCCCGCCCGAACCGCAACGCCGTGACCCGATCCCACTGCTGATTGGCATCCACCATCAACGGCACACCCTCCCCGATGTGCTCCCGCACCGCAGCCAGCCGCCGCAGATCCTCCCGCGTGTCCGGCTGACCCACCTTGACCTTGATCCCGCCGATGCCGCTGCCGAGCGACTGCCCGGCCTTCTCCTTCACCTCCTCAAGGGGAGCCTGGAGATAGCCACCGGAGGTGTTGTAGACCCGCACCGAGTCGCGGTAGGCCCCCAGGAGCTTGGCCAGCGGCAACCCCGCCCGCTTCGCCTTCAGATCCCACAGCGCGACGTCGACGGCCGCCAGCGCCTGCGTGGCCACCCCCGACCGGCCGACCGAGGCTCCCGCCCAGAGCAGCCGGTCATAGATCCGCCCGATGTCGGAGGGATCCTCCCCCAGCAGGTTGCCGGCGACCTCCCTGGCGTGCGCGAACTGCGCCCGGCACCCGGCCCGCGTCGTGTAGGAGAACCCCAGCCCGCCCAGCCCGTCGTCCGTGGTGATCTCGCAGGTCAGGACGTCGATCTGGGACAGCGGCCGCTGCCGTCCGGTGGCCACCTTGGCGTCGCTCACCGGGTTCGCGAGCGGCACGGCGTAGTGCCCGAGGCGCACCGAATCGATGCGCACGGCTCACGCCTTCCCGAACTCGACCGCGTCCACGACCCACTTGCGGCACTGCTCGCTGAGCGTGAACCCGAGCCCCGGCCGGTCCGGCACGATCATGCGCCCGTCGCGGGTCTCCAGCCGCTCGTTGAACAGCGGGTTGAGCCACTCGAAGTGCTCGACCCAGGGCTCGCGCGGGTAGGCCGCGGCCAGGTGGAGGTGGATCTCCATGGCGAAGTGCGGCGCGAGCTGCAGCCCCGCGTGGTCGGCGAGCGTGGCCAGGCGCAGGAAGGGCGTGATGCCGCCGACGCGCGGGGCGTCCGGCTGGATGATGTCGGCGGCGCGGGCCTCGATGAGGCGTACGTGCTCGGCCACGCTGGAGAGCATCTCGCCCGTGGCGATCGGCGTGTCCAGCGCCGCGGCCAGCTGCGCATGCCCCTCCGCGTCGTACGCGTCCAGCGGCTCCTCGATCCACACCAGCCCGAGCTCCTCCACCGCCCGCCCGAACCGCAACGCCGTGACCCGATCCCACTGCTGATTGGCATCCACCATCAACGGCACACCATCCCCGATGTGCCCCCGCACCGCAGCCAGCCGCCGCAGATCCTCCCGCGTGTCCGGCTGACCCACCTTGATCTTGATCCCGCCGATGCCGTCGGCCAGGGACTGGGAGGCGCGGGCCTTGACCTCCTCGATCGGCGCGTGCAGGAACCCGCCCGAGGTGTTGTACGTCCGGACCGAGTTCCGGTAGGCCCCCAGGAGCTTCGCCAGCGGCAACCCCGCCCGCTTCGCCTTCAGGTCCCACAGGGCGACGTCGACAGCGGCCAGCGCCTGCGTGGCCACCCCCGACCGGCCGACCGAGGCCCCGGCCCACAGCAGCGTCTCGTAGACCTTGCCGATGTCGGAGGGGTCCTGGCCGATCAGGTTCTCCCCGACCTCCTTGGCGTGCGCGTACTGCGCCGGGCCGCCGGCCCGCTTGGAGTAGCTGAAGCCGATGCCGCTGTGGCCGTCCTCGGTGGCGATCTCGGCGAAGAGGAAGGCGATCTCGGTCATCGGCTTCTGCCGCCCGGTGAGCACCTTGGCGTCGCTGACGGGGACGTCGAGCGGGAGCGTGACGGAGGAGAGGGAGACGTGGCGGATGCGGTCGGAGGCCAAGGGAGGTCCTTCAGGAGGTCGGCGGCGAAGTCGTACGTCATCGTACAAATCCATAAGTCATATGACAACTACCACCGACCTCGGTCGGACCATGTCACGCCGCCCGCTTTACGACGTCCTCGATCGCGCCGGCCACCAGGCCGGCGTCCTTGGCGATGACCTGGACGTGGTTGCAGGGCGCGGTCGCGTAGACCGTCACGAGCTCGTTGGCCGCGGTGGCCCTGGCGACGGCGGCGCGCATCCGCGCGTTCTCCTCCTCCGTGGAGCCGGAGTGCGCGCCGCTGGCGACCGCGAAGGCGACCGGGCACCGCATGGCGGCGAAGTCGGCCTCGAACTCGCCGTTGAGCGCGTCCATCTCGATGACGACCCGGGCCGTCTCGGCCGGGCTCATCCTGGCCGACCGGCCCAGTAAGGCCGCGATGCGCATCAGCCAGGCCAGCCGCTTGAACTGGGTGCGCACGCGCTCCTTGCCCGCCTCGTCGAACATCCTGATCGGGTAGGCGCCGTCGACGAGCACGAGCCCGCCGACCCGGTCGGGGTTCTCGGTGGCGTAGCGCACGCCCATCGTCGCGCCGTGGGACCAGCCGACCAGGATCGGCCGCGTCAACCCGGCGGCGTCGATCACGCGGCCGATGTCGTCGATGGCGCCCCGGGTCGAGTAGTCCGACGACCTGCCCGACTTCCCGCGCGCCCGCGCGTCGAAGGTGACCGTGCGGCGCCTGCCGCCGAGCCGCCGGATGACGGGCTTCCAGTGCCGTTGCGTGGCGAAGCCGCCGTTCAGGAAGAGCAGCGCGGGCTCGCCGCCGGGGGTGTCGAGGCCGTGCAGCCGGGTGTCCGCTGCGGGGATGGTGAGTTCGCGCGACATGGGGGGATCCCTTCGATGGGTGATGACGCCGCTCAGGGGCGGTGGCCGAGGGCGGCACGCTTCTCGTGCCACTCGGCGAGCAGAGCGGGCATCCGCTCCGCGAGGAAGTCGTAGAACGCGGCACCCTCCTCGAGCATGGCCCGGCGTTCGGAGGAGCCGTCCTTCAGCAGGCCGAGCGCCGTTCGCGCGAGCTCCGCCTGCTCCCGGTAGACCGCGCCGGCGAAACCGGTCGGGTCGAGCGCCCGGGGGTCGAGCGTGACAGGCCATGAGGGCCTCGCCGATCTCCGCGATCGTCTGCTGGGGCGGCTCGCAGATGAACAGGTAACCCAGCACCCGCCCGGCCACCGGCGGGAAGCCATATTCCCGGGCGTAGAAGGCGGCGACGCGGCCGGCGAGCCTCTCACGAAGGATCCCGCTGCTGGTGAGCGGCCCTCAGCGGGCCTTGTAGACCTTCACCCAGTCCACGTACATCGAGACGGTGGCGGGCGTGGCGGAGTCGCGGCAGCGGGGCTCGCACACCACGTCGTTCTGCAGCGCCAGCCCCATCCGGCCGCCGTCGGGCACGTGCGCGCCCCGGTAGTCCCAGACCTTCTTCCCGTCCAGCCAGAACGTCAGCCGCCCCGGCAGCCGGTCCACCGCCACCGTGTGCCACCTGGTGAAGTCCGCCCGGAGCTGACGCTGGGCGCGGCCGTGGCCACTGTGGACGAAGATGCCGCCGCCCTGCCGCTTCGGGTCCACGATCTCGGCGAAGTCGATCTCGGCGTAGCCCGCGCCCTCGCCCTGGGAGACCGGCCACAGCAGCGCCCCCGGCGTGTAACCGGCGCCCGCCTCCGCCCTGAACCTGACCTCCCAGCGGCCGTACTGCTGGGCGAGCCGGGTGGCCACGCCGCCCGACAGGTCCTTGCCGCCGTACATGCCGCCCTTGAGGCGCAGGGCGCCGTTCGCCACCGTGGCCGCCCGGCCGGTGCGGGGGTTGCGCTCCGCCTGGGGCGAGTGGTAGATCATCCACCGCTTCGTGTTGATCGAGGAGCCGTTGAAGTTCTCCACGAGGACGGGTTCGCCCCAGCTCGGAGTCTGCGCGTGCGCGGTCTGCGGAAGGGCGGCGACGCCCGCGAGCGCCACCGCCGCCAAGATCGGACTGCGTGTAGGCATGCGGACCATCGAAGCAAAGATTTCACTCTGATAACAGCCCATCCGGCCCATAAGCCACTCTGGGCCCATCGCCACCCCGGGCGCCGAGCAGCGTCCGGGTGAGGGACTCGTGGGCGCGCAGCATCTCCTCCAGCGCCGCCGTCAGGTGGGCGGCGGCGGGGGCCTCGGGAGCGGGATCCGCCTCCAGGGACTCCAGCACCGCCCGGCGCAGCAACTCCTTGAAGAACGAGGCGGTCATCCCCTCCGTCCGGGCGACCAGGGGCTCCAGGTCCTCCTCCGCGAGCCCCGCGGCGCCGTAGAGGCGCAGCAGCGCGGCCCGGCTGGCCGCGTCCGGCTTGGGCACCTCCACGGCCAGGTCCACCCGTCCCGGCCGGTTGGCCAGGGCGTCCTCCAGCAGGTCGGCCCGGTTCGTGGTGAGCACGAACGTGACGTCGGCGTCGGCGCCGATCCCGTCCATCGCGTCGAACAGCGTGAACAGCAGCGGGCTGCCCTCGTCGGAGAAGCGGCGCTCGTGGGCGACCAGGTCCACGTCCTCCACGACCACGATGGCCGGTTGCAGCCGCCTGGCCATGGTGGCCGCCTCGGAGATGAAGCGCAGCGCCGTACCGGCCATGACCACCACCGTCACGCCCGGCATGCGGCCCATCAGGTAGCGCACCGTGTGGGTCTTGCCGGTCCCGGGCGGGCCGTGCAGCAGTAGGCCCCGCTTCAGGTGCTGGCCGCGGGCCAGCAGCGCCTCCGCGTGCCGGCCGATGCCGGCCACGTGCCGCTCGATCGTCTCCAGCACCCCGTCGGGCAGGATCACCTGCTCGGGGCCGAGCGCCGGGCGCGGCAGGAACGTCACCAGGCTGTTGCCCCGGTGCTCCGAGACGCCGAACGTGAGGATCTGGCCGCGCAGGACGTCGTGGCGGCGCATCTGCCGCTCGATCTCCTCCCTGGCGGCCGTGGCGCTCGCCCGCGTGGCGGCGATCACCTCGACCCTGCAGCCCTCCCTGCCGAACATCTCGGCCGGCCCGCGCAGGCACACCACGATCGGGGCGCCGTCCGGCGCGGTCGTCTCGACCAGGCCGAACGTCACGACCTCGATCGTCTCGTCCGAGCCGATCGCCGTGGTGGCGTAGTCGACGGCGCCGGGCTCGAAGCGCTCGAACCCGCGGTTGGCCGCGGTCAGGATGTCGATCGTGTCGTTGTGCTCGCGGCCCTGGCCCGACACGCCGTACCAGGCGGGCTCGCCGCGTTCCGCCAGGTACGCGTCCACGCCGCGCTGGAGGCTGGCGTGCTCCCAGTTCCGGAAGCTCTGCGTGACGCAGACCAGGTCCTTCAGCGCGCAGGAAAGGTGCCCGGTCACCCTGGCCACCAGCTCGGGCACCGGCCGGGACTCGTCGATCAGGCCGTGGGCCTCGTGGACGAGCCGCTGCAGCGCGCGTGCCAGCGATCGTGCCTCATCGATCTCCATGCGCGCCACACTGGCACAGCGGGGGCGGTCTGGAAATGGTGCCGGCAGGTGGCGGGTGCCACCTGCCGGAGTATGGTTCGCGACGTCAGGCGCAGGCCGCCTCGTAGACCCGTACGAGCTCCTGGCTCACCCGCTCCCAGGAGTAGCGCGAGCGCGCCCGGTCGGCGCCCGCGTAGCCCAGGGCGGTCCGCAGGGTGGGGTCGTAGAGCAGTTCGCGGGCCAGCCGCGCGGTGCGCGCGGGCCGGTCCGGCGGCACCAGCAGCCCGGTGACGCCGTCGATGATGGAGTCGAGGTGCGCGCCGACGGACGAGGCGATCACCGGCACGCCGCAGGCCATCGCCTCCAGCGCGACGATCCCCGTCACGGCCTCGCGCGGAACCGACACCACGGCGTCCGCGCTGCGCATCAGTTTGGGCACCGCGGCCCGCTTCACCTGGCCGAGCAGCGTCACCCGGTCGCCCACGCCGAGCTGGTCGGCCAGCGCGCGCAGGCGGCGCACGTCCCTGTCCTCGTCGAGGTCCTCGGGCTCGGGACCACCGGCGATGACGAGCTCGACGTCGCCGAGCCCCTGCAGCGCCCGCACGATGGTGTGCGCGCCGCGGTCGATCGAGAGCGGCCCCACGTGCAGGAGGCGCTTGCGCGTGCCGCGCGTGGCGACCGCGCCGCGGCGCTGGAAGCGCTCGGTGTCCACGCCGTACGGCACGATGGCGATGTTGCCTCGCGGCACGCCCAGCCGGATCAGCGCCGACTCCTCGTCGCCGGAGCCGGCGATGACCGCGTCGGCCCGGCGGCCCAGCGCCCGCTCCAGCTCCATGTGCGTGGCGTCGACCGTGTGGAACGTCTGCGTGACCGGAACCCCCAGCCCCTCGGCGCCGGCCACGGCGGCCAATCCGCCGGTCCACGAGTGGGCGTGGATCACGTCGGGCCGGTCCTGGCTCCACCGGCGCATCAGATGACTGCCGACCTCGTTGAGATAGGGCACGAGCGCGTCGGCGGCAAGCTCCTGGGCGGGGCCCACGTCAATGTGCTCCAGCGTGACTCCCGGGGCCACCCGCGTCTTGGGCTTGCCCTCGGCGTTGTCACGGCGGGAGTAGACGGTGACGTGATGCTCGCGTCCCAGTTCGCGTGCGACAGACAGGATGCGGTGATTCTGATTGCCGTTGGCGGAAGCGACGATCGCGATATTCATGGCACACCTCAGCGTGGAAAGCCTTCAAGGTGTGCCTGCGTCTTAGGCACGTCGGTCTATGACTTTGACCTTACCCAGGTTTCTGCCAATCGCAAACCCCCGCAGATCAGACACCTCGGAGCGCGAAAACCACGATCTCGTCCCAGACCTGGCCGCCCGAGAACGCGTGCCGGTCCGCCTCCACCGCTTTGACCACGGTGGACGGCGCCTGGCCCGTGCACCGGCTGAGCACGTCGGCCAGCCGGTCCTCGCCGTACGGCTCGCCCAGCTCGTTCCTGGAGGAGATCAGCCCCTCCGAATAGAGCACCAGCGTCTCCCCCGCGGCGACCGTCAGCACCTCCACCCCGGTCTCCGCCTCGGGCGAGATGCCCAGCGGCACGCCGCCGCCGGCGGCGAAGCGCACGCCGCCGTCGGACTGCAACATCGCGGCGGGATGGTGCCCGGCCGACGACAGCCGGATCTCGCGCCCCTTCACGAACCCCGCCACGGCCATCACGAACATGCCGCTGCCCTGCGCGACCAGCGCCTCGTTGACCTTGCGCATGACCAGGTCGGGGTCGTCCTCCCAGACGCTGAGCACCCGCAGCCCGCCGCGCACCATGGCGCTGACCGAGGCCGCCTCCTCGCCCTTGCCGGCCGCCCCGCCCAGCGCGAAGCCCCACCCGCCCAGGACGGGGAACACGTCGTAGAACTCGGCGCCCACCGACGACCCGGGATGGTAGACGGCCGCCGCCTCGTAGCCGGGCACGTCGGGCAGGTTGCGCGGGGCGACGCTGGCCGACAGCGCGTCCGCGGCCCGCGAGCGGCTCTGGAAGCTGCTCTGGGCGCGTACCGCCAGGCCGATCTGCAGCCCCACCTCCTGCATGACCGCGAGGTCGGCCAGCGCGAAGGGGGGCCTGTCGTGCGTACGCACCAGCGTCAGCACGCCGTCGGAGCGGCCGATCGGCACGCTCAGCATCGACCCCGCGGCCATCGCGGTCAGCAGCGGCCCGTCGGCGCAGAACCCGAGCAGCGTCTCGTCGTCCACCATCTCCAGCACCACGCCGGAGCCGCGCTCCAGCACCTGCAGCACGACCTGGCTGCTCGCCGGGTCGGCCGACTCCGCCTGGCGCACGAGGTCGCCCAGCGGATGGTTCTTCGGCGCCATGACCACCGAGCGCCGCGGCGCCCCGTCACGCACCATGTCGGCGACCACCCAGTCGGCCCAGTCGGCCGCCAGCAGCCGCGTCGCCCGCTGCAGCGCGACGGGGCGCAGCAGCGCCTCCTCGTCGAGCAGCAGCCTGGCCATCTTGACCAGCAGGTCCTGCCGCTTGGCCGTGGCCAGCAGCAGCGCACCGTCGGACTGCTCGGGCCGGCGCGTGCCCGGCTCGGGGAGCTGCACCTCGGTCGGCAGCGCCACCGCCGCCACCATCTGCTGCGGCTCGCCCGGCATCGTCAGCCTGGTCATCGCGAGCTGCACGGTGTGCGTGCGGCCCTGGTGCGCCAGCCGCGTCTCGAACGCCGACGGCTGCCCGGTCTGCAGCACCGACGTCAGGTGCGACCGGAACGCCGCCCGCCGCGACACGTCCACGAGCAGCGGGAACGACCGGCCCACCAGGTAGCCGTCGGGGCTGCCCAGCACCCGGGAGGTCTCGGGGTTGATCCGCCTGACCACGCCACCGCCGTCGAGCACGATGACCGGCACGGGGAAGGACCTGAACACCTGGCGCAGCAGCTTCAGCTCCCGCTGCGCGCCGTCCTTCTTGCCCCCCGCCCGCTTGGGCGCCTTGCGCAGCTCCTCGCGGGCCTCCGCGAGCAGCTCTGCGGCGGTGTCCAGCTCGGCGAGGGCGGCGTCGAGCGTGGGCGCCAGGTCGGCGGGGTACGCGGCCCTCGCCTCGCGCAACGAGGAGACGCGCCCGGCAAGAGCGTCAAGCGCGTGTTCGAGGTCCGGCATGGTCATGGTCTGAACGCTACGCCACCCGGGATAATGCTAGCCATAAGGGGTAGAGGCTTGTTGCTATGGAATCAACCGCGATGATCACCCCTGGTCTCGCCCGTGACCTCGCCGCACTGGGGCGGCTCGGCGAGGACACCTCAACCGAAAGCGTGCTGCGTGGCCTGACCACGGCGCTGACGGCGGGCGTCCCCGGCTGCTCCGGAGCCTCCGCCGAGCACTGGCGCGACCATCGGGTCCTGGTCTCCGGCTCGCACAGCGAGCTCATCATGCTCGTCGAGGGCGAGCGCGAGCTCGGTGAGGGCCCCTCCATCGAGGCCCGGCAGAGCGGCGGCCGCGCCATCGTGACCGACGTGCTCAAGGAGACCCGCTGGCCCCGCTACGACGCGCTGGCCACCCGCTGGGGCGTGCGCTCGGTGCTCGTCGTCCCCATCGAGGTGTCGCCCGCGCTGCTGATCGTCGGGCTCTATTCGGTACGCCCGGGGGCGTTCTCCCCGCAGGGGACCAGCTCGCTCACCGACATGCTGGCCGAGCAGGTCGGCGTGGCCATGTCCAACATGTGGGAGTTCGAGGAGGTGCGCACCGACGCGGCGCAGCTCCAGGAGGCCCTGGCCGGCCGGTCGGTGATCGACCAGGCCAAGGGCATCATCATGCAGACCAGCGGATGCACCTCCGAGGCCGCCTTCGAGGAGCTGCGCAGGATCTCCCAGCACCACCAGGTCAAGGTCGCCGACCTGGCCAGGCTCCTGGTCGAGGAGCACCAGCGCAAGTCGCGACGCTGAGCCTGTTTCGCTGAGCTGTAGTCGCTGAGCTGTAGTCGCTGAGCTGCGGTCGCCGGGTTGTCGTCGCCGGGCTGTTCCCCGGCTATTTCATGGCCGCCAGCGCGTCGTCCAGCGTGTCGTAGAGGGGCAGGCGCTGCGCCAGCCCGGTGATCCACATCACCTTGGACTTGGAGTATTCGACGCCGATCAGCGCGAACTTGGCCCCCGCCGCCAGGCTGGTCTGCCAGTGATGGACGATGAGCCCGAGCGCGCGCGAATCCATGAACGTCACCCCAGCCAGGTCCAGGATCAGGTCCGAGCCGGCCATCGACAGATAGTCGGCGAACTGCTCGCGTGTCGTGGCGTCGAGCACGCCATCGACTCTGACCACGGTGATCTCGTCCACGGTCGACGACGTGAGGCTGAGGGCCGCCACTGGCCCCTCGCCGTTCTCGGGCATTGTCACGGGGCAACCCTACTGTCACCACGCGATCGAGGAATACTTCCCGCCAGATGGGGGAGACTGGATCCGAAGTCCAGCAGAGGGCTTCGGTCTCGAGAGTAGAGCGAGGCGTGCCTCTGCATGGGCTTTTTCCTGTGTGAGGCCGCCTGCGATCCATATGAGGAGCAGCGATGGCTGTGCAGGAATACGTCCTCGAGGAGATGACCGCGGAAGAACTCCTGGCCGAGATGGTCAGGGAAGAGACGCCCGACAGCCACAGGGAGCGCCTGCGCGAACGCATCGTCGAGATGCACCGGCCGCTCGCCATGGAGATAGCCCGGCGATACCGCTATCGCGGCGAACCTTTGGAGGATCTCCTCCAGGCCGCGTATGTTGGCCTGATGAAGGCCGTCAACGGCTTCGACCCGAGCCTCGGGCACGCATTCAGGGGCTACGCGGTCGTGACGATGACCGGCGAGGTCAAGCGCCACTTCCGCGACCGCACCTGGGCCATCCGGGTGCCCCGCCTCTACCAGGAGCGCCGCTCCGAGCTCAACCGGCTCGTCGCCGACCTCAGCCAGGACCTGGGCAGGTCCCCGACCGTCGCGGAGCTGGCCGCCAAGATGAACATCACCGAGGAGGACGTCCTGCTCACGCTCGACGCCTCCGCCGCGTACAGCACCCTGTCGCTCGACGCGCCCCTCGGCACCGACGACGACGCGGCCTCCCTGGGCGACGTCATCCCCGAGGACGACGACACGCTGAGCAACATGGTCGACCGGGAGGCCGTCAAGCCCCTGATCGACGCCCTCCCCGCCCGCGAGAAGCACATCCTGCTGCTGCGCTTCTTCGGCAACATGACGCAGGCCGAGATCGCGGCCGAGTTCGGAATCTCCCAGATGCATGTTTCGCGCATCCTGCGCAAGGTTCTCGACCAGCTACGCACAGAGCTGGTCGGCTGACGAAGGCGGTCGCCGGGTGAACGAGGACGTCGAGCCTCAGTCGGGCTACACGAGCCCGCCACCCGGCGCGCCCGTGAAGAAGCTCCGCTTCCGGCTGCCGGACCTTCCCCAGGTCCGGCAGTTCGCCGAGGAGGAGGCCCGTACCGTCGGCATGCCGGAAGAGGCCATCGGCGACTTCGTCATCGCTGTGAACGAGGTGGCGACCAACGCCGTCACCCACGGGGCCGGCCATGCCAGCCTGCGTACCTGGGCGGTCAGCGGCGATCTGATCGTCGAGGTGCACGACGAGGGCGTCTGGAAGCCGGGCCCCATGCCGGGCTCGGTGGGCGGGATGGGGCTGTGGGTGGCCCGCCTGCTCTCCTCGGACCTGACCCTGCGCGTCGGCAGCGGCGGCAGCACGGTCATCATGCGCTTCCCCGGCAAGAGCTGAAACGCCAGAGCTGGAACGCCAGAGCTGAAACGAGCTGAGACGCGAGCGGCGCGGGGGGCCTGCCGGCCCCTCGCGCCGCTCCTGTTCCGTGCGAACTCCTAGCGGCGAGCCCTGCCGCCGCGCCAGTTGCTGTACCCGGTGCGGATGCTGGCCGTGCCGACGCCTGCCTGGTGCAGGGCCAGCAGGGTCAGCCCCAGCAGGACGAACGTCATGCCGGAGAACCCGCCGGGAATCGTCGCGCCTACCAGGTCGAGCAGGAAGCCCAGCCCGAAGATGATCGCTGCGATGACCGCGAGCATGTCATGTCACCTCATTCCCTGACTCTGGAACTGCCCCGGGGATTTGCTGGAGAGGGCGAGCAGGCGCTCCAGGACGGTCCTGTAGTCGCGCAGCGCCAGGCGCAGCTGCTCGGTGTCGGTGCTCTCGGCGTCCTTCCAGCGGTCCCGCAGGGCGCTCGTGCGGCTGGTCAAGGTACTGGTGAGAGACTCCACCACCTCGCCGACCAGCCCGTCGGCACGCTGTACGGCCTGGCCCGGGTCGTCCACGAAGGAGGCCTGCAGGTCGCGCCAGCGGGCCTGCACCTGGGTGGGGTCCTGGTCGAACAGGACGATGTCGTCGGGGGCGGCGTGGGCCGGCGTCTCACCGGTCGCGGCCGGGGTGGCGTGGGCGGGGTCGACGTCGTCGTCCACCGTCCGGGCGCCGGGCTCGGTCAGCATGTCGCCGCCGGTCCTGGCGTACGGGTCGCGGTAGGAGGGGTCGTCGTCGTACGCGCCGCCGGGGGCGGGGGCGGGGACGGCACCGGGGACGGCGGCGGCGTACTCGTCGGCGGCGCGGGGACTGCCGGTGGCCGGCACGTCGTCGAAGCGGGTAGCACCCGCCACCGGCTCGTCGTCCACGCGGGACCCACTTGCCACCGGCTCGTCGTCGGTCCGGGGCAGCTGCTCGGTGCGGGCCTCGCTACGGGCCAGCTCCTCGTCGTCGGCGAGGTCGTTCCTGCCGGCCGGGTCCCTGTCGTTGCCAGTGGGGTTGCCGGTGTCGTCGGCGATGTGTTCGCGGGCGTCGTTACCGGGGTCGTGGTCGTTGTCGGGGTCGTGGTCCTTGTCGGGGTCGTGGTCCTTGTCGGTGTGATCGTCCTCGGTCACATCGTGGCGTTGCGACGGCACTTTCAGCTCGTCGCTGCTCATATCGTTCACCGTCCTCGGCTGGTCTCGTGCAGCAGCTCCTCGAACAGCGCGCGGTAGTGCACCATGGCCTGCCGGAGGTCCTCGGTGGAGGCCTCCTTCCTGGCCGCGCGCCCGCTGATCTCGTGAGCCGTCCTGTAGTGATCGAGTGTCGCCGCGTGCCCCACCGACAGGTCGGACAGGCGCTGCTCGAAGTTCTCCGTCGGGTAGCCCCGCTCCGCCATGACCGCCGTGACAAGCTGGTCGGCCTCCGTCACCGCGAATCCGGGGGCGTCCACGAAGCGTTCCTGTACCTCGGTCCACCGGTTGGCGTAGGTTTCGCGCGATTCCTCCGTCAGGGGGCGGATGTCGAGCTCAGAATGCCGCTGCTCGCGGCTGAGCAACTCCTGCTCCGCCTCCCGGCGGTTGTTGTCGTGCTCGGCGACTATGCGTTCGTACTCCGGGCCGAAGCGTTCGCGGAGATGAGTGCGGCGCTTCTGCTGCTGCAGCACGAAGTAACCCACTGCGGCGAGCGCCACCACCGCGACCACGACGACGGCCACCCATGCCCAGGTGGTCATGATGTTCGCCTCCGGTCTCTGTGTTGAGACCAGCGACTGCCCTCGAACAGGCAGGTCGAAACTCCCCGCCTCAGCGGGCTTCCAGCCCCTCCCTGGCCGCGGCCAGCACGGTTGCGACATGTGAGCCCGCTGGTGGCGCAGGGACCTCGCTGAACCCTTCCGTGGCGTCGTACCGCACGTCGAGCCCCGAATCCACGAGCCGCTGAGCCCACCGAAGAGCGGTGTTCAACCGCTCGGCGGCCGGCGGCTTCCCCTGCGCCGCCGCCGACAGGTTACGCAGATTGGTGGCGGGCCCGGACTGGGTGTGCGCGCGGGCGATCTTCCACGGGAGCGCGGCGCTGTGGTCGAGCATCGGCTTGGCCAGCCCGGCGGCCCGCTTGGCCTGCAGCACCCCTGACTCGCTGACCCCGAAGTGAACGGCCAGCTCCTGCACGCTCATGCCCTCGGCGACGAGCCTGGCCAACTCCCTCCGATCAATGGTCGCCCTGCGCCCCACTGGCCGCCTCCGCTCCCGCTCTCCGTGTACGCGTACACCTCCGATGTGCGCTAAGGTTATGACGTCCCGCCCCGCAGGGGGCGGCCGACACAACCGGGACGTAGCGCAGCTTGGTAGCGCACTTGACTGGGGGTCAAGGGGTCGCAGGTTCAAATCCTGTCGTCCCGACCAGGGTTTCGCTGGTCGAGCAGGGTGTCACTCAACAGGGTGGCACCCTTTCGCATTGCTGAGTGGCTATCGGGCGAAGAGATCGTCCATCGCCGCAGCTCCTTGCAGGAGTACGGGGCGGATCCGCTTGCGGTAGACGGCTTCGGTGACCGCCGTGCCGCTGTGGCCGACGAGGCGAATTGACAGCGCCGTGACCTTCTCTGCCTCGACCGCCGGGCTCCGGCTCGATCCCCTACCGTGCCACCGTCGGACCGCTCGTGCGTGTCGGCCTTGGTCTGCGGCTCGGGCGGGCGGCCGACCAGCCTGGAGCGTGTCGCGGCGGGGCCGCGTCCCGCCGCGTCCTCAGTTGCGCGTGCGGATCAGCATGACCAGGCCGGCGATGAACGACCCGAGCAGGACCGGCGACATGACCGCGAGGCCGCCCCACACGACGAGGCCGAGATAGCCGAGCGCCGACGAGCTGTACGTCGGGTCGGCGTCGGCGGCCGCGAACAGCCCCAGGCCGAGGACGACACCGACAACCGTGAGCGCGATCGGCGTCCACAGGAGCACGTGGGCCCACACACGGTACCTCCGGCTGTGAACGCGCCGGGCCGACGGCACGTTCGGCTGCGGGGGATACCCGGCGGATTCACGCATGCCCCATTTGTACCAGCCGTTGTACCAGCCGTGCGCACCCCGCACCGCAGGGCCGACCGTGGCGGTGCGGGGACGGTCAGCGGGTGCCTCGCGCCGTGCCTGCACCACGCCGCAGCCCGACAGCGGAATGGCTTGTCGAACTTGCCTTTCCGCTGTGCCAGCTGAGCTGAGTACGCATACTCATGTGCCGCTCCGGGGGCCTTCATACACTCCGATCATGTTGTGGAAGCCGGTGACCATCATCGGTCCGTGGCTCTGGTGGGCTGCGGTGGGTGTGGCCGTCGTCGGGCTGTGGATCTGGCTGACCGCTCCCTGGGACGACGGCAACGACCGGTGGAAGCTGGTGGCCGGTCAGTCGTCGGTCACGTACGGGCAGGTCATCGCCACCGGCGAGCACGAGGCCTGGGCCTTCGGCTGGGACATTCTCGGCATCGCCGCGTGGATCCCGGTAGCCGACGGCCCGCACCGCCCCACGGCCTTCCACTGGGACGGCAATCGCTGGACGAGAAGCGACTTCCCGGTGAAGCTCGGCGATGTCGGCTCGGTCGCCGCGTCCGGTCCCTCCAACGTGTGGGTGACGGCCGGCGGCTCTGTTCTGCGCTGGGACGGCCGCGTCTGGGCGGTCGTCCAGGCGCCGCCTGGCGCGGGCGGGAGTCTCGCCGTCACCGCGGACAACGACGTACGGATCTTCGGCGATCACAAGATGTGGCATTACAACGGCACCACCTGGTCGGAGCGGAGCCTCTCCTTCCACGCCTTCCGGGTCAGCGCCCGCTCCGCCTCCGACGTCTGGGCCCTCGACGGCGCCGGGCCCTGGGTGCACCATTTCGACGGCGAGGTCTGGACGCGGGTCGACCTGACCCCGGCACTGCCGAAGGCCCCGCCCCCGTCCGACGACTTCCCGCCTCACCTGGGCGGCCCCCAGCTGACCGCCATCACCGCCGACCCGTCCGGCGTCTGGATCACCGGGGAGATCGGGGCGTCGTCGTTCCTGCTCTTCCAGGCCGGTTCCGACTGGCGCAGCGAGGACACCTCCGCGAAGGCCGGTCGCATGGTCCGAGGCCTCCCGCCCGTCCCCGACGGCAGGGGCGGCCACTGGTTCGTCGGCTCCACCGACATCAACGGGTACGACTCCGCCCTCGCCCACCGCGACCCCGCCGGCCGCTGGAGCAGGGTTCCGTCCGGCGGCGAACTGACCTCGCTGACGGCCGTCCCGGGCGGCCCGCTCCTGGCCACCGGGCTGATCGGCAGGGCATCAGGCGTCTTCCGCAACCTGCCTTGAACGGGTGCGCTCCGCTCAGGCTTCGGCTACCGCTTCGCGCACTGACGCACCCGGAGCCCGCCCCATCCGGCTCGCCCGGAGCCCGCCCGAGTACGGCAGCGCGCCGCCGGAGGCCGGCGGCCTGCTCCGGCACCGGGTCCCGGGTCCCGGCGTCCCGGGTCCCGGCGTCCCGGCGTCCCGGCGTCCCGGCGTCCACCGCGGTGCTGGCCGCACATCAAAGGACGCTGGGCGACCCTCCCGGGCGAGCGGCTGCCGGTATGTCGCCGGTATGTCACCAGTTTCAGGCGGTTCGAAGGGAGATCATGTGCGTTCGGGGTGCCACTAGCATGTGCGCCATGCATCCCCCCAGGCCGCACGCACCATGGAGCCCGCCACCCCATCAGGCGCATCTCGTCCTCGACGTGAAGCGGCACGCGCTCGGGTTCCTGCTGGCCATGTTCACGCCCAACATCGTCCTCAACGGCCACCTGATGCCGGGCCGATGGGGCCGCAACACGATCCCGCTTCCCCCCGGCCGGCACCATCTTCACGTCCACCTGCCCTACTTCCTCCCCTCGCAGATCGGCCCCGCGGACCTGACGGTCTGGCTCCAGCCGGGCACGGCGCTCGAGGTCGAATACCGAGCCCCCATGTGGGCATACTCGCGAGGCGCCCTCGGCCCCGCGCCGCAGCCGTGGAACGGGAAGGGCTGCGTCATCGCCCTGCTGACGATCCCGGCCGGCGCGCTGGTGCTGCTGCTGATCCTGATCGTCGCCACCGCACTCGGCTGACAGGTCCGCCGCACAGCCAGAACTTTCGTCTGGCGGAACGATGGTCTAATGTTCGGAACATGTCCGATTTGATGGACGAGCCGAAGCTGGTCGGGTCCGATCGCGTGCTGGCGGTGCTGGCCGAGCTGGCGCGGCACCCCGACGGGATCGGGCTGGAGGAGATGGCGCGGGCGGTGGACAGCCCGAAGCCGACGGTGCACCGTGCGCTGGCCGCGCTGCGGCGGGCCGGGTTCGCGGCGCAGCACGGTCACGGCCGGTACGTGCTGGGCGACGAGTTCCTGCGGATGGCCTTCGCGCACCACGAGGCGCGCCCCGACCACGTCCGCGTGATGCCGATTCTCAAGGCGTTGTGCGATCGCCACGGCGAGACGGTGCACTACGCGGTGCTGGACGGCCCCTCCGTCGTCTACCGGTCCAAGCTGGACCCGGACTCGGGGGCGGTGCGGCTGACGTCGGTGGTGGGCGGCCGTAATCCGGCGCACTGCACGGCCGTCGGCAAGGTGCTGCTGGCCCACGCGCTCCCCGACGAGCAGGCGGTCCGCGCCTGGGTGGGCGAGCGCCGGCTGGAGCGGCCGACCGAGCGGTCGATCGGCACGGTGGAGGAGCTGCACGCCGAGCTGGTACGCATCCGCGAGCAGGGCTACGCCGCCGACGACCAGGAGAACGAGCCGGGCGTGAACTGCGTGGCCGTGCCGGCGTACCTGAACTCGCCCACGACACCCAGCGGCGCGATCAGCGTCAGCGGCCTGGCGTACCGGACCCCGCTCGGCAAGCTCGTCGCCGACCTGCCGGCCATCCGCGCCCTCGTCTCCGGAGAGGATCCATGGTGAAGTTCACCGCCGGCCCGGCATCGGCGGAGGTCTACAGCCTCGGCGAAGGCCCGATCTGGGACGCCGCCCGGCAGCGCCTGCTGTGGGTGGACATCGTCGCCGGGGCCGTGTCCGAGGGCGTGCTCGACGACGGCATGGTCACCGCCACGCGTCGGCACACCTTCGGCTCCACGGTGGGAGCGGTCGCCGTCTCCGAGGACGGCGAGCTGATCGTCGCCGGGAAGGAGACGCTGACCCGCGTGGACCCCGGCGGCCGGCGCACCGAGCTGGCCCGGGTGCTGCCCGAGGGCGCGCGCAGCCGGCTCAACGACGGTGCCGTGGACCCGGCCGGGCGGTTCCTCGTCGGCAGCCTGGCCCAGGACGATCGGCACGGCGAGGAGGTGCTGGCCCGCCTCGACGGGACCGGCCTGACGTACCTCGACACCGACCTGGTGCTGTCCAACGGCCTGGCCTGGGTCGGCGACCGGTTCTACAGCGTGGACACCATCCCTGGCACGGTGTGGGTACGCGACTACGACGCGGACAGCGGGAAGACCGGGCCGCGGCGGGAGGCGTTCACCATCACCGACGGCAAACCCGACGGCATGTGCGCCGACGCCGACGGCAACCTGTGGATCGCCAACTGGGGGCTCGACCGCGTCGAATGCCGCACGCCCGCCGGCGAGCTCCTGGCCACCGTCGAGACCGGCGCCCCGCACACCTCCAGCGCCGCGTTCGCCGGACCCGACCTCGACACCCTCGTCATCACCACCTCCATCCAGGGCCTGACCGGCCCCGGCCCCGGCGACGGCCGCCTGTTCACCGCGAAGGTGGGCGTCCGCGGGCTGCCCACGCCCTACTGGATTTCCAAGTAACGGAGAAACGACCGTGTATCTCATGCGCATCGGCGCACCCGGCGCCGAGAAGCCCGTCGTCCGCGTGGACGACACCCACTACATCGACGTCTCCGACGTCACCCCCGACTTCGACGAGAAGTTCTTCGCGGCGGGCGGCGTCGCCCTGCTCGCCGACCGGGTCGCCACCGGCCGGCGCCGGGAGTTCGCCGGTGAGCGGATCGGCGCCCCGATCGCCCGGCCGCACCAGATCCTGTGCATCGGCCTCAACTACAGCGACCACGCCGCCGAGACCGGCCAGGCCGTCCCGGACGAGCCGATCCTGTTCACCAAGTCGCCCAACACCCTCGTCGGCCCGTACGACGACGTGCGCATCCCGCGCGGCGCGACCAAGACCGACTGGGAGGTGGAGCTGGGCATCGTGATCGGCCGCCGCACCTCCTACCTGGACACGGTGGAGGAGGCCAAGGACGCGATCGCCGGCTACTGCGTGGTCAATGACGTCAGCGAGCGCGCCTTCCAGATGGAACGCGGCGGCCAGTGGAGCAAGGGCAAGTCCGCCGAGACCTTCAACCCGGCCGGCCCCTGGCTGGTCACCCCGGACGAGATCGCCGACGTCACCAACCTCGGCATGTGGCTGGACGTCAACGGCGAGCGCCGCCAGACCGGCACCACCAAGACGATGATCTTCGACCCGTACGTCATCGTGCACCACCTGAGCCAGTTCATGGTCCTGGAACCCGGCGACCTCATCAACACCGGCACCCCGCCCGGCGTCGGCATGGGCCACGACCCGCAGATCTGGCTCCAGCCCGGCGACGTCATGGAGCTCGGCATCGACGGGCTCGGCACCCAGCGCCAGCAGGTCATCGGCCCCCGATGACGCGTGCGGCCGCGACGAACGAAGAGAGCACGAGCGTGAACCACCCTGAACCGCGGCGGCTGACCGCTCCGGCTCCCGACGTTCTGGCCGCCGTGGAGGCGGCCGTGCCGGGGATCACCCGATCGCGGGTGAGCGACCGGCTCGGCATGGCCCACGACGCCTCGCACTACCTGCTCACCCCGCAGGCCGTGCTGGTGCCCGAGAGCGCCGGACAGGTCGCGGCGCTGCTGCGGACCGGCCTGGCGCTGACGTTCCGCTCGGGCGGCACCAGCCTGAGCGGGCAGGGGGTGAGCGAGCACCTGCTGGTGGACACGCGCCGGCACTTCCGCGAGATCGAGGTGCTGGACGACGGGCAGCGGGTACGGGTGCAGCCGGGCGCGGTGCTCCGGCAGGTCAACGCCCGCCTGGCCCCCTACGGCCGCAAGCTCGGGCCCGACCCGGCCAGCGAGTCGGCGTGCACGATCGGCGGCGTGGTGGCCAACAACTCCAGCGGCATGACCTGCGGCACGCACGCCAACACGTACCGGACGCTGGAGTCGATGACGGTGGTGCTGCCCAGCGGCACCCTCATCGACACCGGCGCCCCCGACGCCGACGAGCGGTTGCGCGCGCTCGAACCCGAGCTGGCCGAGGGCCTGGTCAGGCTGCGCGACCGGGTACGCGGCAACCCCGACTCGGTGCGCCGGGTCCAGGCGCAGTTCTCGCTGAAGAACACCATGGGCTACGGCCTCAACAGCTTCCTCGACCACGACTCGCCCGCGCAGATCCTCGCCCACCTGGTCATCGGCAGCGAAGGCACGCTCGGCTTCGTCGCCGAGGCCGTGCTGCGCACGGTGCCCGCCCACCGGCTGGCCGCCACCGGCCTGCTCGTCTTCCCCACCCTGCGGGAGGCGATGGCCGCCATGCCCGATCTGGTCGCGGCCGGGCCCGCCGCGATCGAGCTGCTGGACGCCGAGTCGCTGCGGGTGGCCCAGACCGACCCCAAGGCCGACGACCTGCTGCGTACGCTCACCGTCGCCGAGCACGCCGCACTGCTGATCGAATGGCAGGAGTCCGACCCCGACCTGCTGACCGCGCGCGAGCGGGCCGCCGAGGGCGTGTTCGCCCAGCTCAAGACGGCCGCGCCGGCCCGGCTGAGCAGGGACGCGGGCGGCCGGGCCGGGCTGTGGCACATCCGCAAGGGCCTGTACGCCTCCGTCGCCGGCGCCCGCCCCAGCGGCACGACGGCCCTGCTGGAGGACGTCGCCGTCCCCGTCCCCGCGCTGGCCGACCTGTGTGACGACCTGACCGCGCTGTTCGCCGAGCACCGCTACGAGCGCAGCGTGATCTTCGGCCACGCCAAGGACGGCAACCTGCACTTCATGCTCAACGAGCGCTTCGCCACCGACCTCGACCGCTACGCCGCCTTCACCGAGGACATGGTGACCGCCGTCCTGGAGCGGGGCGGCACGCTCAAGGCCGAGCACGGCACCGGCCGCGTCATGGCCCCCTTCGTCCGCCGCCAGTACGGCGACGAGCTGTACGAGGTGATGCGCGAGGTCAAACGCCTGTGCGATCCGGCGGGCACCCTCAACCCGGGCGTCGTCCTCACCGACCACGACGACGCCCACCTGCGCGACCTCAAGTCCGTCGGCACCGTCGAGCCCGAGGTCGACCGGTGCGTCGAGTGCGGCTACTGCGAGCCCGTCTGCCCCAGCCGCGACCTGACCACCACTCCCCGCCAGCGCATCGTGCTGCGCCGCGAGCTCGCCGCCGCCGAGGAGGCGGGTGACCACGAGCTGGCCCGCCGGCTGCGGGAGGAGTACGGCTACGACGCGGTGGACACCTGCGCCGTGGACGGCATGTGCGCCACCGCCTGCCCCGTCGGCATCAACACCGGCGACCTGACCAAGCGCCTGCGCGCGGAACGGCACGGCCGCGCCGCGCAGCGGGGCTGGAAGACGGCCGCCAAGCACTGGGACGGCGTCACCAGGGCGATGAACCTCGGCCTGGACACCGCCGCCGCCACCCCGCCCGCTCTCCCCGAAGCCGCCAGCCGTGCCGCCCGCGCGATCGTCGGCTCCGAGACCGTCCCTCAGTGGACCCGCGACCTGCCGCGCGGCGGGACCCGCCGCCGCCCGGCCCCGGACCCCGGAGCCGAGGCGGTCTACGTCCCGTCCTGCCTGAACACCCTCTTCGCCCCGGCCGACGGCGGCCCCGGCGTGATGGCCGCGTTCGCCCGGCTGGCCGAGCGGGCGGGCGTGCGGCTGCACGTGCCCGAGGGGATCGGCGGCCTGTGCTGCGGCACGCCCTGGTCGTCCAAGGGGTACGCCGACGGTTTCGAGGAGATGAGCGACCGCGTCCGCGACGCGCTCCTCGGGGCCACGGACGGTGGCCGCATCCCGGTCGTCAGCGACGCCGCCTCCTGCACCGAGGGCTTCCACCGCCTCGTCGCCGTCGCCTCCGCCGAAACAGGCGCCGGAGCAGGCACCGACACAGGAGCCGGAGCAGCCACCGGAGCAGGCGCCGGGCCCGTCCTCCAGGTGCTGGACGCGGTCGCCTTCACCGCCGAGCACCTCCTGCCCCGCCTCCGGGTGGAACGCCGACTGCCCTCCCTGGCCCTGCACCCCACCTGCTCCTCCACCCGCCTGGGCCTGGACGCCGCGATCACGCGGATCGCCCAGGCGGTCGCGGACGAGGTGGTGGTCCCCGACGGCTGGCAGTGCTGCGCCTTCGCCGGCGACCGCGGCCTGCTCCATCCCGAGCTGACCGCCTCGGCCACCCGGGCGGAGGCCGCCGCCGTACGGGCCGGGGAGTTCGCCGCGCACGCCTCGGTCAACCGCACCTGCGAGCTCGGCCTGACCCGCGCCACCGGCAAGCCGTACCACCACCTGCTCGAACTCCTCGACCGCGCCACCGGCTGAGCGAGGACGGCGGCCGAGCGGCCGCGCCCGCGCCGCACGGTCGGCCGGGAAGGTTAAGGAGACTTCGCAGGGGCCGCTCAGGCGTCCAGGTTGCGCAGGTGGGCCGCCTTCAGTGCCAGGTGCACGGCCAGGCGGTCGTCGCCGTCGGACAGGTCGCGGTGCGTGAGGCGCTCGGCCTTGCCCAGCCGGTAGTAGAGCGTCTGGCGGTGGATGCCCAGCTCGGCGGCCGTCTTCTGGACGTGGCCGCCGAGGTCGAGGTAGACCTCCACGGTGTGCGCCAGCTCGGCGTCCAGCGCCGTGGTCTCGGCGGCGAGCTCGCGCAGGTCCGCCTGGCCGAGCCGGGCCAGCAGGCGGTGCACGCCCAGGTCCTCCCAGCGCGCGATGGGGGCGTGGCGGGGGAAGTGCTCGGCGATGCGCAGGGCCTGGCGGGCCTCGCGCCAGCTCAGCCAGGCGTCGGCCGGGTCGGCCCTGGGCGCGCCGATGCCGGCGGCGGTGCCGTACGCGCTCTGGACGGTCTGCGCCACCTCGCCCGCCAGGTGGGCGGGGGCCAGCAGGGCGACCGGCGAGCCCGGGCGGGCCACGACGCCGCGCGGGAGCGTCCAGAGGGCCGCGACGCGCTCCTGCGACTCGCGTACGGCGATGGCCGCGACCGGGCCCGGCACCTCGATGGAGGCGCCGGCGCGCTCCTCGGGATCGGCGGAGAGCAGGGCGCGCAGGCCGCGCCCGAGGTCCTGCCTGCTCCTGGCCTCCTGGGCGAGCGCCGCGGCGGCCCTGGCCACGAGCGGCGCGGCGGCCCGCAGGGTCTCGTCGGTCAGCTCGCCCGAGTCGAGCAGCCACAGGTAGCCGTAGGTGACGTCCGCGTGGCGCAGCGGCCAGCACACTCTGGCCAGGACCTTGAGCTCGGCGTCCGCGGGGATCCGGACCGGGCCGCTCGCCCGGGCGATGCCGTAGCGCTCGAAGTATTCGCGCACCTCCCCCGTGGCGCGGCGGCGCAGGATCGACTCCTGGCGGACCGTGTCGATGTCACCGTGCTGCGCTCCGTAGGCCAGCAGCCGGAACGAGCGGTCCTCCAGCGTCGCGGACGCGCCCAGCCGGGCGGCGATCTCGTCGACGATCTCTTGTAGGTCGGTCGAGTTGTGCATTTGTACGACAGCCTGCCACAACCGGCGTTACGCCCGTCGATGGCCCCCTCTGAGCTGCGTTTTTAGACTTGGCACCATGCTGGGTCAACTGCTGCTCACCGCTTCGAGGAGCGGTGTCGTACGCCGCTCCGTGTCAGGCTTCCCGCTCACCAAGAAGGTCGTGCAGCGGTTCGTCGCGGGCGAGAGCGTCCAGGAGGCCCGCGCCGCCATCGAACGGCTGAGCGACGCCAAGCTCGCCGTGACCGTCGACCACCTCGGCGAGGAGACGCTGGACGCGCGGGCCGCCGAGGACACCGCCAACGCCTACATCACCCTGCTCCAAGCGGTCAGGCCGCTCGATCTCGGGACCCGGGGCGAGGTGTCGGTGAAGCTGTCGGCGGTCGGGCAGCGGCTCGACGACGCCATGGCGCTCGAGCACGCCCGCGAGATCTGCGCCGCCGCCGCGGCGAACGGCTCCACCGTCACGCTCGACATGGAGGACCACACCACCGTCGACTCGACGCTGTCCATCCTGCGCAAGCTGCGCGAGGACTACCCGGCGACGGGCGTGGCGATCCAGGCGTACCTGTTCCGCAGCGAGCAGGACTGCCGCGACCTGTCGGACGAGGGCTCCCGCGTACGCCTGGTCAAGGGCGCCTACCGCGAGCCCGCCTCCGTGGCCCACCAGGGCAAGTCCGACGTGGACAAGGCGTACGTGCGATGCCTGCGGATCCTCATGGCGGGGAAGGGGTACCCCATGGTGGCGACGCACGACGACCGCATGATCGCGATCACGGAGCTGCTCGCCGACCGGTTCGGGCGGACGATCGGCGACCACGAGTTCCAGATGCTCTACGGAATCAGGACCGACCGGCAGGAGGCCCTGGCCGGGGCCGGCCACACGGTCCGCGTCTACGTCCCCTACGGCGACGACTGGTACGGCTACTTCATGCGCCGCCTCGCTGAGCGCCCCGCCAACGTCGCCTTCTTCCTTCGTGCCCTTGGGGGTAAGTAAATGGACGCCATCAGCAACGTGCCCGTGCCCGCTAACGAGCGTGTGTACGGCTATGCGCCCGGCAGCGCCGAGCGGGGCGCGCTGGAGGACCGCATCAAGGAACTGGCCGGGTCGTCGCTCGACCTGACCATGACCATCGGGGGCGAGCAGCGCCTCGGCGGCGGCGCGACCATCGACGTGGTGCAGCCGCACAACCATGCCTCCGTCCTGGGCCGTACCAACGACGCTACGGCCCGGGACGTGCAGGACGCCATCGCCGGCGCGCTCCAGGCGGCGCCCGCCTGGCGGGCGCTGTCGTTCGACGAGCGGGCGGCGATCTTCCTGAAGGCCGCCGACCTGCTGTCGGGGCCGTGGCGGGCGACGCTGAACGCGGCGACCGTGCTGGGCCAGTCCAAGTCGGCGCAGCAGGCGGAGATCGACTCGGCCTGCGAGCTGATCGACTTCCTGCGGTTCAACGTGGCCTACGCCCGCCAGCTCTACGCCGACCAGCCGGTCTCGTCGCCGGGCGTGTGGAACCGGATGGAATACCGGCCGCTCGAGGGCTTCGTGCTCGCGATCACGCCGTTCAACTTCACCGCCATCGCCGGAAACCTGCCGACGTCGGCCGCCCTGATGGGCAACGTCGTCGTCTGGAAGCCGTCGCCGACCCAGCAGTTCGCCGCGCACTTCACGATGCGGCTGCTGGAGGAGGCCGGGCTGCCGCCGGGTGTGATCAACATGGTCACCGGCAACGGGCAGGCCGTCTCCGAGGTGGCGCTCGGCCACCCGGCGCTGGCCGGCATCCACTTCACCGGCTCGACCGCGACGTTCCAGCACCTGTGGAGCACGGTCGGCGCGAACATCGCCTCCTACCACGGCTACCCGCGCCTCGTCGGGGAGACCGGCGGCAAGGACTTCGTGCTCGCCCACCCGTCGGCCGACCCGGCGGTGCTCTCGACGGCGCTGGTCAGGGGCGCGTTCGAGTACCAGGGCCAGAAGTGCTCGGCCGCGTCGCGGGCGTACGTGCCGCGCTCGGTCTGGAACCGCATGCGTGACGACTTCGTCTCCGTGGCCGAGTCGCTGACCGTGGGCGACGTGTCGGGCGACCTGTCCACGTTCATGGGCGCGGTCATCGACGGGCGGGCCTTCGCCAAGCACAAGGAGGCGATCGACCGGGCGCGGGCGGCGTCGAACATCGACGTGCTCACCGGCTCGTACGACGACTCCACCGGCTACTTCGTCAAGCCGACCATCCTGGAGTGCGCGGACCCGACCGACGAGATCTTCGTCAAGGAGTACTTCGGGCCGATCCTCGGCGTGCACGTCTTCGAGGACCGCGACTACGACACGGTGCTCGACCAGATGGAGGGCATCGCCCCGTACGCGCTGACCGGGTCGATCATCGCCCAGGACCGGTACGCGATCGCCGCCGCCTCCGAGCGGCTGCGCTTCGCGGCGGGCAACTTCTACGTCAACGACAAGCCGACCGGCGCGGTCGTGGGCCAGCAGCCGTTCGGCGGCGCCCGCGCCTCCGGCACCAACGACAAGGCCGGCTCGATCTTCAACCTGATCCGCTGGGTGAACGCCCGCACGATCAAGGAGACGTTCGTGCCGCCGACCGACCACCGTTACCCGCACATGGGCTGATCACCTGCGCCCATCGTCGGCGAGAGCCCCCGGTCCTGCCCCCGGGGGCTCTCGGCGTTCTCGCGGCACTTCACCGGGCACCGGTACGAGCACGGGCGCTCGCCTTCGTCGAGGCGGCCACCGGCCTGCCGCTCGCATGCGACCGGCTGGACGCGGACGAGGAGCCCGCGGTCGTGCTCGACGACGCCGGGACCTGACCGTGGCGTAATGTGCAATGTTCGCGTCGTTGACGCCATGACCGGCCCGCGACCAGCATGGACAGCATGCAGCGACGTGTCCTGATCGTCGTCTTCCCCGGCTTCCAGCTCCTGGACATGGCCGGTCCGGCCGACGTCTTCGCCACCGCCGCCCTGTTCCGGCCCCGCGACGGCTACCGGGTCGAGCTGGTCGCCGTGCGCGCCGGCGCGGTGCCCGCCGGGAACGGCGTCACGGTCACGGCGGCGGCGCTGTCCGAGGTCACCGGGCCGATCGACACGCTGCTGGTGGCCGGCGGGCTGTCCGTGCCCGAGCAGCTGGCCGATCGGGAGCTGGTGGCGGGCATCGCCGCGCTCGCCGCGGCCGCGCGCCGGGTGGCGTCGGTCTGCAACGGCGCGTTCCTGCTGGCCGAGGCCGGGCTGCTGGACCACCGGCGGGCCACCACGCACTGGCTGGTCGCGGGCGAGCTCCAGAGCCACTACGAACGCGTCGAGGTCGACGCCGATCCGCTCTACATCGAGGACGGCGACGTCTGGACCTCCGCGGGCGTGCTGTCGGGCGTGGACCTGGCGCTGGCGCTGGTGGCCAGGGACCACGGGCACGCGCTGGCCAGGGACGTCGCCCGGGGCCTCGTGGTCTACCTGCACAGGCCGGGCGGGCAGAGCCAGTTCAGCACCCCGATGCGGGCCATGACGCCGCGCAGCGAGCCGCTCAGGGAGCTGCAGGCCCACATCGACGCGAACCCGGCCGCCGACCTCAGCGTGCCCGCCCTCGCCGCGCGCGCCGGGATGAGTGAGCGGCACTTCTCACGCGTCTTCACCGAGCAGACCGGCCTGTCCCCCGGCCGGTACGTCGAACGCAGCCGGGCCGACACCGCCAGGCGGCTCCTGGAGGTGACCGGCCTGCCCCTGGAGTCGGTCGCCAGGGAGTCGGGGCTCGGCACGCCGGAGACGCTCTACCGCGTCTTCCGGCGGCACTGGCGGATCTCGCCGGGCGACCACCGGCGCCGTTTCCAGTCCAAGGAGAGGTAAGCCCATGCACGTCGCCATCCCGCTCTATCCCCGGTTCACCGCGCTCGACGCGGTGGGGCCGTACACGGTGCTGGCCTTCGCGCCCGGCTGGACGGTCACGTTCGTCGCCGCCGACCCGGGGCCGGTCGGCGACGACCGCGGCACGCTCACGCTGACCGCCACGGCCTCGTACGCCGACCTGCCCGCGCCGGACGTGATCGTGGTCCCGGGCGGCCCGGGCACCCTGGACGCCCTGTCCGACGAGGCCCTGGTGGGCTGGATCAGGCAGGCGCACGAGCGCACCCGGTGGACGACCTCGGTGTGCAGTGGCTCGCTCCTGCTCGGTGCCGCCGGGCTGCTGTCGGGCGCGCGGGCTACGTCCCACTGGGCCATCCTCGACCTGCTGAGGACGTACGGGGCCGAGCCGGTGACCGAGCGGGTGGTCACGGAGGGCAGGATCGTGACCGCGGCGGGGGTGTCGGCGGGCATCGACATGGCGCTGACGCTGCTGGCGCGGGCGACCGACCCCGAGACGGCGCAGAGCGTGCAGCTCGCCATCGAGTACGACCCGCAGCCGCCGTTCTCCTGCGGCTCGCCGAAGACGGCCCCGGAGGGCATGGCCGAGCGCGCCCTCAGCCTGATCACCTGACCGCTCGCGCGAGGAGGGGCAGGCGCCCCCGTCCCTCCAGCCCGGGACGGGGGCGCCGCCCGTCCGAGCCCTGTGTCCGGCGGGCCCGGAGGCGTGTCAGCGATTGAATGCCGTGCGGGTGAACGGCGCGCGGCTGATGTCCGTGCGGGTGCGGCCCGGCCCCTCCTGCCGCGCCCGCTCCCCGGGCGAGCCCCCGCCTGCCGCCCGGTGAGCCTGCCCGTGACGTCGTGGAGCGTTCCAGCGGGCCGGTAACGGCATCTTGCCGCGCGCCATGGTCGACTCCTTGGCCGTCGCCCGGAAAGGGCCGGGTTCCGATCGAGGACACTATGGGCTCGGGTCAAGCCCTGGCCTCAGGGCGGGGCCTAGGGAAATCCCTAGGATGTGATCGCGGCGGGCCACCCTGAGCCGGGCCCTCAGCGCTCGGGCGTGGCGCCCACCGGCAGGACGTCGAAGTGCACGACCACGTGCCCGGCCGGCTCCGGCGGCTCCGCCCGGCCGTCCGACAGCGCCCGGTAACGCTCCAGCACCTCGAAGACCTGGTCCCGCATGGCGGCGGTCTCCTCCGGCGTGAGCCGCAGCGACCGGCGCCCGAACGCGGCGGCCTCCACCCACTCCTCCGGCGCCCCGGTCATCTCCTCGCGCCACCGGGCCAGCTCGGCGCCGCGCCGGCGGACCAGGTCGTCGAGGAGGTATTCCATCGCGCTCGCCGCCTCCGGGTCGGCGGGCGGCTCGCCGTAGGAGAAGCCGCCGGGCGTGATGCGCCAGAACTTCTCCTTCCCGCGACCCATCCCGGCCGCGACCTCGATCATGCCGTGCTTGGCCAGCTCCCTCAGGTGGTAGCTGGTCGCCCCGGTGTTCTGCCCGAGCAGGCCGGCGAGCCCGGTGGCCGTGGCGGGGCCGCGCTCGTCCAGCAGCTCGTAGATCCGCAGTCGCAGGGGGTGAGCGAACGACTTCAGCGCGTTCGCGTCGAGCGTCCGGGCGGAGAAGCTCTTGATCTGCATCGTTGTGCAAGCCTATCTTTGCAAAGAAACCTGTGCACACTTTCCCTTACACACTATCGGAGTCAGCCATGGCCGGTCTTGGGCGTTCATTCGGATTCCTATGGGCCTCCACCGGGATGTCCAACCTGGCGGACGGCGTGCTGAAGATCGGCGCGCCGCTGCTCGCCGTGTCGATGACCCGCTCCCCCACCCTCGTGTCCCTGGTGGGGGCCGCCGCCACGCTGCCGTGGCTGGTGCTGGCGCTGCACGCGGGCGCGGTGGCCGACCGGGCCGACCGCCGCCGCGTCATGGTGCGGGCCAACCTCGCCCGCGCCGCGATCCTGGCCGCCGCCACGCTCCTGGCCGCGCTCGGCCTGCTCGACCTGTGGCTCCTGCTGGCCGCCGTGCTGCTGGCCGGCGTGTGCGAGGTCTTCGCCGACCTCTCCGCGCAGTCCATCCTGCCCATGACCGTCCCCCAGGAGCGCCTGACCAGGGCGAACGGCCGCATTTCCACCGCCCAGATGATCGGCAACGACTTCGTCGGCGCGCCGGCGGCCGGCCTGCTCGTCGTGGCCCTGCCCGCCGCCGTCATCGGCGCCCCGGCCCTCCTGTACGGCGCCGCGGGGCTGCTCCTGGTGGGCATGCGCGGCACGTACCGCCTGGCCGCGCCCGCGCGGCGCCGCCCCATGCGCGTGGACATCGCCGAGGCGCTGCGCTACCTGTGGTCGCACCGGGTCCTGCGGAGCCTGGCGATCACGGCCGGCCTGCTCAACCTGGCCAACTCCGCCTACTTCGCCGTCTTCGTGCTGTGGGCGGTCGGCGACGGGTCGCGGATGGGGCTGGAGCCGGCCGGGTACGGCCTGATGACCACGGCCTTCGCGATCGGGGCGGTGCTCGGCTCGCTGCTGTCGGGCCGGGCCGCGGCGATGTTCGGGGAGTTCCGGACGCTCGTGGGCAACTGGCTGATCAGCAGCCTGCTGCTCCTGGTGCCGGTGATCGTGCCGTCCGCCTGGGCGCTCTACCCGACGGCCGTGCTGTGGGGGCTGGTCGGGGCCGCGGGGAACGTGCTGGTGATCTCGCTCAGGCAGCGGCTGATCCCGGCGGAACTGCTCGGCAGGGTGAATTCGGCATACCGGCTCGTCGGGATGGGCGGAATGCCCCTCGGAGCGGCCCTGGGCGGCGTCGTGGCCGAGTTCGTGGGCATCGGAGCCGTCCTCGTCGGCGCGACGGGAGTATGTTTGGCGGGAGTCGGACTGGTGTGGCGCGCTTTGTCGGATCGAATTTCTGGGCCTCTGACCAGCGAACCTACACTTTCCGACATATCCAGATCACGTTAGGCACCCTACAGCTGGTGCTGAGGTGACATGATTATCCCCCGGAGCTTGAGGGGATGGTATGCGGGAGATCGGCGGACGGTACCTCCTGAATGAGGAGGCCGGTCGTGGGGGTATGGGAGTCGTCTGGCGGGCGTTCGATCAGCTCCTCCACCGTACGGTGGCGCTCAAGGAGCTGACCTTGGCCGGTGAGGCCGAGATGGTGCGCCGCCGGGTGCTGCGTGAGGCGCGGATGGCCGCGGGGCTGACGCATCCCAACATCGTCACGGTGCATGACCTGATCGAAGAGGGCGGCAAGCTCTGGATCGTGATGGAATATCTCGACGGGCTCTCGTTGCACCAGCTGCTCTCTCAGGTGGGCACCTTACCGGCCCAGTCGGTGGCGGCCATCGGGCAGCACCTGCTCGCCTCGCTGCGCACCGCCCACCAGGCGGGTGTGCTGCACCGCGACGTCAAGCCCGCCAACGTCATGCTGACCGGTGACCGGGTGGTGCTGACCGACTTCGGGATAGCGACCGCCGAGGGCGATATCCGCATGACGAACTCGCGCCGGCTGCGCGGCACCCCCGCCTTCATGGCCCCCGAGCGGCTGCACGGGGGGCCGGCCAGCAAGGAGGCCGACATGTGGTCCTTCGGGGCCACCCTCTACAGCGCCATCGAGGGCCAGCCGCCCTATCCCGGGCAGGACGCCGCGACGGTGCTGGGCATGGCGCGCAGCGGCCCCTACCCGCCGCCGCGGCGGGCCGGGGTGATGCGGCCGCTCATCGAGGGGCTGCTGCACCACGATCCCGTGCGCCGCTACACGCCGGAGCAGACGGCGGGGCTGCTGGCGGGAATGCGCGCCAGCGCCTACCAGGCCGCCATCTGACCTGACCGCCCGGGCCCGCCGGCCGCCGCCCCTGAACTCCGCCTCGGCCCCCGCCCGGGCCCGACGGACCGCTGCCCCCGGACCCGTGAGGTCGCCGCCCGGACCTGCCACCCTGGTTTCGAGCGCGACCTGGTGAACTGCCCGGACCAGCGCGGGGATGTCCTTGCGAATCCGGGCGAGGCCGAGGGGAAGAGGCATGGTCGGCGCACGCCGCCTGTCCCGCCGTGGCGGCAGACCTGGGTGCGTTGATCCCGCAGGCGCGGTCTTGGCCGGTCGGGTTGCCGGTAGGGCGTGGCTACCCCGCCTGACCTGACGGGGCAGCCGTACCGGAGAGTGGCCGATCCGCGGCCTGGCACGTAGAGCGACTGCCCGGGGATGGCGGACATAACCGCTGGCGGATGAACATAATTGCCAGGATGCGAACATCCCGCCCGCTGCGTACCTCCAATGTCAGCCGCACCCGCCGACCCGGAGGTGTCCCCCCTTGTGACCTCGAGCGCATGCTGCTGAACCTCTGCGGAGCGTTCGCACGTCTGAAGGTCATGCGCTCACTCGCCTTCCTCGCCCTCATGGTGCTGACCGCCTGCGGCAGCGAAGTGGCGGCCAGCAAGCCGGTCACGTACACGGCCGACGCCGTCTCCGTCCTGGAGAACCCCGGCCACGGGCCGCAGCTGTGCGCCGCGATGGCCGCGTCGCTGCCACCCCAGTGCAGTGGGCCGGACATCGTCGGCTGGGACTGGTCCAAGGTTGAGCACGAGAGCGTCCAGGGTACGAAGTGGGGTCAGTATCGGGTGGTCGGCACCTGGGACGGCTCCCGGCTGACCCTGACCGAACCACCAGGGGCGGCGGCCCAGGGCAGGCCGGAGGAGCACAGGTTCGACAGCCCGTGCCCCGTCCCGGAGGGCGGCCGGCGGCCGGCTGATCCCGCCAAGGCCACCCAGGAAGCGCTCCAGGCGACTCAGCAGCGGCTGCAGAATGAGGAAGCCGTGGGCGGGGTGTGGCTGGACCAGAGCTATCTGGACTCGATCCCCGGCTACGACGGCAGCAAGCGGGAGTGGTCGGAGAAGTACGCCAACGACCCGACCAAGCTGGTGCTGAACGTGAAGTTCACGGGCGACCTGGCCGGCAGGGAGGCGTGGATCCGGGAGAGCTGGGGTGGCGCGCTCTGCGTCAGCCAGGCCCGGCGCAGCCAGGAAACGCTGTGGCAGATCCAGGAGTTCATCGGCGACGATCTGGGCCAGCCCTTCACCTCGACTTCCGTCGACGTCATGAAGGAGCAGGTGGTCGTGGGCGTCTGGGTGGCCAGTGAGGAGCTCCAGCAACGGCTGAAGGACAAGTACGGCGAGGGCGTCGTGCTCCTGCAGGCGGTACTGAAGCCGGTGCAATAGGGAAGCCGTGACCGCTCTGACGCGCTGCCAGAGAGTCGACTCGTTGCCGGCGCCCCAGCCCGGCACGAAGTGTATGCGCCGCCACCACGACCCTTTGACGGCTTTGCCGCGCGCACGACGTCCACCCTGGCGATCGGGGGTTCGCTGATTTCCCGCATATGCGCATGATCATATGTCGGAGATCCGGTGGGGCAGACCAAGTAAGCGTCAAAGTGGTGCGGCCTTTGCCGCGTGCCCCGGTCGGCCTGGCCTGATTGGTCTGTCGTAGGTGCTCGGGATCGCGGGCTGTAGCTGGGCAAGGTCCAGGCCGGCGATCTGGGCGCGGCGCAGATTCCAGGCGGTCCAGCACGTTGTTGACGGTGCGGACCTGGGCGCCGGACAGGGCGCGGACCTCGGGGGCGGGCAGGCGCAGCGGCTCGGCGCGCTTGGTAGGGTCCCCGCTGGGCAGCAGGGCGGCCGGGGCGTGGGCGCTGATCCAGGAGAACAGCGCCGAGGCGTGGGCAAGGTGATTGTTGACCGTCGCCGGTGCCATGGCGGCCGTGCTGCCGCTCTTTCGCGTGCCGCCCGGCGGCGGCCAGGTGATCGTGCCAGGCGGTCATCTCGCGGGCGGTGATCGCCGAGACGCGCTCGTGTCCGAGCCCGGTGGTGATCCAGGCGCGCAGCCGCAGCGCGAGGTCTTCCTTGTTGCGGAAGTAGTTGAACAGGGATCTGGAGGAGTTCGTGAGTTCGTTGATCCAGAGGAGCTTGGCCAGTGGACGGGTCAGGTCCGCGCTGAGGTGACGGCCCTGAGCCGCACAGCGATGAGGCTTGTGCGCCGGCCGAACCGGCCAGCGCACGTTCGCACAGGCGTACACGCCGTCTGACACGCGGATGAGTGAGCTTTATGCGGCCCAGGTGACCTCGCCGTCGGCGTTCACCGTCACCAGGCGGCCCGTCTCAGTGAAGCTGGCCGCGACGACGTCCTCGCGCCGCTCGCGGACCTCCCCCTTGACGTCGAGCAATTCCAGCTCACCATCGTGGACCAGGCCGACCGCCGTACCGGACGGATCGGCGATCACACCGGCCCGAGCGGCGACATCGCGCGACCACGTCTGCCGCCCGCTCGGGTCGATGCCGCGCACCTCGGTGTGATGGGTTCCGCGCTGGTCGACGTAGCGGGACACCACCGCGCCCCCTCGCGTACCGGCCACGCATTCCCCGGCCTGGTCGAGATCGACCTGAAGGGGAACGACGGTCCCGTCCTTGAGTATCCCTCCGCGCTCGCCGGTCAGGACCGCCCAGTCTCCGCCGACGCAGCCACCCCAGAACCCCCCGGCGGGCACGCGCTCCCCTGTAGCCCGCCATCCGTGAGCGTCGCGCTGGAAGCGCAGGATCTCACCGCCGGGCAGCGTGGGGTCGGCGTAGAGCAGCAGAGCCGTCGTCCGGTCGGGGCTCTCCCGCCAGAGGACGTTCTCCACGCCGGCGACCTGATGGCTCTCCTTCTTGCCGTCCGAACGCTGGATCTGGAGCGTCCCTCCCTCGGCGACGACCGTGTCCGCATCGCCCCGCCGGCTCAGCACCTTCCGGGTAGCGGTGGAGAAGGCCGCTTCAGGGCATCGGGCCGCGCAGACGGCAGCCTGCTTGTCCGTCCACACGTGCCGCCCGTCCGAGGCGTACCCGAGGTGCGATTCGGTCTGCGGGTCGTACACGATCGCCCCCGTCGAGGAGGCTGCGACGAAGACCGGCGGAATTTCCTGCTCACCGCCGGTGGAACACGACGTGACCGCCACCAGCGCCAGCAGGGACGCGACAAGTGCGCGGTGGTTCATCGGCCGCTAGATCCGCTTGGTCTGGAAGCTGCACGTGGGGTCGAGGCCCGGAAGGTCCCAGCGCACCCAGAATTTCACGTAGACCTTGTCCTTCGCCGGGCTGATGATGTGGACGGTCGCGCTCTTCGTGCCCACCTTGGCGCTGTCGGTGCCCCAACCGCCGTGCCACTTGTCGACCGCGTTGTTCTTGTCCGAATAGACATCGATGGCCACGTCGGTCTTCGATCCGGCGCGACCGCCAATCGTGTACGTGAACTTGGTGAAGACGTCACTCCCTGCGCTGTTGTAGTAGTAGCGCGCCGAGCCGCTGTAACCCTTGGGGTCCGACGAGCAACTGCCGCTGAGAGTCTTGTCAGCCGACGCAGAGGCGGAAGCGCCGCCGGCGCCGACGATCGACAACGTCAGTCCCGCGGTCCCGACGATCGCCGCATGCCGAAGTATGGTGCTCAGTCGCATGATGCCCTTTCCGTTACCTTGACTTGCATCCGTCGAAGGGAGCGTAGGGAGCGCCGGTATATCGGCGGTATGCCCGGCCGTAGATGATCATGTCTGTACGGATTTCGGGAATGCCCCAACCGTTCATCGCCTCCCGGGCGTCTTGTCCATATGAGGCCTTGCCTGGAAGTCGCGGGCGTGACCAGCACCCCGACCTGGCCGATTACCCGGCGAGCGGCGAGCGGCGCGCGGGGCTGGGACAACCAGCTCTGGCGGCTCGGCGACGACCTCGCCGTCCGGGCGTTCGCGGCAGGCGCGGAGGCGCAGCTCACCGGGCGTCTGGGCGCGTGTGCGGGCAGTTGCGGCCCAGGCCATCTGCACCTGATCAACGGGTTGTTCGACGCGCAGCGCAGCATGGCGCCGGTGCTGGCGCTGGCCGCCCACATCCCCAGCGCCGAGATCGGCACCTCGTTCTTCCAGGAGACCCACCCGGACCGGTTGTTCGCCGAATCCAGCCACTACTCCGAGCTGATCTCACATCCGGCGCAGATGCCGCGCATCCTGCAGACCGCCATCCAGCACGCGATCGGCCGCTCGGGCGTCGCGGTCGTCAGCATGTCGGGAGACATCGCCGGCCAGGACGCGCCACAGCGGACCGTCGAACCTGCCCTGCTCACCCGGCGGCCGGTCGTACGGCCCGGCGAGGCCGAGATCGCCGAGCTGGCCCGGCTGGTCGACGAGGCCGAGAAGATCACACGGTTCTGCGGCAGCGGCACGGCCGGCTCCCACGAGGAGGTCATGGCCTTCGCCGAACGCGTCAAGGCACCGGTCGGGCACGCGCTGCGCGGCAAGGAATGGATCCAGTACGGCAACCGCAACTGGCCGGCTTCGCCACCACCACCAGCAAGCTCGTGCTCAGCGGCGGCGTCGGCTGCATGATCCAGCTTCGCCCGCTCGAACCTGCGCAACATCCCACGCCCATGACCTTGACGAGCACGCGTATGCGTCATGTACGTGATAATGGCCGGTTATCCCGAACGCGGCAGACCGCCGCCTCGCAGACAGCGGCCGGTCTACTCCACCTTCTTCGACCTGGCCTCGGCCTCGGCGGCGTCCATGGCGGCCGCCTCCTCCGGGGTCGGCGCCGTCCCCCCGAGGTGGGCCGGCTGCCACCACACGCCCGGCGGGATCTCCGGGTAGGTGCGCTGCGCCCGGTCCACCAGCTCCGACATCCGCCGGTGCAGGTCGGCGGTGTGGTCGTTGACGTTCTCCCCGCGCTTGGGGTGCATCGGCTCGCCCACCAGGATGGTGACCGGCACGTGCCGCTGCAGCAGCCTGCGCGGCCGGCCCTTCGTCCACAGCCGGTGGTCGCCCCACAGCGCCACCGGGATCACCGGCGTGTTCGTCGCCTGGGCCATCCGGATCGCGCCGTTCTTGATCTCCTTGACGGTGAACGACCTGCTGATCGTCGCCTCGGCGAACACGCCCACCACCTCGCCGGCCTTCAACATCCGCAGCGCCGTGGCGTACGAGCCCGCCCCCGCCCCCCGGTCCACCGAGATGTGGTGCATCCCGCGCATCAGCGGCCCCGAGATCCGGTTGTCGAACACGTCCTGCTTGGCCATGAACCGCACCAGCCGCTTGGACGGCAGCGCGGCGAACCCGGCGAAGATGAAGTCGAGGTAGCTGATGTGATTGCTCACCAGCACCGCTCCCCCGGTCCGCGGCACGTGCTCGGTCCCCTCCAGGTGGAAGCGGATGTCGAGCACGCGAAAGAGGGTCCGCGCGGCGGCGATCACCGGCGGGTACACGATCTCAGCCATGAGCAGAAGGTAACGTACTCAGGCACGTTTCACGGTAGTCGGGAGGTTGACCATCCCCCGGACATTGCCGTGGGCGGTCCTCCTGATGCCCGTCTCGTCGATGTCGTAGTCGGGTGAGACGGCCTTCGTGAGCTCCTCCAGCGCCACCCGGCCCTCCAGGCGGGCCAGGGGGCCGCCGAGGCAGTAGTGGCGGCCGGCGCCGAAGCTGATGGCCCGGCCGGTGTCGCGGGTCAGGTCGTAGACGTCCGGGTCGGCGAAGACGTCCTCGTCGCGGTTGGCCGAGCCGATCAGCAGCCAGACCTTGGCGCCCTCGGGGACGCGGGTGCCGTACCACTCGGTGTCCCGTGTGAGGCGGCGGGCGACGCCGTGCGCGGGGGTGTCGTAGCGCAGCGACTCCTCCATCCACCCGGTGATCGCCCCGCCGAAGGCGGCGGCGCGCTGGGCGGGGTTGCGCCACGCCCAGTACCAGGCGGCGCTGAGCAGGTGGGTGGTCGTCTCCGCGCCGGCGCCGATGAGCAGGAACAGGAACGCCACGATGTCCTCGTCGGTCAGCTCGTCGTCGGCGACGAGCGCGGAGACGAGGTCGTCGCCCGGCGCGGCCCGGCGCTCGGCGATGATCGAGCGGTAGTAGTCGCCGAGGGAGACGATGCCCTTGAGGCCGTCCTCGGCCATCTTGCCCTCGGGGTCGTAGGCGAGCACGGAGCTGAAGTCGCGGCGCACGCCCGCCCGGTACGACGGCGGCACGCCCACCAGCTCGGAGATCACGTCGAGCGGCAGCTTGGCCGCGATGTCGCGGGCGAAGTCGAACGTCTCCCGCTCGACGGCCTCCTCGATGTGCTCGCGCGCGATCTCCCTGATCATGGGCTCCAGCGCGGCGACCCGGCGCGGGGTGAAGCCCCGGGAGATGGCGGCGCGCATGCGGGTGTGCTCGGGTGGGTCCATCGCCACGAACGACAGGAACCTGCGGGCGTGCGTGCCCCAGGCGCCCGGGTCGAGCATGGGACCGTGGTCGCTGGACAGCAGCGCGCTGTCGGTGAGCGCGGCCGAGACGTCGGCGTGCCGGGACAGCGCCCAGAAGTCCAGGCCGGCGTTGTGGTAGAGCGGCGCCTGCGCGCGCAGCCGCGCGTAGACGGAGTAGGGCTCGTCGTTGGTCGCGGGATCGTACGGGCTGTAGAAGACCTCCACGCCGCACACGCTACGACGCTTGCGCGGTCGTGAAAACGGGCAGATGTTTTGACCATGAAGAAGCTCATCAACACGGCAGACTCCGTCGTTGAGGACGCGCTGAACGGCCTGGCGGCGGCCCACCCGTCGCTGCGGGTCCGCGACCAGGTGGTCTACCGGGCCGAGGGGCCGCGGCCGGGGAAGGTCGGGCTGGTCTCGGGCGGCGGGTCCGGGCACGAGCCGCTGCACTCCGGTTTCGTCGGCCACGGCATGCTCGACGCCGCCTGCCCCGGCGAGATCTTCACCTCGCCGGTCCCCGACCCGATCATCGAGGCGACGAGGGGCGTGGACGGCGGGGCCGGGGTGGTCCACATCGTCAAGAACTACACCGGCGACGTGCTCAACTTCGAGATGGCCGCCGAGCTGGTCGAGGACGTCGAGGTGGCCACCGTGCTGGTGGACGACGACGTGGCCGTACGGGACTCCCTCTACACGGCGGGCCGCCGCGGCACGGGGGCGACGGTGTTCGTGGAGAAGATCGCCGGGGCGCTGGCCGAGGAGGGCGCGGCGCTGGCCGAGGTCGCGGCGGTGGCGGCCGAGGTGGATGAGCGCAGCAGGTCGTTCGGCATCGCGCTGACCTCCTGCACGGCCCCGGCCGCCGGGAAGCCGACCTTCGACCTGCCCGAGACGGAGGTGGAGCTGGGCATCGGCATCCACGGAGAGCCCGGCCGGGCCAGGGTGCCGCTGGTGTCGGCGCGCGAGCTGGCGGGCGTGGCGATGGAGGCCATCCACGGCGACCTGCCGCTCCAGGGCGACCTGCTGGTGATGGTGAACGGCATGGGCGGCACCCCGCTCATCGAGCTGTACGTGGTGTTCGCGGAGGTGGCGGCGTTCGTCAAGGGCAAGGGGGCGCGGATCTCGCGCTCGCTGGTGGGCAACTACGTGACGAGCCTGGACATGCAGGGCTTCTCCGTGTCCGTCTGCCGGGTCGACGACGCGCTGACCCGGTTGTGGGACGCGCCGGTGGAGACGCCCGCGCTGCGGTGGGGGCGCTGATGGACACCGACCTGTTCCTGGCCTGGTTCGAGGAGACGGCCAGGCTCGTGCGCGAGAACCGCGACCGGCTGAACCGGCTCGACGCCGCGATCGGCGACGCCGACCACGGCACGAACCTCGACCGCGGGCTCACCGAGGTGCTCAAGGCGCTGGACGGCTCGCCGCCGGGCTCCCCGGCGGAGGTGCTGACGGCGGCCGGCACGACGCTGATCCGCCGCGTCGGGGGCGCCTCCGGGCCGCTGTACGGGTCGGTGTTCCGGCAGATGGGCAAGGCGCTGGAGACGCCGGTGACGCTGGCCGGGTTCACGACGGCGTTCGAGGAGGGGGTCGTGGCGGTCGAGCGGCTGGGCAAGGCCGCGCTGGGCGACAAGACCATGGTGGACGCCCTGGCCCCTGCCTCCCGCGCGCTGGCCCTGGCCGTACGCGACGGGGTGGGCGTGCGCAAGGCGCTCGACCAGGCGGCGCGGGCGGCCGCCGAGGGCGCCAAGGCCACGATCCCGATGCAGGCCAGGAAGGGCCGGGCCAGCTACCTCGGGGAGCGCAGCATCGGGCACGAGGACCCGGGGGCGGCGTCGGCGGCGCTGTTCCTGGAGGCGCTGGCCACCGTGGCGGCATAGCGATGGTGGGCGTGGTCCTGGTCTCCCACAGCGCCGCTTTCGCGACCGAGGCGGTGGCGCTGGTCCGCGGCATCGCGGGCGAGGACGCTCCCGTGGTCGCCGCCGGAGGGATGGAGCACGGCGGGCTGGGCACGAGCGTGGACGTCATCGAGGCGGCGGTGCGCAGCGTCGACCGGGGTGACGGGGTGGTGCTCATCCCCGACCTCGGCAGCTCGGTGCTGACCGCCCGGCTGCTGATGGAGGACGGGCGGGTCGTGGTGGCGGACGTGCCGTTCGTGGAGGGGGCGATCGCGGCGGCGGTGGCGGCGGGCGCGGGCCAGCCGCTGGCCGACGTGCTGGCCGCGGCCGAGGAGGCCCGCACCTTCCGCAAGCTCTGACCTCCGCCGCGTGCTCAGTGGCCCCTGAACTCCGCAAGCTCTGACCTCCGCCGCGTGCTCAGTGGCCCCTGAACGCCTCCTCCAGCCACCAGGAGCCGTGCTCCCTCGTCACCTTGGCGTGCACCAGCAGCGGCCGCTCACGCGCTCCCTCCAGCCATTCGGCCACGCCCGCCAGGTCGTCCGGCCCGGTGACGGTCACGGCGGCCAGGCCCTGGCCCCGGGCGATGGCGGCCAGGTCGGCCGAGGGGAACGTGACGGTGCCCAGAGGGTGCCCGTGCGGGCCGAAGTGGTGGACCTCGGCGCCGTAAGCCTCGTCGTCGTACACGACGATCACCATCGGCAGGCCCAGGCGGACCACGGTCTCCAGCTCCGCCAGGCCCATCAGGGCGCCGCCGTCGCCGAGCGCGGCCACCGGGAGCCGGTCCGGGCGGGCCACGGCGGCGCCGATCGCCGTCGCCAGGCCCAGCCCGACCGACTGGAACGCCTGGGTGAAGCAGAACCCGCCCTCGTCCGGGACATCGAGGAACATCGACGGATATCCCATGAAGTTTCCGGAGTCGATGGCGACGATCCGCTCGCGGGGCAGGAGGTCGTCCAGGCCGATGGTGAGGGTCCTGGGGTCGATCCTGCCGTCGCCGCTCTCGTCGTCGTACGGGACCGCCCGCCAGCGGCCCTCCGCCTGGATCCGCCGCGCCAGCTCCGGCGAGCGGCAGCCCTCCACGGGCCCCGCGGCGAGCCGGTCGGCCAGCGCGCGGGCCACGGCCGCCACGTCGCCCACCACGCCCAGATCGGCGGGCACGTGCGTCTTGAGCGCCGCCGGGTCGAGGTCCACCTTCACCACCTTCGTGCCCGGCGAGATCAGGGAGCCGTGGCGGGTGGTCCACATGTTCAGGGCGCAGCCCCAGCCGATGACGAGGTCGGCGCCCCGGATCAGCTCGGCGGTCAGCGGCGTGGCGAAGCCGCCGGACACGTCCAGGTCCCACGGGCTGCCGCGGAAGAGCCCCTTGGCCACCGCGGACGTCGCCAGCAGCGCACCCGTCAGGTCGGCCAGCTCCACCAGCTCCCGGCGCGCGTGCCGGGCGCCGCGCCCGGCGATGAACACCGGCCGCCGGGCCGCCGCCAGCACCCGCGCCAGCTCCGCCACCTCACCTGACGCCACCGCACCCGACGCCACCGCACCCGACGGCACCTCGCCCGACGCGGGCTCGCCCGCGTTCATGGGTGCGACCTGCGACGGCGGCGGGCCGTCGTAGGGGGCGGCCTGGACGTCGAGGGGCAGGTTCAGCAGCACCGTACGCCGCTCCGCCACCGCCACCCGGTACGCCTCCACCGCCTCGGCCACGGCGGTGCCCGGCCCCGTGACCCGCATCGGCACCGCCCCCACCGCCGTGGCCAGCGCGGCCTGGTCGATGTGGAAGTTGGACCGGACCTCGGTGGCCTCACCGGCCAGGACGATCAGCGGCGTCCGGCTCTTGGCCGCCTCCGTGATGCCGGTCATCGCGTTGGTGAGCCCGGGCCCCTGGTGGACCGACACGATCCCGGCCTGGCCGCTCATCCGGGCGTAGGCGTCGGCCATCGTGGCGGCCCCGCCCTCGTGGCGGGCGGCGACGAACCGCGCGCCGCCCGCCACGAGGGCGTTCGTGACGTGGAAGTTGCCGCTGCCGATCACCCCGAAGGCGGTCCGGGCCCCGCAGGCGGCCAGGGCCCGGCCGACGGCCTGCGCGACGATCAACGTTCCACCAGGGCCAGCACGCGCACGGGGCTGCCCGAGCCGCCCACGATGGGCAGCGGCGGGGCGACCACGACGGCGCCGGTCACCGGCAGGCGGTCGATGTTGCGCAGCTGGGTGAGGCCGTACTTGCCGGCGCCCAGCAGGAAGGAGTGGCAGGGGAAGGGCGGGTCGAAGGAATGGGCGGCGCCGGCGTCGGTGCCGACGGTCTCGACGCCGAGGCCGAGGATGGGGGTCTCGGACGCCAGCCACTCGGCGCACTCCACCGACACGCCGGGCGTGTGCGGCCCGGTCTCGTTGGCGTTCAGGAAGGCGGCCTGGTCGGCGGAGCGGGCGTCCCAGCCGGTGCGGTAGAGGAGCCAGCCGCCCTCGGGGAGCGGGCCGTTGACCCGCTCCCACTCCTTGACGTGGTCGATCCGCAGGAGGAAGTCGGGGTCCTTCGACGCCTCCGCCGCGAAGTCGAGCACCACGGCGGGCGCGATGAGGCTGCGCGCGGGCACCTGGGAGACGTCCTGGCCGTCGCGGGCGGTCACCCAGTGGACGGGGGCGTCGAAGTGGGTGCCGGTGTGCTCACCGGTGTGGATGTCGTTCCAGTACCAGGCCGGGCCTCGGTCGTCGTAGCGGCTGATCTCCTCCAGCCGGAACGGGATCGTGTTGCCGAACGGCTCGGGCAGCTGGAGGATCGGCGTCTCCGACGTCAGCGGAGCGGTGAGGTCGATCACCTCGATCGCCCCGCTGCGCACGCTGTCCACGAAGTTCTTCAACACCGACATGTCTTCCTCCTTGGTGGGCTGAGCGCATCCTCCTACGCTGGCCCTACCAGTGCCAACACCGGCATACACGAGGATTTACGCGCCGATCCACCTGCTCGGCGGCCCTGAGCCGGAAGCCGCTGTCGTCGCCGTAGCCGTCGACGTCGCCGGGCTCCACGGGAAAGGCGTCACGCCCTGGTCCACTCCGCGCATCCGCCGGTCTGGAACGCCTTGTCCGTCGCCTGGATGGTGACGGTGGCGGCGCCGGTCGGCATGCCGGTCGCGATCACGTCGCCGGTCGTGCTCCTCAGCCTGGCCCAGTAGCAGAGGGGGAACCCGGAGGTGGGCCCGGCCGTGCGGTAGGTGCCGGGCTGGATGTCGGTGCCGACGACGAGGGTGCGCAGGGACGCGGGGTTGATGGCGGGCCCAGTAGCGGGCCCAGTAGCGGGCCCGGTGGCGGTACCGCCACCGGGCTGGGTCGTCTGACCGGGCGGCGTCTGACCAGGCTGGGTCTGGCTGGGCACCGTCTGGCTGGGCTGGGTCTGGCCCGGCGCGGTCTGGCTGGGGACCGTCTGGCTGGGAACCGTCTGCGGCGGGGTGGTCTCCGCGGGGATGGAGAGCTCGGGCTCGGCCGTCGGGCTCTCCTCGACCGTCACCGTGACCCTGGGCTCGGACTCACCCGACGACGCCGTCTGCGCGCCGAACCCGACGAAGACGCCCAGCAGGAAGCCCAGCAGGGCGGCCAGCCCGGAGACGAGCACGATGATCGGCGGACTGCTCGTCGCCCGCGGGTACTCGGGGACCCGGGGGTAGTCAGGGGGTGGGGGCCCGTACATCACGGACCCAAGCGTGCCATCCCTGTCAACGGTGGAGGTAGTCGACGAGCGACGCCTTCTCCGTCTCCAGCTCCTCGATGGCGCTCTTGACCACGTCACCGATGCTCACGATGCCTACGAGCCGGCCGTTCTCCACGACGGGCATGTGCCGGAACCGCTGCGTGGTCATCGTCCGGCGCAGCGAGTCGACGTTCTCGCCCGGTCCGACCGTGGTGACCTCGGTGGTCATGATCGCCGAGACCGGCGAGTCGAGGATCGCGGCGCCGCGGTCGTGCAGGCGCCGCACGACGTCACGCTCCGAGACGATCCCCTCGATCGTGACCCCGTCGGAGGACACGACGACGGCCCCGATGTTGTGCTCGGCGAGCTGGGTGAGCAGCTCCCGTACGGTCGCTCCAGGCGCCACGGTCGTCACGCCACTGCCCTTGCCACGAAGGATCGTCCCGATGAGCATGTGCACCACCTCTGCCCTGAGTGTTCCAAGCCCTGCGTCAAGGCAAACAACCCTGTGGGGACCGCGTCAAGCGGTCACGTAGGCTGCTCCCGTACTTAATCCCATACAAAAACCGAAAATTCACTCAAGGACCGCCAAATGACCGAGCCGCTCAACACCGGAAGCCACGATCTGCCCGTCACGGACGAGCTCGCCGCGTTCATGCGCACCGGGTGGGCGGGGACCCGGACGGCTCAGGTGAGCGCGAAGCCGATCGCGCCGTGGGCGGCCAAGCGGCGGGCCGCGCTGGCGCAGCGTTTCCCCGGCGAGCGGCTGGTGATCCCGGCGGGCACGCTGAAGGTGCGCAGCAACGACAGTGACTACCGGTTCCGGCCGCACAGCGCGTACTCGTACCTGACGGGCGCGAGCGAATCGGACGACGTGCTGGTGATCGAGCCGTCCGGCGAGGCGGTCCTGTACGTCAGGCCGCGCGCCCCGCGCGAGGAGGGCCAGGAGTTCTACCGCGACCGCCGCTACGGCGAGTTCTGGGCCGGCCCCCGGCCGGACCTGGCGGAGGCGGCGGAGCTGTACCAGGTGGAGTGCGCGCACATCCGCGAGCTGGAGCTGGGCGGCCCGGCACGGGTGCTGCGCGGGGTCGACGCCACCGTGGACGCGCGGGTCCCCAGGGGCGCGGGCGACGCGGAGCTGGAGTCGTTCCTGGCGGAGATGCGGCTGGTCAAGGACGAGTGGGAGGTCGGCGAGCTGCAGTCGGCCGTGGACGCCACCGTGCGCGGCTTCGAGGACGTCGTGCGGGCGCTGCCGCAGGCGTTCGGGCACCCGCGGGGCGAGCGGTATCTGGAGGGCGTGTTCGGGCTGCGGTCGCGGCTGGAGGGCAACGCCTCCGGTTACGACAGCATCGTGGCCTCGGGGGCGCACGCCTGCGTGCTGCACTGGATCCGCAACGACGGCGCGCTCGACCCCGCCGACCTGCTGCTCCTGGACGCGGGGGTGGAGGCGGACACGCTGTACACGGCCGACGTCACCCGCACGTTCCCCCTGTCGGGCCGGTTCAGCGCCGTGCAGCGGCAGGCGTACGAGCTGGTGTACGAGGCCCAGACGGCGGCCATCGCCACGCTCGGGCCGGGCGCCCGCTTCCGCGACTTCCACCTGGCGGCCATGCGCGTCATCTGCGACGGCCTGCGCGACTGGGGCCTGCTGAAGGACTCCACGGACACGCTCATGGAGACCGGCCTCTACCGGCGCTACACGCTGTGCAGCAGCGGCCACATGCTCGGCCTGGACGTGCACGACTGCGCGAAGTCGCGGGCGGAGGTCTACCTGGACGGCGTCCTGGAGGAGGGCAACGTGCTGACCGTGGAGCCGGGCCTGTACTTCCAGCCCGACGACCTGACGCTGCCGCGGGAGCTGCGCGGCATCGGCATCCGCATCGAGGACGACCTGGTGATCACCGCCGACGGGGCGACCCTGATGTCGTCCGGGCTCCCCCGCCACCCGGACGAGATCGAGTCCTGGATGGGCGCCCTGTCGTAACGGACCGGTCACGTTTCGTGCCGGGCTGACAAGGTGCGAGCCGGCTCTCATACCTTTTCCGCAAATTCCCACGGAAGCATGGCCTACTGGACAGCCCGTCAGTAGGGTTGCCAATCCGTAGGCGGCGGAGGTGGTGATGGCCTGGTCCGGGTACGTCGGGCGCCGGGCCGGCTCGCCGCTCGGCCAGGTCGGTGACCTGTTCGTCATCGTGCTGGAGGGCCTGCGCCGGAGCTGGGACGTCCGGCACTGGTGGTGGGAGTTCGTCGACCAGTGCTGGTTCCTCGCCCGCGTCACCAGCGTCCCGGTGCTGCTGGTCTCCCTGCCGCTGGGCGCCACCGTGGCCTTACAGGTGGGCGAGCTGGCCCGCCAGCTCGGCGCCGGCTCGGCGACCGGCAGCGCGGTCTTCGTCGGCCTGATCCGCGAGGTGGCGCCGCTGGCCAGCGCGCTGCTGATCGCCGGGGCCGGGGGCAGCGCGATGACCTCCGACATCGGCGCTCGCCACATCCGCGACGAGCTGAGCGCGATGGAGGTCATGTCGGTCAACCCGATCCATCGCCTGGTCACCCCGCGCATGTGGGCGGCCAGCACGATCGCGGTGTGCCTGTGCCCGCTGGTCATCCTGGCGGGCGCGACCGGCGGCTACTTCTTCAACGTGATCGTCCAGGGCGTCACCCCCGGCGCGTACTTCGAGGGGGCGCTGTCGCTCGTGGTGGCCTCCGACCTCTACGTCACGCTGTTCAAGGCGTGGATCTTCGGGTTCATCGCGGCGGGGGTGGCCTGCTACAAGGGCATGACGTGCGCGTCCAGCCCGGTCGGGGTGGGGCGGGCGGTCAACCAGGCGACCGTGGTGACGTTCATGCTGGTGTTCACGTTCAACTACGTCATCTCGGCCGTGTACTTCCTCGCCTACCCGCCGAGGTCGCTCTGATGGTGACGCGGACGGCCGGCCTCAGACTCGCCCTCAGGGGGCGGGACGTCGCCGAGCGGTTCGCCACGCTGGCCGACTGGCCGCTGTTCGTGTGGAAGGTGCTGTTCTACTCCGTACGCGACATCGTGCTCAGGCTCAAGTACTTCAAGGTCGTCATCCGGCAGGTCAGCGACGTCGTGGTGGGCGTCGGCGCGACCGTCATCGGCGGCGGGATGATCTTCGTGGTGTTCACGATGGCGTTCGTCGTGGGCGCGACCGTGGGCCTGCAGGGCTACCAGGGGCTGCAGGCCATCGGCGCGGAGTCGTTCATGGGCCTGGTCGGCAGCTTCGCCAACGTCCGCGAGATCACCCCGATCATCGCGGCCACGGCGCTGGCGGCGCAGGTCGGCTCGTCGTTCACGGCGGAGCTGGGCGCGATGCGGATCTCGGAGGAGATCGACGCGCTGGAGGTGATGGGCATCAACGCCTTCACCTACCTGATCTGCACCCGGGTGGTGGCGGCGCTGCTGGCCCTGGTGCCGATCTATCTGATCGCGCTGTTCGCCAGCTTCTTCGCCACCCGGCTGATGTGCACCGTGCTGTTCGGGCTGGCGCCCGGGGTCTACGACTACTACTTCTACCTGTACCTACCGGTCAGCGACATCGCCTTCAGCGTCGCCAAGGTCGCCGTGTTCGCCTTCGCCGTCATCGTCATCCACTGCTTCCACGGCTTCCACGCCACGGGCGGGCCGGTGGGCGTGGGGGTGGCGGCGGGCCGGGCCATCCGCCAGTCGATCGTCACGATCGTGCTGCTCAACCTGTTGCTGTCGTACCTGTTCTGGGGCGCCGGCGGCAACATACCGCTGACGGGGTGAGCCGGTGGCCAGAGCAGATCTCTCCCTCGCCGCCCGCCTGGGCATCGCGCTCGCGTTGCTGGCGGTGCTCGCCGCGACCGTCCTGTACGTCGTCCGCACCGCCACCGAGACCAGCGGCACCCGGATCGACGCCGTGTTCGGCCGCGCCGGGCAGGGCCTGGACACCAGTTCCCCGGTCAAGATCCGCGGCATCACGGTCGGCGGCGTGACCTCCCTCGCGCTCGACGCCCGGGGCCGCGCCGTGGTCACCATGCACCTCGACCCCGGCGTACGGGTGCCCCGGACGGCGGTCGCGTCCGTGGAGCCGGCCTCGGTGTTCGGCCCCAAGTTCCTCGCCCTCGACCTCGGCTCCGGCGAGACCACCGGCCCCTACCTGACCTCCGGCGCCGTCATCACCGACACCCGCGACCCGCTCGACCTGTCCGACACGCTCGGCGACGCCTACCGCGGCCTGGACGCCGTCGATCCGCGCGAGGTCGCGGTCATCGTGCACACCGTGGCCAAGGGGCTCGACGGCCAGGGGGAGGACCTGCGCGAGCTGATCGGCGACGCCGGCACGGTCGTCGGCGTCGCGCACCGGCAGCGGGAGCGGGCCAGGCAGTTCCTGCGCGACGCCGCCCTGCTGGGCACGGCCCTGTCGGACAAGGGGGACGAGCTGGTCGCCATCTCCTCCGACGTCAACGTCATCACCCCCGACCTGCTCAAGCGGGCCGACAAGGTACGCGCCCTGCTCCAGGAGATCACCTCGATCTCCGGCCAGGTGGCGCACGGCCTGGACAAGCACCGGGGGAACCTGCGGGCCGGCGTGCACTCCGGGGAGCGGGTGGCCGCGCTCATCTACGCCCAGCTCGGCCTGGCCGGCGACGGCGTACGCGGCCTGAACGAGCTGGTCGACCTGCTGAACGAGCTGATCGAGGCGCCCGGCCCCGGCAACAGCCGCCAGCTCCAGGTGGAGGCGTTCGTGGCCACCGACGTCTGCGAGCTGATCGTCGGCGCCTGCGGCCCGACCGACGGGAGGCGCTGACATGGAACGCGTCCGGCGCCGCTGGACCTTCGTCCGCTTCGCGTTGTTCGTCGGTCTGTGCGTGGCGCTGATCGTGGCGATCAGCGTGCAGATCGCCCGGGTCGGCACGGGCGGCGGGTACCGGCTGGTCGCGATGTTCGACGACGTGTCGGGGCTGGTCGAGGGCGACCAGGTCAAGATCGCCGGCGCGCCGGTCGGCCAGGTGGACACGATCAGGGTCGTGGACGGCCGGGCCGAGGTGACCATGGAGGTGCAGGACGCGGTCCGGGTCCCCACCGACACCGAGGCCGCCGTACGCTGGCGCAACGCCGTGGGCCAGCGGGTGATCTACCTGCTGCCCGGCACCGCCCCCGGCCGGCTGCCCCCGGGCTCGCGCATCACCCGCACCTCCTCCGTCGTGGACATCGGCGAGCTCGTCAGCGACCTCGGCCCGCTGACCCGCAGCCTGGACCCCGAGCAGATCAACCAGCTCCTCACCGCCGCCGCCAAGTCGCTCAAGGGCAACGACCGCAACATCCCCAGGCTGCTCGACAACGTCAACGCCATCACCACCACGGTCAACGACCGCAGGAAGACCATCGAGCAGCTCCTGGAGGACTACGCCACCGTCACCGGCGTGGTCGCCAAGCGGGACAAGCAGATCGAGCAGCTCGTCGACAACCTCGTCACGCTGACGGAGGCGTTCGCCGACAACCGGAAGCTGGTGGACGAGGCGCTGGTGGAGCTGTCGGCGACCTTCCACACCTCCAACGAGGTGCTCGGCAAGAACGCCGACGAGCTCGGCGCGCTGGTGGACAACCTGTCGGGGCTGACCGGCGGCATCCGGCGCAACGTGGGCTCGATCGACCGGACCGTCAGCACGTTCCAGCCGCTGTTCGCGCGGGCGTACTCCAGCGTCAACCGCGGCCACTACTTCATCACCGCGGTCCCCTGCGTGGCGCTGAGCGCCGCGCCCTGCCCCTACGGGATGCAGACGCCGCCGCCGCTGCGCAACACCAGGGTGCAGAGCGAGAAAGACCTGCGGAAGCTGCTGGTGGGCCGGTGATGGCGCTCAAGTCGTTTCGCGACCGCAACAAGCACGCCGTCGGCCTGGTGTCGCTGGCCACGCTCGCGGTGATCCTCGTCGCCACGTTCCTGGTGGGCAACCTGGGGCTGCTGGAGGGCGGCTACACCATGTCGGGCGTGTTCGTGGACTCCGGCGGGCTGCGCACCGGCAACGACGTACGGGTCGCCGGGGTGCGGGTGGGCAAGGTCACCGAGGTACGCGCCGACTACGGCCAGGGCCACGTGGTCGTCACCTGGAAGGTGGACGACGGCGTGCGGCTCGGCCGCGGCACCCGCGCCGACATCGCCCTGTCCAACCTGCTCGGCGGCCGGTACGTCCGGCTCACCGGCCCGGTCTCGCCCCCGTACGTCGACCAGCTCCCCGAGGCCCAGCGGCGCGTCCCGGTGCAGCGGACCGGCGTGCCCACGCTGATCAACGACGCCGTCAAGGACGCGACCCGGCTGGTCGAGCGGCTGGACACCGAAGCGGTGGACGACCTGCTCGCGGAGCTCGGCAAGATGGACACCTTCAAGCGCGGCCGCGTCACCCGGCTGCTGGACAACATCGGCGACCTCTCCGACACCATCAGCAAGAGCGAGCCGCAACTTCAGCGGCTGCTGGACAACGGCACCCGGGTCATGGACGTCCTGGAGAAGAAGGACCGGCAGCTCGGGCGGCTGATCGACGCCCTCGAGGTCATGCTGAACGAGCTGCGCAGGCGCCGCACCGAGCTGCGCACGCTGCTCGGCGACGGCAGCGACCTCGTGCAGAGCACGACCCGGCTGATCGCCGAGCACGAGCGGACGCTCGTCCAGGTGCTCGACGACAACGCCGCCATCACCACGCGGCTCAGCGGCAGCAACGAGCGGCTCAACTCGCTGCTGGCCTGGGCGGGCCCGACGTTCGCCGGCCTGTCCACGATGGGCGGTCAGGGGCCGTGGCTGGAGGCCATCGCCACCGGCCTGGGGCCCATCAACCCGGAGGTGCTGGCCGCCATCGCCAAGGACAGGAAGAGCGACAGATGAGACGGCTCGTGGCGGTGTTGCTGGCAGGCGTCCTCCTGGCGTCCGGGTGCTCGGCGGTGGGGACGGAGCCGTACCGGCTGGTGGCGATCTTCGGCAAGGCGCCCTCCCTGTACGAGGAGGCGCGGGTGAAGGTGATGGGGCTCGACGCCGGTTACGTGGAGCGGATCCGCATCATGGGCGACAAGGTACGGGTCGAGCTGCGGATCGACCGGCAGGTGCCGCTGCCGTCCGACGTCAAGGCCGTCGTCGCGCCGCAGAACACGCTCGGCGAGCGCAACGTCGTGCTTTATCCCCCGTGGAAACCGGGGCAGCAGCGGATCCGGTCGGGGGCCACCATCCCGCTGGAGCGGACCGACCTGCCGGTGGAGATCGACGACGCGCTCGACGCCTTCACCAAGCTGACCGACGCGCTCGACGACGACAAGCTGGGCGACGTGGCGGGCGACCTGGCCGACGGGGTCAGGGGACGGGGCAGGACGATCAACAACGCGATCGCCGACACCTCCGAGCTCACCGGCACCCTGGCCGAGCAGGACCAGCGGCTCATCGACCTGGCCAAGGGCCTGAACAAGCTGGCCACCAGCCTCAACGAGCGCGAGAGCCAGGTGACGGGCGCCATCGACGCCTTCTCCGAGGCCAGCGCCATCCTGGCGGAGGAGCGGCGGCGGCTGCGCGGCTTCGTCACCTCCATGGCGGGTTTCGTGCGGCGTGGCGACGTGCTCATCGAGCAGTACGCGCAGCGGCTCCCGCAGGCCGCCGGGACGCTGGCCGAGCTGGTGCTGACGGTCAGGGCCAACAGCGCGTCCGCGGCGCGGGCCGTGAAGGGCGCGGCCGACTTCGCCGACATCCTGATCGACTCCTGGGACCGTAAGCAGCACGTGCTCAAGATCCGCGTCGTGCTCAACGCCATGACCAGGGCGTGGCTGACCCCGCTGTTCGACGCGCTGAACCTGGGCGAGGTGCCGTGCCTGCCCGGCGGGCTCAGCAACTGCCCCTTCGCGCAGCGGGGAGGCCGGCGATGAGCGTACGGCTGCTGGCCGGGCTGGCGGCGCTGGCCGTGACGGCGTCGTGCTCGCTGCAGACGCTCGGCGCGACCACCGGCGACCTCACCCTGCACGCGGTCTTCGACGACGTGCAGAGCCTGGTGACCGGGCACAGCGTGCAGATCTCCGACGTACGCGTGGGCACCGTCACCGGCATCCGGCTGCAGGGCTACCGGGCCAGGGTGACGATGTCGATCCAGTCCGCGCACCGGGTGCCCGAGGGCAGCACGGCCACCGTGGCCAAGACGTCCGTGCTGGGCGAGAACTACGTCCAGCTCGCCCCGCCGGCGGGGCGGGACCTGGCCACGGGGCCGTACCTGAAGGACGGCGCCACGATCGCCGAGACGTCGGTCGAGCCGGACATCGAGCAGGTCACGGCGAAGGCCGGGCCGCTCATCGAGGCGCTCGGGGCGCAGGACGTGAACGCGATCCTGGACGCCGCCTCGACCGCGTTCGCCGGGCAGGGCGACGAGGTCAACCGGCTGATCAAGCAGACGGCGGAGGTCACCGACGCCTACGCGGCCGCCCGCCGCGACCTCGGCACCAGCATCGACGCCCTGGCCCGGCTCGGGGACGACCTGGCCGAGGGCAGCGCCGAGCTGGACCGGCTGCCGGGCACGCTGGCCTCGGCCACCGCGCGGCTCGCGCACGGGCGCAGGCACGTCAAGAAGGCCATCGTCGCGCTGACGAGGCTGGCCGAGGAGGCCAACCTCACCGTCTACCCACGCCACGCCGCCCGCCTGCGGACGCTGCTGCGCGAGCTGGAGGCGATCTCGTCGTCCATGCAGCGGGGCAAGGAGGACCTGAAGGCGCTGGTGGCCAAGCTGCAGAAGTTCATCGACGCGCCGCCGATCACGGTGAACGGGCAGGTGCTGATCTACGTCTGGCTGAAGGGCGTGCTGCTGCCCGCCCGGGAGGATCCCGTACGCGACCGGGTGGAGGACTTCCGCCTGCTGCTGGAGCCGCCGCGATGAGACACCGGATCTACCTGAACCTGGGGTTCTTCGTGGTGCTGGGGATCGTCATGACCGTCTGGGCGTTCAGCACGATCATCCGGCTGGACGCCATCGAGCGGCCGTACCGCGTGTCGGCGGAGTTCGTCTCCTCGCCCGGGCTGATCCGGGGGTTCGACGTGGCGTACCTGGGGGTCCGGGTCGGCAAGATCGGCGACGTGCGGCTGGCGCCGGGCAAGATCGTCGTGGGCCTGGACATCGACCGGGAGATCCGGCTGCCGAAGGGCGTCACGGCCGAGGTGCGGCGCAGGTCGGCCATCGGGGAGCCGTACGTGGAGCTCTCGCCGCCCGCCACCGGCGCCACCGGCGCCACGCTGACGGCCGGCGACACGATCCCGCTGGCCAGGACGACCGTTCCGCTGGACTACAAGAAGCTGTTCGAAGGGGTCGGCAAGCTGCTGAACGCGGTGCCGCCCGAGGACGCCAAGACCATCGTGCACGAGCTGGCCGTGGCGCTGGACGGGCGGGCGCCCGCGATCAGGCGCATCGTCGACGACGCGCACACCCTGACCGGCACCCTCGCGGACAACGCCGAGGTGCTCGACGACCTGTCGGTGCAGCTCACCCGGCTCACGCACACGCTGGCCGGCAAGCGGGGGGAGCTGGCCTCGGGGATCACGGACCTGAGCACGGTGACGGCGGCGCTGCGGGAGTCCCGTACGGACCTGAACGCCTTCCTCGACCAGGGACCCGGCGTGTTCGCGCAGCTCGACGCGGCCGTCCGGGCGTCCAGGCCGGGGTTCTCGTGCCTGCTGACGGCGGCCGGGCTGCCGCACCAGCCGGTGTTCTCGGCGACGACCGAGCGGAACGTGCACCACCTGCTGGGCATCGTGCCGACCGCGCTGAGCCTGGCCGACGACATCAGCGACCGGCGCGGGGGCACGGTGTACGGCAAGGCGGCGTTCGTCTTCAGCGTGCCCGGGGGGCCGACGCCCGCCGAGGAGTACGCCGGACCGGTCGGCCCGCCCTCGGTCCCCGCCCTCCGCACCTGCCCGGACCGCCCCGCTGACCGCCCTGCCGACCGCCCTGCCGACCGCCCTGCTGACCGCGGTACTGACCGCACTGCCGACCGCCCCGCCGATCGTCCCGACGACCGCCGGACCGACGCGGCCCATCCCGGCGGCTCGCCCCGTCCGGCGGCGAAGGACACCCGCAGCCCCTCGGAGGAGACCCCGCAGGAAACCGCGTCACCCACGGGCGTGGCCGCCACGCGCGCCGCGTCCGGTACCCCGCTGAACATCGCCCCGCTGATTGTCGCGATATTCCTCGCCGTGGTGGCGAGTGGTGGCATCGTGGGCTGGATCGCGGCGGGCCGGGCCGCCCGCCGCCGTGAGGAGTCGACATGACCACCAGGCAGCACCTCGCCACGCAGGCCCACCCCGCAACGCCACCCTCGGACAACCCACCCTCGGACACCGCGCCGTCGTCCTCGGACGCCGCACCACCCGACACCGCGCCTTCCGCCGACGGCACGCCCACCGTGGCGCCCGACGCCGGCTCCGCGTCGACGAGCGTGGAGCCGCCCACCGACGCGGAGAAGAGCGCACGTCCAGCGGCGAGCGCCGCCGTCGAGAGCGCCGAAACGGCCGCCTCGACCGACGCCGGTGACGCGGCGAGCACCGAGACGGGCACCCAGGCGGGCACCCAGGCGGGCACCCAGGCGGGCACCCAGGCGGGCACCCAGGCGGGCACCCAGGCGGGCACCCAGGCGGGCACCCAGGCGGGCACCCAGGCGGGCACCGAGGCTGACGGCTCCGACGCCCCCACGGACACCGGCTCCTCTGCAGGCCCCAGGGGCGAGCGGCCCCGGCGGGTCACCCGGGCCAAGGTTCTGGGGGCGCTGGCCGCGATGGTGGTGGCCGCCGTCGCCGCCACCGCCGTGCTCCAGTGGGTGACCGCCGCCCAGGCCCAGGACGCCCGCGCCCGGCTGGAGTCCGAGCGCGCCCTGCGCATGGAGGTGTCCGGCGCGGCCGCCGCCTTCAGCCGGGCCCTGCTCAGCTACGACTACCAGGACCTCCAGACCACCCGCTCGGCCCTGGCCGCCCAGGCCACGGGCGACTTCCTGGCCACCTACGACGCCGCGTTCGGCGGCACCATGGCGCAGGTCATCGTCAAGCTCGAGGCCACCTCCCAGGCCACCGTGCGCGAGGTGTACCTGGCCGACGTGGACGAGGCCACGGCCCACGCCATCGTCGTCGTGGACCAGCAGGTGAACACTTCCGAGGCGATCCGCTCGGTCAAGGATTCCCACCTTAAGATCAGTCTTGTGAAGGAGAAGGGGAGCTGGAAGATCCATGACGTGACCGTGCTCGGCGCGGCCTCGGAGGATCAATACTCCCTCGACGGCGACGACAAGAAGAAGGACTGACGATCGGCTGCTTAGCGATGGGCGGACACCCGGACGAGGTGCGCGCCCCGTACGAATGGCTGACCGAGGTGGAGCAGGAGCGGGCCGCCCGCTTCCGGTTCGAGGAGGACCGGGTCTGCTTCATCGCCGCCCACCTCCTCGTACGCCTCTGCGCCGCCGCCGCCCTCGACGCGGACCCGGGGGAGCTGACGCTGCTGCAACACTGCGACGTGCACGGCCCCGGGCACGGCAGGCCGTACGTCGAGCAGGCCCCGAAGCTGGGCGTCAGCTTCAGCCACACGCGAGGCTACGTGTGCGCGGTGGCCGGGCCGGGCAAGGTGGGCGTGGACGCCGAGCACGTACGCCCGGGCCCGCTGGACACGATGCTGGCCGACCGGGTGCTCACCCCGCACGAGCGCGCGCTGGTCACCGGCAACGACGAGCTGATGCGCCACTGGACCCGCAAGGAGGCGCTGATCAAGCGCGGCGAGCTGACGCTCGACAAGCTCGGTCAGGGCGGCGACGACCTGACGGGACGGCATCTGCTGGAGTGGAGCGCCGGGCCGGACATCAGGGTGGCGGTCGTCACCGACGTCCCCGCCGAGAGGGTGCCCATCCCGGAGGTCAGCGGCGGCGGGTCGGAGTCGGGTCGAGGAAGACCTGCCTGACCCCGGTGAAGCGCTCCCGCAGCCGCCGGTCCACCTCCTCGCAGGCGATCTCCACCCCGGCCGCGCTGGCCTGGTCCCTGAAGTCGATCTTCGCGGCGACCAGGATCGCGCCCGGCCCGATCATCATGGTGAGGAGCTCGACCACCTCCTCCACCTCGGGCTGGGCCATCAGCACGGCGCGGATGCCGGTCTCGATCGACTGGGGCGCGGCCTGGCCGATGAGTAGCGACAGGTTCGACTGGATGAGCGTGAGCGCGACGACCAGCAGGAGCAGGCCGATCGCGACCGACGCGGCCCCGTCCCAGAGCGCCGAGCCGGTGAGCTGGGAGCCGATCAGCCCGGCGCCGGCGATCAGCAGGCCGACGAGGGCGGCGGCGTCCTCGAACAGCACGGCCTTCAGCGCGGTGTCGGAGGTGCGCCGCACCAGGCGTACGGGGTTGACGTCGTGCCGCGCGGCCTCGCGGCGAAGCTGCGACATCGCCTTCGTGAACGAGATCGCCTCGATGACGAACGAGACGGCCAGCACGACGTAGGACGGGGTGAGGTCGGACAGCTCCTCCCCATGGCTGATCTCGTGCATGCCGTGCGTGATGGAGAACCCGGCCCCGCCCACCAGGGTCGCGACCGCCGCCATCATCGCCCAGACGAAGCCCGCCTTCCCGTACCCGAACGGATGCCGCCGGTCGGCGGGCTTGCCCGAGCGGCGGACCGCCACCAGCAGGAGAAGCTCGGTGACGGTGTCGGCGGCGGAGTGGGCCGCCTCCGACAGCATGGCGGCCGAGCCGCTGATGAGGCCGGCGACGAGCTTGGCCAGGGCGATGGTCAGGTTCGCCGCTCCGGCCACGAGCACGGTGCCCAGGCTCTCCCCCGACTTTTCCTCCATGGCGCACAACTGTATGTGCGCTAGATTGGGGATCATGAGCGCGCCTCGCTGGCTTTCTCCCGCCGAACAGCGTGCCTGGCGTACGCACCTGGCGCTGCACAAGCTGCTCATGCACCGGCTCGACCGCGAGCTGCAGGAGCACTCACTCTCGTTGAACGACTACGAGATCCTCGTCAACCTCTCCGAGAGCCAGGGACGGCGCATGCGGATGAGCGACCTGGCGGACGCGACGATCCAGTCGCGCAGCCGGCTGTCGCACCAGATCTCCCGCATGGAGGCCAAGGGCCTGGTGACCAGGGAAGACTGCCGTGACGACCGGCGGGGCACGTTCGCGGTGCTGACCGACGAGGGCTGGGACACGATCCAGCGGGTGGCGCCGTTCCACGTCGGGAGCGTGCGCGAGCACTTCGTCGACCGGCTCACCGACGACCAACTCCAGGCGATCGAGGAGGCGTACGCGCCGCTCGTGGAGCACCTGAAGAAGCTGCGCTGACATCCAACCGATATCCGTGACGGCGCGCGGCGTTCACGGTCGATCGATACGATCCGGTCATGCTGAGAAAGCTCCTCGTCGTGGCTGTCCTCGCGCTGGCGTCGGCGTGCTCGTCCGGCGGTGGCGGGGCCGAGCTGCCCGCCGGGCCCGACCTGATGAAGAAGTCCTCCGAGGCCATGAAGGGCGTCAAGTCGGCCGGCTTCTCGATCACGACCGAGGGCAAGCCGAAGGTGCCGGTCAAGAAGGCCGACGGCCGGCTCACGGCGGAGGGGGACGCCGACGGCACGATCACGCTCGACGTGCTGGGCACCCTGCAGGAGGTCACCTTCGCCCTCATCGGTGACACCGTGCACTTCAAGGGCCCGACCGGCGGCTTCCAGCAGATGACGCGCGACCAGCTGGCGCAGTTCTACGACCCGTCGGTGATCCTGGAGCCCACCAAGGGCATCGCGCAACTGCTCGCCTCGGGCACCGATCCCAAGGTGGAGGGCGTGGAGGGCGGCTCCTACCGGGTCGCCACCACCTTCCCGGGCACCGTCGTCGGGCAGATCATCCCCGGCGTCACGCAGGGGGTGAACGGCAAGGTCTGGATCGACCAGGCCACCAGCCGGCTCACCAAGGCCAGCCTGCCGCTGCAGGACGGCACGGTGACGGTGGCGTTCAGCGACTACGACGCGCCGGTCACCGTCACGCCGCCCGCCACCAAGTGAAGGCCGTCAGGTGAGGCGCACCCGCCGGGTGGTGCTCGGCGCGGGCGGCGCGGTGGTGCTGCTGGCCGCGCTGGACGCGTACGTGGTGGTGACGGTCCTGATCGACATCGCCGAAGACGTGGACATCCCGCTGAACCACCTCGAGCGCGCCACCCCGATCGTCACGGGCTTCCTGCTCGGGTACATCGCCGCGATGCCGCTGCTCGGCCAGCTCTCCGACCGGTACGGCCGGCGCCCCCTGATCCACGCCTGCCTGGCGGCGTTCGCGCTCGGCTCGGTGCTGACGGCGCTGGCGACCGGTGATGTGATGGTGGTGGCCGGGCGTACCGTCCAGGGGGTGGCCGGGGGCGCGCTGCTGCCGATCACGATGGCCCTCATCGGGGACCTGTGGGAGGCGCGGGAACGCCCGGTGGCCCTCGGCGCGGTGGGGGCGGCGCAGGAGCTGGGGAGCGCGCTCGGGCCGCTGTACGGCGGGCTGCTGGCGCTGGTGCCCAGCACGGTGGTGGCGGGGATCGAGCTCGGGGAATGGCACGCGATCTTCTGGATCAACGTCCCCCTCGCCGCCCTGGCCGCCCTGGCCGTCCACTTCACCGTCCCACCCCGCACCACCACCCCTCCGTCCGGCTCCGACACGCCAGGCCAGGTCCAGGCGGACGCGGCCACGGCGACCCCCCTCGGCGCCCCCAGCGCCACGTCCCCCAGCACGCCGAACACCGGCCAGGCGAGCGCGGGCCGAACGGGCGCGGGCCAAACGAGCGGGGGCCAAACGAGCACAGACCAGGCGGGTGCGGTGGCCGCGAGCGCGCCGGACGCCACAGCCGTCAGCCGGAGCCGGGAGGGCGGGCGGGTGGACGTGGTCGGTGGGGCGTTACTGGCCCTGGCGCTCGGCCTCCTGGTCGTGGGCCTGTACAACCCCGACCCCGCCAGCTCCGTGCTCCCCCCGTGGGGCCTGCCCGTGATCGCGGCCGGCGCCGTGACGGCCGCCGGCTTCGTCTGGTGGGAGATCCGCTCCCCCGTCCGCCTCCTCGACCTCACCGGCACCCGCAAGGGCCCGCTGCTCGCCACCCTGGCCGTCAGCTTCCTGGCCGGGGCGGCGCTCCTGGTCACCATGGTGTTCGTCCAGTTCACCGCCCAGACCCTGCTCGGCGAGGACGCGCTGGGGGCGTCGCTGGTCCTGGCCAGGTTCCTGGCGGCCCTCACCGTGGCCGCCCTGCTGGGCGGGCTCCTGGCGCGCCGGCTGGGCGACCGGGCGGTGGCGGTGGCGGGCATGGCGGTGGCGGCCGTCGGCTACTGGCTGATGAGCCGCTGGCCGCTCGACCTGGCCGGCGCGGGCCTCGTCATGGACGTCGACCTGGTGGTCGCCGGGCTGGGCCTCGGCCTGGTGATCGCCCCGGTGTCGTCGGCGGTGCTGCGCGTGAGCACGGCCGCCCAGCACGGCGTGGCGTCGGCGGCGGTCGTGGTGGCCAGGATGATGGGCATGCTGATCGGCATCGCGGCCGTGTCGGCCTGGGGCTTCTACCGGTTCCAGTCCCTGACCGCCCACCTGGACACGCCGCTCCCGTTCGGCGTGGACCCGGAGACGTATCAGCGGCGGCTGGCCGACTACACCGCGAAGGTGCAGGGGGCGCTGCACACGGAGTACACCGAGATGTTCCTCGTCACGGCGTTCATCTGCCTGCTCGGCGCGGCGGTCGCCCTCCTGATGCCGTCCCACGACGCCAGGCGCCGCTGACCGGGCGACCGGAACGCGACCGCGCCCGACGACCCCCCGGCGAGGACGCCCACACAGGGCGCCTCACCGGGCGCGTCGATCCGTCGGGTTTCCGCGAGGCCGTCCGGGCGGCCTCGCGGGGCTCGGGAACTCGCGGAGCGTCAGAAAAGGGTCATGGCGAGAGGCGGTGGAGGTCCCGGGGGAACGCGGTGGTCTGGCGGATGTTGGCCGCCCCCGTCAGCCGCGCCGTCCACCGCTCCAGCCCCAGGGCGAACCCGCCGTGCGGCGGCATCCCGTACCGGAACGCCTGGAGGTAGCCCTCGTACGCCTCCACCCCTTCGCCACGCTCGGCCAGCGCCCGCGCGTAGTCCTCGTACCGGTGCAGCCGCTGCCCGCCCGTGACCAGCTCCATGCCCCGGAACAGCAGGTCGAAGCCGTTGGAGTAGCCGGGCCGCGCGGGGTCCGGGTGGGTGTAGAACGGCCGCTTGGACATCGGGTACCCGGTCACGAACAGGAACTCCGACCCGTGCTCCCGCTCCGCCCACTCCGACAGCCACCGCTCCTGCCAGGGCGACAGGTCGGGCTCGTCGGACGAGGTCAGCCGCTGCGCCTCGGCGAAGTGGACGGCCGGGATCTCGGCGGGCACCGGCGGCGGCACGGCGCCGAGGAGGTCGAGGGCGGAGGAGGCGCGGCGGCGTACGGACTCCAGCATGCCCGCCACCACCTCCCGCAGCACCGCCATCACGTCCCGGTGGTCGCCGACGAAGCCCAGTTCGGCGTCGAGGCTCGTGTACTGGGCCAGGTGCCGCACGGTGTCGTGCGGCTCGGCCCGGAAGACGGGCCCCACCTCGTAGACCCGCTCGAACACCCCGACCATCGCCTGCTTGTAGAACTGCGGCGACTGCGCCAGGTACGCGGGCCGGCCGAAGTAGTCGATGCCGAAGACGTTCGCGCCCGACTCGGTGGCCGAGCCGACGATCTTCGGGGTGTGGATCTCGGTGAAGCCGAGCCGGTCGAGCGTCTCGCGGAACCCGGCCACGCTCGCGGCCGAGATCTCCAGCGGCGCCCGCAGCAGCGGGTGCCGCAGCGCGACGGGCGCGTGGTCGAGGACGGTCGGCAGCGCCGCCCCGACCACGGGCCGGTAGAGGTCGAACGGCGGCGCCACCCGGGGCTCCACCAGGACTTCGACCTCCGGCGAGACCAGCTCGTAGCCGCCCGGCGCCTGCGGGCTGGCCGCCACGGTGCCGGTGACCTCGACGACGCTCTCCTCAGGAGGCAGGTCGCGGGCGGTCACCGCCTGGGCCAGGCCGGTACGGTCCCTGACGACGAGAAAGGACACGGATTTGAGTTGCCGGCGACGATGGACCCAGCCGGCGATCGTCACTCGTTGCCCGGCGTGCTCAGCGAGCTCCGCCGACATGACACGAGAGATCATCACAGCTCCTCACGAGGAATTGCATGACCCCTTGGGAGTGCGGGGGAGAAGGGAACTCCCGGTGCCACCGCACTTTCGCCGCCCCGGCACGGAGGCGGCCTCGACGACCCGATGACGGGGGTCAGACCGGCGGGGCATTTCCTCCCCGCACTCGGGAGTGTCTTCACCAGCGGGGCACGGCGCCGCCTTCGCAGCTACCGGCGGCTCTCTGGACCCGTGCGGGCCCGCTGGCTACTCGGCTCCGTCAACGCGTTGCCGTAGATCCTACGATCAGGCCCGGGGCAACGGCAAAACCATTACTTGTCCTTCTTGGGGCGCTTCTCCCTGATCTTCATCGTCACGTCGATGGGCGACCCGGCGAAGCCGAACTCCTCCCGGATCCGCCGCTCGATGAAGCGTCGGTAGGTGTCCTCCAGCCACCCCGAGGTGAACAGCACGAACTTGGGCGGCTCGACCGACGCCTGCGTGGCGAAGAGGATCTTCGGCTGCTTGCCGCCCCTCACCGGCGGGGGCGTCTGCTGCACCAGCTCGGTCAGGAACGCGTTGAGCCGGGCCGTCGGCACCCGCGTGGACCACGAGTCGAGCGCCTTCTCCAGCGCCGGGACCAGCCGGTCGAGGTGGCGCCCCGTCTTGGCGGAGATGTTGACGCGCAGCGCCCACGGGGTGCGGACGAGCTGCCGGTCGATCTCCTTCTCCAGGTAGTAGCGCCGGTCCTCGTCGACGAGGTCCCACTTGTTGAAGGCCACCACCATCGCCCGCCCGGACTCGATGACCAGGCCGATGATGCGCAGGTCCTGCTCGGTGAGCGGCTCGCTGGCGTCGATCAGCACGATCGCCACCTCGGTGCGCTCCAGCGCCGCCCGCGTGCGCATGGCGGCGTAGAAGTCGGCGCCCTGCAGCTCGCGGTCGCGCCGCCGGATGCCGGCGGTGTCCACGAAGCGCCAGGTGCGCCCGCCCAGCTCGATGAGCTCGTCCACCGGGTCGCGGGTGGTGCCCGCCATGGGGTCGACGAGCACCCGCTCCTCGCCGGCCAGCTTGTTGAGCAGGGAGGACTTGCCGACGTTGGGCTTGCCGAGCAGCGCGACGCGGGCGGGGCCGCGCTCGGCCCCGAACGTGACCTGCGGCGTCTCGGGCAGCGCGTCGAGCATCACGTCGAGCAGGTCGCCGCTGGAGCGCCCGTGCAGGGCGGAGACGGGGTACGGCTCGCCCAGCCCGAGCGCCCACAGCGCGGCGGCCTCCAGCTCGAGCTGCTGGTTGTCGACCTTGTTGGCGGCCAGGATGACCGGCTTGCCGGACTGCCGCAGCACCGAGCCCACGATCTCGTCGGCGTCGGTCGCGCCCACGGTCGCGTCCACGACGAACACGACCACGTCGGCCAGCTCGACGGCCACCTGGGCCTGCTCGGCGATGCGCAGGTTCATGCCGGTGGCGTCGGGGTCCCAGCCGCCGGTGTCGACCACAGTGAAGCGGCGGCCGCGCCAGTTGGCGTCGTAGGTGACGCGGTCGCGGGTGACCCCGGGCACGTCTTCCACGACGGCCTCGCGGCGGCCGATGATGCGGTTGACCAGCGTGGACTTGCCGACGTTGGGCCGCCCTACGATGGCGACGACCGGCAGCGGAACGCCGTGGTCGTGCTCGGTGATCTCGAGCTCGTCGAGGTCAGCCTCGACCCAATCCCCCGTTGTCACGAATTTTCATCCTTTGCGAGTACCGCACCGAGTTTGGCTCAGGTGCGCTCTTTGACCAGCCTCAGCACCTCCCCGATGACCTCTTCCAAGGTCAGCGGGGTGGTGTCGAGCTCGACGGCGCCAGCCGCCATCGAGAGTGGGTCCGTCTTACGTGTCGAGTCCAGGGTGTCACGCCGGGCCATGGCCGCCTGCTGGGCCTCCACCGTGGAGCCGGTCACCTCGGCGCTGCGCCGGCGGGCGCGGGCCTCCGCGCTGGCCGTCAGGTAGACCTTGACGGCCGCGTCGGGCCAGACGACCGTGCCGATGTCGCGGCCCTCGACCACGATGTCACCGGCGCCGATGATCTCCCGCTGCAGCGCGACGAGGCGCGTGCGCACCTCGGGAACGGCGGCGACGACCGAGACCGCGCCGGTGACCTCGCTCTCCCTGATCGGCCCCGCCACGTCCACGTCGTCGACGCGGATCGTCGGGCCGTCGGGGTCGGTGCCGGAGACGATGGCGGGCTCGGCGCAGCGGGCCCCGATCGCGTCGGGATCGGCCAGATCGACGCCCTGCCGGAGCATCCACCAGGTCATCGCGCGGTACATCGCCCCGGTGTCGAGGTAACGCAGGCCCAGCGCGCGGGCGACCCCGCGCGACACGCTCGACTTGCCCGACCCCGAAGGACCGTCCATGGCGACGACCAGACCGGTCACGGCCTCTCCCTCTTCACGTTGTCCACCCAACCTGAAGAGGCTACCGCCTCCGGCTCAGTCGGCGATCCAGCTTCCGTGGAAGCCGAGCGGCACCCGGGCGGGCAGGTGCACCGTGGCGAGCGGCTCGCCGGTGAAGTCCTGCGCGGGGAGGATCACCAGGTCGGCCGCTCCCCTGGCCGGGTTGTTGACGTACGACATCACGTAACCGTCGTCCTCGGCCTGCCCGGAGCCGACGAAGACGGGCTCGCCCACGTACGCCCCCCGCCCGAACTGCCGCGACTCCTGCGTCCCCCGCTCCAGGTCGTGCTTGATGAGCGTGTTGTCGAACGCCTCGTCGGGCAGGTCCTCCAGCTCAGCGGCCGGGCGGACGATCTCGTGCAGCTCGCGGGTGGCGGCGGTGTAACCGTAGCGGTAGGGCCGTCCGGTGCGGCGCTCGTCCATGCGCGGGAACTCCTGCGCCCGGTCGTCCAGCCGCGCCACGCCGACCCGGCCGGTGGCCAGGTTGACCCGCCACCGGTCGAGCGTGGGCGAGCCGCCGGCGTCGAGCCGGGCGTCCACGAACCCCTTCGGGTAGCTGACCACGTCCACGACCACCTCGTCGCCGTCGTCGTAGGCGTTGAGCGTGTGGAAGACCCAGCAGGACGGCGCCTCCACCCACCGCACGTCGCCCGTCTCGCGCGACATGAGCCCGAGCCTGGGCGCGTGCGCGTCGTTCCACGCGTACGGCAGCGACACCCCCTTCTCCGCGTGGGCCATGCTGAACGTGACCGGCAGGTCGTAGATCACCACGAACCGCTCGGTGAGCGCGAAGTCGTGCACCATCGGCGCGTCGGCGATCGGGATCCTCCTGACCTGCGTCACCGCGCCCTTGGGGTCGATGACGACGTGCTGGTGGTGGTCCCAGCCGAAGAAGTACGCCAGCGCGTGCAGCTCCCCGCTGACCGGGTCGAGGTGGGTGTGGGCGGCGTACCCGCCGGGCAGGCCGCCGTCGAAGTCGCAGGAGCCGATGGTGTCGAGCTCGTAACCCAGCTCGTACGGCAGCGCCCCCGCCTCCACGGTCGCGAACGTGCGCCCGGCCACCCCGATGACGTGCGTGTTGGCCGCGAAGTCCATGCCCTCGTGCACGGGCCCCGGCCTGGCCGGCTCGCCGAGCCGCTCGGCGACGGCGGCGCTGCGCACCCAGCGGTTGCGGTACCACTCGGCGCGGCCGTCGCGCAGCCGGACCCCGTGCACCATGCCCTCGCCGAGGAACAGGTGGCCGGCGTTGGGGTCGTCGAGGCTGAGCGGGTTGGGGCCGTTGCGCAGGTAGCGGCCGTTGAGCTCGGCCGGGATGCGGCCGGTGACCTCGAGGTCGAAGGCGGTGATCTCCTCGGCGACCGGGGCGAACCCGTTCTTGAAGGGGGTTGTGCTCATGGCGTGTCCCTCTCTTCTGGAGCCAGGAATGGGGTGAGCACCGAGGTGCACAGCAGGCGGTAGCGCCGCTCGGCCTCGGCCCGATCGAAATAACCCGAAATTTCCAGACTTACGGCGCCGTGCATGGCCATCCACAACACGTCGGCGATCTCCACGGCCTCCGCGCCCCTCAGTCGGCCGGCCTCCAGGCAGGCCGCCACGCCGCGCACCAGCAGCTCGAACGTCCTCTTGGACGCCCGCACCGCCTCCTCCCCCGGCGTGAACCCCGGCATCGCCCCCTGGAACATGACCCGGTAGTAGTCGGACTCGCTCAGCGCGTACTCCCGGTAGAGGGCCAGGCCCGCGTGCAGCCGCCGGAGCGTGTCGTCGTCCGGCGGCACGGCCAGCAGCCGCCGCTCGAACCGGGCGAACCCCTCCAGCCAGAGCGCCTCGCTGAGCCCGTCCTTCCCGCCGAAGAGCGTGTAGATCACCTTGGTCGAGCAGCCGGCCTCGGCGGAGATCCGCCGCACGGTCAGCGCCTCCGGCCCCGCGCCGATGAGCAGCCGTTTGGCCGCGTCGAGGACGGCCGCCCTGACGGCCTCCTGCCCCTGCCGCTGGGCCTGCTGATAGGTGGTGATCGTCATCCAGAAACGCCGTTTCTTCCGGGTAACACTGTTACCACCCTTTCTACGCCCCTCCCACCGGCCCGTCAACGGCCGCGGGAGGACTAAGAGCTGCCCGCCCGGTAAGTGACACGGTGTGAAGAACGGAGCCCGCGTCACGGTGGTGGTGGCGAGCAAGGACCGCCTTCGGGCGCTGACCCGCTCGCTCCCCCTGCACCCGCGCCCGGTGATCCTCGTGGACAACGGCTCCACCGACGGGACCGCCGTATTCGTCCGCCGCCACTTCCCCGACGTCCACGTGGTCGAGGCGGGCCGGAACCTGGGCGCCCCCGCCCGCAACATCGGCGTCCAGATGGCCGAGACGCCGTACGTCGCCTTCGCCGACGACGACTCCTGGTGGGCGCCGGACGCCCTGGAGCGGGCCGCCGACGTGCTGGACGCCCATCCCCGCCTGGCGGTGCTGGGCGCGCGCGTGCTGGTGGGGCCGGAGGAGCGGCTGGACCCGGTGTCGGAGCTGATGCGCGACTCCCCGCTCGGCGTCGAGCCGGACCTGCCGGGGCCGAGTGTGCTGGGGTTCCTGGCCTGCGGGGCGGTGGTGCGCAAGGAGGCGTTCCTGGAGGCGGGCGGGTTCGACGACGTGATCTTCTTCTTCGGCGAGGAGGAGCGGCTGGCCATGGACCTGGCCGCGAAGGGGTGGGGGCTGGCGTACGTGGACGACGTGGTGGCCCACCACCATCCCTCGCCGGCCCGGGACCCGCGCGGCAGGCAGGTCCTGGCCGCCCGCAACGCCGTGCTCACAGCGGTGCTGCGCCGCCCCTGGCGGGTGGTGGCGCGGCGCTCGTTCGAGGCGCTGCGCGGCGGGCCCGCGGGCTGGGAGGGGCTGCGTACCGCCGTGCGGAGGCTGCCGCGGGCGCTGGCCGAGCGGCGCGGGCTGCCGGTCTCGGTGGAGCGCGCGCGGCGCAGGCTGGAGCGTACCGGTGGCTGATCAGCGCGTGGGAGCCGTCGTGATCACCTGGAACCGGCGCGAGGAGGTGCTCACCTCGCTGGGCAGGCTGCTGGCGCTGCCGGAGCGGCCCCAGGTGGTGCTGGTGGACAACGGCTCGGACGACGGCACCGCTCAGGCCGTCGCGGCCGCCTATCCCGAGGTGGACGTGGTCGCGCTCGACGAGAACCTGGGCGCCGTGGGGCGGAACGTGGGGGTGGAGCGGCTGCGCACGCCGTACGTGGCCTTCGCCGACGACGACACCTGGTGGGCGCCGGGCTCGCTGGCGCGGGCCGCCGACGTGCTCGACGCGCATCCCCGGCTGGCCGTCGTCACGGCCCGCATCCTGACCGAGCCGGGCGGGCGCGACGACCCGATCGTGGCCGAGCTGCGGGACTCACCCGTACGCGGCCCCGCCTGGCTGCCCGGCCCCGCGCTCGGCAGCTTCCTGGCGGGCGCCTCGGTGCTGCGGCGGGAGGCGTTCCTGGAGTGCGGGGGCTTCGACCGGCGGCTGTGGCTGGGCGGTGAGGAGGAGCTGCTCGCCGTGGACCTGGCCACGGCCGGGTGGGAGCTGTGCTACCTGGCGGAGCTGACCGTGCACCACCAGGCCTCCAAGCAGCGCGACGCGCACGCCAGGCGCCGGGTGGGGCTGCGGAACACGCTCTGGTTCACCTGGCTGCGGCGGCCGGTCCCGGCGGCGCTGCGGCGTACCCTGCGACTGGCGGCGACCGTGCCGCGCGACCGCGTCTCGGCGCTGGCGGCCCTGGACGCCCTGCGCGGCCTGCCGTGGGTGCTGGCCGAGCGGCGGCGCGTACCGCCGCGGGTGGAGGCCCGGCTGGCGAGCCTGGAGGCGTCGCAGGCCAACTCGCGGGCGCGCCGTTACGTCTCGTGAACGCGGGGCAGCAGGCAGGTATGAGTACTGCACCCAACCCGATCGACCTGCAGAAGCATCTGAGCGGGGTCGACTACCCGGCCACCAAGGACGATCTGATCAAGGCAGCTCGCGAGCACAACGCGGGCAACGACATAGTCCAGGCCCTGGAGGCCATGCCCGACCGCCGCTACGACGGCCCGAACGCCGTCAGCGAGGCGGTCACGAAACGCTGATCCGTGGGGAGCACGGCGGGCGGGACCACCGGTCCCGCCCGCCGCGCTGTCTGCCGCCCATGAGGGCCCTCATGAAGGCCCTCATGAGGGCCCTCATGAGGGCAGGGCGCTCAGCGCGAACGCCCGCACGGGCACCAGCCCCCGCTTGAGCAGCCGGAACATCGGTATCGGGCTGCTGCTCACCGTCTCCTTGTAGAAGACGGCCGCCCGCCCGGTCAGGTACCACCTGCGCGGGCTGTCGTCCGGCCGGGTGAACTGGATGACCGCGTCCCCGCGTCCCAGGCTGACCGGCTGGTGGAAATATCCGAACTTGAAGGGCCTCGGCGCCTTCCCGCGCAACGTGTCGGCCAGCGAGTCGGCGGCGTGCAGGCCGGTGGGGATGCCGCCCTGGCAGGTGCCGTGCATGACGCCGAACTTCTGGCTGACGGCGGCGGCGTCGCCGACGGCGTACACGTCGGGGTGGGAGACCGAGCGCAGCGTGGAGTCCACCACGATCCGGTCGCGGGCGTCGACGCTCAGTCCCGACCCGGCGGCCACGGGCAGCCCCCTGGTGCCGGTGGTCCAGAGCGTGGCGTCGGAGTGGAGGAGCTCGCCGCCGGCGAGCTCGACGCCGTCCGGCAGGACCTTGGTGATGTCCACGCCGCTGCGGACCTCCACGCCGAGCCGCTCCAGCGCCGCGTCCAGGTACGCGCGGGCGCCCCGGCCCATCATCGAGCCCGGCCGGCCCCTGGTCAGCAGGATGACGCGCAGGTGCGGGCGGGTCTCGGCCAGCTCGGTCGCCGACTCGATGCCGGTCAGCCCGCCCCCGGCCACGATCACCGTGCCGCGGGTCAGGGTGTCGAGATGCTTCGAGAGCCGTACGGCGGCCGCGTGGTCGTCGTAGGAGTAGGCGTGCTCGGCGACACCGGGGACGGAGACGTCGGTGACGGTGCCGAGTGCGTAGATCAGCTTGTCGTAGCCGAGCGTCCGCCCGTCGTCGAGCCGCACCTCGCGCCGCTCGGGATCGACCGCGCTCACCCGGCCCTGGACGAACGCGATGCCGGTGCCGGCCACCACCTCGTCCAGCGGGTGGTCGGCCAGCCGCTGCCCCGCCGCCGTCTGGTGCAGGCGCAGCCGCTCGGTGAACCTCGGCGACGCGTTGACCAGCGTCACCTTGCCGCCGGTGCGGCGGGTCCTGCGGGCGACCCGGATGGCCGCCATGACGCCCGTGTAGCCTGCGCCGAGTACCAGGATGTCAGTCATCTTCCGTACCTCCTCGATTCGACCTGCAGACGGATCGAGGAGGCGCGGATGTGACATCAGGCCCCGAGTATTTTCAGGGAACCTGCCAGCCCCGCTCGCGCAGGGCCTCGGTGAGCGTCGTGGCGGCGTCGGGCTCGACCGACAGCTCGGCGATGCCCAGGGGCAGGCCGGGGGCGTGCTCCAGGCGTACGTCCTCGACGTTGACCCCCACCTCGTCGCAGACCTGGAACAGCCGGGCGAGCTGGCCGGGGCGGTCGCCGATGACCACCTGGACGGCGGCGTAGTCGGAGGCGGGGCCGCCGTGCTTGCCGGGGATGCGGTCGTGGCCGGCCACGCCGCGCTTGAGGAGCTGGGTGAGCTCGCCGGTGGCGGTGCCGTCGCCCTCCGCCAGAGCACGCAGCGCGCTGGCGGCGTCGGCCAGGTCGTTGGCCACGGCCTCCAGCACCTCGGCCACCGGGGAGGCGTTGCCGGACAGGATGCCCAGCCACAGGCTCGGGTCGCTGCCCGCGATCCGCGTGACGTCGCGTACGCCCTGTCCGGCCAGCCCGAGCGCCACGTCGGTGGCGTCGGCCAGGCGGGCGGCCACGGCGGAGGCGGCCACGTGCGGCGCGTGGGAGACCACGGCGACGGCGCGGTCGTGGTCGACCGCGCTCACCTCGACCGCGTTGGCCCCGCACAGCTCGATCAGCCGCAGCACGGCCGCCTTCGCCTCGGGGTCGGACTCCTCGGTGGGGCACAGCGCCCACGGCCGCCCGAGGAACAGGTCCTCCCTCGCGGCCCCGGGCCCGGACTTCTCGCGCCCGGCCAGCGGGTGGGAGGCCACGTAGGCGGACAGGTCGCAGCCGAGCTGCGCGGCCCGGTGGATGGGCTCCGCCTTCACGCTGGCGACGTCGGTGTAGAAGCGGGCCGCGTCCATCCGCTGCAGCTCCAGCAGCTCGGTGGCCACGTGGGCGGGGGGCACCGCGATGATCGCGAGGTCCACCCGCTCTGCCGGCTGCGCGGCGGGGCTGATATCGGAGTCCGTGGCCGGATTTGCGGCGGGATTTGCGGCGGGATTTGCGGCGGGATTTATGGCTGGGGCCCACTCCTCGCCCGCGCCGAGCTCCCGTGCCAGCCGTACGGCTCCCTGGTCGCGGTCGGCGAGCAGCACGCGCACGCCCCGCTTGCGCAGCGCCAGAGCAGCGGAGGTGCCGATGAGACCGGTGCCGACGACGAGCACGGTGCGAAGTTCCATCTCGATGTCCTGATTTATCGGGCGATACGGATGCTGGAGTGTTGCACGGCCGACTTGCCGGTCGCTTACTTACTAGGCTTACCTGCTCGGGCTCGCTTATTGGGCGATGTCCTGGCGCAGCGCCACCGCGCCCCGCAGATAGACGTGCTGGATCTCGGAACGCGGCCGGTCGGTCTCCACGTGGGCCATGAGGCGTACGACGCGGGGCAGCGCCCCCGGCACGTCGATCTCGGTGCAGCAGATCAGCGGCACCTCGTGGAAGCCCAGTTTGCGCGCGGCGAGGGCCGGGAACTCGGCCGTCAGGTCGGGCGTGGCGGTGAACAGCACGCTGATCACGTCGTCGGGGGTCAGGCTGTTGCGCTCCATGATCGCGCTGACCAGCTCGGTCGTGCCCGAGATGACCGAGTCGCGGTCGTTGGCGTCCACCTGGATCGCCCCACGGATCGCCCGCACCATGTGGTTCGTTCCCCTCTTATAACCGGGAGAGCCCGTGCGGAGGTTCCGCACGGGCTCCTGCGTCCGGCCAGATTACAGCTTCACGGCCGCGTACAGCTCGCCGACTTCCTTCAAGCTCAGCGCCCTGACGGTGCCCGGCTTGGTCCGGCCGAGCTTCACCGGCCCGAACTCGATCCTGGCCAGGTCGATCACCCGGTGACCGGCCTCCTCCAGCATCCGCCTGACGACGTGCTTGCGGCCCTCGTGCAGCACCACCTCGACCAGCGCCTGCTGGCCGTGCTCGTGCACGATGGCGAAGCTGTCGGCCCTGGCGATGCCGTCCTCCAGCTCGATGCCCTGCTTGAGGCGGCGCCCCAGGTCGCGCGGGATCGGCCCCGGCACCTTGGCCCAGTATTTCTTCTGCACGCCGTAGCTCGGGTGCGTCAGCCTGTTGGCCAGCTCACCGTCGTTGGTGAGCAGCAGCAGGCCCTCGGTCTCGGTGTCGAGCCGGCCCACGTGGAACAGCCTCGGCGCCAGCTCCTCGACGTAGTCGGCCAGGCACGGCCGCCCCTGCGGGTCGTCCATCGTGGAGACCACGCCGATGGGCTTGTTCAGGGCGTAGTAGACCAGGTCGGGCGCGGTCGGGATGCGCTTGCCGTCCACGTGGATGACCTGGGCGGCCGGGTCCACCTTGGCGCCGAACCTGCGTACGACCTGCCCGTTGACGGTGACGCGGCCGTCGCCGATCATCTCCTCGCAGGCCCTGCGGCTGGCCACGCCCGCCTGGGCGAGGACCTTCTGCAGGCGTACGCCGCCGGGGACCTCGGTGGTGTCGCGCTCGTCGGTGTAGCCCTCGGGGTAGAAGTTACGGTCGCGCAGGGGCTGCCTGGCAGCCTTCACCCGGTCGTGCTGCGGGCTCCCGTAGCTCTCGCGCCTGCCGCCACCGACGGTCTGCACGTCGTCGCGGCGCGGCGTACGGGGTGCGCGCCGGTCACCGCCGCCCTGCCGGGCACCGCGATCGTCGCCGTCCCGCCTGCCGTACCGGGACCTGGTCGAGCCCGCGCTCCCGGGAGCGGCATCCTCCCGGCGCCCGCTCCGCCCGGCCCGGAACCCGCCACGCTCCTCACGCGCCTCGCCCCGGAACCCACCGCGATCGTCACGGGACTCGGGACGGAACCCGCCACGCTCACCGCGCGCCTCGCCCCGGAACCCACCGCGATCATCACGGGACTCGGGACGGTAGCCGCCCCGCTCGTCCCCACGGGGCCGCTCACCACGGGCCCGCTCACCACGGCCGTACCGGTCCTCACGGCCGTAGCGGCCGCTGTCCCGGCCCTCGCGACCGTAGGCGCCCTCACGGTCACCACGACCGAAACGGGAGCCCTCACGCTCGCCCCTGGACCGCTCACCACCACGGTCGAAACCACGATCGGCCCCACGATCGGGCCCACGGTCGAAACCGCGGCCCCGGTCGCTGCTCCGGTCGCTGCTCCGGTCGCTGCTCCGGTCGCTGCTCCGGTCGCTGCTCCGGTCGCTGCTCCGGTCGCTGCTCCGGTCGCTGCTCCAGGAACTACCACGCTCACCACGCGAGAACCGCTCCTCACGCGGATAGCGGCCGCCGCTACTGCTGCCGCCACTGCCGCCACGGCTGTCGTTGTCGCCGTCCCGCCTGCCGAACCGAGCCCGGGATCCGCCCCGGTCGGCGCGCAGGGAGTCACGTGAGGTGCGCTCACGGAAGTCGTTGTCACGGCGGGGCCCACCGCGGAAATCGCCGTCACGGCGAGGCCCGGAGTCCCTTCGCCCGGCCCCACCACGGAAGTCGTCATCCCGGCGGGGGCCACCACGGGAGTCGTCGTCACGGCGGAAACCGCCACGAGGGTCGTCGTCACGGCGAGGGCCGCCACGGGAATCGTCGCGACGGAAACCGCCGCGCGTGTCGTCGGAACGGAAGGCGGGACGCCCGCTGCGGCCGGAGCCGCCGGTACGCCCACGACCGCGTCCATCACCGGACGGGGTGCTGCGCCTGTTGATCACTTTGTTGTCTCCTCGAGATTTTCCAGGTCGTCGGGGAGGAAGGGCGCGAGCTCGGGGAGCTCGCTCAGATCCCGCAGTCCCAGACGTTCAAGGAAGTATGAGCTTGTCCGGTAGAGCACTGCCTGGCTCTCCGGGTCGGTGCCGGCCTCCTCGACCAGCCCCCTGGCGACGAGCGTCCGCATGACGCCGTCGCTGTTGACGCCGCGCACGGCGGCGACGCGGGCACGGCTCACCGGTTGCCGGTAAGCCACGACCGCGAGTGTTTCCAGCGCGGCCTGGGTCAGCCGCGTCTGCTGGCCGTCGCGTACGAACCGCTCGACCAGTTGCGCACAGTCGGCACGCGTGTAGAACCGCCAGCCGCCCGCAACTTCTCGCAAGTCAAAACCCCGCCCGGCAGCGGTATATTCCGCAGCCAGGCCACGCAGAGCCGCACCCACCTCATGGGTGGGCCGCTCCAGCACCTGAGCCAGGGTCACCTCGGCGACGGGCTCGTCGACCACCAGCAGGATAGCCTCCAACGCCGCCCCCAGCGTCGGCCCCTCCCCCACCGCCCCCTCACCGTGCCCCTGAGCCCCGTCCTCCGTGTCCTCAACGTCAGCCACGCCGACCGCCGCACGCGTTGCGCCGAGCTCCGCCGCACCACGCCCCACCGACCCGGCGCCCGAAGGCCCCGAGCCGGGCGCGTCGTCCGCAGGATCGTCCGCCGCGGCACCCTCGCCCGCGGCACCCTCGCCCGCGGAGTCCTCGCCCGCGGAGTCCTCGCCCGCAGCACTCTCGGCCGCGGCGTCCTCGGCCGCGTCTGTCCCGCCGGGCTCCCCCGGCCCAAACGCCGCCACGTCCTCCCCCGACGGCACCTCATCGGCCGGGGCGTCCTCCACATGGGGGGCGCCCGGCTGGACGAGGGAGCCCGGGAGGGTCATCCAGGCGGGCAGCGGCGGCTGCGAATCCGGTGACCTGCGGGGGTTGGGCAGCGGGTTGTCGTCAGTCATCAGATGGTTTCTCCGCCGATTCCTCGTAGTCGTCGCCCACCGCGACATCCCCGTCGTCGGTCCCCGTCCAGGTCACGTGCAGATCCCCCAGCGGCTCGACCTGCTCGAACGTCACTGCCGACTCCCGGAACAGCTCCAGCACGGCCAGGAACCGCGCGATGACCTCGAAGGTCCCCTCGCAGTCGGAGACCAGCGCGCGGAAGGTGGCCCGCCGGAGCCGGCGCAGGTGCATGACCAGGATCGCCGCCTGCTCCTTGACGCTGGCCAGCGGCTGGTAGATGTGCCCCACGCTCACCGTGGGCGGCAGCTTCGGGATGAAGGCCTTGGCCGCGATCCGGGCGAGCTGCTCGGGCCCGATCCCGAGGATCAGCTCGGGCAGCAGGCTGGCGAACTGCTCCTCCATCCGCACGGTACGCGGGAAGCGCAGCGCCTCCTCCGCCATCCGCCCGGCGAAGACTTTCGCCACCTCTTTGTACGCCTTGTACTGCAGCAACCGGGCGAACAGCAGGTCCCTGGCCTCCAGCAGCGCCAGGTCCTCCTCGTCCTCCACCTCGCCGGACGGCAGCAGCCGGGCCGCCTTCAGGTCCAGCAGGGTCGCCGCCACCAGCAGGAAGTGGCTGGTCTGGTCGAGGTCCCACTCGGGGCCCCGAGACCGGATGTACGCGATGAACTCGTCGGTGACCTTGGAGAGCGAGACCTCGGTGATGTCCAGCTTGTGCTTGGCGATGAGGCCGAGGAGCAGGTCGAACGGACCCTCGAAGACGTCCAGGTGAACCTGGAAGCCCTGAGGTGAGGTCTGCTCTGCGGTCACCTGGCCATTGTCGCAGGCGCCGGCCAGCGCGACAGCACTTCGCGGGCCAGCTCACGATAGGCGTTGGCGCCCAGGGAGGACGGGTCGAACGTGGTGATCGGCTCGCCGGCCACCGTGGCGTCGGGGAAGCGGACCGTACGGTTGATCACGGTGTGGAACACCTTGTCGCCGAACGCCTCCACCACCCGGGCCAGCACCTCGCGCCCGTGCAGCGTGCGGGCGTCGTACATGGTGGCGAGCAGCCCCTCGATCTCGAGCTCCTCGTTGAGCCGCTCCTGCACCTTGGAGATGGTGTCCATGAGCAGCGCCACGCCGCGCAGGGCGAAGAACTCGCACTCCAGCGGCACCATCACGCCGTGCGCGCAGGTCAGCGCGTTGATGGTGAGCAGGCCCAGCGACGGCTGGCAGTCGATGAGGCACACGTCGTAGTGCGGCAGCAGCGGCTTGATCACGCGCCCGAGCACCTGCTCGCGGGCGACCTCGGTGACGAGCTGCACTTCCGCGGCCGACAGGTCGATGTTGCTCGGCAGCAGGTCGAGCCCCTCGACGCCGGTCTCGAGCAGCACGTCCTCGGCGGTGACGTTGCGCTCCATCAGCAGGTTGTAGACGGTCAGGTCGAGCTGGAGCGGGTTGATGCCCAGGCCGACGGACAGCGCCCCCTGCGGGTCGAAGTCGACGAGCAGCACCTTGAGGCCGCATTCGACGAGGGCGGCCCCCAGGTTGATGGTGGTCGTGGTCTTGCCGACGCCACCTTTCTGGTTGACCATCGCGACCACGCGCGCCGGGCCGTGCACCGCCGGGGGCACCGGCTCCGGGAACACGGGTCTGGGTCGCTGCGTGGGACCCAGATTGACGCCGTTCGAAGGCGCGTTGGTCTTCGTGTCGCCCCAGGGGTTGTCGGGGGTCCCCGGGGTCGAACCCTTGGTCGTCACAGTCACCAGCTCGAACCTCCCTGACGATCCCGAACCGGACCGTCCGGACGGACACTATGGCGTCACCACTTAACGCGGCAAGGCGGCACGCCGAGGGCGGCGCACGTCCCAAAAGACTATAGATCACTGCCGGGCACGCGGATGCGCGGCGGCATAGACCTCGCGGAGCTTGTCGACCGTCACCAGCGTGTAGACCTGAGTGGTCGTCACAGAGGCGTGGCCGAGCAACTCCTGAACCACCCTAACGTCCGCCCCGCCGTCCAAAAGGTGAGTTGCGAAGGAATGCCGGAGTACGTGCGGGCTTATCCCGTCGAGTCCGGCGCGTTCGGCGGCGGCCTGGAGCACCTCCCAGGCTCCCTGCCTGGTCAGCCGCCCGCCGCGGGCGTTGAGGAAGACCGCGGGGGTGCCGCGGCCGTGGGCGAGCAGGCCGGGCCGGGCCCGCACGAGGTACGCGTCCAGCGCCGACCGGGCATAGCGCCCCAGCGGCACCACCCGCGTACGGGCGCCCTTGCCCCGCAGCCGCACCTGGTCGTCCTCCAGGTCGTCCACGGCCAGCCCGACGGCCTCGGAGATGCGGGCGCCGGTGCCGTACAGGACCTCCAGCAGGGCGCGGTTGCGCAGCGTGAGGGGGGCGCCGTCGGGGCCGGAGGCGGCGATGAGGCGCTCGACCTCGTCCACGCCGATGGGCTTGGGGAGCCTGCGGAGCTGGCGCGGCGGGCGTACCTCGTGGGCGGGGTCGTGGGCCGTGACGCCTTCGCGCAGGGCGAAACGGTGCAGCCCGCGTACGGCGGAGACGGCGCGGGCGGCGGAGCTGGCGACGAGCGCGGGGTGTTCCCCGTCGCCCTCGCGCAGCGCGGCGAGGAAGGCCAGCACGTCGGCCTCCCCCACCTCGTCGAGCTCCAGGCGCCCGCGCGCCTGGAGGTGCTCGAAGTATCGGCAAAGGTCACGACGGTAGGACGCGAGCGTGTTGGCAGCCAGGCCCCGTTCCACCGCCAGATGGGCGAGGTAGCTGGAGAGCACTGCCTCCACGAACTGGTCCTTCCGTCACGCCTCCGGGGCGTCGGCGGGGCGCAACAGGGCCAACCCCTCAACCGAAGCCGCATATGCGGCGAGGATACCGGCCACGGTCGAGGAATTGTGGATCATTCCCATGAGTGCCTTCTCGACCGCGTCGGCCAGAGGGACCCATTCGACCGGCATGTCGATCTCCTCGTGCCGGTGCACGAAGCCGTTCTCCGCGTCGGGGATCCTGGTCAGGCCGCGGGCGAGGAACACGCGTACGCGCTCGTCGGTCATGCCCGGCGAGGAGCGCAGATCGACCAGCGTGTGCCACGTGTCGGCGCGGTATCCGGCCTCCTCGGCGAGCTCGCGGGCGGCGGTGGTGACGAGCGGTTCGCCCGCCACGTCGCGGATCCCGGCCGGCAGCTCCCACATCAGGTGGCGGGTGGGATGGCGGTACTGCCTGATCATCAGGACCCGGTCGCGGTCGTCGAGCGCGAGCACGGCGACGGCTCCGGGGTGCACGACGTAGTCGCGCTCGGCGACCTCGTCACGCGGCATCCTGACGGTGTCGGTGACCACGTCGATGATGTGGCCCTTGAACCGAGGTCTCGATTCGACCACGTCCCACGCCTCGGGCGTGTCTTCGATCCTCACGGCCCCACCTTGGCGCTCACGCGGCTGTCGGCGTAGGCCAGGGCGGCGCTGACGAGACCCTTGAACATCGGGTTGGCCCTCGTGGGGCGGGAGCGGAACTCGGGATGCGCCTGGGTGCCGATGAAGAAGGGGTGGACGTCGATGGGCAGCTCGGTGTATTCGACCAGGCGGCCGTCGGGCGACAGGCCGGAGAAGACCAGCCCGACCTTCTCGAGCCGCTCGCGGTAGGCGTTGTTGACCTCGTAGCGGTGGCGGTGGCGCTCGTCGGCCTTGGCCTTGCCGCCGTAGAGGTGCCGGGCGAGGGTGCCCTCGCCGAGCTTGGCGGTGTAGCTGCCCAGGCGCATCGTGCCGCCCATGTCGCGCTCGCCGGCGACGACGTCCTCCTGGTCGGCCATGGTGGAGATGACGGGGTGCTTGGTGTCGGGGTCGAACTCGGCGGAGTTGGCGTCCTCGATGCCGGCCATGTTGCGGGCGGCCTCGATGACCATGCCCTGCATGCCGAGGCAGATGCCGAGCAGCGGGATCTTGCCCTCCCGGGCGTGGCGGATGGCGCCGATCTTGCCCTCGATGCCGCGTACGCCGAAGCCGCCGGGGATCAGCACGCCGTCCACGCCGTCGAGCTCGCGCTCGGCGCCGTCGGGGGTCTCGCAGTCGTCGCTCTTGACCCAGCGGATGTTGACGCGCGCGTCGTTGGCGAACCCGCCGGCGCGCAGCGCCTCGGTGACCGACAGGTACGCGTCCGGCAGGTCGATGTATTTCCCGACCAGCGCGATGGTGACCTCCTTCGCCGGCCGGTGCACCCGGCGCAGGAGCTGCTCCCACTCCTTCCAGTCCACGTCGCGGAAGGGCAGGCCGAGCCGGCGCACCACGTAGGCGTCGAGCCCCTCGGTGTGGAGCACCTTCGGGATGTCGTAGATCGAGGCGGCGTCCACGGCGGAGACGACGGCGTCCTCGTCGACGTCGCACATCAGGCTGATCTTGCGCTTGATCGCCGTCTGCACGGGCCGGTCGGACCGCAGCACGATCGCGTCCGGCTGGATGCCGATGCTGCGCAGCGCCGCCACGCTGTGCTGGGTCGGCTTGGTCTTGAGCTCCCCGGACGGCCCGATGTACGGCAGCAGGGAGACGTGCAGGAAGAACACGTTGTCGCGCCCGACCTCGTGCCTGATCTGCCGCACGGCCTCCAGGAAGGGCAGCGACTCGATGTCGCCCACCGTGCCGCCGACCTCGGTGATGACCACGTCCACGTCAGGACCGGCCATGCCCCGGATCCGGTCCTTGATCTCGTTGGTGATGTGCGGGATGACCTGGACGGTGTCGCCCAGGTATTCGCCCCGCCGCTCCTTGGCGATGACGTTGGAGTAGACCTGCCCGGTGGTCACGTTGGCCGAGCCGTGCAGGTGGGTGTCGAGGAACCGCTCGTAGTGGCCGACGTCGAGGTCGGTCTCGGCACCGTCGTCGGTGACGAACACCTCGCCGTGCTGGAACGGGTTCATGGTGCCGGGGTCGACATTGAGGTAAGGGTCGAGCTTCTGCATGGTGACCCTGAGACCGCGCCCTTTGAGCAGGCGACCGAGGCTGGATGCCGTGAGCCCCTTGCCGAGACTGGAGGCGACACCGCCGGTGACGAACAGATGCTTGGTTTGCGATGCGCTGCGCAAAGGGGCTCCCGTGGCTCGAGGTGTGGTCGAAGTGTCCACGGGCTCTCAGGATATCAAACAACGCCCCTCACATGCCCGAACGGCATGACCTAGCGGTAACTTTGGTGCTTATGTCACTAGTACGTCGGGCTTTGGGCACATTGATTCACCGTGCCTACACGGCGATCCGGCACGCCGGTGCGATCACTCCGGCCGCTCCCGCCGGTTACCGGTTCCGCCGGCTCGGCGACGGGGTCAGCATCGCCTTCCCTCCTGGCGCGATCTTCGGCGAGCAGTGGATCGAGATCGGCGAACACACGCTCATCGGCGAGCGGGTGTCGCTCTCGTGCGGCATGATGCCGGGCCCGGACCTCGGCCCCTCCTCCATCCTGCGCATCGGCGGGAGCTGCTCGATCGGCAGGGGCTCGCACATCGTGGCCCACCAGTCGATCGACATCGGCGACGACGTCTTCACCGGCCCGTACGTGTACATCACGGACCAGAACCACGTCTACGACGACCCGGACATCCCGATCGGCAGGCAGTGGCCGCGCAACAGCCCGGTCGCCATCGGCTCCGGCTCGTGGCTGGGCGCGGGCGCCATCATCCTGCCGGGCACCACGCTGGGCCGGCAGTGCGTCGTGGCGGGCGGGGCGGTGGTGCGCGGCACGTTCCCCGACCACAGCGTGGTCGCCGGGGTGCCGGCCAGGCGGGTCCGCGGCTACACGCCCGAGCTGGGCTGGCACGCGCCCGTCGCGATGGACGCGGCCACCTGAGACGGCCCCCGCCCGGCGCGGCGGACGCGGCCACCTGAGACGGCTTGCCGGACAGGGATGGACCGAACAAGGTTCTGACCGTTAGCGTCGGGTCATGCGGACCGCCATATGTGAGCGTTTGGGGATCGAGTTCCCGCTGTTCGCCTTCAGCCACTGCCGCGACGTGGTGGCCGCAGTCACGAACGCGGGCGGGTTCGGGGTGCTGGGCGCGGTGGCGTACTCACCCGACCAGCTCGACACGGAACTGACCTGGCTGGACGCGCGGGTGGGCGGCCGGCCGTACGGCGTGGACGTGCTCGTACCGGGGAAGATCGACGCCTCCGCGCTCGACCGGCGCGCGCACCTCATGGACTCCGTCCCGGACCGGCACCGGGACTTCGTCACGCACCTGCTGGCCAAGTACGGCGTGAGCGCCCCCGGGCAGCCGCTGACGGCGGCGGCGGACGAGCTCGGCCGGCGCGTGACGGCGAGCGGGGCGACGGGGCTGATCGACGTGGCGCTCAAGCACCGGATGGGGCTGATCGCCAGCGCCCTGGGGCCGCCCCCGCCGGAGATGGTGACCCGGGCCAGGGAGGCGGGCGTGCCGGTGGCCGCGCTGGTCGGCACGGTCGAGCACGCCCGCAGGCAGGTGGCGGCGGGCGCGGACCTCATCGTGGCGCAGGGCACCGAGGCGGGCGGGCACACCGGCGAGATCTCCACGATGGTGCTGGTGCCGCAGGTCGTGGACGCGGTCGCCCCGGTCCCGGTGCTGGCGGCGGGCGGGATCGCGTCCGGGCGGCAGATGGCGGCGGCCATGGCGCTCGGCGCGGAGGGCGTGTGGTGCGGCTCGGTCTGGCTCACGACCGAGGAGGCCGAGACCTCGCCCGCGGTCAAGCGCAAGATGCTGGCGGCCTCGTCGCTGGACACGGTCCGGTCGCGGTCCCGTACGGGCAAGCCGGCCCGGCAGCTCAAGTCGGCCTGGACCGAGGAATGGGACTCCGGCCAGGAGAGCCCGGGACCGCTGGGCATGCCGCTGCAGATGCTGGTGGCCGAGGGGGCGATGGCCCGCATCGTGGCGGCGGCGGAGAAGGGCGAGCCGGGCGCCGTGGAGCTGGCCAACTACTTCGTGGGGCAGGTCGTGGGCCAGCTCGACCAGGTCAGGCCGGCCAAGGACGTGGTCTACGACCTGATCGGCGAGTTCGGCGAGGCGGTGGAGCGGCTCCGGCGCCTGTCGGAGTGACCTGCCGCGGCGCCTGTCGGAGTGGCTCACCGGGCCGGTAGCCTGCGCGTGTGGTCGGGAACCCGCCTGAGCTGGAGCGTGGCACCGGCGTCCCCGCGCACGTGCAGATCGAGCGGTGGCTGCTGGAGTCGATCGCCGGCGGCGAGCTGGCGCCGGGCGACCGGCTGCCCGGCGAGCGGGAGCTGGCCGGGCGGCTCGGCGTGAGCAGGATGACGCTCAGGCAGGCGCTGTCCACGCTGGAGCGCGACGGCGTGCTGCTGCGGGTGCCCGGCAGGTCGGGCGGCGCGTTCGTGGCCGAGCCGCGCATCGAGTGCGACCTGACCGGGCTGGCCGGGTTCACCGAGCAGATGCGCCGCTCCCACCTGCGGGCCGAGGCGCGGATCTTGCGGGCCGCGACCGTGCCCGCGCCCGCGGCCGCGGCCAGGGCGCTGCGCGTCGAGCCGGGCTCGCCGGTGCACGAGGTGGCCCGGGTGCGCTCGGCGGGCCGCTCCCCCGTGGCGCTCGAACGCTCCTACTTCCCCGACCTGCCCGGCCTGCTCGGCCAGGACCTGACCGGCTCGCTCTACGCCCTGCTGGCCGCCCGCTACGACCTGGAGCCGCGCACGGCGGTCGAGCACCTCGACCCGGTGACCGCCCGGCCGGCCGAGGCCGCCGAGCTGGGCATCGAGCCCGGCACGCCGCTCATGCGGATCGAGCGCACCGCCTTCGCCGGCGACGGCACGCCGGTGGAGTACGCCCTCGACCTGTTCCGCCCCGACCGGGTCCGGATCTCGGTACGCAGCGGCGTCACGGGACCAGCGGCTCCTTGACCACGGTCCCCGGCACCCACACGCCCTCGATCTCGATCTCCACGTCGGCGCCCGGCTCGACCGGCAGGTAGGCGTAGGCGATGGAGCGCCGGGCGGTGTAGCCGTAGCCGCCCGAGGTGACCCGGGCCACCGTCCGCCCGTCGAGCCGCACGGGCTCGTTGCCGAGCGCGACCGCCGCCGGGTCGTGCAGCGTCACGCACCGCAGCCGCCGTTCGGGCGCGGGATCCAGGGCGTCCCTGCCCAGGAACTCCTTGTCGGGCTTGACGCAGAAGCCCAGCCCCGCCTCGTACGGCGTCGTCTCGGGCCCGAGGTCCGCGCCCCACACCCGGTAGCCCTTCTCCAGCCTGAGGCTGTCGATGGCCCGGTAGCCGCCCGCCACCAGCCCGTGCGGCCGGCCGGCCCGCCACAGTGCCTGCCAGAGCCCGAGGCCGTACTCGCTGGAGCAGTAGAGCTCCCACCCGTGCTCCCCCACGAACGTCACCCGCAGCGCCAGCACCGGCACGTCCCCCACGGTGAGCTCCCGTGACGACATGAACGGGAAGTCCAGCGGGTCGGGCGTCAATTCGGCCAGGACGTCGCGGGCGCGCGGTCCCCACAGGGCGAAGCAGGCGTACTGGCCGGTCACGTCGGCGATCCTGGCCTTCGAACCGGTGAGCGCGGCCTGCTTGCGCAGCCAGCCGAGGTCGTGGGAGCCGAACGCGGTGCCCGTGACGACGAGGAACTCCTCCTCGCCGCGCCGGGTGACGGTGAAGTCGCACTCGATGCCGCCGCGCCGGTTGAGCGCCTGCGTGTAGGTGACGGCGCCGACCTGCCGGGCGACCCGGTTGTCGCACACCCACTCCAGCAGCGCGGCGGCGTCCGGACCGGTGACCTCGATCTTGGCGAACGAGCTCTCGTCGAACAGCCCCGCCGTCGTGCGCGTGGCCCGGTGCTCGACCCCGATCGCGGGCGACCAGGCCCGCCCGGCCCAGCCCCGCGGCCGCTCGTCCTGGCCGTCCCCCTCGTTGGCGGCGTAGTGGTTGACCCGCTCCCACCCGGACTTCTCCCCGAATACGGCTCCGTGGGCGGCGTGCCAGGTGTAGGCGGGCGAGACCCGCAGCGGCCGGCCCGCCGACCGCTCGTGGCCGGGGTAGCGGATGTCGTAGTAGGTCTCGTAGTTCTCGACGGCCCGCTTGATCGTGTACGACGGCGAGCGGTACTGGCGGCCGAACCGGCGGATGTCCATGTGCCAGACGTCCATGCTGGGCTCGCCCTCGACGATCCACTCGGCCATGATCCGGCCGATGCCGCCCGCGCCCGCGATGCCGTGCGCGCAGAACCCGGCGGCGACGAAGAACCCGCCCACCTCCGTCTCCCCCAGGCAGAACTCGTTGTCCGGGGTGAACGCCTCCGGCCCGTTGATCAGCTTGCGGATGCCGACGTCGGCCATCGCGGGCACCCGCACCCTGGAGTTGTCGGAAATTTCCTCAAATCTGGGCCAGTCCTCGGCGAGCAGACGGCCGTTGAAGTCGGGCGGGACGGCGTCGAAGGAGTTCGGCCCGGCCGTCCAGGGGGCGCAGGTGCGCTCGTAGCCGCCCATGACCAGGCCCTGCACCTCCTGCCGGTAGTAGACGAGCAGGTCGGGGTCGCGCAGGGTGGGCAGGCCGGTGTGGTCGTGGAAGGCGTCGGTCACCACGTACTGGTGCGACATGGGCACGATCGGGACGCGTACCCCGGCCATGCGGCCGATCTCGGCCGCGAACATGCCGCCGCAGTTGACCACGATCTCGCAGTCGATGTCGCCCTGGTCGGTGCTGACCCCGGTGACCCGGCCGTTCGCCACCTTGATCCCGAGCACCCGGGTGCGGGTGCGCAGCCTCGCCCCGCCCTCGCGGGCGCGCGCGGCCAGGGCGTAGCACAGCTGGGAGGGGTCCACCTGCCCGTCCGTCGGCAGGTACGCCGCCCCCACCACCCCCGCCGGGTCCATGAGCGGGAACAGCTCCACCGCCTCGGCCACCGAGATCTCCTCCAGCGGCAGCCCGAACGTGCGCGCCCAGCCGATCTGCCGGCGGATCTCCGCCATCCGCTCGGGCGTGGCGGCCAGCTTGATGCCGCCGCACTCCGTCCACCCGGCGTCCAGGGTGCGGTAGAGCTCGACCGAGTACTGGTTCATCCTGGTCAGCGTGGGGTCGGCGCGCAGCTGCCCGACGAGCCCGGCGGAGTGGAAGGTGGAGCCGCTGGTGAGCTCGTCCCGCTCCAGCAGGACGACGTCGCGTTCGCCGAGTTGGGTGAGGTGGTAGGCGACGGACGCGCCGCCCACCCCGCCGCCGATGATCACGATCCGGGCCGAGTCGCTCATGCCCGCGAGGCTAACCGGCACGCCGCAAAAGGTCTAGACCGTTTAGGCCGGTGGCGCCTAGCATCGAGCATGGCCGCGCCCGAGGTCCTCGATCGCATCCCGCTGCTGTCCGGCCTGCCGCGCTCCGTGGAGGAGCTGCCCGGCGGGCTCACCAACCACAACTACAAGGTCACCACCCCTTCTGGCACGTACGTGGTGCGCGTGTCGGCCAGCGACGGCGCCCTGCTGGCCATCGACCGGGACGCCGAGCACGCCAACTCCATCGCGGCGGCGCGCGCCGGGGTCGGGGCGCCGGTGCACGACTACCTGCCCGGGCTCGGGGTGCTGGTGGTGGGATACCTGCCGGGGCGTACGTTCACGGAGGCCGACCTGCACGACCCGGCGAACCTGCCGCGGGTGGCGCGGGCCTGCCGCCGGCTGCACGCCGGGCCCCGGTTCGTCAGCGACTTCGACATGTTCGAGGTGCAGCGGCGCTATCTGGAGATCGTGCGCGAGCGGGGCTTCCGGCTGCCGCCGCGCTATCTGGACTTCCTGCCCGTCGTCGCCGACCTGCGCAAGTGCCTGGCCGTCCGGGACGAGGGGACGGTCCCCTGCAACAACGACCTGCTGCCCGGCAACATCCTCGACGACGGCGAGCGTCTGTGGCTGATCGACTACGAGTACGCCGGCAACAACGACGCCTGCTTCGAGCTCGGCAACATCTGGAGCGAGTCCGACCTGCCGCTCCACCACCTGGACGAGCTCGTCACCGCCTACTACGGCCGCCGGCTCCGCCACAAGATCGCCCGGGCGCGCCTGCTCGGCCTCATGTCCAAATACGGCTGGACCCTCTGGGCCTCCATCCAGGACGGCGCGAACGACACCATCGACTTCGACTTCTGGTCGTGGGGCATGGAGAAGTACGAGCGGGCGGTGGCCGAGTTCACCTCTTCCGGTCTGGCGGGCCTCATGGACGAGGCGGCCCGGGCAGACTAGGGGCATGCTCGCCGCATTGACCGGTCTGGGCCTGTCCACGGCCGCCGGGCTGAACGCGTACATCCCGCTCCTGGTCGTGGGCGTGCTCGCGAACCTCACCGACACCGTGCGACTGCCCGACGGCTACTCCTGGCTGTCGAACTGGGGCGTGCTCGCCGTGCTCGCGGTGCTGCTGATCGCCGAGATGGTCCTGGACAAGGTGCCCGCCGTCGACAGCGTCAACGACGCCATCCAGACCGTGGTGCGCCCGGCCTCGGGCGGGGTGGTCTTCTCGGCCACGAACGCCGCCGCCGAGTTCGAGAACTCGACGTGGATGACCGAGCACCCGTGGGCCGGCTGGCTGCTGGGGATCGTGGTGGCGCTGGCCGTGCACGCGATCAAGGCCACCGCCCGCCCGGTGATCAACGCGGGCACGGCTGGGGTCGGGGCGCCGGTCGTCAGCACGGCCGAGGACGCGGGAGCGCTCGGCATGAGCCTGATCGCGCTGTTCGCGCCCGTGCTGGTGATCGTCGCGTTGCTGCTGCTCGCGGTGCTGGCGTGGTGGCTGATCAGGCGGGTACGCCGCTTCCGGGCGCGCAGGAGGGCGGCCAGGGGTCACCCTCCAGGCTGACCCGCCATCCGCCTCCGGGCTGATCCGCCGCCGCCCGCGCCGGCCCTACGGTTGGGCCCGGGAAGCGAACACGAGGTAACGAAAAGACGTGTGAGCGTCTACGTGGCCCCCAACCCTGGCACGCTCACGCGGTTGGCGCCCGGCGGCCGTTCGGCCGCCGGGCCCTTCACAACCTGTCCAACCTGCCCAGCCAGCCCTCCAGGACCTGCACGAACTCGGCCGGCCGCTCCTCGTGCAGCCGGTGGCTCGACCCCTCCCAGCACACCACCTTGGACGCGGGGTCCTTGAGCAGCCCCGCCTCCCAGGCGGCCCGTCCCGGGTCGGCCCAGATCGACAGCACCGGGCACCGCCGGCGGGCCAGGTAGTCGTCGCTGACCGGGCGCACCCCGATGGCGCCGGGGGCGGTGAACATGGCCTCGAACGCCTGGACCAGGACGTGCGGCGGCATGCCGTGGAGCCTGCGCTTGTGCCAGCGCCTGATGACGGCGGGGGTGGCGGCGTTCGTGCACCACTCGTCGATCTGCTCGGCGGCGGCGTGGGCGTGCGGGCCGCGCAGGGCCGCGATCATCTGGGGGAAGCCGCCGGCGATCCGGTCCGTCATGCCGTAGCCGGGGTCGAGGGTGACCAGCGCGCGCACCCGTTCAGGGTGCTCGACGGCGAGGATGGACACCACCTGGCCGCCCATGGAGTGCCCGACGGCGACCACCTGGGGGAGGTCGAGGTGGCCGAGCAGGGCGTGCAGGTCCTCGGCCATCATGCGCGGGGTGTTGCCGGTCTCGGGGACCGAGGAGTAGCCGTGGCCGCGCAGGTCCACGGCGATCACCCGGTGCCGGGCGGCGAGCGCGTCGATGTGCCAGGACCACTGGTGCGAGTCGGTGCCCCAGCCGTGCACGAGCAGCAGCGGCGGCCCGTCGCCCGCGCCCGTACTGTGGTCGTCGGTGTAGAAGAGCCTGACGTCCGCGCCCACCTCCGCGTACGGCATCTATCCCGCGCTCCCCTCGGGGGCCGGCGGCGGGGGCAGCAGCGAGCCCTCGCCCGCCGTCCAGCCGCCGTCGATGGCCAGCTCGGCGCCGGTGACGTACGAGGCGGCGTCCGACAGCAGGAACACGATCGCCGCCGCCACCTCCTCCGGCTCGCCCCAGCGCCCGGCGGGGGCGAGGGAGAAGGTGCCCTCGCCCGACACGGCTCCGAGCGACTGCGTCATCGGGGTGACGATCATTCCGGGATGTACGGAGTTGACCCGGATGCGGTCCCGCCCGAACTCCAGCGCCGCGATCTTCGTCAGCCCGCGCACGCCCCACTTCGAGGCCCCGTAGCCGCCGGTCGCCGGCAGGGCGAACAGCCCGGCGACCGACGACAGGTTCACCACGGCCCCGCCGCCCGACCGGCGCATCGGCCCGACCACGGCCTTGAGGCCCAGGAAGGTGCCGACCAGGTTCACCTGGAGCACGCGCTCGAACTCCTCCAGCGGCTGCTGCTCGATCGTCAGCATGGTGGCGATGCCGGCGTTGTTCACCAGGCCGTCGAGCCGCCCGTACTCCTCCACGGTCTCGGCGACCACCGCCGCCCACGCGTCCTGGCTCGTCACGTCGTGCGCGATGAAGCGGGCGTCCAGCTCCTTGGCGGTGGCCGTACCCTCCTCCACCAACACGTCGGTGAGCACGACCCGGGCCCCCGCCGCGGCGCAGCGCCGGGCGGTGGCCGCTCCCATCCCCCTGGCGCCGCCCGTGATGATCACAACCTTGCCGTCAAGCACCATGTACGCCCTTTCCGGGGTGTTCTGCGAACATGTGAACTGAAACACAGCGCCCAGGTCCGATCAAGGGCTTGCTTGGGCATGCGCGCCGGAACCGCTCCGGCGGACTATCCTTCAAGGCATCGACGGCGAGTGGGGGTGGCGAAGATCGGCGAATTCCTGGTCATCGTGCTGGTGATCCTGGCTTTCCTCCTGCTCTTGGGCGGCGTGGGGATCTATGTGCTGGTCAAGCTGGGCAAGAAGGCCGCGGTGAAGGCCAAACAGGCCACCACGCGGCTCACCACGCACGTCAACGCGATGGGCACCGGAGACGCCGCCGAGGTCGAGCGCCTGCGGCTCGACCTGCGCCGCGAGGTGTCCCTCACCCGGCAGGCCGTCGAGCAGGCCCAGCGCCAGGGCTGGGGGCTGGGCGAGCTGCCGCGGCTGCTGGCCGACCTGACGGCCCAGGCCGACGTGCACGACGGGCAGCTCGGCATGTACGCCCAGCAGCGCCGCCTGTCCTCCTACGTCGACCACGCCACCCTCGACCGGCTCAGGGAGCACCAGGCCAAGCTGACGGCGATGTGCGCGCGCATCCGCGCCGACCTCCTCGGCGACCAGGTGCAGCACACCGCGACGGGCATCGCCGACCTCCACTCCCGCACGGACCTGGAGATCGAGGCCCGCCGCCGCGCCCCTGACCCGCTGGACGAGATCGACGAGCTCTACCGCCGTACGATGGAGGAGCGCAGGGACCTCCCCTGACCATAGATCGTGATGTCGATGCCCGCTGTGACGAATCGTGCGCCCTCGGCACCCCGTTCTCGCGGACGGGGGGCTTCCGGAAGGCGCGCTCTCGGACGACAGGGCCACGGCGATGGCGGCCGGCGTTGTGGGACGGTGGTCACGTGACGACGCTGGACGACCTGGTCCGGTTGCGCCGGGCGCGCGACACGATGGACCGCGACTACGCGCAGCCGCTCGACGTCCCGGCGCTGGCGAGCGTGGCCCTCATGTCGCCGGGCCACTTCTCCCGCAGCTTCCGCGCCGCCTTCGGGGAGACGCCCTACAGCTACCTGATGACCCGCCGGATCGAGCGGGCCAAGGCGCTGCTGCGGCGGGGCGACCTGTCGGTGACGGAGGTCTGCTTCGAGGTCGGCTGTACCTCGCTGGGGTCGTTCAGCTCGCGGTTCACCGAGCTGGTCGGCGAGAGCCCGAGCGCGTACCGTGCCCGCAACCATGACGACGGCGCCGCCATCCCGGCCTGCGTCGCCAAGATCTACACACGACCCGTCAGGAATGGAGCAGCAAAATCCGGCTCGCCGCCGATAGCGTGAAACCCATGGACATCAAGCTGCAACAGTGCTTCATCGCCGTCGACGACCACGACAAGGCGATCGCCTTCTACCGGGACGTTCTCGGCATGGAAGTGCGCGCCGACGTCGGGTTCGAGGGGATGCGCTGGGTGACGGTCGGCTCGCCGTCGCAACCGGACGTGAACATCGTCCTCGAACCACCCCTCGCCGACCCGAACGCCTCCCCCGCCGACGAGGAGGCCATGGCGGAGCTACTGGCCAAGGGCCTGCTGCGCGGCGTCATCTTCGAGACCGACGACTGCGACGCCACCTTCCGGCGCATCCAGGCGGCGGGGGGCGAGGTGCTGCAGGAGCCGGTCGACCAGCCGTACGGTGTCCGCGACTGCGCCTTCCGCGACCCCTCCGGCAACATGCTGCGCTTCAACCAGACCCGCAAGTAGCGGCGCCGGTGCTCCGGCCCGGCGGGTCCGCCCGGCCGTGCCCGCACGTACGCCAGGCCGGCCGGTGACGTCGGCGGCCTCCCGGCATCAGCCGGTGTCCCGATCCCGGTAGATGACCGCGGCGAGCTCCGCCTCCGTGGCACCGTTGTTCGCCATCGCCTTGACGGCCTGCGCCTGCGCCGTCGTCGGAAGGCCGCCCTCGACGAGAACGGGCAGGAACAGACGCCGCAGAAGCACCTCCGAGGCCGATATGCCCGAGGGGCGGCGAGCCACCGACACGTTGACCCGCAACGCGTGCTCGTTGCCCGGCGGCACGGCCGGGCGGTCGATCTCGATGGCGCTGTAGCGGAAGCCGTTGGCCAGGTCGCAGGGGGCACAGCCGGCCGGGCCCCTGCTGAGCCGGCCGCCGCACTCCGGGCAGGTCAGGCGGTCGTAGGCGGCGTCGACCACGCGCCACGGATGCTTGTCCGGCTCGTCGACGACCATCTCGGCGATCAGGCGCTCGTCGGACGGCTCGCGGGTGCCGAACTCGCGCGTCAGGAAGTGGCGCCAGCCCTCCTCCACGATCTCGTCCACCAGCCCGGCGCACCGGGCGCAGTCCGGCGCGCCGGCGGGCTCCCAGTGGGCGCACTCGCCGCATCGTCGCATGGGCGCACCGTACAAGGCGGCCACCAGGCGGCGCACCGCAATTTCCGCCGGTAAATCCGGTTGCACCGGTGCCCGCGTGATCGGCATACTCGGGCACCGAGCCGATCGCTGCCGAAGGGAGGGTGAGACCGTGATGACGACTGTTCGCGTGCCGTTCCCCGCGTCCTCATGCCTTCCCACCGGGAGCCCGCCGGCCTGATTTCGGCGCGCCGGTGGGTCTCACACCTGGAGCTCTCCCACCGTGCCGAAGCACTCGCAACACCGCCGCCGTGGCAAGCACGCCCTCGACGCCGACGACGTCGAATGGCTCGAGACCACCGCCGTCCCCGACACCTTCGACGGCCCCCCTGAAGGCGATCGCTGGTCCACCTGGGACCAGAGCACGCCGACGGAGAAGGGGCCGCGGCCCCACCCTGACTGGCTGGTCACCGAGCTGGCCGCCGTGGACACCGAGCACGGCGTGCTCAAGACCGGCAAGGAAGCCGACGTCCACCTGATCTCCCGCGGCGTACCCGGCACGGACCGGGTGTGCCTGCTGGCCGCCAAGCGCTACCGCTCCTCCGAGCACCGCCTGTTCCACCGCGACGCCGGCTACCTGGAGGGCCGCCGGACCCACGACAACCGCATGAACCGGGCCATGGCCAACCGCACCGCCTTCGGCCGGCAGGCCATCGCGGGGCAGTGGGCGGTGGCCGAGTTCTCCGCGCTGTGCCGGTTGTGGGAGCTGGGGGTTCCCGTGCCGTACCCGGTGCAGATCGTCGGTACGGAGATCCTGCAGGAGTTCATCGGCACCCCGGACGGGTACGCGGCGCCGCGGCTGGCGCAGGTGTCGGACGGGCTCGACTCCCTGTGGGAGCAGCTCGTGGCGGCCATGGTCACGCTGGCCCGCGAGGGTCTCGCCCACGGGGACCTGTCGCCGTACAACCTGCTGGTCCACGACGGCAGGCTGGTGATCATCGACCTGCCGCAGATCGTGGACGTGATCGCGCACCCGGCCGGCCCGTCCTTCCTCGACCGCGACGCCCGCAACGTCGCCACCTGGTTCGCCGCCAAGGGCCACCCCACCGCCGCCCCCGACACCCTCGCCACCCTCCTCCGCCACGAAGCCCGCCTAACCGACTAGCCCACGCCCCCACCCCCCGGACCCTCGTACTCCGGCACCCGCGAACGCCGACCCCAGAGCGCGAGGCCCCCGGCGCGTCACCTGGCAACCCGAGCGCACATGGACGCGAGGCGCCCGGCCGCGGCACGCCGGGCGCCGAGGGCGGGGCGCCGGGGGTCGGAGGTCGGGAGGTCGGGGGTCGGGAGGTCGGGGGTCGGGATGCCGGGATGCCGGGCGCAGGCGCTGGCCTAGCAGGCGGCCTTTCCCGGGTGGGCGCCCGACTCCAGGGACTCGATGGTCGCGTGCAGCCACGCCAGCTCGGCCTGGCTGGTGGCGTGGGCGATGGTCAGCAGACCCTGCCGGAACGGGTCGCCGAACTCCGCGGCCCCCATCGGCCGGTCCCCGTCGTAGAAGAAGCTCGTCGGCTCCTCCAGGAACGCCAGCCGCCGGCGCAGCACCGCCGCCTGGTCCTTGGGCTCGTCCAGGTGGCGCAGGAAGGCCAGCAGCGCGAACCACCGGTTCTCGTCGCTGATGTCGAGCTCGTCCGGCTCGCGCAGCCGTCGTTCCAGCTCCGCGCGCCCCTCCGCGGTCAGGTAGAGCATGCGCCGTGGTGCGGCGGCCTTGCCCGGCTCGTCCTTCCGGGTCAGCCAGCCGGACGTGGCCATGCGCTTGATCGCGGGGTAGAGCGTCCCGTCGGCCACCGGGCGTACGTGCCCCATCAGGGCCGCCACCCTCCGGCGCAGGTCATATCCGTGTAACGGCTGATCCCTGAGGAACCCGAGTATCGCCAGCTCCAACATGACTTCAGTATACCTCGGAGCCGATATATATTGGTGCCGATATACAAGGAGGCCCGCCATGCACGATGCCATCGTTCATCCCAGCGGCGCTCGCATGCGCTGGGTGGAGCTGCCGGGCGCGGATCCGGCCCGCGTCTACGTTCACGGCCTCGGCGCCACCTCGGCCCCCTACTACGCGGAGGTCGCGGCCCATCCCCTGCTGCCGCGGCACCGCTCGCTCCTGATCGACCTGCTCGGGTTCGGCATCAGCGATCGCCCGCAGGACTTCTCGTACACGCTGGAGGCCCACGCCGACGCCCTGGCCGAGGCCATGCGCAAGGCCGGGGTGGCCGGCGCGGCGGTGATCGCGCACAGCATGGGCGGTGCGGTGGCCACGGTCCTGGCCGCCCGCCACGCCGAGCTGGTCGCCGACCTGATCCTGGTGGACGCCAACCTCGACCCCTACCCCCCGACGCCCGCCCAGCCGGGCAGCACCGGGATCGCCTCCTATGGCGAGGAGGAGTTCGTGGCGGGCGGCTGGAAGGACGTGCGCGAGCGGGTGGGCCCGCACTGGTGGTCCACGATGCGCCTGGCGGACCTGCGCGGCCTGCACCGTACGGCGGTCAGCCTGGCCGCGAGCACCACGCCCACCACGCGGGAGCTGCTGGTCGGCCTGCCGATCCCGCGCGCCTACCTGTATCCGGAGGGCGACGAGCCCGCCGGGGCCGAGGAGCTGCGCGCGGCGGGTGTCCAGGTGCTGGGCATCCCGGAGTCGGGGCACAACATCATGCTGGACAACCCCGAGGCGTTCGCCCGGACTCTCCTCACCCTGTTCCCCTGATCCCCTGATCCCCTGAGCTCACTGATCCCGTGGTCAGGTGGGGCCGATGTCGGCGCAACAGCGGGCCGGAGGCCCCGCTGGAGGGCCCCCGGCCCGCGGGCGTCACGAGGTGGCGCCGTTGTTCCCGGTGACCGTGCCCGTGGCGGCGTCGAGGACCACCTCGTGCTTGGTGCCGTCGGGCGTGACCACGTCCGACTCCCACACGGTCTTGCCCTGCTCCATGTCCAGGTTCAGCTCGGTGACCCGCCCTTCCGGCACCGTGGCCGCGATCTTGTCGGCCGCCTGCGCGTAGTCGAGCTTGGCCGCGGCCACCCGTTCCCGGTGCTTGGCCTTGTCCTCCGCGTCCTCTTCCTCCGTCGTGGGGCCGCTGACGACCTTGCCCGACTCCACGTCCATCTGGTGCTCGGTCCCGTCTTTCCCGACGACCTGCACTTCCCAGATCCGGCCGTCCTGCTCGGTCTCGATGGAGATGAGCGTGGAACCGGGCACCGCGGCCAGGGCCGCCTGGGCGGCCTGCTTCAGGTCTCCGGCACCCGGGCTGCCGGACGGCGAGCCGGTGGGACTGGCCGTCGGCGTGATGGCCGTGGGCGTGCCCAGGGTCGGCGACGACTGGACGGACAGCCGCTCGACCTCCCGGAGCACGGTGCCGCAACCCCCCGCGAGCACCGTCGCGCCGACCAGGGCCCCAACGATCGTCTTGTTCATACCCTGGACGTTGCCCACCCGAAGGTAAACCATTCGCCCAGGTCAGATGGCATATGCCCTACTTGACCCCCGCCTCGCGCATGTCGCGCAGCTCGCGCTTGAGCTCCTTGATCTCGTCACGCAGCCGCGCGGCCACCTCGAACTGGAGGTCCGCCGCCGACTGGTGCATCTGCTCGGTCAGCGACTCGATGAGCGACTCCATCTGGGCGCGCGGCATCTCGCCGGCGATGGCCTTGGCGTGCTGGCCGGCCTGGCGGACCTGGAAGCCGGGCACCGGGGCCTTGCCGCGCGACTGCTGGCGCCCGCTGCCCCAGAGCAGCTTGTCGGTGTCGGCGTCCTCGCGCTGCAGGGAGTCGAGGATGTCGGCGATCTTCTTGCGCAGCGGCTGCGGGTCGATGCCGTTGGCCTCGTTGTAGGCGATCTGCTTGGCCCGGCGCCGGTTGGTCTCGTCGATCGCCCGCTCCATCGACGGGGTGACCTTGTCGGCGTACATGTGGACCTGGCCGGAGACGTTACGGGCGGCGCGGCCGATGGTCTGGATCAGCGACGTCTCGGAGCGCAGGAAGCCCTCCTTGTCGGCGTCGAGGATGGCCACCAGCGACACCTCGGGCAGGTCGAGGCCCTCGCGCAGCAGGTTGATGCCGACCAGCACGTCGAACTCGCCCGTGCGCAGCTCGCGCAGCAGCTCGATGCGGCGCAGCGTGTCGACCTCGCTGTGCAGGTAGCGGACCCGGATGCCCAGCTCCAGCAGGTAGTCGGTGAGGTCTTCCGACATCTTCTTGGTCAGCGTCGTGACCAGCACGCGCTCGTCGCGCTCGGCCCGCTCGCGGATCTCGTGGACCAGGTCGTCGATCTGGCCCTTGGTGGGCTTGACGACGATCTCGGGGTCGACCAGGCCGGTCGGGCGGATGACCTGCTCGACCACGTCGCCCTTGACCCGCCCCAGCTCGTAGGGGCCCGGCGTGGCCGACAGGTAGACGGTCTGACCGATCCGCTCGAGGAACTCCTCCCACTTCAGCGGCCGGTTGTCGAGGGCCGACGGCAGCCGGAACCCGTGCTCGACCAGCGTGCGCTTGCGGGAGGCGTCGCCTTCGTACATCGCGCCGATCTGCGGCACCGTCTGGTGGGACTCGTCGAGGACCAGCAGGAAGTCCTCGGGGAAGTAGTCGAGCAGCGTGTTGGGCGCGCTGCCGGCCTCGCGGCCGTCCATGTGGCGCGAGTAGTTCTCGATGCCGGAGCAGGTGCCGATCTGGCGCATCATCTCGATGTCGTACGTCGTGCGCATCCGCAGCCGCTGCGCCTCCAGCAGCTTGCCCTGCCGCTCCAGCTCCGACAGCCGCTCGGCCAGCTCCGCCTCGATGCCGGTCACGGCGGCGGCCATGCGCTGCTCGCCCGCCACGTAGTGGGAGGCGGGGAAGATGTAGAGCTCCTCGTCCTCGGTGATGACCTCGCCGGTCAGCGGGTGCATGGTCGAGAGCTTCTCGATCTCGTCACCGAACATCTCGATGCGCACGGCCAGCTCTTCGTATTTCGGGATGATCTCGATCGTGTCGCCGCGCACCCGGAACGTGCCCCGGGTGAAGGCCAGGTCGTTGCGGGTGTACTGCATGTCGACCAGGCGGCGCAGGAGCTGGTCGCGGTCGACGTCCATGCCGACGCGCAGCCGGGCCATGCGGTCCACGTATTCCTGCGGCGTGCCCAGGCCGTAGATGCACGACACCGAGGCGACCACGATGGTGTCGCGGCGGGTGAGCAGCGAGTTGGTGGCCGAGTGGCGCAGCCGCTCGACCTCGTCGTTGATCGAGGAGTCCTTCTCGATGTACGTGTCGCTCTGCGGGACGTAGGCCTCAGGCTGGTAGTAGTCGTAATAGGAGACGAAGTATTCGACCGCGTTGTTCGGCAACATCTCCCGCAGCTCGTTGGCGAACTGCGCGGCGAGCGTCTTGTTGGGCTGCATGACCAGCGTGGGCCGTTGCAGCCGCTCGATCAGCCAGGCGATCGTGGCCGTCTTGCCGGTGCCGGTGGCGCCCAGCAGGACGTTGTCCTTCTCCCCGGCCTTGACGCGGCGCTCCAGCTCGGCGATGGCCGTCGGCTGGTCGCCGGAGGGAGTCATCTCGGTGACGACCTCGAAGGGCGCCACCTTCCGCTGCAAATCAGTGACCGGTCGCATGTTGCCACTGTAGGCGGCCCGACCGACATAAACCGTCAGGCCGAACGCTCCCCGATGCGGGGGAAGGGAGTGGTGGAGAAGACCACCTCGACGGGCACCTCGAAGTATTCGGCGATGCGCAGCGCCAGGTAAAGGCTGGGGCTGTATTCGCCGCGTTCGAGATAGCCGATGGTCTGGTAGTGCACCCCCAGCGCGTCGGAGAGCTGCCTGCGGGTCACGTTCCGCTCTGCGCGCAGCAGCGCGATGCGGTTGTAGACGGTCTCGCTCATCACCGCGTATCTTCTCAGGTCACCCGCTGCATCGCCCGCTGACGGCGCTCTTCCATCGCCGAGCCCGACTCCCGCCTGGCCATCCGGCGCAGGATGGGCGGCGCCAGCACCAGCCCGGCCACGGCCCACGCGAGCAGCACGAGGGTGGTCTCCACGGGCCGCCACGAGCCGCCGATCTCCGCCGCGGCCGCCGCGTCGGGCAGCAGCGCCGAGCGCATGCCGAGGCCCAGCCAGTAGAGCGGGAAGACGTGGGCGAGGGCCTGGAGCCAGCCGGCCAGCGCCGTGATCGGGTAGAAGATGCCCGAGATCGCGGTGAGCCCGCCGACGGTGAGCATGGACAGCCCGGCCGCCGCCTGCGGGCTGGTGGCCAGGGCGCCGATGACGGCACCGAGCGGCAACGAGGACAGCAGCCCCAGCAACGCGATCCAGGCGACGGTGAGCCATCCGCCCGGCCCCACCCCGAGCAGCCCGGGCACGAAGAACAGCCCGGCGACGAGCATCAGCACCAGGGAGCCGGCGGTGGACACGGAGAGCATCACGATCCGGCCCACGAGGTAGCCGACCATGCCCTGGGGCATGGCCTTGGCCCTGAGCAGGGTGCCGTCCTCGCGCTCGACGGCCAGCGAGCCGACCGCCCCCATGAGCGCGTTGAACGGGACCAGGAGCCCGAGCATTCCCGGCAGCGTGGCCGCCGCGAGCGAGACGTCGGTGCCGGGCAGCTTCGCGTCGCGCTGGAAATAGAGCACGACGATGAGGCCGACGGTGCTCACCACGGTGAAGCCCATGTCCTGGACGCTGGTGAGCTGTTGCCTGAACTCGATCCAGCCGCGGCTCAGCCCGAGCCGGGCCGCGTGCAGCGTGGGGTTCACGCCTCCTCCTTCTTGACGATGGCCATGTAGGTGTCCTCGAGCGTGGCCCGCCGCACCTCCAGGTCGCCGATCTCGGTGCCGTGCTGCTCGAACAGGCCGCGGACGAAGCCGGTGGCGTCCTGCGTGGCGTGCACGAAGTGCTCCCCGTCGCGGCTCCAGCGCACCTGGGCGTCGCGGGAGACCTCGCGGGCCAGCTTGTCGGGGCTGCCGTCGGCGACGATCCGGCCGCCGGCCAGGATGAGGATGCGGTCGGCGAGCTTCTCGGCCTCGTCCAGGTCGTGCGTGGTGAGCAGGATGGTGGTGTCGTCGAGGTCCGACAGGCGATGGACGAGATCGTGGAAGTCGCGCCTGGCCTGCGGGTCGAAGCCGGCGGTCGGCTCGTCGAGGAAGAGCACCTCGGGCCGCCCGACGATGCCGATCGCGACGTCGAGCCGGCGCCGCTGCCCCCCGGACAGCCGGTTGATCCGGTGGCCGGCGTGCTCGGTGAGCCCGACGGCCTCGATCAGCTCGTCGGTGTCGAACGGCGGCCTCCCGTGATGCGCGTACGGCTCGTAGTAGCGGCCGAGGTGGTGCAGCAGCTGGTGCACCCGCCAGCGGCCGTGGTCGCGCCACGACTGCAGCACGACGCCCAGCCGGGCCCGCCAGCGCTCGTCGCCGCGCGCCGGCTCGACGCCCAGCACCCGTACGTGACCCGCGGACGGCCTCCGGAACCCCTCCAGGACCTCGATCGTCGTCGTCTTGCCCGCGCCGTTCGGCCCGAGCAGAGCGATCACCTCGCCGGGGCTGACGGTGAAGGTCACGTCGCGCAGGACCTCCTTGCTCCCGTACGCCATCCGCAGCCCGGCGACCTCGATGGCGGAGCCGTTCTGCCCGAGGTCGACGCCACTTTCAAGCGCTCTCACCGCTCCCATCCGCCCTCCATATAGTAGGTCTACTACATCAATAGCACACCTACTACAGTAAGCAATAGATATGTGACACCACATTGCAAGCGAACAGTAAGTCACACCCGATACGGTCTGAATCGCCCGTAGCGGAAAAGGAAGGTTCAATGTCACGACCCAGAGAGGCACTGATCCAGGCGGGGCAGGGCATAGCCCAAGCGGTTGCCCAAGGGGGTGACGTACGCCAGGCGATGGGCCAGGCCATGGGGCAGGTCGTGGACCAGGCGGGGCAGTTGGCGGGCCAGGGCCGTGGCTTCGCGCTGAACCCGCATGACTTCGCCGCGGCGCGCGACGGCGGCGCGTCCGTCGGCACCCTCATCGAGGCCCGCTCGGCGTCGCTGAACGAGGCCGGCGAGATCGTCAACCGCAGCTTCGCCGAGAACGGCATGCACGTCATCTCGCCCGTGGTGATCCCCAAGAGCGGCACCGCCAAGATACTCATACCGCTGGGCATCCTCGTGCTGCTCGGCCTGATCGGCGCGCTCGGCAACGTCGTCCCGAACGTCGACGTGGTCTTCGGCCCGCACTACTGGGTGGTCCTCATCCTGGCCGCCGTGTTCCTGTGGTGGCGGCGCAGCGTGGTGATGGTGCCCGAGGGCTGCAAGGCGCTGATCACCCAGTTCGGCAAGCTGGTGCACATCGCGGACCCGGGCCGGGTGACGCTGTTCAACCCGTGGAAGCGGGTCAGCTACATCGTCAACACCACCCGCGAATACCCGTTCAACGCGCCGATCAGCGAGGCCCCCACGCAGCAGGGCGTCAAGGCCAGCGTGGACCTGTTCCTGCAGTTCCGGATCGAGAACCCGGCGGAGTTCATCTTCGTGCTCGGCTCGGTCAGCGGCTTCCAGTCCAAGCTCCAGAACGCCATCAGCGAGGTCACCCGCTCGCTGATCTACGCCCAGCGCGCCGAGGAGATCTACGACCTGGTGGGCGAGAGCACGCTCGGCATGCTGGAGAGCCTCAACCAGCAGTTCCTGCCCGCCGTCCGGCTCACCGACGTCAACATCACGCACGCCGAGCCGTCCAGCCAGGAATACCGCATGGACCTGGCCGCCCCCGAGATGGTCCGCGTCGCCAAGGAGGCCTACACCTACGAGTACGAGCTCCAGCTGCGCAAGGAGCAGAACGAGGGCGACCTGATCAAGGAGCTGGCCGGGCTGCAGGAGACGCTGAGCGCCATCCAGGCGGAGATCGCCGGCTACCAGGCCCGCATGGACACCGCGCTCGAACGCGCCACCCACCAGGCCACGGCACAGGCCAGGCAGCGCCTGGTCGAGGCCGAGTCCACGGCCAACGCCAACGCCGCGCTCCTGGAGGCGCAGGCGCTGGACATCAGGGCGCTGTCGGCCGCCGAGGCGCCCGAGATCCTCGACTACCGCTTCCAGCAGGACCTGCTGACCAAGCTGGAGTCGGTCGCCCACAGGCTGCCGCAGGTGGTGCAGGTGGGCGAGCACACCGACATCGACTTCCTGGCCCTGGCCCAGCAGCTCGTGGGCGGCAAGGACGCGGCGCTGTTCTCCGCCGAGGACATGGCCGCCATCCGCTCCAGGCTCGACGAGATCGGCGCCCGCGTACGCGACCGCGAGGCCGAGATCGCCGCGCTGCTGCACAAGGCCGCCGCCGACGTGGAACAACCGCCGGCGACGCCGGAGCCCGACTCCGAACTGGAGCGGACCGTCGAGCGGCTGCTGCCGGGCGGGCAGCAGCACGGACAGGCTGGGAGTGAGATCTGATGAGCCGCGAGTTTTCGAAGATCAAGGAATCGCTGGCCTCCTGGGGAGACATCCGCCAGCTCCTGCGCGGCGGCGAGCAGGGCCAGCTCGTGCCCGTCGTGATCCCCAAGGACCGGCGCGGCTTCGCGTGGATGACGCTGGTGTTCCTGGCGCTCTACTTCGCCGGCATGGCCGCGCTCACCGACCTCACCCTCGTCGCGGCGTTCGCGGCGCTGTTCAGCCTGCTCATCGCCATGGTCACGATGTGGCGCAAGGCGATCATCGAGATCGAGGAGGGCACCACCGGCGTGCGCAGCCGCTGGGGCGCCATCACCGGCACGCTGCCGCCGGGCCGCCACTACCTGTGGCTGCCGTGGGACCGGGTGGACGCGGTCGTCGACACCTCCACGGAGATCCCGTACTCGGCCCCGATCGTGGCCTGCCCCACCGCCGAGAACGTGCCGCTGAAGTCGATCGAGTTCTTCCTGAAGTTCCGCATCGTGGACCCGGTCGCGTTCGTCCGCACGATCGGCGCGGGCAACTTCGACCTGGTGCTGTCCAGCGCGGTGCAGGACGCGATCAGGCAGCGCAGCCGCCGGGTCAACACCGAGCGCGCGTACGACCTGCGCGGCTCCGACGTCGGCGACATGCAGGACGCGCTCAACCGCCAGCTGGGCCGCTACGGCGTGCGCATCACCGGCGCCAACATCCCCGACGTGCAGCTGCCCGACCAGTACCAGCAGCACCTGGCCACCCGCGAGAAGGTGGCCAAGGAGCTCTCGGCCTACGAGCGCGAGTGGGAGCTGACCCGCAAGCGCCGCATCGACACCCTGTTGATGGAGATCGAGCGCTCCAAGAAGACCCGTGACGCCCGCGTCGTCGAGGTCAAGGCCGCCCACAACAACGCGCGCAAGAACGTGGCGCGCATGCTGGAGGAGCAGGAGACCGAGGCGCAGCGGGTGACGTGGGAGATCGAGGCGCGGGGCAGGGCCGACCTGACCTCCGCCGAGAACGAGGCCAAGGCACTGCGCCGCCTGGCCGAGTCGTACCGGGACAACCGGGCCGTGCTGCAGTACGAGCTGGCCCGCAAGCGCCTCGACGTGGGCGCGAAACTGACGGAGAACGCCCCCCAGCCGCTGGTCGTACGCACCCAGCAGGGTCAGTCGGACTCCGCGCTCTCCACCCTCATCCTGGCCCAGCTGCTCCCCCGCATCTCGGGCACGGGAACAGGCCAGATGAACGGCCACACCCCTTCCGCATAGGAGAACCCCATGGTGTTCCGCAAATTGATGGCCGCGTTCGGCGCGGGCGTCGAGGTTGACACGGTGTTGACCAACACGGGCGTGCGCCCCGGCGAGCTGCTGCGCGGCGTCGTCCATTTCCGTGGTGGCAACTCCGACTACAAGGTCGAGGGCATCTACATCGACCTCACCGCCGTGGTGGAGGTCGAATCCGGCGACAACGAGTACAAGACGAGCTACAGCTTCCTGCGCCAGCAGGTGGCGGGCACGTTCCAGCTCGCGAAGGGCGCGCAGCACCAGCAGCAGTTCGAGATCGCGATCCCGTGGGAGACGCCGATCAGCGCGATCGCCGGGCACCCGCTGCACGGCATGAAGCTGGGCGTGCAGACGGAGCTGGCGCTGGCGGGCGCGCTCGACAAGGGCGACCTCGACCCGCTGTTCGTCAGCCCGCTGCCGGCCCAGGAGCACGTGATCGGCGCCCTCGACCGGCTGGGCTTCCAGTTCAAGAAGGCCGACCTGGAGCGCGGCACCCTGTACGGCTCGACCATGCCGTTCTTCCAGGAGATCGAGTACTACGCGGGCGGCCAGTGGCGGCGCCACTTCAACGAGCTGGAGCTGACGTTCATCGCCGGGGCGCGGCAGATGGACGTCATCCTGGAGGCCGACAAGCGCGGCGGCTTCCTGAGCTCCAGCCACGACTCCTACAACCGCTTCACCGTGCGCTACGACGACTCGCCGCAGTCGGCGGAGACGGCCCTGCAGCGCGGCCTGGAGCAGATGGCCCGCCACCGCGGGTGGTTCTAGCCCGGAGTCACGGCTCCCCGATGAGGGCGGAACATCCGCCCCCATCGGGGATGTGAGGCGATAATTCACCACATCTCCCGCTAGGAGATCGCTCCTTTGCGTGCAGTGGCAGTCGCATGGCGCGGTCGTTACCATGACCTCGGGAACTGACTGATCGTCGGACGGCGGGGCGAGCGATGGCACGGTTCATGGCGGCGTTGAGACGGACCGCCCCGTGGGCGGCGCGCAACGCCGACGGCGCCATCGCGCTCACCCTGGCCATCGCGGTCGGCGTGCTCGGCATCATGCCGCCCGAGATCTTCGGCGCCAAGGGCGCCGACATCCAGCGCCAGCTCGTCACCGCCTCCACCTTGGTGATCATGGCCCTGGTGGCCACCGCGCTGCTGCGCGACCGCGCCCGCCAGGCCCCCGTGGAGAAGACGATCACCTCGGGCGCGCTGGCCGAGCTCCCCGTGCGCCTGGCGCGCCTGGAGGAGATCGAGACGATGGTCCACGGCACCCGCAGAGCGCTCGACTCGCTCCAGCTCGTCCGGGTGCTGGCCAGCAAGCAGGAGATCGCCCAGTCCCACGCCGAGGCGCGCAAGGACACCACCCGGTGGAGCTTCAAGGGCGGCACCGGCACCTACCTGCGCGCGGTCACGCTCCCCCTCTGCGTGGCGGCCGCCCGCAGGGACAAGCGCCACCTCACGGTCAGGGTCGAGGTCATCGACCCGTCCAACGCGGAGGTGTGCGAGACCTACGCGCACTACCGGCGCTCGCTGTCCGACGTCCCCGACGGCACCGGGGAGACGTGGACGACCGACCGGGCCAGGAAGGAGTCGTACGCGACCATCCTGGCCGCCTTCTGGCACCGCCAGCGCTACGGCCTGCTCGACATCGGGGTGGGCCTGTCGTCGACGATGACCACGTTCCGCTGGGACCTGTCGAGCAGCCGCCTGATCATGACGGTCGAGGACCCGAACCGGGCCATGACCGCGCTGGCCGACACGTTCTACTACGAAAACTGCGACACCGAGCTGCGGCTCAGCTTCGAGCAGGCGCGGCGGGTGCCGCTGGAGATGTACAAGAAGGTGCCGCTCGGCGACGAGCCCACCATCGAGGAGGTGCAGGAGCTGTTCGAACGCATCGGGGTGCCCCTGCCCAAGTCCTACAACGGCCGTGACGTCGTCGACATCGCCCGCAAGGCCCTGCGTGCCGTTGACCCGTACGGTGAGCCGCGCCCGCCGGTCCCCGCCCACCCGTCATGAGCTACCACGGCGTCCGGGAGCTCCTGCGGGCGGGCGAGGCCAGGTCGTGGGCCCTGGCGGAGCTGTCGCGGCCCGGCCTGACCGGGGTGCGCCACCCGCTCGGATTCGTCTGCCTGCCGCTGGAGCGCGACGGCGGCGAGGGGGTATGCCTCCACCTGTGGTCCGACTCGCTCACGCCCGCCGAGAGCACCACCTCGCAGATCCACTGCCACAGCTGGGACCTGGTCAGCCACGTGCTCTACGGCCAGGTGCGCAACGTGCACGCCGTGGTCACCGACGCCGGCGCGGACGCCACGCACCGGGTGTTCGAGGTGGTCAGCGGGGCCGACGGCGACCGCATCTCGCCCACCCGCCGCACCGTGCGGCACGCCACGGGCCTGGTAGAGGTCTTCGGGCCCGGCGACACCTACACGCTGGCCGCCGACCGGTTCCACAGCAGCATCGTGCCCGAGGGCGGCGAGGCGGCCACGATCGCGCTCGGGCGGGGCCGGGCCGGCAGCCGCGACCTGTCGCTCGGGCCGCTGGGCGGCGGCCTCCACCACGTCTCCAGGCAGCCGCTGAACGCCGGGGAGACGGCCCTGGCCGTACGCCTGATCGCCGCGCACCTGACCTGAGAGGGACCCGATGGACCTGGATCACGCTCGCACGGTGGCCGTGGACGCCGCCGAGGCCGCGGGGGCGCTGCTCCTGGAGGGCACCCGGGGCGCGCTCGGCGTGCGGGCCAAGGGCGAGGCGGGCGACGTGGTGACCGACCTCGACCTGGCCTCGGAGAAGCTGCTGCTGGAGCGGATCCTGACGGCGTACCCGTCGCACGCGGTGATCGCCGAGGAGTCCGGGCTGGCCGGGGCGGCGGGCGGCGAGTGGACGTGGCTGGTGGACCCGCTCGACGGCACCAACAACGTGGCGATCGGGCTGCCCACGTACGTGGTGGGCCTGGCGCTGTGCCGGGGCGGGCTGCCGCTGCTGGGCGTGGTGCACGACCCCGTCTCGGGGCAGACGTGGTCGGCCGTCCGGGGGAAGGGCGCGGTGGCCTCCTCAGGGGCCCGCCTGGCTCCCCCCTACGCGCCGAGCCCCCACGGGCCGCTGGTGGCCTGGACGCAGGGCTACGGCATCGCCAGGGACGACGCGACCGTGCGGGGGCTGAAGACGGCACTCGACCTCGGCGCGCGCCGGGTGCTGCAGCTGTGGGCGCCGCTGCTGGCGTGGGCGATGCTGGCGCGCGGCGACATCGACGGCATGGTGGGCTACCGGGCCGGGGTGGTGGACCTGCCGGCCGGGGCGCTGCTCGCGCAGGAGGCCGGCATCGAGATCCGGGCGCTGGACGGCGGCCCGTACGACGAGTGCATCGACGCCCCCGCCGGGGAGCGCAGCTTCGTGGCCGCCCACCCCCGCGCCCTGCCCGGGCTGCTGGCGCTGCTCCACTGAGGAAAAGTGCGCAGAAAATGTGTGTCCTTTGTCGATGAGTTCTGTCGCCGTTCGACGTCTAGTTAGAGGGTGCCCGGCAGACGGCACCGAACGGAGAGGAGCCCGACATGATCACCACCACCGAGCTGGCGCAGGTGCTCTTCGCCACCGCCCTGCAGCCCTCCGACACGCTGTCCCCGTTCCAGATCCGCGCGGCCGTGAACGAGCGGCTGTGCGCGTGCGGCGGCGACCCGTCCTGGTGCGCGGCGTACGTGGCGCAGGAGGCCGGCGACCACCCCGAGATGTACGTGCCCCGGATGCGCTGGGCCCTGGACGCGGTCGCCGGCGCCTACGAACTGGCCGCCGCCTGACCCGCTCCCGGCGGGCTCAGCCGAACTCCACCAGCGCCCACACCGTCGCCAGGAGCCCGGCGACGGCCAGGCCCGCCCCGGTGAGCAGGAAGCGGCGCATCGGGACCCTGACCTCGTGGCGGCGGCACGACTCGAACCACAGCAGCGTGGCCAGCGACGCCCACGGGGTGATGACCGGGCCGACGTTGGTGCCGACCAGAAGAGCCAGCAGGCGGTCCTGGTCGGCGGGCGGGATGACGATCTCGACGGCCTGGTAGGCGGGCAGGTTGTTGATCAGGTTGGACAGGCCGGCGCCGACGGCGGCCGTGCGGTAGGGGTCGCCCTCCGTGCCGATCATCCAGGTCATCAGAGCGGACAGGCCGTGGCCGCTGAGCGTGGGCACGACCAGGAACAGGCCGGTCACGAAGATGACGAGCTGCCACGGGACGAGGCTCCACGTCAGGCGCCGGCGGGCGCGCAGCACGAAGGCGCCCAGGACGATGGCCGCGGCCACCGTGGCCGCGACGGCGACGTGCGCCTTGAGCAGCAGCAGGACGATGAACAGCAGGCAGCCGGCCGAGGCGGCCGTGAACAGCACGCGGTCGGCCACGGGCTCCAGCACCGGCGGGGTGTAGCGCAGGTCGCGCCGCTCGCCGCGGCGCCAGTAGAACACCCACAGGAACACCATCGTCACCGCGATCGAGACGATCTGGGGCGCCCACATGCGGGCGGCGAACTCCTGGGCGTCGAGGCCGATCTTGTCCATGCCCAGGAGGTTGGTCAGGTTGGAGACCGGCAGCAGCAGGCTGGCGGTGTTGGCCAGCCAGATCGTGGTCATGGCGAGGGGCAGGGCGGCGATGCGGGCCTTGGGGGCCAGGGCGAGCATGACCGGGGTGAGCAGGACAGCCGTCGTGTCCAAGTTCAGAAATATCGTGACAAATGACGCGAAAGCGGCACAAAGAAAGAAGAGGGCGGCGTAGTTGCCACGTCCGAGCACCGCCATCCTCGCCGCGATCGCGTCGAAGACCTGGGCCTCCTTGGTCAGCTCGGCCAGCACGATGATCGCGACCAGGAAGACCAGCAGCGGGCCGATCTCGTCGAGGCTGCGCACCGCATCGGCCCAGGGCAGCAGCCCCGTCGCCACGAAGACCAGGCCGAGAACCAGCAGCCCGATCCTGATCCAGTCGAGCACGCCAACACGCCGCAACACCCGATGATGATCGCACACAGGCTCCAAAATGCCGATCCCGCAGGGGATACTGGGCAGATGGCGCGCGACGGCAGGCCGACCGAGATCTTCGTCAGCTACTCCCCGGCCGACACGGCCTGGGCGACGTGGATCGCCTGGGAGCTCGAGGCGGCGGGCTACAAGACCATGATCCAGGCCTGGGACTTCGTGCCCGGCACGAACTTCATCGACTTCATGGATCGCGGCGTCAGCGAGGCCCAGCTCGTCGTGGCCGTGCTCTCGCGCAACTACCTGGGCTCCCGCTACGGCCGGATGGAGTGGCAGGCGGCGCTGCGGGCCGACCCCGACAACCCCTCCAACAAGCTCGTCACGATCCGGCTGGAGGACGTCCAGGTCGAGGGCCTGCTGTCCACGATCACCTGGGTCGACCTGCTGGGCGTCTCCGACCCCGGGCAGGCCAGGGCGCTGCTGCTCGGACGGGTCAGGGAGGCGATGGCGGGCCGCGCCAAGCCCGACGCCGCGCCCGCCTTCCCCGACGGCTCCACCGTGCCGGCGCCCGTCCCGACGCTGCCGCCGCCCGCCGAGCGGGCCAGGGCCCGGCGCGCGCCGGTCACGGCGCCGAAGTTCCCGCCGTCGGCCGGCGAGAGCAGGGGACGCGAGTCGATCAGCGTGCTGCACATCGGCGGCCCCCGGTTCGGCAGGGCGCTGCCCGACCCCGGCGAGCCCTTCACGCCGGAGGACATGCAGGCCCGCATCTGGGCCGACCTGACCGCCATGTACGACCGCGGCATGCCCCGCCCCGACCTCATGGTCGTCAGCGGCGACCTGACCGAGTCCGGCAGCCTGGGGCAGTTCGGGCAGGCCACGCGGTTCGTGACCGACCTGAGGCTGCTGCTCGGGCTGGAGCCGCACCGGCTGATCCTGCTGCCCGGGCCGCGCGACGTCACCAAGGCCGCCGCCAGCGCCTACTTCATGACCTGCGAGGCCGACGACGTGAGCCCGCAGCCCCCCTACTGGCCCAAGTGGCGCCACTTCGCGAAGCTGTTCGGGGAGGTCTACCAGGGGCTGGACGACCGGGTGTTCGACGGCGGGCAGCCGTGGACGCTGTTCGAGGTGCCCGATCTGAAGGTGGTCGTGGCGGGGCTCAACTCGACGATGGCGATGAGCCATCTGGAGCGCGACGCGTACGCGCAGCTCGGGGAGGCGCAGGCGGCCTGGTTCGCCGAGCGGCTGCGGCCGTACGAGGAGAGCGCGTGGCTGCGCCTGGGCGCGATCGGGCACCCGCCGGACGAGCTGAGGGACGCACCGACGTTCGACCGGCTGCTGGGCCACCGGCTCAACCTGCTCTTCCACGGCGGTTCCGGCCCGGCGGCCGAGGGCCGCATCGCCGCGCCGCGCTCGGGGCGGCACCAGGTCGTCGAGATCGGGCCCGACGGGCTGCGCACCTGGCTGCCGGACACGCAGCCCGCCGGCCGGCCCGAGCCGGTCCGCGCCCGGTGGCGGGCCGCGCAGGCCACGTTCACCGGCGAGGCCCCGGCCGTCCCCTCACCCGCGCCGAAGCCCGAGGAGCGCGAGCCGAGCCCATACGAGCTGCTGCTCGACCGCATCACCGAGGTCTGCGAGGCCCGGCACGAGCGGGCCAGGATCCGCAGGTTCGACACGCACCTGGTGGTCACCCACCCCGAGGACGGGTTCGTCCGGCAGACGATGATCGGCGCGCACGTGGGCGAGCCGGACGAGGCGGCCGCGGCGGAGTTCGTCCGGCGGGCGCACGCCGTGGGCCTGGCCGCCGAGCTGGTCTACCAGGGGCCGCCCGCGTCCCGCGCGATCCGCGACGACCTGATGCGCAAGGGCGTGCGGCTGCGCAGCTTCACCGAGTTCCAGGGGCTGCTCGACCTGAGCGGCTACGTCGCCGAGCAGACCGCCCGGCTGACGACCGACCGGCGCTACCCGCCCGACCTGTACGTACCGCAGCGCTACCGCGAGCTAGACCGCCCCGGCAGCCAGGTCAAGCAGGGCCTGACCGACGAGCTGATGCGCCTGCTGGCCGCCGACCACGGCCGTTTCCTGCTGCTGCTGGGCGACTTCGGCCACGGCAAGACGTTCGCGCTGCGCGAGCTGGCCCGCCGCATCCCCGTCGAGCTGCCGCACCTGACGCCGATCCTCATCGAGCTGCGCGCCCTGGACAAGGCGCACTCGGTGGACGCGCTGGTGGCGGCCCACCTGGCCGGCCACGGCGAGGAGTTCATCGACCTCAAGGCGTTCCGCTACCTGCTGCGGCAGGGGCGGATCGTGCTGCTGTTCGACGGGTTCGACGAGCTGGTGACCCGGCTGACCTACGACCGGGCGGCCGACCACCTGGCCACGCTGCTGGCCGCGGCCGACGACAAGGCGAAGATCGTGGTGGCCAGCCGCACGCAGCACTTCAAGTCCCACAGCCAGGTGCTGACCTCGCTCGGCGAGATGGTGGGGGTGCTGCCGCAGCGCCGGGTGCTCAGCGTCGAGGACTTCACGCCCGACCAGATCCGCTCCTACCTGGCCAACAGGTTCGCCGGCGGTGACGAGGCCACCGCCCGCATGTCGCTGATGGGGGAGATCGAGGACCTGCTCGCGCTGGCGCAGAACCCGCGCATGCTCAGCTTCATCGCCGACCTCGACGCCGACCGCCTGCGCACGGTGGCCGAGGCGCGCCACACGATCAGCCCGGCCCTGCTGTACGAGGAGATCCTCAGCTCGTGGCTGGCCTTCGAGGAGCGGCGGGCCAGGATCCCCGGCTCGCCGGCCGGGCTGACCACCGACGAGCTGTGGCAGGCGGTGACCGCGCTGGCGGTGCGCCTGTGGGACTCCGGGGAGGCGCTGCTGGGCCTGGACGAGCTGACCGAGATCGGCGAGACGCTGACCGACCTGGCCGACGGGCAGCTCTCGGCCGCGCACGCCGCGTTCCGGATGGGGTCGGGCAGCCTGCTGGTGCGCACCGAGGAGGGCATGTTCGGCTTCATCCACGCCTCGGTGATGGAATGGCTGATCGCCCGGCACATCGCCACGACCCTGGACAACCCGCTCCTGCTGTCGCGCCGGCCGCTGTCGGCGCTGACCGTGGAGTTCCTGTGCGACCTGGCCGACGTGCGGGCGCTGCGGGCGTGGGTGGCCGACCCGCCGGGCGACGACGTGTCCAGGGCGAACGCGGTCAAGATCTCCGCCCGGCTGCGCACGCCGGCCCGCGCCGACCTGCGCGGGGCCAACCTGAAGGGCGAGGACCTGTCGGCCAGGGACCTGCGGGAGGTCGACCTCACCGGCGCCGACCTGTCCGAGGCGACGCTGGCGGGCACCAACCTGTCCAGGGCGACCCTGCGCGATGCCCGGCTGGTGGGCGCGCGGCTCGACGGCGCCCAGCTCACCGGGGCCGACCTGCGCGGCGCCGACCTGTCGGGGGCGCGGCTGGCCCAGGTCGACCTGAGCGACGCGGCGCTCGAGGGCGCCCGCTGGCACCGGGCCTCGCTGATCAACGTGACCGGCACGCTGCCGCACCTGCCGGGCGCGGCCGTGGTGCCGGGGCAGCCGGTCGAGGTGGAGTTCGCGCCGGCCGGCATCGGCGTCCCGTACGGCTACCACTTCCAGACCAGCCGCCTGCCCGAGCCGATCGCCTACAGCCTCGACGGCGCCACGATCGCGATCGGCAACGAGGACGGCGGCGTGCTGCTGTGCGTCGGCGGCGCGCCCGTGCGCACGTTGCAGGGGCACCGGGGCCGCGTCTACGCGGTCACGTTCGCGGGCGGGCTGCTGGCCACGGGCGCGAGCGACGGCGCCGTGCGGCTGTGGGACGCGCTGACCGGCGAGCCGCTGCGCCGGCTGGCCGGCCACCCCGACGGCGTGTGGCCGGTGCGCCTCGACGCCTCGGGCGAGCTGGTGGCCGCGGGCGGCGGGGACGGCGTCGTACGCGTGTGGGAGACGGCCACCGGGCGGCTGAAGCACGAGCTGAGCGGCCACCGGGCGCCCGTCTTCACCGCCTCGTTCGGCCGCTCGGCGCTGGTGACCGGCGACTCCGCGGGCGTCGTGCGCGTCTGGGACCTCGGCTCCGGCCAGGTGAAGGAGACGCTCGGGGAGCACCGCGGCAGCGTCTACCGCGCCGTGCACAGCCCCGACGGCCGCCTGCTGGCCACCGGCGACGAGGCGGGCACCGTCCGGCTCTGGGACACCGCCACGTGGACGCTCCTGCACGAGCTGACCGGCCACCTGGGCAGCGTCTACTGCGTGACGTTCTCCCCCGACGGCACGCTGCTGGCCACCGGCGACACGGCGGGCAGCGTCCGCGTGTGGGACCCCTCCGGCGAGGCCCGCGGCGTGCACACCACCCACGCGGCGGCCGTCTACCAGGTCACCTTCAGTCCCGACGGGCAGACCCTGGCCAGCGGCGACTCCAACGGCGTCGTACGCCTGCAGCGGCTCGGCGGCGGCCAGCGGATCGAGCTGACCGGGCACCGCAGCTCGGTCTGGCCCTTCGCGTTCAGCCCCGACGGGCAGCAGCTGGCCACCAGCAGCAACGACGGCACCGTGCGGCTGTGGGACCCGGTGACGGGCCAGAGCCAGCGGGTGCTGCGCGGCCACGGGCGCCGCATCTCCTCCGTCAGGTTCAGCGCCGACGGCACGATGCTGGCGACCAGCGGCAACGACGGCATCGTACGCGTGTGGGAGCCGCGCACGGGGCGGCGGCTGCGCGAGTTCAGCGGCACGGCCGACCGGCTGATCTCGGCCTCCTTCTCCCCCGCCGGGCCCACGCTGGCCACCTCCAGCAACGACGGCGGCGTGCACTTCTGGAACGCCGTCACCGGCGACTACGAGCGCGAGCTGCACGCCGAGACCGACCACGTGTGGGCCGAGGCGTTCAGCCCCGACGGCAACATGCTGGCCACGGCCAACGACGACGACAGCGTGCGGATCTGGTACCGCCCGACCGGGCGGCTGGCGGTCAACCTGATGGACCACCGCGGGCGGGTGCGCTCGATCGCGTTCAGCCCCGACGGCTCCTACGTGGCCACCGGCTGCGACGACAAGCTCGTACGCCTGTGGCACGTCGACTCCGGCGGCCGGGTGGCCACCCTCGAAGGGCACACCGACCGGGTCTACTCCGTGGCCTTCTCCCCCGACGGCCGCCACCTGGCCAGCGCCGGCAACGACGGCAAGGCCCTGGTGTGGGAGCTGCGCCCCGGCCAGCCCTGGCAGCCCCGGCTCGCGCACACGCTCGACCGGCACGACGGGCGGCTGTGGAGCGTGGCGTTCAGCGCCTCCGGCGACAGCCTGGCCACCGGGGGCGACGACCTCCTCGTCCGCGTGTGGGACACCGCGACCGGCCACCTGCGGCACACGCTGGCCGGGCACGCCCGCCGGGTGTGGTCGGTCGCCTTCAGCCCGGCGCAGGACCTGCTGGCCAGCGCCGGCGACGACGGCGTGGTGATCCTCTGGGCGGGCGGCGAGCGGCGGGCGACCCTGCTCGGGCTGGCCGAGGGGTGGGCCGCCCTGGCGCCCGACGGCCGGTACAAGGTCCAGGGCGACCCCGGCGGGCAGTTCTGGCACGTCGTCGGGATGTCACGGTTCGAGCTGGGCGAGCTCGACGCGTACCTGCCGGGGGTGCGCCAGTTGCCGCTCGACTCGCCCTTCTAGTACACCTCGATCCGGTCCATGCTGATCACCGTGCTGCCCGAGGCGGGGTTGCGCTCGCCGGTCACGCGCACCCGCAGCGTGTGCTCGCCGGGCGCCAGGACGGGGCTCAGGTAGTTGAGCTGCTCGCCGACCCGGATGTCGCTGTAGTAGTCGACGCGCTGCTCGGGGCCGCCGTCGACGGAGATGGCGGCGATGCCGTTGCCCCGGTCGCGCACGCTCAGCAGGGCCACCCGCGTGCCGGTGAAGCGGACCGTCGCCGTCGCGCCGGCCTGGCCGCTCCAGTGGTCGTTGCTCCAGAAGCACTGGTTGCCGCAGCCCGAGCCGGACTGCCAGGTGCCCGCGTACGTGACCTGCGGGTCGAAGTCGTTGATCACCGACGTGGCGGCGCCCGAGTCGCCGGCCGGGAGCTGCTGCGTGGCGCCGGCGGCGAGGGGGCGGCCGAAGTTCGGGGTGCCGTCGGCGTTCCAGGTGAACTTCTGCACCCGCGTGGTGCGGAAGTTGTAGGTGTAGGTGCTGGTGTTCTTGCCGTGGTAGGCGATCCAGTCCTCGGTGCCGTCCGGCGAGCGGAAGAACGAGTGGTGCCCCGGGCCCCACACGCCGGTCGCGTCGTTGCGCGCGAACACCGGCCCGGCGTGCTGCGTCCAGCTGGTGGCCACCATCGGGTCGGCGCCGTTCGCGATGCTCTTCATCCACAGCTGGTAGTCGGGCTTGCCGGTGTCGCAGGTGGAGTAGGTCAGGAACGTCCTGCCGTTGCGGTAGAGCGGGGTCGGGCCCTCGCGCACCTCGGTGCAGCCGCCGCCGGCGGGGATCGCGACCCGGCCGCCGGTGACCGTCCACGGGTTGCTCATCCGGGCGATGTACAGCTGCGCCGGGCCGCCCATGCCGCGCCCGGGACCGGCCCAGACGAAGTACTGCTGTCCGTTGTGGGTGATGGGCTCGCCGTCGATGGCGTACTCGCCGAAGTCGGCGATCTTGGCCTTGAACGTGTACGGGCCCATCGGGTCGTCGCCGGCCGACTCCAGGACGTACATGCGGTGGTTGGCGTCCACGCCGTCGGAGGCGGTGTAGTAGATGTACCAGCGGGCCCCGACGTGGCGGAAGGCGGGCGCCCACATCTGCGTGTTGCGGCTGGCGTCGCTGTCGCGCCAGACCACCTGCTCCGGCGCGGCGAGCAGGGTGGCCAGGCTGGGCGAGCGCCAGATGCCGATGCGATCGCCGCGCGTGGTGGCCACGTAGTAGTTGCCGTTGTGGAACATCAGGCTGGGGTCGGCGGCCGGGTTGACCGGGTTGCGGAACGACTGCGTCGCCGCCCCGGCCGGGGCCACCGGGACGATCACGCTCAGGGCGACGGCTACGGCGGTGACGGCGGCTCGCCAGGGCGATAAGCGCGGCATCTGCGGTCCTTCCACGAACCTGTCGGGCGATCTTTCCGATCGTCATGGAAGGGGGTCATGCCGTCAACCGCGGGCGGCGCGCCTCAGCAACTCGTCCCAGACCTCCGCCACCCGGGCGTCCAGCTCGTCCAGCGAGCCCTCGTTGGGGATCACGATGTCGGCGGCGGCCAGCCGGTCCTCGCGGCTCGCCTGGGCGGCGATGCGGGCCTTGGCGTCGGCCTCGGGCATGCCCCGGTGCTCGGCCAGCCGGCTGATGCGCACCTCGTCGGCCGTGTCCACGACGATGACCACGTCGTACATCGGGGCCAGTTTGTTCTCCACCAGCAGCGGCACGTCGTACACCATGATCGTGTCGTCGGCCGCCTGCCGCTGCAGCTGCGCCACCCGCTCCCCCACGAGCGGATGGACGATCGCGTTGAGCGCCGCCAGCTTCTCGGAGTCGGCGAAGACCAGCGAGCCGAGCTTCTCCCGGTTGAGCGAGCCGTCGGGGCGGAGCACGTCGTCGCCGAACGTGGCCACCACCCGGGCCAGGCCGGGCGTGCCGGGCTCGACCACCTCGCGGGCGATCTTGTCGGCGTCGATCACCATCGCGCCCCTGGCCGACAGCCGCTTGGACACCTCACTCTTGCCCGAGCCGATCCCGCCCGTGAGCCCAATCTTCAACACGCGGAAAGCCTATCCACCATCGGGCCGCGCGGGTTCATCATCTTGGGCTCATCATCGTAGGCATGGTCTCTAGCATCTTCCGGGCCGCGCACGAGCAGGCGGCGGCCGCCGGGGACGACTGGGTGGGGCCGCCGCACGTGGTGCTCGCCCTGCTGGCCGGCGACTCCCTCGCCGCGCGGGTGCTGGCGCAGGCCGGGCTCGACCGCGAGCGCGCGGCGGAGCGCCTGCCCCACCACGCCGGGCCGCCGCACCGGGCCGGCGGCTTCGCCAACCCGAGCTTCCACGAGCTGCACGGCATCGCGACCGGCCTGGCCCTGGCCGCCGGGCTGCGCACCCCGACACCGGAGCTGTGGCTGGCCGCCCTGGCCCACCACACCGAGGCGGACCGGGGGCCGACGCCGCTGCACCTGTTCGGGGTGGACCCGAGCGAGGTGCTGGCGGCGCTGCGCGGGCACGGTGTCCCGGTGCCGCCGATCGAGGCGCCCCAGCACGTGCCGTGGCGGGGCCGGCACCAGGTCGTGGTGCCCGCCTCCGCCCTGCGGGCCGCGCTCGACCGGCTGAACGCCGCGCATCCGCCGGGCTCGGAGTGGCGGTGGGGGTGGAACTGGGTGGACGACGACATGGGCCGCGCCGTGATCATCGCGGAGGACGGGATCGATCTGGCGTCCTTCGCAGGTAGACCATCGTCAAATGATCGTCCATCCGCTCGCGGCTCGTCTCCCGGTAGCCCAGACGGCGGTAGAGCCGCAGGTTCCCCTCCGACAGGTGACCGGTGAACAGGTCGAACGCCGTCGCCTCCGGCACCTGCTCGTGCAGGGCGCGCAGCAGGGCCGTGCCCACCCCCTGCCCCTGCCGGTCGGGCGCGACGACGAGGCGGCCCACCAGGCAGGTGGTGCCGGACAGCCGGCCGCGCACCGCGCCGACGATCCGGCCGGCGTCGATCGCCTTGAGCACGAGCGCGCCCTCGACGACCTTGCGGACCTGCTCCAGCGACTCGACGAGCGGCGGGATGTAGGGGTCGCCGTAGAGCTGGGCCTCGCTGACGTACGCCGCCCGCTGCAGGGTCAGGATCTCGCCGGCATCCGACGGCACCGCCCGTTCGATCAGCACGGGCAGCACCCTATCTCAGGACCCCACGCCCGCCGTGAGCTCGCCGGGACACACGGTGCGCGGCCTGGGCAGCACGCCGTTGACGAGGTAGCCGTGCACGCGGGTGCGCAGGCAGGTGGCGCGCAGCTTGCTCACGCCCTGCAGCAGGTACGCGCCGTGCCCGTCGCCGTGCCAGAGCACCGCCGCCCCGGGGATCCGCGCGGCCACGCGGGCGGCGCCTGAAGCGGGGTTGTCGGTGTCCAGCCGGCCGATGGCGACCAGCACGGACGCTCCCTTGCCCACGCGGGCCGGGCGGTACGGCCGGGGCGGCCAGCTCGGGCGGCCGCGCAGCCCCACGCAGCGGGCCACCTCGTACCGGCCGGTCAGCCAGCCCACGCGCGGCGCCAGCTCGCGCAGCCGCGACTCCATCGCCAGGAACCGCCGGTAGCCGGGGGCGGCGGGCATGAAGTCGTGGCACGCCATCGACCGCGCCACCGTGCCGGGCCCCACCGGCTGCGCCACGGCCGCCATCCGCGCCAGCGCGCTCGCGTCGCCCTCCTCGGCCGCCGACATGGCACTGGCCAGCTCCGGCCAGCGCTGCGGGGCGAGCCCGGCCAGCACGGCGGCCGTGATCAGCCGGGCGTCCAGCGAGCGCCCGGGGCCGGCGGGCAGGGGCGCACGCTCCAGCAGGTCGTCCAGCACCGACACGGCGTCGTCGTCATCGAGGGGGCAGCCCATGCGGGTCGCGCACCAGTCGCGGAAGGCGGTGAGCTGCCGCTCGGCCGCGCGGGCGCGGGCGATCAGCCGCCGTCCCAGGCCGGGCTCGGTGTGGTCGGGCACGCCTTCCAGGTACATCCGCTCGACGCGGCGTGGGAACAGCTCCAGGTACGCCTGCCCGTACACCGCCCCGTAGGCGTTGCCGAAGTAGCGCAGCCGCGACTGGCCGAGCGCGGCGCGCAGGGCGTCGAGGTCGTGGGCCACCTGCCAGGAGGTGAGGCCCGCGTACGCGGGGCCGGCGGCGATGCGGCAGCTGCGGTCGTAGGCGGCGTTGTCGCGGGCGTAGGCGCGCCAGGCGGCCGGGCCGGGGGTGATCTGGAGCCGCCGGGGGTCGGGGGGCGGGACGGAGCAGCGCACCATGGAGGTGCTCCCCCGGTCGCCGATGCCGCGCGGCTCGACCAGCACCACGTCGAACCACCTGGCCAGCTCGCTCACGGTGTCGGGCCGGGCGCGCACGGCCTGGACGGCGGACTCGTCGCCGGTGTTCACGACCAGCGCGCCGAGGTTGCGGGCGGGGTCCTGGGCGGGCAGCCAGGCCAGGTCGATCTCGGTACGGGGGCCGCGCGGCCTGGCCCAGTCGACGGGCACGGACAGCTTGCCGCACCGCAGCCCGTCGCCGCAGTCCCACCACGCCACCTGCCGCCGCGCCTTCCCGGCGACCCCTGCCCCGGCCGCCCCGGCACCGCCCGCCAGCCGCCCGGACCCACTGGACACCTCCGAGCCGGGACCGCCAGGTGCGGATCGGCCGTAACCACCGGACAGCAGCGGGTCGGACCCGCCGGTCCCCACCGGGCCGAGCCCACCGGGCTCCGTCCACCCGGACCCCGTCCCACCGGAACCACCGGACACCGTCCCGCCGGGGCCACCGGGCGCCGTCCCGCCGGGGCCACCGGGCACCAAGGAACCGCGGCCCCCGGGCGCCGTACCACCGGGACCACCGGACACCAAGGAGCCGGGGCCTCCGGACTCCGTGTCGCGCCTGGCCACTCCCGGAGCGGCCACCGCCGCGCCGGAGGCGACCGCGTGCGGCGACAGTGCGGCCCAGGCGGCGCTCGTGGCGGCGCTCGTGGCGGCGTTCACCGCTCGCGGGGTGGCGGCGGCGTAGGTGGCGGGTGGGGGTGGGACGGTGGTGGCGGTCACGGCGGCCGTCAGCGCGGCCGTGCCCTGGATCATCCGCTGAACCATGCCCACTGCAACCCCTGACAAGTCGCGACGACCAACAGCACAGGCAGTGTCTCAGCGCCCAACCCCGCAGGTCAGAGCCTTGCAAAAGCTCCTGCGTAAAATCTGTGACCCGCTCAGCGAAGTATCCGGAAAAAGGCCCGTATACCCTCCACCAGCGGACCGGGCGCCGCCATGGCCACCATGTGGCTGGGACTGTCCGCCTCTCCCCAATAGACAAGGTCGTTCCCGCGCTCGGCGATCCGCCGCATCACGGCCGGCCCGCCGTGGGTCACCCCGGTCGGCACCACGCTCTGGTCGATGGGCAGGCCCGCCGCCCCTTCGTAGTACGGCCACGACGACGACGCCCCGGTCCCCGTCAGCCAGTAGAGGCCGGCGTTGGTGAGCACCAGGTCCCGGTCCACGGGCTCGTCCCCCGACCCCCACCCGTCGAACTCCTTGAACCTCTCCACGAGGTAGGACAGCTGCGCCACCGGCGAGTCCACGAACCCATGCCCCAGCGTCTGCGGCCGGGCGGCCAGGTAGGCCCCGTACCCGCTGCCGCCGGCCATCCGCTCCGCCATCAGCCCCAGCTGGGCCAGCTCCTCCTCCGTGGCCCCGTCCAGCTCCCCCGGCGCCCCCATCGGGATGCCGAGCCCGGCCGTGATGACGGCGCCGGCGACGTGCTCGGGGTCCAGGGCGGCGAGCTGGGGGGTGACCATGGCCCCGGCGTCGTTGCCGTGCGCGCCGTACCGGTCGTACCCGAGCCCGGCCATCAGCTCCGCCCACGTACGCGCCACCCGCTCGATGCTCCACGGCCGCTCGTCGGCGGGTTCGGGGAACGGCGAGAAGGCGAACCCGGGCAGCGAGGGGGCCACGACGTGGAAGGCGACGTCGGGGTCGAGCCCGTGGCGGCGCGGGTCGGTGAGCGGCCCGATGACGTCGAGGAACTCGGCGACGGTGTTCGGCCAGCTGTGCGTCATGATCAGGGGCAGCGCGCCGGGCTCGGGCGAGCGTACGTGCAGGAAGTGGATCGTCTGCCCGTCGATGCGCGTGGTGAACTGCGGGAACGCGTTGAGCCTGGCCTCCTGGGCCCGCCAGTCGAACCCGTCGGCCCAGTAGCCGGCGAGCTCGCGCAGGTAGGCCACGGGCACGCCCCGGCTCCACCCGCCGGGCAGCTGCGCGGCCCACCTGGTGCGCCGCAGCCGGTCCCTCAGGTCGTCGAGGTCGGCCTGGGGGATGTCGATGTGAAAAGGCTTGATCTCTTCCATGCCGCGAATTTAGGCGGCATTGCGGCAAGGATCGTTCCGCATTGGCCGGCCGCCACGATCAAGTGTGGCCAGGATGCCGAAAAGGCCCCGCACGGTCACCCGTGCGGGGCCTTTCGAAGCCTCAGGCCACCCGGAGGGGCCCTAGGCGGTCAGAGCCGAGCTCAGCTCTGCCCACCCGCCAGCTTCTCGCGCAGAGCCGCGAGCGCCTCGTCCGAGGCGAGCGCACCACTGGCCGGAGCCGACGACGAGGAGCCGCCCTGCGGGGCCTGCGTCTCGCCGCTGTAGGACGAAGGAGCGGCCTCGCCGGCCTCCGCCTCGGCCTTGCGGGCCTCCTCGATCTGCTTCTTGTGGGCCTCGAAACGAGTCTGGGCCTCGGCGTACTGCCGCTCCCACTCCTCACGCTGCCTGTCGAAGCCCTCGAGCCACTCCCCGGTCTCCGGGTCGAAGCCCTCGGGGTAGATGTAGTTGCCCTGGTCGTCGTAGGTCGCCGCCATGCCGTAGAGGGTCGGGTCGAACTCGACCTCGGTCCCGACGCCCTCGTTGGCCTGCTTCAGCGAGAGGCTGATGCGGCGACGGTCGAGGTCGATGTCGATGATCTTCACGAAGATCTCGTCGCCGACCTGGACGACCTGCTCCGGGATCTCCACGTGGCGCTCTGCCAGCTCGGAGATGTGGACCAGGCCCTCGATGCCCTCCTCGACCCGGACGAACGCGCCGAACGGCACCAGCTTGGTGACGCGACCCGGCACGACCTGGCCGATCTGGTGGGTGCGGGCGAACTGCTGCCACGGGTCTTCCTGAGTGGCCTTGAGCGACAGGGAGACGCGCTCGCGCTCCATGTCGACGTCGAGGACCTCGACCGTGACCTCCTGGCCGACCTCGACCACCTCGGACGGGTGATCGATGTGCTTCCAGGACAGCTCGGACACGTGGACCAGGCCGTCGACGCCGCCGAGATCCACGAACGCACCGAAGTTGACGATCGAGGAGACGACGCCCTTGCGGACCTGCCCCTTCTGGAGGGTGTTGAGGAACGTCTGGCGAACCTCGGACTGGGTCTGCTCGAGCCAGGCACGGCGCGACAGGACCACGTTGTTGCGGTTCTTGTCGAGCTCAATGATCTTGGCCTCGAGCTCGCGGCCGACGTACGGCTGCAGGTCGCGGACACGGCGCATCTCGACCAGGGACGCGGGCAGGAAGCCTCGCAGGCCGATGTCGAGGATGAGCCCACCCTTGACGACCTCGATGACGGTGCCGGTGACGATGCCGTCCTCGTCCTTGATCTTCTCGATCGTGCCCCAGGCGCGCTCGTATTGAGCCCGCTTCTTGGACAGGATCAGGCGGCCCTCTTTGTCCTCCTTCTGGAGGACCAGGGCTTCGACGTGCTCTCCGACTTCCACGACGTCAGCGGGATCGACATCGTGCTTGATCGAAAGCTCACGCGAGGGAATGACACCCTCGGTCTTGTAGCCGATATCGAGAAGAACCTCGTCTCGATCGACCTTGACGACGGTGCCCTCGACGATGTCGCCGTCGTTGAAGTACTTGATGGTCTCGTCGATCGCCGCGAGGAAGGCTTCCTCGGACCCGATGTCGTTGACCGCTACCTGCGGGGTGCTCGAGGTGGCCTCAGTGCTGGACGTCATGTGTGGAATTGCTCCGAACGCGGACAGGATGTCGATGTGGCGGATGCGCGGCAGGCCCTCTTCCGCATCAAGCCGAGCAATTACGACATCGACGTGACCGAGCGCGAGCCCGCTCCGTCTGAGGCGCGCGCGAGCCCACAGCGCAGCGATCAGCATATGAGACCTTCGCCACGGGGTCAATCCGGGGAGGAGTTAATAGGCGATGACCTGGAGCCCTCGCTTGGCGACGATATTACCTCGTAGTTCCTCCGGCATGGAGATCCGCTCCGGGTCGCCGTCGCTGACGTAGCGCTCACCAGGATGCTTGTCCAGCCACTCCAGCCAGTATTGGGAGCACCACTTGCGGCACTCGCCCTTCTTGCCGTTGCTCTGGATGCGCTGGATCGCTCCCCGGTCGAACTTTTTCGCGTAGGGCGAAAGAGACGGCTCGGCTCCGGCGAGGAACACGCCGGAAAAATTATACCTTGTACCGTCCCAGGAGCCGGTCCTGGCGGCCTTCTTCGGGCGGGGCAGCGACCCGTACGGCAGGGCCATCGTCTCGGAGGGCGGCGCGCCGAGCTTCTTCAGCAGCCGCTCGGTCCGGACGATCTGCTCCCCCACCCGCTTGCGCTTGAGCATGCGCAGGTTCGGGTGGCTCCAGGTGTGGTTGGCGACCTCGTAGCCATGATCGACCAGCCACCGTACGGCGACCGCCTGGGACTCATGGTCGCGCAGCCCGAACGGCTCCCTGTTGACCCAGAACGTGGCCACCGGCCGGAAACCCGGATGCCGGGAGGCCACCTCCTGGATGACGCCCACGGCCGTGTCGGGCAGGGGGTTGCCGCTCGCGTCCAGCCCGAAGTGGCTGGGATGCCCGTCGTCGAACGTCAGCACGACCGGGAACTTCCCCGCCGGCACCCTGATCTCGCCCCTGACGAACTCCCTGGCGGTGATCGGCACGTAGCCCCGCTCGGCCAGCCTCTCCAGCTCCTTCCTGAGCTGGTCCGGCGTCCGGTCGAGGGAGGCGAGCCGCTTGCGCAGGATGCGGTGGTACATCAGCACCGGCACCAGCCCCGCCTCGTTGGCGCGCACCTGCCGGGCGAACTCGGGCGTGGCCACGACCCCGGGCGGCTGCCCGACCGGGGCCAGGGACGGCGCGGGGCTGCTCTCGACCGTGCCCGCGGCCTTCGGCACGGCATGCGGCCGGGGCGGGCCGGGTAAGAGGCTCAGGCCGATGATGGCGACCGTGATCACCACGATGTTCGCGATGCCGATGATCCGCGTGAGGGACGCTGGTATCCGCACAGAACTCCCGGCCGCTCGGTGAAACCAGGTTCACAGGCTAGTGCAGAACCCCCCGAAACGGCCTGTCGTGTCAGTGGCCCGCGTCCTCCCAGGTGCGCCCCACGCCCACGGAGACCTCCAGGGGCACCCGCAGCTGGTAGGCGGCGTTCATCTGGTCGCACACGAGCTGGGTGAGCCGCTCCAGCTCGCCCGGCGCCACCTCGAACACCAGCTCGTCGTGAACCTGCAGCAGCATCCTGGAGGTCAGCCCCTCCTCGCCGAGCGCCTGGCGGACGTTGAGCATGGCGACCTTGATGATGTCGGCGGCCGAGCCCTGGATCGGGGCGTTGAGCGCCATCCGCTCGGCCATCTCCCGCCGCTGGCGGTTGTCGCTGGTCAGGTCGGGCAGGTAGCGGCGGCGGCCCATGATCGTCTCGGTGTAGCCGTCGGTGCGGGCCTGGGAGACGATGGCGTGCAGGAAGTCGCGCACGCCGCCGAACTCCTGGAAGTATTCCTCCTTCAGCGCCCGCGCCTCGGCCACCGGGATGTTGAGCTGCCCGGCCAGGCCGAAGTCGGACAGGCCGTAGGCCAGGCCGTAGTTCATCGCCTTGATGCGGGCCCGCAGCTCGCCGTCGATCTGCTCGGGCGGCAGGTCGAACACCCGGGCGGCGGTGGCCTGGTGGAAGTCGTGGCCCGACTCGAACGCCTCGATCAGCGACTCGTCGCCCGACAGGTGGGCCATGATGCGCAGCTCGATCTGGCTGTAGTCGGCCGTCAGCAGCGTCTCGTAGCCCTCGCCGACCACGAAGCCCTGCCGGATGCGGCGGCCCTCGGCGGTGCGGATCGGGATGTTCTGCAGGTTGGGCTTCTCCGACGACAGCCGGCCCGTGGCGGCGATGATCTGGTTGAACGTGGTGTGGATCCGCCCGTCGTCGGCGATCTCCTTGATCAGTCCCTCGACGGTGGTGCGCAGCTTCTGCTGGTCGCGGTGGCGCAGCATGATCGTGGGCAGCTCGTGCTCGGTCTGGGTGGCCAGCCAGGCGAGCTGGTCGGCGTCGGTGCTCCAGCCGGTCTTGATCTTCTTCGTCTTGGGCAGGTTGAGCCGGACGAAGAGGATCTCCTGCAGCTGCTTGGGCGAACCCAGGTTGAACTGCTCGCCGACCGCGCGGTGGGCCTCCTCCACGGCGTGCTTGACCGCCGCCCCGAACTCGGCCTCCAGGCCCGCGAAGTATTCGCTGTCGACGGCGATGCCGGCCCGCTCCAGCTCGGCCAGCACCGACAGCAGCGGCAGCTCCACGTCGGCCAGGAGCTGGGTGCCGCCGCGCCCGGCCAGGAAGGTCTCCAGGGACTCGGCCAGCTCGCGCACGGCGTGGGCGCGCAGCGCGAGGTCCTTGGCCGGGGCGTCCTCGTCGTCGCCGAACAGCGCGGCCTGCCCGTTGGGCTCCTCCTCGGCGCGCAGGTCGCGGTGGAGGTAGCGCCGGGCGAGGTCTTCGAGGGCGAAGGTGCGCTGGCCCGGCATCGCCAGGTAGGCGGCCAGGGCGGTGTCGCAGCTCAGGCCGCGCAGCTCCATGCCCTGCGCCCAGAGGGCCAGGATGGGCCCCTTGGCGTCGTGGACGGCCTTGGGCCTGGTGTCGTCGCCCAGCCAGGCCCGCAGGGCCGCCTCGTCGGCCTCGGTGAGCTTGACGGGGTCGATGTGGGCGGCGGTGCCGTCGGGCGAGGCGATGGCGATGGCGTCGATGCGGCCGGTGCCGCTGCCGTAGGCGCCCTTGAAGGCGAGCCCGGCGCGGCCCTCGGGCAGCGCCGACAGCCAGCCGGCCACCCGGTCGGGGCCGAGCAGCACGGTCTCGACCTCGAAGCCCTGCTCGGGCTCCTGCTCGCCGGTGCCGAGCACCTTGAACACCCGCTCGCGCAGCTCGCCGCGGATCTGCAGGGTGTCGAACAGCTTGTTGATCTCCTCGCGCTCCCAGGTGCCCTGCTGGAGGTCGCCGAGATCGACGTCGAGGGGGACGTCGCGGAGCAGCTGGGTGAGCCGGCGGTTCATCAGCACCTGGGCGACGTGCTCGCGCAGCTTGTCGCCGACCTTCCCCTTGACCTCGTCGACCCGGTCGACGAGCGCGGTCAGCGAGCCGAACTCGCGCACCCACTTGGCCGCGGTCTTCTCCCCCACGCTGGGGATGCTGAGCAGGTTGTCGCTGGGGTCGCCGCGCAGGGCGGCGAAGTCGGGGTATTGCGCCGGGGTCAGGCCGTATTTCTCCTCGACCGCCTCGGGCGTGAACCGGGTCATGTCGCTGATGCCGCGCCGTGTCATCAGGACGGTGACGTGCTCGTTGACCAGCTGCAGCGCGTCGCGGTCGCCGGTGACGATCAGGACGTTCATCCCCTGCTCGTCGGCGCGGGTGGCCAGGGTGGCGATGAGGTCGTCGGCCTCGAAGCCCGCCTTGGACAGGCGCGGGATGCGCAGCGTGTCGAGCAGCTCGAAGATGAGCTGCATCTGACCGCGGAAGTCCTCCGGGGTCTCGCTCCTGTTGGCCTTGTAGTCGGCGTATTCCTCATGGCGGAACGTCGGCTCGGACCGGTCGAAGGCCACTGCCACGTGCGTCGGCTGCTCGTCGCGCAGGATGTTGGTCAGCATCGAGGTGAACCCGTAGACCGCCTCGGTGTGCTGACCGTCGGTGGTCATCAGGTTGGCGTCCTTGAGCGCGTAGAACGCGCGATAAGCCAGGGAATGCCCGTCAAGCAGCAGCAGGCACGGGCGGCTGGGGGTCACTTCACTCTTCGGCACGTACGCAGCCTAGTCTGCGTCAGCGACAGAAAACCTGAGCTCGGAAGAGTGGAGGCGTCCCTTTGACGCAGACCAATCCTATAGACGCGTCCCTGTTCGGCGAACTGCACAAGAACACGCTCGCCGACCGGATGGGCATCGAGTTCCTCGAGGCCGGGGCCGAAAGGGTCGTGGGCCGCATGCCGGTCGAGGGCAACACGCAGCCGTACGGGCTGCTGCACGGCGGGGCCTCGGTGGTGCTCGCCGAGACGCTGGGATCGGTGGGGGCGGCGATCCACGCCGGGCCGGACCGGATCGCCGTGGGCATCGAGATCAACGCCACCCATCACCGCTCGGCGACCTCGGGGTACGTCACGGGCGTCGCGACCAGGTCTCATGGCGGCCGCACCCTGGCGACGTACGAGATCGAGATCACCGACGAGGAGGGGCGGCGGGTGTGCACCTCGCGCCTCACCTGCATGCTGCGCGACCGCTGACCCTTCCGTCACTTTCGGGGACCCTTTGCGCAGCGCCCCCGCGGGTCGCTACGGTTGACCGAACAGAGCCCGCGGGGAGGCCCAGTAGAAAACGTGTTCGGCCCCACGTATGCGCGGTGTTCCCGCGTACGGCCGGGGAAGCCCTACATGGCCCCAAAGGCCGTCCCCGCGGGCTCGTCCAGCGTTTTCCGGAGATCGTTACCGATCCGTTCCCTCGAACGCCAGGCGTCTAGCCCGATTTAGCCCCTGACCAGGGTCGTTGTTTCCTCACATGAGTGACACGCACATGTCACTAATTGGTGACGAACGATACTGAACCGGGCGTCGCCAGAATAAGCTCCCGCCATTGCATCCCAGTTGTGCCTGCGATGCGCGCGTGTCGAGAAGGAGGGGCACAACCCCACCTTGACCTACTTGAGGAGCACCATTGCGCAGAGCCGTGATCGCGTTCACGGCCTTCCTGGGTGGACTCATCTTCCTGCTGGCAGGCCCCGCTCACGCGGGTCCCGCCGACTGCCAGGGATTGAGGGGAACACTCAAACTCCAAGGCCAGCCAGTGAACGGCGCCAAAATCGCCGTGACCACCGAGGGCGGACAACCCGTCAAGGAGGTCACAAGTAACGCACAGGGCACGTGGGACGTCCAGGTCGACAATCCAGGTAAGTTCAAGGTCACCCTGGATGTCAGCACCCTTCCGCAGAATGCCGAAGTGCGCGGCGGCAACAACGTCCGCACCCCGACCGTGTACGAGGGCAACTGCTCCACGGTCCTCTTCGCCCTGCAGCCCAAGGCAGCCCCCGGCCAGGCCCAGGAGGACACCAGCGGCCAGACCACGTTCTGGGAGCAGGCCGCCCAGCTGACCTTCGAGGGCGTCAACCTCGGTCTGATCATCGCCCTGGGCGCGCTCGGCCTGTCGCTCATCTACGGGACGACCGGCCTGACCAACTTCGCCCACGGTGAGCTGATCACGCTGGGCGCGGTGATCGCGTATGCCTTCAACGTCGGATTCGGCATCCAGCTCATCCCGGCCGCGATCATCGCCGTGATAGTGGCGGGCGCGCTGGGATACGGCCAGGACCGCCTGTTCTGGGGCCAGTTGCGCAAGCGCGGCACCGGCACGATCGCCATGATGATCATCTCGATCGGTCTGGCGATCCTCCTGCGCAACCTCATCCAGTTCTTCTTCGGCGCGCAGAACGAGAGCTTCGTCGACTACAACACCCAGGCCGGCATCACGGTCGGCCCGATCAGCGCCGCACCGAAGAACTTCTGGGCGATCGGCATCGAGCTCCTCGTCCTCGTCGTCGTGGGCATCGCCCTGATGAAGACCCGCACCGGCAAGGCGGCGCGGGCGGTGGCCGACAACCCGGCCCTGGCAGCCTCCTCCGGCATCAACGTCGACCGGGTCATCCGCATCATCTGGGCCGCGGGCTCCGCGATCGCCGCGCTGGCGGGCATCATGCTCGGCCTGTCGCAGTCGCTGAAGTTCACCATGGGCCAGGACATCCTGCTGCTCATCTTCGCGGGTGTCACCCTCGGCGGGCTCGGCACGGCCTTCGGGGCCCTGGTCGGCTCGCTCGTGGTGGGCATCTTCATCCAGGTGTCCACCCTGTGGGTGCCGCCGGAGCTGAAGTCCGTCGGGGCGCTGGCCGTGCTGATCATCGTGCTTCTCTTCCGGCCGCAGGGCATCCTGGGCCGCCGCGAGCGGATCGGGTGACGGGGGTAACCATGGACTGGCTCACGATTCTCACCACCACCGTCCACGCCGCCATCGGCTGGGAGACCGTGGTGTACGGCCTGGCCGCGATCGGCGTCAACATCCACTTCGGCTACACCGGCCTGCTCAACTTCGGCCAGGCGGCGTTCATGGCCGTGGCCGGGTACGGCCTGGCCGTCGCGGTCACCGTCCTGAACCTGCCGTTCTGGATCGGCATCCTGGTCGGCCTGGGGGCCGTGGTGGTGCTGGCGCTCCTGCTGGGCCTCCCGACGCTGCAGCTGCGCGCCGACTATCTGGCGATCGTCACCATCGCCGCGGCCGAGATCGTCCGGCTCGTCTTCCGCTCGGTGTACTTCAAGGACACCTTCGGCGGCTCGGACGGCCGGCGCGGCTTCAACGGCGACTTCTACGCGATGAACCCCTACCCGCCCGGCCACTACGGCATCGGCCCGTTCGGCTTCGACGAGCGCGTGATGTGGTTCCTCACGGTCGGCTGGGCCGTCCTGCTGCTCAGCTGCGCCGTGGTCTACCTGCTGATGAAGAGCCCGTGGGGCCGCGTGCTCAAGGCCATCCGCGAGGACGAGGACGCCGTGCGCGCCCTGGGCAAGAACGTCTTCTCCTACAAGATGCAGTCGCTGCTCCTGGGCGGCGTCATCGGCTCCTTCGGCGGCTTCTTCTACGGCCTCTACAACGGCGCCGTGCAGCCCGACGTGTTCGGCACCGAGATGACGTTCTTCGCCTACACCATCGTCATCCTCGGCGGCGCGGCCCGCGTCTTCGGGCCGGTCGTCGGCGCGATGATCTTCTGGGTGCTGTTCGTCTTCGTCGGCAACACGCTCGCGGAGCTCGTGGCCCACGGGTACATCCCCTTCATGACCAGCATCCAGGTGGGCCCGATCAGGTACGCCCTGGTTGGACTAGGCTTCATCCTGTTGCTAGTCATCCGGCCACAGGGCATCTTCGGGGACAAGAGGGAGATCGCCATCGATGCGCGATGACACGCTGACCACCAGCCCCAAGGCCACGGCGCTGGCCGCGTTCAAGGACATGCCGCGCGAGCCGGGCGTGCCCAAGCCGGACCCGATCCTCGTCGTGGACAAGGTCGTCCGCCGCTTCGGCGGCCTGACCGCCGTCGACGTGGACCACGTCGAGATCCAGCGCGGCTCCATCACCGCGCTGATCGGCCCCAACGGGGCGGGCAAGACCACGTTCTTCAACCAGCTCACCGGGTTCGACACGGCCGACGCCGGCTCGTGGTCGTTCAACGGGCGCTCCATGAACGGCGTGCCCGCGCACAAGGTCGTCAGGAGCGGCATGGTGCGCACCTTCCAGCTCACCAAGGCGCTGTCCCGGCTGACCGTGCTGGAGAACATGCGCCTGGGCGCCCAGAAGCAGAAGGGTGAGACCTTCTGGCGGGCCCTCGTGCCCGGCTTCTGGCGCGGCCAGGAGGACGAGATCACCGAGCGGGCCGAGGAGCTGCTCGTCCGCTTCAAGCTCGACGCCAAGCGCGACGACTTCGCCGGGTCGCTGTCCGGCGGCCAGCGCAAGCTGCTGGAGATGGCCCGCGCGCTCATGGTCCAGCCCGAGCTCGTCATGCTCGACGAGCCCATGGCCGGCGTGAACCCGGCGCTGACGCAGTCGCTGCTCGGCCACGTCAAGGACCTGCGCGAGCAGGGCATGACGGTGCTGTTCGTGGAGCACGACATGGACATGGTCCGCGACATCAGCGACTGGGTGATCGTCATGGCGCAGGGCGCGGTCATCGCCGAGGGCCCGCCCTCGACGATCATGTCGGACGAGCGCGTGATCGACGCCTACCTGGGCGCCCACCACGACGCGCCGCTGTCCGAGAGCGAGCTGGAGGCCCAGCTACACGAGGCCGAGGCGGCTCTGGAGGCCGAGATCGAAGAGGAGACGAAGTGAACGCCGAAGAGCCGGCCCAGTCACCCGAGCTGTCCCAGGCCGCCATCACCGACCGCAGCGCCCACCTGGAGGGCGCCGAGAGCGCGGTGCTGCGGTGCGACGAGCTGATCGCGGGCTACCTGCCGGGCGTGAACATCCTCAACGGCTCCGACCTGTACGTGAAGGAAGGCGAGCTGATCGGCATCATCGGCCCCAACGGCGCCGGTAAGTCGACCCTGCTCAAGGCCATGTTCGGGCTGGTCAACATCCGCAGCGGCACCGTCCTGCTCAAGGGCGAGAACATCACGAACATGAAGGCCCACTCGCTGGTCTCGCGTGGCGTCGGCTACGTGCCCCAGACGAACAACGTCTTCCCCAGCCTCACCATCGAGGAGAACCTCGAGATGGGCGCCTTCCAGGTGCCGGGGAAGTTCAAGGAGCGCTTCGAGTTCGTGGCCGAGCTGTTCCCCGCGCTCAAGGAGCGGCGCAAGCAGCGCGCCGGCTCCCTGTCCGGCGGTGAGCGGCAGATGGTGGCGATGGCCAGGGCCCTCATGACCGAGCCCTCGGTGCTGCTGCTGGACGAGCCGTCGGCCGGCCTGTCGCCGAAGCTGCAGGACCTGGTGTTCATCCAGGCCCAGCAGATCAACAAGGCCGGCGTGACCGTGATCATGGTGGAGCAGAACGCGCGGCGCTGCCTGCAGATCTGCCACCGCGGCTACGTCCTCGACCAGGGCCGCAACGCCTACACCGGCACCGGGCAGCAGCTCGCCAACGACCCCAAGGTCATCGAGCTCTACCTCGGGACCCTCGCGAGGGCATGACGGGACGAGCGAGACGGGGAAGGGGCTCCCACGGGGCCCCTTCCCCGTTTTTTAATGAGCGTTGTGAAACGTTTGGCGACAGTCGCGCTCATCCTGCCCGCCCTGCTCGTCGGCTGCCAGGACGACACGTCCTCGGCGGAGCAGTACAGCACCGGTGGCGACCCCACCGACAGCCCGTGCGCCCGCGTGGTCTCCTCCATCGGGTACGCGGGCCTCATGCTGGAGCCCAAGGGCCAGGAGGAGCGGCAGAACTTCGAGGATGCCCTCATCGGCCGCCTGGCTGAGGTACGCGGCATCACACTGCAGTTCGGTCCCCGGTTGCCCGCCTCGCTCAGCAGGGCCGTAGAGACCGTCAGGAGGGCCACCGCGGGCCTGTCCAGGAACGACGTGCCACGGGATCGGCAGGTGGCGCTGCTGAAGCAGTACCGGGCGGCGGCCGACCAGATCGTGGCCGGGTGCGAACAGGGCCGGGCAACAGCAAGGGCCCGGTCGGGATGACCGGGCCCTTCCCACGCTACGGGCGATGATCAGCCGGCGATGTTGCCGGTGCGGTACTCAAGCGCCTTGGTGGCGTACTTGTTGTCGTCGCCGTACTGGTAGATGCCGATGGTGGCGACGGCCGGGTCACCGGCCTCGTTGAACTCGACCGGGCCGCTGACGCCCTCGTAGTCGATGTCCTTGCCGGCCTTCAGCAGGTCGACGCACTCCTTGAAGCTCTTGCACTTCTCGCCGCCCTTGCTGACCTCCATCAGCTTGGTCGCGACGTCGGTGCCCGCGTCGCTCTTGGCGGCCTCGGCGGCCAGGGCGATCAGGTTGGCGGCGTCGTAGGACTCGGGGGCGTAGCTGAAGTCCTCGAGCTTGGGGTTGACCTCGAGGAGCTTCTTCTGGAAGTCCTCAGGAGCGGCCGCGCCGGGGATGGTGCCCTTGACGCCTTCCAGGGTGCCCTTGGGCATCTTCACGTAGTTCGTGTTGGACGTGTTGCCGTCCACCATGTACCACTTGTGCTTGCTGGCCGGCATGCCCTGCTTGACCAGCTCCTGCACGACCTTGGCAGTCTCCTCGAAGCCGATGAGGACGATGCCCTTGGGGTTCTTCGCCTTGATCTTGGCGACGTCGGCGGAGAAGTCGGCCGCCTTCGGGTCGTAGTCGACGCGCTCGACGACTTCGGCGCCGCCGTCGGTGACGGTCTTCTGGACCTGGTCGGCCAGGCCGGTGCCGTAGGAGTCCTGCATCGCCATGATGCCGACCGTGTCGTTGCCGTCGGCCACGATCAGGTCACCGAGCACGCGGCCCTGCAGCTTGTCCGGCGGCGACGTACGGAAGTACAGGCCCTGGTCGGCGATGGTGGTGAACTTGTCGGAGGTGTTGGCCGGCGAGAAGTGCACCACGCCCGCACCGGTGATCTTGTCGATCACCGACTCCGACACCGACGAGGAGGCGGCGCCGATGATGGCGTCGGCCTTCTGCGCCAGCAGCTTGTCCACCGACTGCGAGGCGATGTTGGTGGTGGTGTCACCCGAGTCCGTGTCGATCTTCGTCACGGGCTTGCCGAGCACGCCGCCAGCCTCGTTGATCTCCTTGAGAGCGAGATCCACACCCGCGAACTCGGGCGGGCCGAGGAATGCCAGCGAACCGGTCTGGGGCAGCAGCGTGCCGAGGGTGAGCGTGCCGTCCCCCTTGGCCGCGGGCGCGGATGAGGCCGGCGCGGCAGTCTGGGACGTCTGCGTGGCGGTGTCGCCGCCGCCACCACCGCAGGCTGTCAGGGCGAGGCTCGTGGCAGCCACGACAGCCAGCGCCCGCCCCACGGGAGCAATGCGGATCATGAAGTGTCTCCTTCATTTCCAGGCCGGGATCCGTCAGCACCGCCGAGCGTTCCCGATCGAATGACGGAAACGTACAAAACTGCAGCATGTTCCAACCAGATGCGCTGGGGAACTGTCGGCACTTGGATGCGGAGTCGTAATCACTCCTCAACTTACGGGACCTGCGCAAGGACACTTAATGTGCGACGGGTGAAGCGCATTACGCTCCCTCTCGCGATCGCCGTCCTTCTCGCCGGGTGCGGTTCATCGGAGCCGGCCTCCCCGCCGACCGCCGCACCGGCCGCCGCACCGATCACTGGGCCACCTGCGGGAGTATCCGTCTCGCTGGCGCAATGGCGTTCCGACGAGCCCGTGCACGCGCTCCAAGTGGCTGTCCGAAATACTAGTGAAACGCCTGTTTATTTCGCTGACGTCCAGCTTGTCACGCCGTCATTCAAGACGCTGCCGGCGCGGCGGGCCGGCGCCGTCATCGGCAAGACCGAGCGCACGGACCTGCCCATCCCGTACGGCGCCGCCAACTGCTCCCCCAGGGCCTGCCCGAGGTCCAGCCCGCCACCGTCGTGGCCCACGTCCGCACCGGCTCCGAGCAGCCGCGCAAGGTGGTCTTCGAGGTGCCGCACCCCGACCCGCTGCTGGCCAGGCTGCTGCGCGACGAATGCTCGGAGTTCCTCATCAAGCAGGCCACGACCATCGAGTTCGGCCCCGACTGGCGGGAGTCGGGCAAGGTCATGCGGGGCGACCTGGTGGTCACCCGGCGCGGGCAGGGGACGGTCGCCCTGAACGACATCGGCGGCACCACCCACTACATCGCGACGGCGAAGAGCAAGCCGCTGGGGGTGCTGGAGGCCGGGTCGCAGCGGCTGGAGGTGCCTGTTGAGCTCACCCCCGGCCGCTGCGACCCGCACGCGTTCGCCGAGGCCAAGAAGGCCTTCCTGTTCCCCGTACGGGCCGCCATCGACGGGGGCGAGGAGCGCGTGGTGATCGTGACGCCGCCCAAGCCGGTGCAGGACCGCCTCATCGACTACGCGCTGCGGGCCTGCGGGCTGGGCGGCTGAGGGGGTCAGCCCTCGATCTTGCCGGTGCGGTACTCCAGCGCCTTGCCGGGGTACTTGTTGTCGTCGGCGTACTCGTAGACGCCGATCGTCGCCACGGCCGGGTCACCCGCGTCGTTGAACTCGATCGGCCCGCTGATGCCGTCGTAGTCGATGTCCTTGCCGGCCTTCAGCAGGTCGACGCACTCCTTGAAGGTCTTGCACTTCTCGCCGCCCTTGCTCACCTCGGGCAGCTTGGCGGCGATCGACCTGCCGGTGTCGTCCTTGGCGGCCTCGGCGGCCAGGGCGATCAGGTTCGCGGCGTCGTACGACTCGGCGGCGTAGGTGAAGTCGTCGAGCTTGGGGTTGAGCGCGACGAGCTTCTTCCTGAACTCGTCCGGCGCCTCGGCACCCGGGATGGTGCCCTTGACGCCCTTGAGCGTGCCCTTGGGCATCTTCAGGTAGTTGGTGTTCGACATGTTGCCGTCCACCATGTACCACTTGACCTTGTCGGCGCCCAGGCCCTGCTTGACCAGCTCGGCCACGACCTTGGAGGTCTCCTCGAAGCCGACCAGCACGATCGCCTTCGGGTTCTTGGCCTTGATCTTGGCGACGTCGGCGGAGAACTCGGCCGCCTTCGGGTCGTAGTCCACCCGCTCCACGACGCTCGCGCCGGCCTCCTCGGCCGTCTTGGTGATCTGGTCGGCCAGGCCGGAGCCGTACGAGTCCTGCATCGCCATGATGCCGATCGTGTCGTTGCCGTCGGCCACGATCAGGTCACCGAGCACGCGGCCCTGCAGCTTGTCCGGCGGCGCGGTACGGAAGTACAGGCCCTGGTCGGCGATCGTGCTGAACTTGTCGGAGGTGTTGGCCGGCGAGAACTGCACCAGGCCCGCGCCCGTCACCTTGTCGATGATCGACTCCGACACCGACGACGAGGCGGCGCCGACGATGGCGTCGGCCTTCTGCGCCACCAGCTTGTCCACCGACTGCGAGGCGATGTTGGTGGTCGTGTCGCCCGAGTCGGTGTGGATCGTGGCGACCGGCTTGCCGAGCACGCCTCCGGCCTCGTTGATCTCCTTGACGGCCTGGTCGACGCCGGCGAACTCGGGCGGGCCGAGGAACGCCAGCGAACCGGTCTGGGGCAGCACCGTACCGAGGGTCAGCGTGCCGTCCCCCTTCGCCGCCGGCGCCGACGAGGCCGCGGTCGACGGCGCCGCGGAGCTGGGCTGCTGCTCGGCGGTGTCGCCACCGCCGCCGCCACACGCCGTCAGTGCCAGGCTCGCCGCGGCCGCGACGGCCAGAATGCGCCCCGTTGGAGCAATGCGGTTCATATAAGAGACTCCCCCTATCGCAGCGAAGGAACGATCACCTTCGCCGGGTTTTCCGAGCTCAGCATGCCTGTCCGGCGACGTCGGGGGGAGTTCTTACGCGGCTTTTATGCTGATTCGTAATGTCCCAAACACCCATAGTAATGGCATGTTTCATGAGAGTTACGGACACCCCCTGATATGAGATGCCCTGATCCGAAATTTCCGGATCAGGGCATGAACGAGATGGTCCGCCGGGTTGCGCCGGTTCAGCGGGCTCGGCTGCTCAGTGGCTCGGCGGCTTGGTGGCTCGGCGGCTCAGCCGGCGATGTTGCCCTTGCGATATTCGATCGCCTTGGCGGCGTTGAACCGGTTGTCGGCGCCGTACTGATAGACACCGATCGTCGCGACCGACGGGTCACCCACGTCGTTGAAGTCCACCGGGCCGCTGACACCCTCGTAGTCGATGTCCTCGCCGGCCTTCAGCAGGTCGACGCACTCCTTGTAGCGGGTGCACTTCTCGCCGCCCTTGCTCACCTCGGCCAGCTTCCCGGCGATCGAGGCGCCCGAGTCGTCCTTGGCCGACTCCGCCGCCAGCGCGATGAGCGTCACGGCGTCGTACGACTCCGCCGCGTAGGTGTACTCGGCCAGCTCCGGGTCGACCGTCAGCAGCCGCTTCTGGAACGCCTCCGGCGCCGCCGCCCCCGGCAGCGTGCCCTTGACGCCCTCCAGCGTGCCCTTCGGCGCCCTGGCGAAGTTGGTGTTCGACATGTTGCCGTCCACCATGTACCACTTGTGCTTGTCGCTCGTCAGGCCCTGCTTGACCAGCTCCTGCACGACCTTCGCCGTCTCCTCGAACCCGATCAGCACGATCCCCTTCGGGTTCGCGGACTTGATCTTGGCGACGTCGGCCGAGAAGTCGGCCGCCTTCGGGTCATAATCCACCCGCTGCACGACCGTCGCGCCGCCCGCCTCCGCTGTCTCGCTCACCTGGTCCGCCAGGCCGGAACCGTAGGAGTCCTGCATGGCCAGGATCCCGATGGTGTCGTTGCCATCGGAGACCACCAGGTCACCCAGGACCCGCCCCTGCAGCTTGTCCGGCGGCGCGGTGCGGAAGTAGAGCCCCCGATCGTTGATCGTGGTGAACTTGTCGGAGGTGTTGGCCGGCGAGAACTGCACGACCCCCGCCCCCGTGATCTTGTCGATCACCGACTCCGACACCGACGACGAGGCCGCCCCCACGATGGCGTCCATCTTCTGCGCCAGCAGCTTGTCCACCGACTGCGAGGCGATGTTCGTGGTCGTGTCACCCGAGTCGGTGTCGACCTTCGTAACCGGCTTGCCCAGCACCCCGCCGGCCTCGTTGATCTCCTTGAGCGCCAGGTTGACGCCCCCGAACATGGGCGGGCCCAGGTACGCGAGCGAGCCCGTCTGCGGCAGCACCGTACCGATGGCCAGCGTGCCGTCCCCCTTGGGAGCGGCCGAGGAGGGCGCCACGGACGCCGAGCCCGTGGCCTCGGGCCCCGCGGTCGTGCCGCCACCGGAGGAGCAGGCGGCCAGCGCCAGGCACACCGCGGCGACCAGTGCCGGGGCGGCGAGCGGGGCGCGCGAATTGCGGATCATCGAAAGCGTCTCCGTTCGTAACGAGCGGACCTTCCGTCCGCCCATCAGTTACGCGCCGGGACGCCGCCCCGCGAAAGCACCCGAAGCCGGTTGGATGCCCAGTCGTGACCGCACCACAACCCAACGGGTCAAATCACCTGATATAGGGCTTTTTCAGGATCGCTCGGCCGTGTCATCTATAACGATCTGAGCAACCTCACGCATGCTCAGCCGCCGATCCATCGACGCCTTCTGGATCCACCGGAACGCCTGCGGCTCGCTCCAGCCGTGCTGCGCCATCAACTGCCCCTTGGCCCGCTCCACCAGCTTCCTGGTCTCCAGCCGCTCCGACAGGCTCGACACCTCGGCCGCCAGCGCCACCATCTCCTCGTGCCGGCTGACCGCCATCTCGATCGCCGGCACCAGATCCGCCTTCGTGAACGGCTTGACCAGGTAGGCCATCGCCCCCGCGTCCCTCGCCCGCTCCACCAGATCCCGCTGGGAGAAGGCGGTCAGAATGAGGCAGGGGGCGATCCGCTCGGACACGATCCGCTCGGCCGCCGAGATGCCGTCGAGCACGGGCATCTTCACGTCCAGGATGACGAGATCGGGCCTCAGCTCGGCGGCCAGCCGGATCGCCTGCTCACCGTCACCGGCCTCGCCCACGACGACGTAGCCGTCCTCCTGGAGCATCTCCTTGAGGTCGAGGCGGATCAGGGCCTCGTCTTCCGCGATCACTACTCGCCGCTGCGTACTCACGAGCAGAAGAGTACAGACGTCCGGTAGATTAGATCCACGCCGGATCTGCGTGGCCCCAGGTTGAGCTAAGCTTCTGGCTGCGTGATACGGGTGAATTCGGGATTTTCCGGATTCCGGCCCCGGTACCCCAATTGGCATGAGGGAGCGGATTCAAAACCCGTACAGTGTGGGTTCGAGTCCCACCCGGGGCACCGACAACCGCCCGGCCTGCGGCTGGGCGGTTTTGTCGTAGCCCGGTGCCACACTCTCCGCATGCACGATCTCGCCGTACGTGACCGGGCGCTCAGACTGCTGGCTTCGGGGCTGAGTCTCAGCGAGGCAAGCCGCCAGACCGGGGTGCACCGGTCGACTGTCCGCGCGTGGCGGGACAGGCCTGGTCGTTCACCGATGACCGGCACCTGCCCCCGCTGCACCGAGGCCCCCCACGCTCCCGAGCCGCCTGACGCCTACGCCTACCTCCTGGGCCTCTATCTCGGCGACGGCTGCATCTGCTGGGTCGGCGACCAGGCCAAGCAGGTCTGGGCGCTGCGCATCGCCTGCGCCGACAGGTGGCCGGGCCTCGTCCAGGAATGTGTCGAAGCCCTTCGGGCCGTCCGGCCGACCAACAAGGTCCGCGTCATCCAGAAGCGGGGCTGCAAGGATGTCAACTCCTACTCCAAGCACTGGCCGCACCTCTTCCCCCAGCACGGGCCCGGCAAGAAGCACAACCGCGCGATCGTGCTCCATGACTGGCAACAGGAGATCGTCACGGCACATCCCGGGCCGTTGGTGAGAGGGCTCATGCACTCCGACGGCTACCGGGGGCTCAACCGTGTCCGGCACGACCTCGCCGGCGGAATCCGCTGGTACGAATATCCCCGTTACCTGTTCAAGAACGAATCCTCGGACATTCTCGCTATCTGCGGCGAAGCACTCGATCTGCTCGGTGTCGCCTGGCGGTTCAACAAGCGCAACGAGCTGTCCGTCGCCAGGCGGGAGGCCGTCGCGTTGCTCGACCGCCACGTCGGGCCCAAATACTGACCCCCGCAATCGCCCGGGAGCTACCAGGGCACCGTTCCGGCGTCGTCGAAGAAGCCGCCCGTCGGGCCGTCCGGGCCGAGGGTGGCCAGTTCGATGATGATCGCGGCCCCATCCGCCGCCGTGCGGGTGATGCGGAAGGGGAGGTCCTTGGTGAAGTCGGTGGCGCAGGCGCCGGGGGCGGCGGCGTTGACGAGGATGCCGTCCTTGTGGAGCTCCTTGGCGTACTGGACGGTCAGGGAGTTGAGCGCGGTCTTCGACGGCGGGTAGGTCGCGGAGGCGGGCAGGCCGGAGATGTAGTGGGCGGGGTCGGTGTGGTGGGTCAGGGAGCCGACGCCGCTGGAGACGTTCACGATGCGGGCCGCGGGTGAGCGTCTGAGGAGGGGGAGCATGGCGTTGGTGACGGTGAGGACGCCGATGACGTTCGTCTCGAGGACCGCGCGCATCGTGCGCGCGTCCGTGGCGCTGGGCTGCGGGCCTATGGGGCCGGAGATGCCGGCGTTGTTGACGAGCACGTCGAGGCGGGTGAGGGAGCCGGCGGCGGCCTGGACGGTGTCGGGGTCGGTGACGTCGAGGACGATCGGGCGCACGTCGGCCCCGGTCGCGCGCAGGCGGTCGGCGGCCTCCTCGCCGCGGGCGCGGTCGCGGGAGCCGAGCAGGACGGTCATGCCCCGGGCCGCGAGCCCGGCGGCCACCTCGTACCCGATGCCCTTGTTCGCCCCGGTCACCAGGGCGGTGGTGGTGTTCTCGGTCATGTCAGGAAGCACATCATCGCGGCCGGGCCGCGGGCCAACACCGGGTGGGTCATGGGCAATACCCTGGAGGTATGGAGACGCGCGAGCTGGCCTATTTCGCCGCCGTCGCGGAGGAGCTGCACTTCGGGCGGGCGGCCGCGCGGCTGGGCATGGCGCAGCCGCCGCTGTCCCGGGCGATCCAGCAGCTGGAGCGGCGGCTGGGCGTGCGGTTGTTCGAGCGGTCCAGCCGTGGGGTGTCGCTGACGCCGGCGGGTGAGGTGCTGGCCCGGGAGGCGGTGAAGGTGCTCGACGCGGTGGCCGCCGCGACGGCGCGTACGCGGCGGGCCGGGCTGGACTCGCCCCGGCTGGTGGTGGCGCTCAAGCCGGGCGGCGACGGGGGGCTGCTGCCGGACATCCTGACCGCCTACGGTTCCCGTCCCGACGCGGTGGACGTGGAGCTGGCGCTGTGCGGGGTGGCGCAGCGGGCCCAGCTGGTCCGTGACGGCACGGCGGACGTGGCGTTCCTGCACGTTCCGTACGAGGACCTGACGGGGTTCGACAGCGAGCCGCTGCGGGTGGAGGGCACCGTGGCCGTCATGCCCATGGGGCACCCGCTGGCGGGGCGGGCCTCCGTGTGCCTGGCCGACCTCGACGCCGACCCGACGCCCCGCTGGCCGGGGCGGCATCCGGAGGTCACCGATCCGGCGATGTTGATGCAGCTCGTGGCCCTGGGGCGGATGATCGTGGTGGCGCCGGAGTCGGTCAGGGGGCAGATACGGCGCGATCTGGCGTGCGTTCCGGTCCTGGACGCGGAGCCGACGACGGTGGTGCTGGCGTGGGCGGAGGAGACGCGGTCGCGCGCGCTGGCCGCGTTCGTGCGCACAGCGACGGAGGTGGCCGGGCGCCTCACGCACGCGCGGGGGTGACGGAGGTGGCCGGGCGCCTCACGCACGCGCCGGGGTGACGGAGGTGGCCCGGGCCGCCGCTGGCCTGCGCTCAGGAATGGCGTCCGCCTGGCCGCCACCGCGGTCGTGGGGTCGGGGGATGGATGGCGGGGGGACTTTTCGGGATCGCTCCCACCGGGAATAGCCGGTTCAAGATCGATGAATACGGGGGGTGGGGCGGGATGCCGTTGAGCATGGCGGTGCGGGAGGCGTTCCTGGCGGAGCCGCACATCGCGAGCCTGGCCGTGGAGGCGGGTGACGGGCGGGCGCCGCTGACGGTGCCCGTCTGGTACGACTACAGTCCCGGCGGCGAGATCCGGTTCCTGACGGACGGCGACTCGCTGAAGGCCAGGTTGATCTCGAAGGCGGGCCGGTTCTCGATGATGGTGCAGCGGGTCAGCCCGACCTACCGGTACGTCTCGGTGGAGGGGCCGCTCGTGCACTCCGGGCCGACGACGATGGAGGACCTGACCCGGATCTCGGCCCGCTACCTGCCGCCCGACGCCGTGTCGGGGTACGTCCAGGGCTCGGATCTGAACGTGCTCGTGACCTTCAGGATGCGGCCGGAACGCTGGCTCTCGGCCGACCTGGGCGCCCTCGGCTGATCTGCGAAACGGTAGTTTTGGCCCGTGACTGCTATCGATCCCACTTCGACCGGCGCCGTCGGCACCGGCCTCGCGACCATCGCCGCCGACGGCACCGTACTCGACACCTGGTTCCCCGCCCCCGAGCTGGGCGACGCGCCCGAGTCGGGCACGCGGCGGCTGTCCGCCGAGGAGGCCGGCGAGCTGGCCGGGCTGATCGGCCCCGATCCGGCGCGGGGCGTGGACGTGGTGGCGGTGCGCACCGGCATCGCCAAGCTCTCCGAGCCGCCGGCCGACACGCATGACGTCTATCTGCGCCTGCACCTGATCTCCGCCCGCCTGGTCCGGCCGAACGGGGTCAACCTGGACGGGATCTTCGGCCTGCTGGCCAACGTGGTGTGGACCAACTTCGGGCCGTGCCCGGTGCCGGACTTCGAGCGTACGCGGCTGCGGCTGCGGGCGAAGGGGCCGGTGACGGTGTACGGGGTGGACAAGTTCCCGCGCATGGTCGACTACGTGCTGCCCTCGGGGGTGCGGATCGCCGACGCCGACCGCGTACGGCTGGGGGCGCACCTGGCCGGCGGCACCACGGTCATGCACGAGGGGTTCGTGAACTTCAACGCGGGCACGCTCGGCGCGTCCATGGTCGAGGGCCGCATCTCGGCCGGTGTGGTCGTCGGCGACGGCTCCGACGTCGGAGGTGGCGCCTCCATCATGGGGACGCTGTCGGGCGGCGGCAAGCAGGTCATCTCGGTGGGCGAGCGCTGCCTGCTGGGCGCGAACTCGGGCCTGGGCATCTCGCTGGGCGACGACTGCGTGGTGGAGGCCGGTCTGTACGTGACGGCGGGCACCAAGGTCGCCCTGCCGGACGGCACGGTGGTCAAGGCGGCCGAGCTGTCGGGGTCGGACGGCATCCTGCTGCGGCGCAACTCGCAGTCGGGCGCGGTGGAGGCGGTGCCGCGCAAGGGCGGCGGCATCGAACTCAACGCCGCCCTGCACGCCAACGACTGACCCGGGTCGGTGCGGGTGGCCCGGCGGCCCTTGGATGGCGTCAGGGCTCCCTTGCACCACGTCGGGGGCCCACAGCGCGCTCCGTAACGGCGCTGAGCCGGTGAAGGGTCAGCGGCCGTTTCCTGGAGGGCCAGCAGCCGAAGTGCGGCGGGTGGCAGGCCACGGCGGAGCGTAAACGGAAAGGCCGCTGACCTGGGTCAGCGGCCTCGGCGGTGGAGAAGGTCAGTGCGCGTGGCTGACGGCGGAGCCGATGGTGTGGACGCGCAGGGCGTTGGTGGAGCCGGGGGTGCCGGGAGGGGAGCCGGCCACGATGACCACCTTGTCACCCTTCTCCAGCCTCCCCAGCGACAGCAGCGACGCCTCCACCTGCCGCACCATGTCGTCCGTGTGGTGCACGAACGGCACGTGGAACGTCTCCACCCCCCACGTCAGCGAGAGCTGCCCGCGCACGTGGGGCGCGGAGGTGAAGGCCAGCAGCGGGATCGGCGAGCGGTAGCGGGCGAGCCGCCGCGCCGTCTCACCCGACATGGTGAACGCCACCAGCGCCTTGGCCCCCACGATGGCCCCGACCTCGGCCGCGGCGCGGGCGATGGCGCCGCCGGTGGTCTCCGGCATGCGCTCCAGGGTGTGCGTGGCGTGCAGGGAGGCCTTCTCCGCGGCGCAGGCGATGCGGTCCATCGTGGAGACGGCCTCGATCGGGTAGTTGCCGACCGAGGTCTCGCCGGAGAGCATGACGGCGTCGGCGCCGTCCATGACCGCGTAGGCCACGTCGGAGGCCTCGGCGCGGGTGGGGCGCGGGGAGTTCATCATCGAGTCGAGCATCTGGGTGGCGACGATGACCGGGCGGGCCTTCTCGCGGCACAGCTCGATGATGCGCCGCTGCACGATCGGGACCTGCTCCAGCGGCAGCTCGACGCCGAGGTCGCCGCGGGCCACCATGATGCCGTCGAAGGCCTCGACGATGTCGGGCAGGCGGTCGACGGCCTGCGGCTTCTCGATCTTGGCGAGCAGCGGGAGGCGTACGGCCTCCTGCTCCATGATGTTGCGCACCACGTCGGCGTCGGACGGGCGGCGGACGAACGACAGGGCGATCATGTCGAAGCCGGTGCGCAGCGCCCAGCGCAGGTCGGCCTCGTCCTTGTCGGTGAGCGCCGGGGCGCTGACGTTGATGCCCGGCAGGTTGAGGCCCTTGTTGTCGGAGATCATGCCGCCGATGACGACGCGGGTGATGACGCGGTCACCCTCGACGCGGGTGGCCTCCAGCACGAGGCGGCCGTCGTCGACCAGGATCGTGTCACCGGGGCGGACGTCGTTGGGCAGGCCCTTGTAGGTGGTGGAGACCTGCTCGCGGTCGCCCGGCACGTCTTCGGTGGTGATGGCGAAGACGTCACCGAAGCCCAGCCGGACGGGGCCTTCTTCGAAGGTGCCGACCCGGATCTTGGGACCTTGCAGGTCGGCGAGCACGCCTACGCCGCGGCCGAGGTCGGCCGCCACCTCCTTGACCCGGTCGTAGACCTCTCTGTGCATGTCATGATTGCCATGGCTGAGGTTGAACCGTGCCACGTCCATGCCTGCGGCGATCAGCTCGCGGAGGCGTTCTTTGGAGGAAGTGGCGGGGCCTAGGGTGCAGACGATTTTCGCACGACGAGTCACGAGTCCTACCTTAATTGGTACAGACCACTTGGCAGTCATTGACGACGGAGAACGTACCCGGCGTAGGAGAACAGAACGAGAACGGCGACCCCCAGTCTCGCCAAGTTCGTGTACTGCTCCGGGTAGATCACGCCTTCGATGTAGTGGTCGATGAAGCCGCTTGCGGGCAGTGCCTCCTGTCCGGCGTGGCGGCGCGCCCAGTCCTCGACGAGGGTCAGCGGGCATTCGACGCCGGTCAGGATCGAGAGCACCCCCCATGCGGCGACTGCGAGGTGCGCCCAGATAGTACGCCGCCAGCGCCATGCGACGAACCCGCCCACGGCCATGTAGACGAGAAAGGTGAAGTGCACCACCATCGCGGCGTCCGCGAGAAGGCGATACATCATGACTTGACGGTAGGGAGCCGCGGCCCCGGCGTCCACACCTCACCGCCCGGTGGCCCCCGCCTCCCGGATCTCGGGTCCGTACCTCAGAAGCTCTCAAGGCTCGACGGTGGCCGCCTTCCAGGCGTCCACGATGCCGTGGCCGTAGAAGCCGTTGTCGGCGGTCCCGCCCTCGCAGTCGTGCGTCTCGGTCTGGCCGAACGCCTTGTAGACGTACTGGCGGGGCGAGGGGCACGCCTTCTGCGCGGCGGTCTTGTAGAGCAGTTCCTCCACGGTGGCGGGGGCGAGGTCGAGCCCGCCCTTGCCGGGCTTGCCGAAGCGGCTGACGAGGATCGCGGCGACGCCGGCGGCGTGCGGCGAGGCCATGGAGGTGCCTTCGAGGTACTGGTAGTAGGCGCAGCTGCCGCCGGTGCAGTCCTTGACGACGTCCGCGCCCTTGGGCTCGCCGGAGGCGTCGATGCGCCCCGCGGCGCGCAGCACGTGCTCGGGGGCGGCGGCCAGGATGGACCTGGTGGCCTTGGTGCCCTGCCCGTCGAGCACGTCGCCGCCGGGCGCCGAGACGTCGGTCTGCTCCACGCCGTAGTCGCTGTAGATGGCCTTGCGGCCGGAGGGGCCGAGGGCGGAGACGGAGATGACGCCGCCGGACTCGGCGGGCACGTTGATGCAGGAGTTGTCGATCCGGCGCTCCTTCTCGTCGCCCTTGGGGTAGCCGGGGCTCTGCTTGTCGACCTGCGGGCGGCCGAGGTCGGTCGAGCCGTTGCCGAGGGCGGAGACGAGCGTGACGCCCTTCTGGCGGGCGTAGTCGAGGGCGCGCTGCATGCCGGTGATGATGGCGCGCTGCTCGAGCTGCTGCTTCTTGGTGTCGGACTGGTTGGAGGCGCAGTTGAACAGCCAGGGGTCGACGAAGTAGCTCATGTTCACGACGTCCACGCCGATGTCGCCGGCGTAGGTGAGGGCGTCGAGGCTGGGCTTGAGGAAGAAGAACCCGGAGTCCTGGCCGGCCCGGAGGTTCACGATCTGGACGGCGGGCGCGACCCCGGCGATGCCCTTGCCGTTCACGGGTGAGGCGATGGTGCTGGCCACGTGGGTGCCGTGGCCGTCGTCGTCCACGTCCACGGCGTCCTTGCAGTTTGCGGCCTCGCAGGGGCCGTCGAGCGTCTCGCCGTACTCGTCCTTGGGCTTGTCGGTGACGAAGTTGCGGCTGAGCTCGCGGTTGAAGTTGGCGGCGAGGTCGGGGTGCTTGCCGTCGACGCCGGTGTCGATGACGCCGACGAGGACCTGCTTGGTGCCGGGGGCCTTCGCGTTGGCGCGGTCGGCGCCGATCATCCGCATGTCCCACTGGCGGCCGGCGAGCGGCTCGCCCCTGCTCTTGGTGAACGAGTCCGCGTCGGGGAAGGCTCCGGCGGTACGGCGGGCGGTGGCGAAGCCGATGCGGCGGTCCGGCGAGACGCCGACGACGGCCCTGTCCTCGCCCACGGCCTCCTCGAACCCGTCGCCGTCGCCGCTGGCCATGAGGTACCCGAGCCGGGTGTCCACCGAGACCGTGGTGCCGCCGGCGCGCTCGACGGCGGCCTCGGCCGCGCGCTGCTTCCCGCCGGCGTAGAAGACGAGGTATTCGGCCTGCGGGGCGGTGGGCTCGCGGGGCGCGGCGGGCGAGCAGGCACCGGCCGCGAGCAGGGCGGCCAGCGCCGTCAAGCCAGAGGCGACCCGCCGCATTGTTCCCCCATCTCACCGACTCGCCGCAGAACCTGAATCTTCCCGACAGTCAACCAGTGATGCAACTTAGTGGTGAAATTTCGGTCGATGGTGGGCGAAGCGTACCCATGGTGGGGGTCCGCTTCGGCTGATCGAGGACGAGCGGGCCCGGCTGCGCGTCCGGGACGCCATCGCCCGCGCCTGCCGAGCCGGCGCCTGCCGAGCCGGCGCCTGCCGAGCCGGCGCACGCCGTTGCCGGGGCCGTACGGGACGGCCCCGGCGGGGACGGCTCAGACCAGCGGCCGGGCCGTCGGCAGGATCGGGTACGGCAGCGCCGTGTCGCCGGTCAGGAACCGGTCCACCCCGGAGGCGGCGGCCCGCCCCTCGGCGATGGCCCACACGATGAGCGACTGCCCGCGGCCCATGTCGCCGGCCACGAAGACGCCGTCGACCTTGGACATGTACGTCTTGTCGCGGGCCACGTTGCCCCTGGCGTCGTAGAAGCCGTCACCGGCGACCTCGGCCAGGTCCTGCAGCAGCGCGCCCTTCTCCGGCCCGAGGAAGCCCATGGACAGCGTGACCAGCTCGGCCGGGATCTCCCGCTCGGTGCCAGGGATCGGCTTGAACCCGGCCTGCGGCCCCTCGACCTCGACCAGCCGCAGCGCGCGCACGTTGCCGTCGTCGTCGCCGACGAACTCGGTGGTGGAGACCGCGTACACCCGCTCTCCGCCGCCCTCGGCCAGCTCCTCGTGGGCGCTCTCCATCTTGAACAGGATGGGGAACGTCGGCCACGGCTGGCTGCCGGGCCGCGAGGCCGGCGGCTGCGGCATGATCTCGAGCTGGGCGACGGACTTGGCGCCCTGCCGGATCGCCGTGCCGATGCAGTCGGCGCCGGTGTCACCGCCGCCGATCACCACCACGTGCTTGCCCTCGGCCGAGATGGGCGGCTTGGGGAAGTCGCCCTCCTGGACCTTGTTGGACAGCGGCAGGTATTCCATCGCCTGGTGGACGCCCTTGAGCTCGCGCCCGGTCACCGGCAGGTCGCGCCACTGGGTGGCGCCGCCGGACAGCACCACGGCGTCGAACTGCTCGCGCAGCTCGGCGGCGGTGATGTCCACGCCGACGTTCACGCCGGTGCGGAACTCGGTGCCCTCGGCCCGCATCTGCTCCAGGCGGCGCTCGATGTGCCGCTTCTCCATCTTGAACTCGGGGATGCCGTAGCGCAGCAGTCCGCCGATCCGGTCGGCCCGCTCGAACACCACCACGTCGTGCCCGGCCCTGGTGAGCTGCTGGGCGGCGGCGAGCCCGGCGGGGCCGGAGCCGACGACCGCGACCCTCTTGCCGGTCTTGACGGCCGGCGGCTGCGGGGTCACCCAGCCCTCGGCGAACGCCCGGTCGATGATCTCGACCTCGACCCGCTTGATCGCCACCGGGTCGGAGTTGATGCCCAGCACGCACGCCGCCTCGCACGGAGCCGGGCAGAGCCTGCCGGTGAACTCCGGGAAGTTGTTCGTGGCGTGCAGGCGCTCGATGGCCTCGCGCCAGTCGGTGCGGTGGACCAGGTCGTTCCACTCGGGGATGAGGTTGCCCAGCGGGCAGCCGTTGTGGCAGAACGGGATGCCGCAGTCCATGCAGCGGGCCGCCTGCTTGGTCAGCTTCTCCTGCGAGAAGTCCTGGTAGACCTCGCGCCAGTCGCTGATGCGGACGTCCACGGGGCGGCGCGCCGGCAGCTCCCGGTCGTGCGTGAGAAAACCCTTCGGGTCAGCCATTCGGTACGCCTCCCTTAACCCTGAACCGCGGCGGCCATGACCGCCTCGTCGATGTCCCTGCCTTCGGCGCGGGCGGCCTCGGCGGCCTCCATCACCCTCTTGTAGTCGGTCGGCATGATCTTGCCGAACCGGCCGAGCGCCTCGTCCCAGTCGGCCAGCAGCTGCTTGGCGACCGGCGAGCCGGTCTCCGCGAAGTGCTTCTCGACCGTTTCCTTGAGGAACTCGGTGTCCTCCTCGGTGAGCGCCTCGATGGCGACCATCTCGCGGTTGACCCGCTCGGGCTTGAGGTCCAGCAGGTACGCGATGCCGCCCGACATGCCGGCCGCGAAGTTGCGCCCGGTCGGGCCGAGCACGACGGCCTTGCCGCCGGTCATGTACTCGCAGCCGTGGTCGCCCACGCCCTCGACGACCGCCGTGGCGCCGGAGTTGCGCACGCAGAACCGCTCGCCCACGACGCCGCGGATGAACACCTCGCCGGACGTGGCGCCGTACAGGGCGACGTTGCCGGAGATGATGTGGCCGTCGAGCGGGGCCTCCTCGTGCGGCCGGACGGTGATCCGCCCGCCGGACAGGCCCTTGCCGAGGTAGTCGTTGGCGTCGCCGGTCAGCCGCAGCGTGATCCCGCGCGGCACGAAGGCGCCGAACGAGTTGCCCGCCGAGCCGGTGAACGAGATGTCGATCGTGTTCTCCGGCAGGCCCTTGCCGCCGTGGCGCTTGGTGACCTGGTAGCCGAGCATGGTGCCGACCGTGCGGTTCACGTTGCGGATGGGCAGCTCGAGCGTGACCGGGGTGCCGTCCTTGATGGCGCCCTCGGCGAGCTGGATGAGCGTGTTGTCCAGCGCGTGCTCCAGCCCGTGGTCCTGCCCGACGATCCGGCGCAGCGCGGTGCCCGCGGGCAGCTCGGGCTGGTGCAGGACCGGCGACAGGTCGAGGCCGCTGGCCTTCCAGTGGTCCTCGGCCGCCGTCATGTCGAGCATCTCGACGTGGCCGATCGCCTCGTCGAGCGAGCGGAAGCCCAGCTCGGCCAGGTATTCGCGGATCTCCTCGGCGATGAACTCGAAGAAGTTGACCACGAACTCGGGCTTGCCGGTGAACCGCTTGCGCAGTTCGGGGTTCTGCGTGGCCACGCCCACCGGGCAGGTGTCGAGGTGGCAGACCCGCATCATCACGCAGCCGGAGACGACCAGCGGGGCGGTGGCGAAGCCGTACTCCTCGGCGCCGAGCAGCGCCGCGATGACGACGTCGCGGCCGGTCTTGAGCTGGCCGTCGACCTGGACCACGATGCGGTCGCGCAGGTCGTTGAGCAGCAGCGTCTGCTGGGTCTCGGCCAGGCCGAGCTCCCACGGGGCGCCCGCGTGCTTGAGCGACGTCAGCGGCGACGCGCCGGTGCCGCCGTCGTGCCCGGAGATGAGCACCACGTCGGCGTGCGCCTTGGACACGCCCGCCGCGACCGTGCCGACGCCGACCTCGGCGACCAGCTTCACGTGGACCCTGGCCTCCGGGTTGGAGTTCTTCAGGTCGTGGATGAGCTGGGCCAGGTCCTCGATCGAGTAGATGTCGTGGTGCGGCGGCGGCGAGATGAGGCCGACGCCGGGCGTGGAGTGCCGGGTCTTGGCGATCCACGGGTAGACCTTGTGGCCGGGCAGCTGGCCGCCCTCGCCGGGCTTGGCGCCCTGGGCCATCTTGATCTGCAGGTCGGCCGCGTTCACCAGGTATTCGGAGGTGACGCCGAACCGGCCGGAGGCCACCTGCTTGATCGCCGACCGGCGGGCCGGGTCGTACAGGCGCTCGGGGTCCTCGCCGCCCTCGCCGGTGTTGGACTTGCCGCCGAGCTGGTTCATCGCGATGGCGAGCGTCTCGTGCGCCTCCATCGAGATGGAGCCGTACGACATCGCGCCCGTGGAGAACCGCTTGACGATCTCGGAGACCGGCTCGACCTCCTCGATCGGGATCGGGCTCCCCTTGCGCAGCTTGAACAGGCCGCGCAGGGTCATCAGCCGCTCCGCCTGGGAGTCGACGAGGTTCGTGTACTCCTTGAAGATCTCGTAGCGGCGGGTCCTGGTGGCGTGCTGCAGCTTGAAGACGGTCTCGGGGTTGAACAGGTGCGGCTCGCCCTCGCGCCGCCACTGGTATTCGCCGCCGACCTGGAGCTTGCGGTGGGCGTTCTCCACGCGCGGGTAGGCGTGCTGGTGACGCTGCCTGACCTCTTCGGCCAGCACGTCGAAGCCGACGCCGCCCAGTCGGGAGGTGGTGCCGGTGAAGCAGGCGTCGATGACCTCCTGGCTCAGGCCGAGCGCCTCGAAGATCTGCGCGCCGGTGTAGGAGGCCACCGTGGACACGCCCATCTTGGACATGACCTTGATGACGCCCTTGCCGTACGCCTTGATCAGGTTGCGCACGGCCTTGCGCTTGTCGATCGGCAGCGCGCCGGTGTCGACCAGGTCCTCGATGGTCTCGATCGCGAGGTAGGGGTTGATCGCGGCGGCGCCGTAGCCGATCAGCAGCGCCATGTGGTGGCACTCGCGGGCCTCGCCGGTCTCGATGACCAGGCCGATCTTGGTGCGGGTCTTCTCCTGGATCAGGTGGTGGTGCACCGCGCCGGTCAGCAGCAGCGACGGGATCGGGGCGAGGGTGTCGGAGGAGCCGCGGTCGGACAGCACGATGATGCGCGCGCCGTCCGCGATCGCCTGGGACGCCTCGGTCCTGATCTCCTGCAGCCGCCGCAGCAGCGCCTCGCCGCCGCCGGCGACCTCGTACAGGCCGCTGATGACGTACGGGTGGAAGCCGGGCAGGTCGTGCTCGTCGTTGATGTGGATGATCTTGGCGAGCTCGTCGTTGTCGATCACCGGGTACGGCAGCACGAGCTGGCGGCAGGAGCTCGGCCCCGGGTCCAGCAGGTTGCCCTCGGGCCCGATGGTGCTGGCCAGGGAGGTGACCAGCTCTTCCCGGATGGCGTCCAGCGGCGGGTTCGTGACCTGCGCGAACAGCTGGGTGAAGTAGTCGAACAGGAGCCGGGGCTTCTCGCTCAGCACGGCGACGGGCGTGTCGGTGCCCATGGAGCCGATCGGCTCGGCACCGCTCTTCGCCATCGGCGACAGGATGATCCGCAGCTCTTCCTCGGTGTAGCCGAAGGTCTGCTGCCGCTTGACGAGCGCCTCGTGCGTGGGGATCTCGCGCTGGCGGGCCGGCAGCTCCTCGAAGCGGACGAGACCGGCGTGCAGCCAGTCGGCGTACGGCAGCTCGGCGGCGAGCTCGGCCTTGATCTCGTCGTCTTCGATGATCTTGCCGCGGGCGGTGTCGATGAGGAACATGCGGCCCGGCTGCAGGCGGCCCTTGCGGACCACGTCCTCGGGCTTGAAGTCGAGCACGCCGGCCTCGGAGGCCAGCACGACCAGGCCGTCGGCGGTCACCCAGAAGCGGCCGGGGCGCAGGCCGTTGCGGTCGAGCACGGCGCCGGCCAGGGTGCCGTCGGTGAACGTGATCGAGGCCGGGCCGTCCCACGCCTCCATCATCGAGGAGTGGAACTCGTAGAAGGCCCGGCGCGCCGCGTCCATCTCGGTGTGGTTCTCCCACGCCTCGGGGATCATCATGAGCACGGCGTGCGGGAGGCTGCGGCCGCCGATGTGCAGCAGCTCGAGGGCCTCGTCGAAGCTGGCGGTGTCGCTGCCGTCCGGGTCGCAGATGGGGAAAAGTCGCGAAATATCGCCTGGAATGTGGGCGGACTCCAGCATCGCCTCGCGAGCCCGCATCCAGTTGCGGTTGCCCTTGACCGTGTTGATCTCGCCGTTGTGCGCGATGTAGCGGTAGGGGTGGGCCAGCGGCCAGCTCGGGAAGGTGTTGGTGGAGAAGCGCGAGTGCACCAGCGCGATGGCGCTCTCGTAACGCTCGTCGCTCAGGTCGGGGAAGAACGGCTCGACCTGCTCGGGCGTGAGCATGCCCTTGTAGACGATCGTCCGGGCGGACAGCGACGGGAAGTAGACGTCGGCCTCGTGCTCGGCCCGCTTGCGCAGGCAGAACGCGAGCCGGTCGAGCTCCAGCCCCTCACGCCCGTCGGGGGCGGCGACGAAGAGCTGGGCGAAGTGCGGCATCACGGCCCGGGCGCTGGGCCCCGGCAGGTCGCGGTCGACCGGCAGCTCCCGCCAGCCGAGCACGGTCAGGCCCTCCTCGGCCGCGATCTCCTCGATCAGCCGGGTGGCCACGCTCCTGGCCTCACCGTCGAAGGGCAGGAAGGCGATGCCGGTCGCGTACGCACCGGCGGAGGGCAGCGCGAACGGCACGCTCGCGCGGTAGAACCCGTCGGGAATCTGCGTCAGGATCCCGGCTCCGTCGCCGGTGTCCGGCTCGCTACCCTTGGCCCCCCGGTGATCGAGATTGCACAGCGCCGTCAGCGCCTTGACCACGATGCCATGATCACGGCGCCCCGCGACGTCGGCGACCATGGCGACACCGCAGGCATCGTGCTCGTTGGCGGGGTGGTACAGGCCCTGGGGCTCGGGGAACCCGAGGTGGGCAGCAGGCATTGAATCCCTCCCGTCGTCTTCGTCTGTCTCAAACTGCTCTACAGGCGGGGACGACGTTGGCCCTGCTGCATATCGTGGGTAGAGGTTACCCCACCCTGCCGGAATGGTGCCCGCCGCGTCCGCATTGCGAACATTCGCGTGGTCCCAACATCCGAACTCCCTATCCCAAACCCCGGACCTGGCTGGCGAAATTCCCGATCCAGACGACGGAAATGCGGTACCGGGAGCGAGTCCTCCGGATGCCGGCAGGGTCCCGATAGGGTTTGCCCATGGAGCGCGACGGGGTCGAACGGTTGCTCGCCGAGGCCGGGGCAGACAGCAGGCGGTTGCGGCACGCCCTGACCCTGGTCTGCGACGGCCAGTGGTGGACCCTGGCCGGCCTGGTCAGGGAGACCGCCACGTCCAGGCGTACCGTCGAGGCCCTGCTGCGCGAGCTCGTCCTCGAGCGCGACGGTGACCGGCTGCGGGTCCCGCTCGCCGACACCCCCGCCTATCAGGACCTGCTCGCCCTGGCCCCGCCGCCGGAGGACCCGGTGGCCCACCTGCTCCCCCACTACGCCCACGTGCTCGACCGCCTCACCGCCCTCGTCGCCAAGGCCCCGCGCGCCCGCCACGTGCTCGACCACGTCTCGGCCACGCCGGAGACCGTGCTGCGCCGGGCGCTGCTGCTCGGCGCCCGTTTCTGGCTGCCCGGCGCCCGCCTGCTGTGCGTGGGCGACCACGACCTGACCTCGCTGGCCGTCAAGCTGGTCCACCCCGGCACCGACGTCACGGTGGTCGACGTCGACGAGCGCATCCTGGCCTACATCGACGACCAGGGGCTGGGCGTCCGCACCCGCTGGGCCGACCTGCGGCTCGGCCTGCCCGCCTCCGCCAGGGACCACGACCTGGCGCTCACCGACCCGCCGTACACGCCGGAGGGGACGGGGCTGTTCGTGGCGCGGGCCGTGGAGGGGCTGAAGGACGAGGGGCGGGTGCTGCTGGCGTACGGGGCGAGCGAGCGGACCCCCATGCTGGCGCTCAAGGTCCAGCAGGAGCTTTCGGAGCTCAACCTCGCCTACGAGGCCATCTATCCCGATTTCAACCGCTATTTCGGGGCAGAGGCCATCGGTTCGGCCGCCGACCTGTACATCCTGCGGCCCACCACCAAGACCCGCCCGGCCGTTCAGTCCCGGCTGAGCCGCCAGGCCACCGCCATCTACACCCAGGGCCCGCAGGCCGTGGAGAGCGCGGAGAGCGCGGTGAGCGCGGTGAGCGCGCCCTCGGCCTCCGAGGAGGCCCTTTCGGGGTTCGGGCCCGACCTGCTGGTGGGCGACTGGCCCAAGGAGCTCGCCCAGCCCCGGGTCAGGCTCTCGACGTGGCTCGCGAAGCCGTACGCGGCCGCGCCGGAGCGGGTGGCCGTGGCCGTGCCGGCGGGCCTGGAGGCGGCGCTGCCGCGCCTGCTCCTGGCCACGCGCGCCGCGCACGTACGCGTGCTGTGCCCCGGCTCACCGCCCCCGCTGCCCGAGGTGCTGTCGGCCGTCTACACGCTGAGCGAGGCGGGCGACGGCCTGCTGGACGCCGTACGCCTGCCGCCGCCGGCGGGCGAGGCGGACTCGGTGCTGCGCAGGATCCTGGACAACGGGCACGCCAAGCTGGCGAACACGTGGCGGGAGGCGCTCATCGCGGTGGCCCGCGCCCAGGGCACGACGCTGACGAAGAACGAGGCCCGCTCCCTGATCCGCGAGGCCGCCGACTGGTCGGACGACCTGACCCCGCTGGAGACCCCGCTCCACCACCTGTCCGCCCTCCCGGCCGCCGTCACCACCACAGTCACAGCCCTGACCACCATCACCTCCTGACCCGGCACCCACCCACCACCAGACCGGACCACCGGACCGGACCACCGGACCGGACCGCCGGACCGGACCGGACCGCCGGACCGGACCACCGGACCTGATCCCGCCCCCGGCCACCCCACAGGGGGCCGTGACGCTCACTGCCGCACTCGACCCCCGAGCGGCATTGCCCCACGCCTGGCCCGCGCCGGGCGACCGGACCGCCCCCGCGCACACCCCTGCGCACGGACACCCGAGCACGCCAGGCGACCCCGCTGACGATCGGGGCCGGTTGGTGTGCGGTCAGGTTGCGGCGACGATGCGGCCCTGGACCACCCGGCCGAGGCCGTCCAGCGAGACGAGCGCGGTGACCAGGTCCTGCGCGGGTGCGGGCCCTCCGACCCAGCTCACCGTCACGTAGTGCCCCATGGCGCGGGCCTGGGCGCGGCTCCCGGCGGGGTCGAACGCGACCTCCTGCCGTACGAACCCGTCCTTGCGCAGGGCCGCCACCAGCGCGTCGGCCGCCCGCCCGTCGCCGAGGTTGAAGATGACGAACTGGCCCACCATGGAGCCGCCCCTGTACGTCGCCTGGAGCGCCTGCGTGCAGCCGGCCGCCGTGGCGCCCCAGAGCACCTCGTCGCACTCGGTGAACTCGCGCGTCGCCTCCAGGGTCAGGCTGCCCAGGCTCCGGGCCGCCGGGGTGAAGACCTCTTGCAGGGTCAGCGGGGCGGCGTCGTTCTGGCGGGTTTCGATGGCCGCGTAGAAGGCGGAGGTGGGCTCGGCGTGGAAGGCGGCCGGGCGGGGATCCTCGCCGCGCAGCCACAGCCAGCCCGCCACGGCGACGACCGCCACGCCGGCGAACACGATCGGGAGAAGCACACGCCGGGACATCAGGACGACGGCCCCGTGATCGAGACGACGCGGCGGTAGACGGCCTTCTCCGCCCCGCGCAGGGCCAGCGTGAGGGAGACGAAGTCGTCCCTGGCCGTGGGCTCGGTGCCGTCCACCTTGCCGAGCCACACCAGCCCGACGTAGTGGCCGAGGGCGTAACCGCCCGCCTCCGAGTAGCCACCGGCCGGGAAGGCGGCCTTGGTGGAGGACAAGGGCCGCGCCCATCCGCCTCGGTAAAGCGTCTTCAATGACTCGACCAGCTCGGCGGCCGACTGGCCGTCCTTGAGGTTGAGTAGCGTGTACTGGCCGATGTAGCGGCCGTCGGAGCTGGCGTACAGGCCACGGGCGGCCTGGGTGCATCCGGCGTCCGACACCTGCTCGAGGAGGACCCCACCCCACAACGCCGCCGAGCAGTCGGCGTCGAGCTGCTTGGCGACGAGCTTGAGCTTGAGCTTCTTGGAGACGGCCAGCTCGCTCTGGCCGAACACCTCCTTCTCGGTCAGCGCCTTGCCGTCCTTGGTCCGTTCGGTCACGGGGTCGAACAGCTTGGGCGAGCCCCAGCCGCGGAACACCTGGGGCACGGCCGCGTTGGGACCGAGCACGGCGGCGCTGGCCTCCCGCTCGGGCGTGTAGGTGCCGAGCGAGCCCACGACCGCCACCAACCCCACGACGGCGGCGATCGCGGCGACGACGCTGGTGATGATGACGAGCAGCCGTTGCTGGTCGGGCCGGAAGCCCCAGTCGGTGAGCACCGGGAACTGCCAGTCGGAGCGGGGGGTACGGCGCCGCTTGCGCGACGCGGCCGTCGCCGCCCACTGCCCGCCTTCGTCGGCGTCACCCCCGCCTCGCCCGTTGTCGACCCCCAGGCCGAGCTCACCGGCGGGCCACTCGCCCGCGTCGGAGTCCTCCGTCGAACGCCGCCCGCCGCCGAACGCCTTCCGGCCCCGTTTACGGGAGTCCTCCGGCTTCCGGCCACGCCCTTCCGCCCGCCGACCATGGTCCTCAAGCCCGCCCGCCTGCTGGCCGCCCGCTTGCTGGCCACCAGCCTCCGACCCGGCCGCCTGCCAATCGCCGCTGACCGACCCGGCAGCTTGCCAGTCACCGCTGCCCACCGGCTCCGCGGACCGGCTGCCGCGGGCGCGGGCCGCCCTCCGGCTGCTACGGCTGCCCGTCGATCGCCTGGCCCGCTCTCCGCCGGCCGCCGGCTGTTCCGCACCGGCCGTTTCCCGGGCGGCACCCGCACCGGACCGGCCGCCGTCCTCGGAGCCGCCCAGAGCCCAATTGCCGCCGTCAGCGTCGGCAGACTGCCAGCCACCGTGATCCGTGCCCCCGGACTGCGCGCCTGCAGATGCGCCCGCAGATTGCCAGCCACCGGCGTCGGCGCCTGCGGCGGACCGGCCGCTGCCGGCGGCACGCCGCCCGGCCCGGCCGCCGTCATCGGCACCAGCGGAGGATCGGCCGCCCTGCGAGGGCCAGCCACCGCCATCGGTCCCGGCAGCCTGACCGCCGCCGTCCCTGCCCTCGGCCTGCCAACCGCCGCCGTCCCTGCCCGTGGGCTGCCAACCGGCGGCATCCCTGCCCTCGGCCTGCCATCCGGTGCCATCCGCCCGCCGGCCACCACCGTCGGTGCCGGGGGCCGCGTGGCTGCCTCGGCCGCGGCCGGTCGCGTCCGTGTTCCCGCCGGTGCGCCCGCCGTTGGAGCCGGGCGTGGCTCTTCTCCGGGCCATCACAGCCCCGCCGCCCCGATCAGGTTCCCGACGGCGAACGTGACCGCCGCCGCCACCGCCCCCACCACGAGCTGGCGCACTCCTGAGTACCACCAGCTACGCGCCGTCACGGCCGAGACCAGCGCGCCCGCCACGAACAGCGCCACGCACGAGACCGCGGCCGACACCACCAGCTCCCGGGCCCCGAACAGGTACGGCACCAGCGGCAGCACCGCCCCGACCGCGAACGACAGGAACGACGAGACCGCGGCCACCGTCGGCGACGGCAACTCGCCCGGGACGACCCCGAGCTCGTTGCGCGAGTGGACCTCCAGCGCCCGCTCAGGGTTCCGGGAGATCTGCCTGGCCACCTCGGCGGCCAGGTCGGGCGTCACACCCTTGTCGACGAAGGTCTGGGCCAGCTCCGCCTGCTCGTCCTCCGGATGGCGGGCCAGCTCGCGCCGCTCGACGGCGATCTCTGCCTGGGCGAGCTCGCGCTGGCTGGCCACCGAGACGTACTCGCCGCCCGCCATGGACAGCGCCCCGGCGGCGAGCCCGGCGACGCCGCCCAGCGCGACGACCCTGGTGTTGGCGGTGCCACCCGCGACGCCCGCGATCAGCGCGAAGTTCGACACCAGGTCGTCCATCGCGCCGAACACCGATGGCCGCAACCAGCCCCCGGTGACGTCACGATGACGGTGGTGGGCCTCCGCGCGACCGCTCATCGCGTGTTCTTCTCCTTCGTCACGGGTTCGGGGTCGGAAAGCTCCGCGGGCTCGGCGGAGTCCCCGGAGTCCGCGGAGTCCGCGGAGTCCGCGGAGTCCGCGGAGTCCGCGGAGTCCCCGGAGGCGGCCTTCTGCTCCTCGGCCGCCGGCTTCTCGACCTCCAGGGCCTCCGCCTCGGAGGTCTCGCCCTTCGGCTCCCCAGGTTCGGGGGCCCCGGGTTCGGAAGCCGGGCCCTCCCCGGTGTCCGGTGACGCCTTCTCCGGCGAGGCGTCGTCCGAGGACTCGCCCGTGCCGGGGTCGGCCTGGCCGGACGAGTGCGCCGGGTCGACCACTTCCGTGCCGGGTTCGCCCTCCGACGGCGGCACCACGACCTCCACGCCCGTCTTGTTCCGGGTCGCCCAGAAGAACACCAGCGCGCCGACGAACAGCACGATCGAGGTCCACTGGTTGATCCGCAGCCCGAGGAACTCCACCGCATGGTCGACGCCGCCCACCGGGTCGATGCGCAGCCCCTCGATCCAGAAGCGGCCGAGCGTGTAGCCCGCGACGTAGAGGGCGAACAGCCGTCCGTGGCGCAGCGTGAGGCGGCGGCCGAGGAAGATGAGCGCGAAGCCCAGCGCCACGTCCCAGAGCGACTCGTACAGGAACGTCGGGTGGTAGAGGACGCCGGGCTCGCCGCCGTGGTCGACGTCGATCTCCAGGCCCCAGGGCAGCGTGGTCGGCGAACCGTACAGCTCCTGGTTGAACCAGTTGCCCCAGCGGCCGATGGCCTGCGCGAAGGCGATGCCGGGCGCGACCGTGTCGGCCATGGCGCTCATGGAGATGCCGCGCTTGCGCACGTACAGCCACACGCCGACGGCGCCGAGCGAGATCGCGCCCCAGATGCCGAGGCCGCCCTCCCAGATGTACAGCGCCTTGTAGGGCTCCTTGATCGCGCGGTCGCCGAAGTAGGTCTGCCAGTCGGTGATGACGTGGTAGAGGCGGCCGCCGATCAGGCCGAAGATGACCGCGGGGACCGCGATGTCAATGATCGTCCCCTTCTGGCCACCGCGAGCGCGCCAGCGCCGCTCGCTCAGCCAGACGGCGACGATGACGCCGAGCACGATGCATAGCGCATAAGCCCGGATCGGGATGATTCCGAGATACCAGACCCCTTCGGCAGGGCTGGGAATCGAGGCAAGGGGCATGTCAGGTGAGGGTAGCGGAAGCGAGCCTACTTAGCCGCCTCCGTAATCTCATCGCGCAGTTGCGACGGGCTGAACAGTACCTGATTGTCGATTTCTGTACCGTTCAGTTTCACCGTCGGCGTGTGGGTGAGCTTCTGCTCTTCGCTGACCTTCTTGCTGTACGCCAGTTGCGCCTGAGCGTGCTTCTGCGACGTGACGCACTCGTCGAAGCCCGGAGCGGTCACCCCGGCCTCCTTGCCCCACTGCTTGAGCTGGTCGGGCAGGAAGCCCTCCGCGGTCTCCGAGGGCTGGTTCTCGAAGAGCAGGTCGTGGAAGGCCAGCCACTGCTTGCCGTCCGCGACGCACCGGCTCGCCGCGCCCGCGCGTACGGAGTTGGACTTGGTAGGCTCCTGCGAGAAGATCGTGATCGGGTGGAAGACGACCTTGGCCTTGCCCTCGGCGGCGAGGTTCTTGAAGGTCTGGCCGCTGACCCGCTCCAGCTCCTTGCAGGCCGGGCACTGGAAGTCCTCGTAGATGTCCACGACGGGCGCGGTGACGCCGGCCTTGGCCATCACGGCGGTGCCGTCGGGCTGCACGGCGATCGGCGCGAGGGCCGTGGTGGCCTCCTCCGGGCGCGAGGTGCTGGCGGCATACCACCAGCCCGCCCCGACCGCGGCCAGCGCGACCACGCCGGCGGTCACGTAGGTCACCACGCGCTTGCGCTTGTCGCGGGCCCGTGCGGCGGCCTGCTGCTCCTTGATCTTCTCGCGCGCCGTCTGAGACTTCGTCTTCGTACGTTCGCCCTTGCTCATCAGTCGTCCTCCTCCTCATCTCCAGTGTCGCCCCCGAGGCCGAGGGCTCCGTCGAGCGCGAAGCGGCCCGGCGGGAAACGCGCGGCCCAGGCGCCGAGCAGCACGAGGCCGAAGTCGCGCAGGATGTCGAGCAGGTAGGTCGGCTCCTGTCCCTTCCCCAGCTGGCCGCCGCCGCCGAAGCAGCCGCAGTCGATCCGCAACCCGTTCGCCCACGCCCAGGCGATGCCGAACACGAACGCGAACATGAGCAGCCCCGCGATCACCGCGGCCACCCTGGTCAGCAGACCGACGACCAGCAGCACGCCGACCACGATCTCCAGGATCGGCAGGGCGTAGCCCACCGCGACGGCGATCGATTCGGGCAGCAACTGGTAAGCCTTGACCGCCACGACCGAGTCGGCCGGGTTGCCGATCTTGAGCGCGCCCGCCACGATCAGCACCCCGCCCAGGACGAGCCGGGCGGCGGTCGTCACCCAGGGTATCGCTGACGTCGCCTTCAGTGACGATTGTGACGCGGTCACGAGTGTTCTCCTCTGTCTCTGCGCCGGGAGGCGCACAGTACCGGGATCTCATCCGATCACGCCTGGGATAAGCATCAGCTAAGGCAGGATTCCGTCGCCGAGCTGGGAGAGTTGCCACTTTTACTCGCTTAAGTTAAAAATTACTTATGCAAGTAAAAAGGGACGAGTCGGTTACGACTGCCGCCCGGCGGGCACAGATCGTGGCCGCGACCATCGCGACGATCGCCGAGCTCGGCTACCACCAGGCGTCCTTCGCCCGGATAGCCGAGCGGGCCGGGCTCAGCAGCACGCGGTTGATCTCGTACCACTTCGACGGCAAGGACGACCTGATGGGTCATGCCATCACCTCGATCTACGGGGACCTGTCGGCGTTCATGAGCCGGCGGGTGAGCGCGCGGACGACGCCCGGGGCGGCGCTGGAGACCTACATCCGGTCGCTGGTGGAGTACATCAGGGACCACCGTGCCGAGATGCGCGCGGCCACGGAGATCTTCCTCAACTTCCGGCCGGAGGGCGGCTCGTCGGCGCAGGACGCGGCCACCAACCTGTCGGCTCTGTCGCACATCGAGCGGCTGCTGGCCTGGGGGCAGGAAAGCGGGGAGTTCAGGCGGTTCAACACCCGGGTGATGGCCATGGCGGTCCAGCGCTCGCTGGACGGGCTGCCGTTCCTGCTGGAGGCCGACCCCGGCGCCGACCTCGACGAGTACGCCGAGGAGCTGGCCGGACTGTTCGCCAGGGCGACGCGCGCATGAGCACCCGGCTGAGAGGGCTGGCCACGCTGGCGATCGACATCGGCCTGCCGATGGGCCTCTACTACGTGCTGCGCGCCGCCGGAGTCGAGTTCCACACCGCGCTGGTGGTCAGCTCGTTCATCCCGGGCCTCGGCGTGCTCTCCGACCTCGTACGCGGCCGCAGACCGGACCGGCTGGGCCTGTACATGACGGTGATGATGCTGGCCAGCGCCGCCACCTCCGTGCTCGTCCAAGACGCCCGGTTACTGCTGGCCAAGGACGGCTGGTTCACGGCGGTCGCGGGCCTGTGGTTCCTGGCCAGCGCGCGCGGCGAGCGGCCGCTGGCGTTCGTGTTCACCCGCTTCCTGCTGGAGGGCCGGATCGGGCCCAACCGGGAGTCGTGGGACGTGCTGTGGGAGCGGCTGCCGGCCTTCCGCCGCATCTGGCGCGTGGTGAGCGTCATCTACGGCGTCGGCCTGCTGGTGGACGCGGTGGTGCGGGTCGTGATCGCCTACACCCTGCCGGTGGACGCCGTGCCCGGCGTCAACACCGCCCAGTACGTCGTCTGGCTGCTGCTGATGCAGGTCGTCATCAACGTCTACCTGGTGCCCACCGGCGTGTACAGCCGCTGGTCCCCGCTGTACGCCGAGCTCAGGCACAGCTGAGCCGGGCCCCGCCCCAGTCCGCGTGGTCGTTGCCGTTGCCGTCCCCCGCGTCGCCGGCCACGAGGTCCACGTACCGGGCGCCGGTCAGGTCGGCGCTCAGCTCGTACGCCGCGTCGGCGGCCCGCAGCACCGGGCTGCGCGCCCGCTCCGCGCCGTCGGCCACCACGGCGAACTCCACGGATCCGCGCGTCGCCTGCACGTCGTCAACACCGACGAAGGCCGTGAAGTTCGTACACCGCCCGCCCAGGTAGAAACGCACTTTGGCCGGCGCATGCGTGCCGAGCCCCTTGTCGAACGCCCGCCCGCTGATCACGATGGGCCCGCCGTCGGCCGGCCCGCTGTCGCCGTTGGACCGGTCGCGCTCCACCGGGCCCCAGCCGTTGTCGGCCACCACCCACTCCAGGTCGCTCGCGTACGCGTCGGCGGCGGGCGGGGGCGGCAGCGTGCGCACGGACGCCGTGGCGGTCAGCGTCCTGGCCGCCCCGCCGACGGTGTAGCCGGCGGTGGCGGCCAGCTCGTACGTGCCGTACGGCGCGTCGGCGGACGGCGTCACCCGCCACGTCGTGGTCAGCTTCCCGCCGGGCTCCACGGAACCACCGCCGTCGCCCTCCACGGTCCACCCCTCCGGCACCTCCAGCCGCACCGCCACGTCCTGGACCGCCACCTCCTCCAGGTTCGTGAAGGTGGTGGTGACCTCGTTGGCCGCCCCCTGCTCGAACGCCTCCGAGGCGGGCACCAGGTCCAGCGACCCGCACGCCTGTCCCTCCGGCGTGGCGCCGAGGTCGGTGACGGCGAAGTCGTCGAGGACGAAGTCGGCCCCCGCCAGCTCGGGCCGCAGCGAGCGCAGCCCGACCCAGACGTCGCCGCACCCGGCCACGACCCGCTCGGTGAACCGGGTGGTGGCGCGCCGCTCGGGGATCGGCGTGCGCCGGGTCTCGACGGCGGCGCCGCCCTGGTCGTAGCCGGTGACCCACTGGTAGGTGCCGGCCAGCGCGTTCTGGTAGCTGAACGACACCTCGTAGGCGTGCCCCGGCTCGAACCGCGCCGTGTGCGGCAGCGTCCGGTAGATCAGGCCCTGCCGCTCCTCGTGCGCCTTCAGCGACCAGTCGCCGTTCAGCACGTCGTCCACCGTCTTGCCGTTCCACCCGGCCTGCGTGTACGGCTCGTGCCGCTCGGACAGGTGCGTACGCGCGTCGAACGACCCGCCCGCGTCCCCCTTCACGAACGGCCCCCACCCGGGCTCCACCGACTCGAACGTCTCCACCGCGCCAACCGGCTCCCGCTCGAACACGCGCACGTCGTCCACCCGCACGTCCCCGCTGGTGTCCCCGCCCGTGTCCCCATCCGTGTCCCCATCCGTGTCCCCATCCGTCTCCGCTGCCGTGATCCGCAGCGTGGCCGCCCGGCCGGACGCGGTGAACGTCACCTTCATCCGCTGGAAGTAGGTGTCGTGCTTCTCGTCGGAGGCGATGTAGTTCCTGGCCGTGGAGCGCAGCACCGTCACCTCCTGCCCGCCCGCCTCCAGGGTGGTCGCGCGCGTCCTGCCGGGTTCGACCTCGACGAACGCCGAGGCGGTGTAGGTCCGGCCCGGCCGCAGGCCCCGCAAAGGCTGCTCGATCCGTGCCCGGGCGCCCGAGGCGAGCAGCGCCACCCGCCGGCCCAGCTCGTCGCGCTCGACGCTGACGGGCCCGCTGACGCTCCAGCCGTCGAGGCGGTCGCCGTTGAAGCCCGGGTCGCGCAGGCCGCTCCCCTGGCCCCAATCCGGGTCGGCCGGCCGGGGCGCCCTGCCGGGATAGAGCACGTAGGGCACGCCCGGCTCGGCCCGCAGGGTGATCCTGCCGCCGGCCGGCGTGACCGTGCCCACCTGGACGCGGCCCTGGTCGGTGAGCGCGTACACGGTCATCGCCCGGTCGGCCTCCCACGTCGTCTCGCCGCCGGCCGGGTTGTAGTGGTAGAGCCTGCCCTTCCACGGCAGCAGGTACGTCCCGCCGTCGAGCACCTTGCGCCCGCCGGCGAACAGCTCGCGCTTCCCGTTCCGGTACGTGCCGCGCACGCCCCCGGTGAACACGATCTCGTCGGCGTTCCAGTCCATGATTCTCTGCTGCTGCAGGAACTTGACCGGCAGGTTGTGCTCCCAGATGTTGCGGTAGAAGGCGGTGAAGTCGTTCTCCGCCGTCCAGCCCTCGAACTCGACGATGCGGGCGTTGCCGAGGATGGGATGGGCGTTCCAGACGTCCTTCTCGTGGTTGCGGGCGAATCTGATGATCTGCGAGTTCAGGCCCTTGTTGGTGACCCCGCCGTAGTTGAGGTCGTTGGCCCAGTGCGCCCACAGCGACGAGCGCTCCAGCTTGTCCGACCACTCGGTGGTCACCTGCCAGCCCTGCGCGCGCAGCTCCGCCAGCGTGCGGTCGGCGACCCAGCCGTACGGCCGGAACACGTCCACGTACAGCACCGCGAGGTTCCTGCCGGTCTCCTCGCGCAGCTGCCGGAACCTGCGCGCGAGGGTGCCCCGCGTCAGGTCGCCGCGCTGGTCGATCAGGTACGCCTGGTCGAGCCAGTTCCAGCCCTTGGCGTCCTTGTTCACCAGCTGCTCGTCGAAGTTCCTGGCCTCGGGGTAGGCCTCGGTGGCGTTGACGTGCACGCCGAACGTGGCGTTCCACCCCCGGCCGGCGTCGAGCAGCGCGTTCAGGTCCTTCAGGCCGCCGGCGCGGCGGTTGTAGTTGCCGCCGTAGTCGGGGTGCGCGGCGTCGTGGCCCTCGGACTGGTAGCCCTTGAGCAGCGCCAGCTGCCCGAGCCCGTCGGTGGCCAGCGAGATGCGCTTGACGTCGTCGAGCGTGCGCAGGAACGGGTGCGTGGCCTGGCTGGAGAAGTTGAACGGGATGTGCGTCACCACCCGGTCCTTGGTCTGCTCCGCGCCCGGGGGCCGCACGCCGATGCTCCGGAACGCGATCGCGCCGTCCTGCCAGTCGAGCGTGCCGTCGCCGTTGGCGTCGGGGGTGAGCACGACCTTCGCCCAGGGCCGCTCCTCGGTGAACGGCGCGCCCGTCGCCCGGTGGGTCCACTGGCCGCTCCAGACGCCCACCCGTACCGTGCCGTCGGGGTCCTTCCTGGCCTGGTGCCAGAGCCGGGCGGCGTCGCGGTCCGTCACGCCCGAGGGGCGGTCGTAGGTGGAGTTCGACTCGACGGCGGCGGCCAGCCGGTCGGTGTTGACGATCGCGTACGTCGCCCCGACCGGCGCCGGCTCCGCCGCCGTACCGGCCGTGACCTGGGCGAAGACGTCGGCGGTGCGGGTCGAGTTCGGGTCCAGGCGGGTGAACGCGGTGGCCGCGCCCGGCTGCGCGCTCGACACGGACACCAGGTCGTGCCCCGGCAGGTCGATGGTGTGCACCCGGAACGCCTCGGTGTCGGTCACCCGGTCGATCGAGAACGTCGTCACCCTGCCCCTGACGCCGATGCCGGCCTCCAGCACGACCCCGTCGCCGAACGCCAGCCGGTAGCGGGCCGTGGCGCCGTCGTTACCGGTCAGCGTGACGTCGGCGGCCCTGGACTGGCCGTTGAGCACGACGGCGGGCACCCCCGTGCTGCCGCCCAGCGTGGCGCCGCTCGCCCGGTCGGTGTAGCCCAGGACGCGCGGGAACGCCGGGTCCAGCTCCACGCGCAGGTCCGCCGACGAGATCGCGATCGGCTCGGCCACGCGCGCGGGCCGCGGCGGCAGGTCCTGCGCGGTGGGGCTCGGGGGCGGCGGGCCGGTGGGTGAGGGGTCGGGCGAGGGCAGCTCGTACGTCGGAGTCGGCGCCGGCTCGGGAGAGGGCGGATCGGCGCCCGGCCTTTCCGCGACTGCCGGGGCGGCCATGGCCGTGGCCGCGAGCGCGAGGACCGCTGCGAGGATTACGGGACGCATAGGTGTCCTTCCGGGGTCATGCGTCACACCGCTCGGGAGCCCCGATCATCACCCGCGGCGGACTCGCACGCCATGGACTTGCGCGTCAGATTTCTACAATCCCCTCATTTTTCCTGACAAAAAGCGTTAAGCGCGGCCCCCACCATGGGGAACCGCGCTCCGGAGCGACGGTGCCTAGCGGCGCACGCCCTGGGCCATCTCCCTGGCCAGGACCCCGATGGACGCCCGGCCCGCGGCCTCGTCGGGGGCGTCGAGGATGCGGCGGATGAACGCCGAGCCCACGATGACGCCGTCGGCGTAGGCCGCCACCTCGGCCGCCTGCGCGCCCGTGCCGACCCCGAGGCCCACGCACACCGGCAGGTCGGTGTGCGCCCGGGTGCGCTGGACCAGGCCCTCGGCGGCGACGTTGACGCTCTCCCTGGCGCCGGTGACGCCCATCAGGGAGGCCGCGTAGACGAAGCCGGTGCAGCAGTCGACGACCGCCTTGATGCGCTGCTCGGTGGAGCTGGGCGCGACCAGGAACACCGTGTCGATGCCCGCCGCCGCGGACGCCGCCCGCCACGGCTCGGACTCCTCGGGCGTCAGGTCGGGCGTGATCGTGCCCACGCCGCCCGCACTGGCCAGGTCGCGCGCGAACCGGTCGGCGCCGTATTTGTCGATCGGGTTCCAGTACGTCATGACGAGCGTGGCGGCGCCGGTGGCGGCGACGCCCTCGACGGTGCGGAACACGTCGGCGATGCGCGTGCCGTTGGTCAGCGACCTGTGCACGGCGTCCTGGATCGTCGGCCCGTCCATGAGCGGGTCGGAATAGGGCAGGCCGATCTCGATGACGTCGCAGCCGGCCTCCACCAAGGCCGCGGCGGCGGAGATCGCGCCTTCCTTGGTGGGGAAGCCGGCGGGCAGGTAGCCGACGAGCGCGGCCCGGTTGTCCGCCTTCGCCTTGGCGAAAACCGTCTGAAGAGTCGTCATGTCTGTCCGTTTCGAAGGTCGAGTCTCACCATGATGCCCTGCCGCGCACCCGCCCCAGAATCCCCCGCGCCGGTCGGACGCAGGTGTGTCGCGGACGCTCGACCGGCCCGGCGCAGGCCGTCGGCGGTCCACGGTGTCAGAGGTTGAAGTATTTCATCGCCGTGCCCATGTCCTTGTCGCCCCGGCCGGAGAGGTTGACCAGGATGGTCGCCTCGGGGCCGAGCTCGCGGCCCAGCTCCAGCGCGCCCGCCAGGGCGTGGGAGGACTCGATGGCCGGGATGATGCCCTCTGTCCTGGCCAGCAGCGAGAACGCGGCCATCGCCTGGTCGTCGGTGATGCCGTGGTAGGTGGCCCGGCCGGAGTCCTTCAGCCAGGCGTGCTCGGGGCCGACGCCCGGGTAGTCGAGCCCGGCCGAGATGGAGTGGGACTCGATGGTCTGGCCCTCGTCGTCCTGCAGCACGTAGGTGCGCGAGCCGTGCAGCACGCCGACCGACCCCGCGGTGAGGGTGAGCGCGTGCTCGCCGCTCTCCAGGCCGTGGCCGGCGGCCTCGTAGCCGTGCAGCGCCACGTCCTTGTCGCCGATGAAGGCGTGGAAGATGCCGATCGCGTTGCTGCCGCCGCCGACCGCCGCGCACACCGCGTCGGGCAGGCTGCCGGTCAGCTCCAGCATCTGGCGGCGGGCCTCGACGCCGATGATGCGCGCGAAGTCGCGCACGATCTCGGGGAACGGGTGCGGCCCGGCGACCGTGCCGAACAGGTAGTGGGTGCTGTCGACGTTGGTCACCCAGTCGCGGAAGGCCTCGTTGATGGCGTCCTTCAGCGTCTGGGAGCCGTTGGTCACCGGCACCACGGTGGCGCCGAGCAGCTTCATCCTGGCCACGTTGAGGGCCTGGCGCTCGCAGTCGACCGCGCCCATGTAGATGACGCACTCCAGGCCGAGCAGGGCCGCGGCGGTGGCGGTGGCCACGCCGTGCTGGCCCGCGCCGGTCTCGGCGATCACGCGCTTCTTGCCCAGCCGCTTGGTCAGCAGCGCCTGGCCCAGCACGTTGTTGATCTTGTGGGCGCCGGTGTGGGTGAGGTCTTCCCGCTTGAGCACGATCCTGGCGCCACCGGCCTGCTCGCTGAAGCGCGCCACGTCGGTCAGCGTGGTGGGCCGGCCCGCGTAGGTGCGCAGCAGGTGATTGAACTCGCGCAGGAACTGCGCGTCGTTCTTGGCCTTCTCGTAGACCGCGGCCACCTCGTCGAGCGCCGGGATGAGCGCCTCGGGCACGTAGCGCCCGCCGAAGATGCCGAACTTGCCGTGCACGTCGGGGTCGTCGCCGGCCGCGCCGTTGCCCGCCAGGTCGGCGGCGGTCAGGATGGAGCCTTCGTTTGCCACTGCTATCCCTCTGCTGAGTGGTCGGGGCGCGTCGACGGATGGGCGCCGGCGGTCACCAACGCCTCCACAGCCTTGCGCGGGTCCTTGCCGGTGACCAGGCTCTCCCCCACCAGGACGGCGTCGGCGCCGCCACGGGCGTAGGCGAGCAGGTCGTGCGGGCCGCGCACGCCCGACTCGGCAATCTTGATCACATTATCGGGGATCTTCGGCGCCAGCTTCGCGAAGACATCGCGGTCGACCTGGAGTGTCTTCAGATTGCGCGCGTTGACCCCGATGACCCGGGCGCCGGCGGCCACGGCCCGCTCGAGCTCCTCCTCGGTGTGCACCTCGACCAGCGGGGTGAGCCCGATCGACTCGGCCCGCTCGATCAGCGACACCAGGGCCGGCTGCTCCAGGCAGACCACCATGAGCAGCGCCAGGTCCGCGCCGTGGGCGCGGGCCTCCCAGAGCTGGTAGGAGGTGAGGATGAAGTCTTTGCGCAGGATCGGGATGTCGACCCGGGCGCGCACCGCGGCCAAATCTTCGAGACTGCCGCCGAACTTGCGCCGCTCGGTCAGCACGCTGATGACGTGGGCGCCACCCGCCTCGTAGTCGGCCGCCAGCGCCGCCGGGTCGGCGATCGCGGCGAGCGCGCCCTTCGACGGGCTGGAGCGCTTGACCTCGGCGATCACCGAGATCCGGTCACCCCCGAGCGCGGCCATCGCGTCTCTGGGCGGCTGCGCCCGCTCGGCCCGCTGCTTGAGCTCGTCCATGGAGACGGCCTGCTGACGTGCGGCGAGGTCGGCGCGCACCCCGTCGAGGATGTCGTCGAGGACACTCGGCCCTTCCGTCCGCTCACTCACGCGCTTGGGGTCCCTCCGGTCGGCTTCTGGGGGTGGCGGAGAGTTCGCGTCGCGTCCGCTCTCTGCCTTGTCCTGCGATGGTATCGGCCCCTGTGTGGTCACCTCACCACCGGTCCCCATGGTGGACGCCGCCTAGGGGGCGAGGAACGCCCCGAAAGGCAGATTACGGACGACCCAGTAGACCATGACCACCCCGATGAACGCCCAGAGCCACGCCGGATGGGCCAGCGTCGTGCGTCTGGGCCTGCCCTGCCAGGCCCGCACCACCCACCTGCCCCACCAGAACAGCAGGAACGGGACGGTGGCCACGGCGAGGGGGTTGAGGCCGAGCGCGGCGACCGGGTCGAGGTGGGCCAGCGCGTGGATGGTGCGCAGCGTGCCGCAACCCGGGCAGTAGAGGCCGGTGAGCCACAGGAACGGGCAGGTCGGGTAGTGCCCGGGCTCGTTGGGGTCCACCGTGCCGACGACCGCGAAGACGGCGCCTGTCGCCGCCGCAACACCGAGCGGCGCGAGCAGGCCCTTGAGGCGTTGCCGGCCGCGCCGCTCAGTCGTTGCGATGCTCATGCTCCCAGTATCCGCCTTCCGGTTCGTGCTGGTCGTCGGCCCACGGCCTAGTACGTCGTCGAGTACGTGGACATGCTGGCGGCGAAGATCACGAAGAACAGGACATAGGCGATGACGATCAGGCCGTAACCGATCGCGCCGATGATCAGGCTGCGCTTCCACCAGGTCTTGGCCTCGTCCGCCGCCTGCTGCGCGCCACCGAAGTCGCCGACCTGCCACTTCTGGTTCACCTGCGACGACTTGACGATCGACACGATGCCCAGCGGGAGGCAGCAGAACAGGGTGGTGAGGATGGCGGGGACGAGCTGGTTGTCCGGCGGGGTCCCGCCGCCGGGTGCGCCGCCGTAACCGCCGCCGTAGCCGCCACCGCTCGGGGGCTGCTGACCGTAGCCACCGCCGTAGCCGCCGCCGCTGGGGGGCTGCTGGCCGTAACCGCCACCGCCGCTCGGGGGCTGCTGACCATAACCGCCACCGCCGCTGGGGGGCTGCTGACCGTAGCCACCGCCGTAGCCGCCGCCACCGCTCGGGGGCTGCTGACCGTAGCCGCCGCCCGGCGGCTGGGCGCCGTAGCCACCGTCGCCCTGGTTACCGTAACTCATGCTAATGACCCCTCATGTCGTCATCTTTGAGTCGAGTTGCGCGCGGCAGCCTAGCGAGAAACCATCTCCTACGTGGATCAACGTCCATTTTGCGGACAATTCGTAATCGGAACGCAAGCGGGTCGTCACGCCCCGGCTACGCCCGCGGCACGTTACTGACGGGTCAGTAGTCGTACGAGGACGACACCCCGGCGCTCAGACCCATCAGGGTCAGGAAGAAGCCGCCGAAGATCAGCCAGCACAACACCCAGATCACGACCGTGATGTACGAGGTGACGAGCCCGCCCACCGCCATGCCCGCACCCTCCTCGCCGGTCCGCTTGATCCGGTTGAGCGCGATGTGCCCGAGGATCACGCCCGGGATACTGGTGACGCCGCAGAAGATCAGGCCGATGATGCCCAGGACGAGCGAGGCCACCGCCATGCCGTTGGTGGAGCGGGGCTGCTGCGGCGGCCCGTAGCCGTAGCCCTGCTGCCCATAGCCCTGCTGCCCATAGCCCGGCTGCCCATAGCCCGGCTGCCCGTAACCCGGCTGCCCGTAGCCCTGCTGCGCGTAGCCGCCGTAGCTGGGCGGCTGCTGACCGTAGCCGCCGCTCGGGGGCATCTGACCGTAGCCGAGGTTCTGCGGCTGGCTGCCCGGCTGCTCGCCGTAGCCGCCGCTGCTCGGCGGCTGCTGCCCGTAGCCCCCGCCACTCGGCGGCTGCTGGCCGTAACCCCCACCCCCGCTCTGGGGTTGCTGGCCGTAGCCGCCGCCGTAGCTCGGCGGCTGCTGGCCGTATCCGCCTCCGGGAGGCTGCGCGCCATAGCCGCCGTTACCGCCCTGATCCCCGTAGCTCATGAGCTGGCTCCTCATATCTTCGTGGCGAGTTGCAACGGCAGCTTATTGAGGAAACGTTTGCCAAGCAGACAAGGATTCAGAACAGTGGAGGATTCGTCACCATCGAGTCTCAGCGGGATTCGGTGGGGTCGTCACCCCGGTCGAGCGCGTCCCACAGCGCCCGGTCGTCCTTGACCTGCGCCCCCGCTCCGGCGGCCGGAGCCGACTCCCGGTCGTAGCGCGCCGACATGCCGGCCCACCTGCCCCCGCGCACGACCGCGAGCGCTCCCCCGGCGACCATCAGCACGGCCCCGGCGGAGGCGACGACGGGCCCCAGGGGCACGACCTCCCAGGGCAGCTCGGCGGCGCCGCGCAGCACGTTCTGCTCGCGCAGCCAGCCGCTGACGTTGTCGTCCCCGAGCGCCGTCCAGACCCCCAAACCGGCGCCGGCCCCGCACAGGGCGAGCAGCACGCCGACGGCGCGGCGGCCCGCGCCCTTGGTCGCCAGCACGGCCACCACCCCGGCCAGCCCGGCCAGCGCCACGGGGGTCAGGACGGGGCTGAGCTCGCCGCCGGTGGGCGCGGTCGCGTCGAGCCCCTGCAGCACCCGCACCCAGGACTGGCCGGCCGCGATCAGCACGAGCAGGCAGCCCGCGGCGGTCGCCACCACCCAGCCCCACAGCTCCCCGCGCCGCGCCGCGGGCCTTGTCGCCGTCTCCATCGCCGTCTCCATCGCCGTCTCCATCGCCGTCCCTAGCCGAGCGGGAGCTCGAGCTGGTCGGCGTCGAAGCAGGTGCGGTCTCCCGTGTGGCAGGCCCCGCCCTTCTGGTCGACCCTGACCAGGATCGTGTCGCCGTCGCAGTCGAGCGCCACGGCCTTGACGTGCTGGACGTTGCCGGAGGTGTCGCCCTTGACCCAGAACTCCTGGCGGCTGCGGGACCAGTAGGTGGCCCGGCCGGTGGTGAGCGTCCGGTGCAGGGCCTCGTCGTTCATCCAGGCCAGCATGAGCACCTCGCCGGTGTCGTACTGCTGGGCGATCGCGGGGACCAGGCCTGCGGAGTCGCGCTTCAACCGGGCGGCGATCTTCGGATCGAGGGACATGCTGCCATTCAACCAGCCGCGCCCCGTGCCCCCGCCACATGGGCGCGCCCAGGTCAGCCGAGCGCCTGGGAGAGCGTGTCGTAGATGGGGAACAGCGGCGCCAGGTTCGTCCGCCGCAGGCGCCGCAGCACCTGCCCGTCGGGCGCGACCAGCGCCATGGTGCCGTCCCTGTCGCGCAACGCGGCCAGCTGCCGCACCAGGACGCCGAGCCCGGTCGTGTCGATGAAGGTCAGCGCGCTGAGATCGACCACCAGCCGGGGCCCGTGCGTCTCCACCGCCTCGTCCAGGCACCTGCGGACCTTCGAGACGTTGTCCGCGTCCACCTCGCCCGCCAGGCTGACCACGACGAGCTCCCCGTGCCGGCGCCGCGACATCTCCAGCACGTCCACGCCCATAGTCCTCACGACCCCTCCCGTGGGTGGCTCCGCCGAAAAGGTACACCGCCCTGCGGCTCGTCACGGTGGGTTTTGCAGAGAATGCGGTACGTGATGGCATGGCGAGGAGTAATTTCGGACCTGACGCGTGCTAGGGAGGGCGCCAACGTGGTCCACGTCGCGGGCTCTGTCCTCGATCCCGACCTGGGGGATCACGTCTGCCTGCCGTTCGAGGACGAGCGGGAGCGGATGACGGCCACACGGCTGTTCACGATGAACGGCCTGCGCCGCCGTACCAAAGTAGTGATCATCACGCACGCCGACAGCCCCGAGCGGACGCGTGACTGGCTGGCGCCGCTGGTGCCGGGGTTCGCCGACGCCGAGTCCGCCGGGCAGGTGGAGATCCTGGCCTGCGCCGACACCCACTTCACCAACGGCTCCTTCGACCCGGGGCGGGTGTACGCGGGGCTGGCCGACGCCAACGACCGGGCCCGCAGGCACGGGCAGCACGGCGTGTACGCGCTGGTCGACGCCTCCTGGGGGGTGGGCGACGTGCCCGGGCACGCGGCGTTCGAGGCGGCGGCCAACGAGCTGTTCGGGGAGCGGTGGCTGGCGGCCGTGTGCCAGTACGACCGCCGGCTCTTCCCCCGCGACGCCATCGAGCGGGCCGCCTCGGTGCACCCGATCTCGCCGGAGCAGGCGGTGCTGCGCTTCGCCAACACCTGCTCGCCCCGGGGGCTGAAGGTGTGGGGCGACATCGACCTCACCAACCGCCCGGCGTTCGCCTCGTTGCTGGGACGGCTGGAGGAGGAGCCCGGCGAGGTGGTGATCGACGCCTCCGGCCTCGACTTCATCGACGCCGGCTCGGCCCAGCTGCTGACCGTCACGGCCATGGCCAGGCCGCGCGGGAGCACCGTGGTCGTGTGCCGCGACACCATGGCCAGGGTGCTCCGGCTGATCAGGGCGGACGAGTACATCACGGTGCGCCGGGTGGGCGATGTGTAGACAGGTGCTGTGCGCGAGCTTCGCGCGCGGCCGCATCACGATGCTGCGCAGGACGGTCGCCGAGCACGCCGCGTACGAGGGGCTGGCCGGGCGGAACCTGGAGGACTTCGTGCTGGCGGTCAACGAGGTCGTCACGAACGCGGTCGTGCACGGCGGCGGGTACGGGCGGCTGCGGCTGTGGTCGCACGGCGGGCGGCTGTGGTGCGAGGTCACCGACGAGGGGCCGGGGCTGCCGGCGGGGTGGGTGGGCGACATGCGGCCGCCCGCGGGGTTCGAGTTCCGCGGGCGGGGGTTGTGGCTGACGAGCATGTTGTGCGATCAGGTCACGATCGTGTCCGGGCCCCGGGGCACGACCGTGACCTTCGCGGCCCTGAGGGAGTGAGCCTCAGGAGCGCGCCGAGATCCACGAGGCGTGCAGGTCGGCGTACACGCCCGGGCTCTTGACCAGCTCGGCGTGCGAGCCCCGCTGCACCAGGCGGCCGGCGTCGAAGACCAGGACCTCGTCGGCGTTCTCCGCCGTGGACAGGCGGTGCGCGATCGAGACGGCCGTGCGGCCCCGGGTGACGCCTTCCAGGGCGCGTGCCAGGCGTACCTCCGTGGCCGGGTCGACCGCCGAGGTGGCCTCGTCCAGCAGGAGCAGGTCGGGGTCGGCGAGGTAGGCGCGGGCCAGGGCGACGAGCTGGCGCTCGCCCGCCGACAGCGACTCGCCGCGCTGCCCGACCGGCGTGTCCAGGCCGGCCGGCAGGCCCTCCAGCCAGTCGGTCAGGCCCAGCTCGGTCAGGGCCAGCCCGATCTCCTCGGTGGTGGCCGAGGGCTTGCCGTAGCGGATGTTCTCCTCCAGCGTCCCGTCGAACAGGAAGCCGTCCTGCGGGACCATCACGATCCGCTCGCGCAGGGAGGAGAAGCGCACGTCGCGCAGGTCGTGCCCGTCCACCGTGACGCGCCCCGAGCCGGGGTCCATGAGCCGCGTCAGGAGCTTGGCGAACGTGGTCTTGCCCGACCCGGTCTCCCCCACCACGGCGACGCGGGAGCGGGGCGGGATCTCGACCGAGACCTCGCGCAGCACCGGCACGCCGCCGGGGTAGGAGAAGTGCACGTCCTCGAAGGCGACCTCGATGGGGCCGCGGGGCAGCTCCACGCCCTTGTCGCCGGGGTCGGCCACGTCGGGCGGGGTGTCGATGACGCCGAGGATGCGGCGCCAGCCGGCGACCGCGTTCTGGGCCTCGTTCAGCACCTCGGTGGCGGTCTGCAGCGGCGAGACGAACAGCGTCACCAGGAACAGGAACGCCACCAGCTGCCCCTGCGTGATGTCGCCCGACAGACCCAGCCGCACGCCGAGCAGCACGATGCCGGCGATGGCGACGGCGGCCACGATCTCGGTCAGCGGGAAGACGAAGCCGACGATGGTCTGCGCCCTGATCTGGGCCTTCCTGTTGGCGTCCACGGCCGTGTCGATGCGCTCGGCGGTGCGGCGCTCGGAGGCGTAGGCCCTGATGACGGTGGCGCCGACGACGGACTCGCTGACCGCGGCCAGCATGTCGCCGGTGCGCTCGCGTACGACGGTGTAGGCGCGCGACAGCAGCCGCTGGAAGCGCGGCAGGGCGATCATCAGCGGGATGAAGCTGACCCAGACCAGCAGGGTGAGCTGCCAGGAGTAGACGAACATCAGGACGGTGGCCACGAAGAGCTGGCCGAACGCCACGATGATCATCAGCCCGCCCCACTGCATGAAGTTGCTGATCTGGTCGATGTCGTTGGTGACGCGGGAGACCAGGGCGCCGCGGCGCTCGGTGTTCTGGGTGAGCACCGACAGGTCGTGCACGTGCCGGAAGCCGCGTACGCGCAGGGTGGCCAGGGAGGACTCGGTGGCCTTGTACAGGCGGACGTTCATGGCGTACGCGGCCACGGCCGTGAGGACGACCGCGGCGGCGCAGATCAGGACGGCGGTGGTGATGTACGGGAGGTCGGGGGTGCCGGTCTTGAGGCCCCTGTCGATCGTCTGCTGGACCGCGATCGGCACGATGATCTTGCCGATGGTGGCGACGACGGCCAGCGCCAGGGTGCCTGCCAGGCCCTTGCGGAACTCGGGAGTGAGCGAGAGCCCCTGGCGGATCGTGGCCATCGCGGAACGGTCCGAGTCGCGCCGGATGCTCTGCGCCGTCATGCGCTGACCTCTTCTTCCTCGATGGGGACGTCGATGGCGGCCCGCTCGGCCTCCTCGCGCTCGTAGGCGGTCACCAGGTTCCGGTAACCGGCGCAGCGCCGGATCAGCTCCTCGTGCGGCCCCCGGTCCACGACGCGGCCCCGGTCCAGGTAGACCACCTCGTCGGCCAGGGCGATCGTGGCCATCCGGTAGGCGACGACCACGACGGTGGACGCCTCGGCGGCGTCGCGCAGGCCGTACAGGATCTTGGCCTCGACCTGGGGGTCCACGCTGGAGGTGGCGTCGTCGAGGATGAGCAGGCGCGGGCGGCGCACGACCGCGCGGGCCAGGGCGATGCGCTGGCGCTGGCCGCCGGACAGGGAGGCGCCGCGCTCGCCGACGCGGGTGTCGATGCCGGAGGGAAGGCGGCCGACGAATCCGTCGGCCTGGGCCAGCCGCAGGGCCGCCCACACGTCCTCCTCGGCGGCGTCGGCGCCGAGCGCGACGTTGCCGCCCACGGTGTCGTCGAACAGGAACGTCTGCTGCGGCACCAGCGCCACCGACTCGGCCACCCCGCCGTAGGGCAGCTCCCGCAGGTCCACGCCGTCGAGCAGGACCCGGCCGGAGTCGGGGTCGACCAGGCGGACGAGGAGCTGGACGAGCGTGGACTTGCCGGAGCCGGTGGGCCCGACGAGGGCCACGGTGCGGCCGGCGGCCACCTCGAAGGTGACGTCGTGCAGGACCTCGGCCTCGCCGTAGGCGTAGGAGACGCCGGAGACCTCCAGCTTCGCGGGGCTGGTCGAGGTGAGGGCGGCGCTGCCGTACTCCATGGAGCCGGACGCCTCCAGCACGGCCTCGACCCGCTGCCACCCGACGACGCTGCGCGGCAGCTCGGCCAGCACCCAGCCCAGCGCCCTGATGGGGAAGGCCAGCAGAGTGAACAGGTAGGCGACCTGCACCAGGTCACCGGCGTCGATCGCGGTCGCCGTCAGGCGCACGGCGCCCACGGCCAGCACCGCGAGCACGCCGAGCGTGGGCAGCGCCTCCAGCATCGGGTCGAACAGCCCGCGCACCCGGCCGACGGCGATGTTGGCGTCGCGCAGCTCGTGGGCGCGGCGCCGGAACCGGTCGGTCTCCAGGTCCTCACGGCCGAGCGTCTTGACGACCAGCGCGCCGTCGAAGCTCTCGTGCGCGATCTCGCTGACCTCGGCGCGCAGTTGCTGCGCGCGGGTGGCGAGCGGGCTGAGCCTGCGCTGGTAGACGAGGTTGAGCACGGCGATGGCCGGGAAGATGAGGAAGCCCACCAGCGCGAGCACGAGGTCCGTGAACAGCATCGCGATCGCCGCGGTGAACAGCATGACGATCACGCCCACGGCCATCGGCAGCGGCGCGAGCGGCGCCCAGGCGGCCTCGGCGTCGGCGCTGGCGTTCGACAAGAGCTGCCCCGTCGGATGGCGGTGGTGCCACGACAGCGGCAGCCGGAGATACTGCTTGGTCACGTCCCGGCGCGACCTGGCCTGCATGCGGTACTGCATGACGCCGGCCAGGATGCGCCGCCCCGCCACGCCGAACGCCTTGAGCAGGGCCGTGCCGAGGATCAGCAGCACGCCCGTCCACATCGTGCCCGCCGTGACCTGTCCCGCGCCGAACGAGGTCAGCACCACGTTCTGCGTCGCCCAGCCCAGGGCCCAGGCTGAGGCGACGGTCATGCCGCCGTAGACGGCGCTGGCGAGAACGGCCAGCGCGAACACTGCCTTCTCCGTACGAATGGCCACCCCAAGGACACGAAGCCCTTGGCGCATCACGGCCGAGGTGACCTTGGTCGCCACTCGGTAGGTATCCTCTCAACTCTGACGTTTCTACGTATGTCACTATCACGCCTGATCATCCCGTTATTCCCACCGGTAGGGTTGAACACGTGACTCATGCTCGTGGCGAACGCGCCGCGCTCTGCGACCTGCTCGACCGGCTCGGCCCGGACGCGCCGACCCTGTGCACGGGCTGGACCACCTATGACCTGGCCGCCCACCTGGTCCTGCGCGAGCGCAGACCCGACGCGATGGGCGGCATCGCGCTCAAGCCCCTGGCCGGCTACACCGCCTCGGTGCAGAACGGCCTCAAGGCCCGCCACCCCTACCCCGAGCTGGTCGGCCTCGTCCGCAAGCCCGGCGGCGTCTACGGCCTGCTGCCCGCGCTCGACGAGGCCGTCAACACGCTGGAATACTTCGTGCACCACGAGGACGTCCGCCGCGCCCAGCCGTCGTGGGAGCCGCGCGAGCTGACCGACGACTTCGAGCGGCTCATCTGGAAGCGGGTCTCGGCCGGCGCCCGGCTCATGCTGCGCAGGTCGCCCGTGGGCGTGGTGCTGCACCGCCTGGGCGGGGGCGTGACGCTCGGCGGGCCCCGGGGCGGCTCGCGGGTGGAGGTCACCGGCAGGGCCGCCGAGCTGCTGATGTTCTGCTTCGGCCGGCAGCGGCACGCCAGGGTGGAGCTCACCGGCGAGCCGGAGGCCGTCAGCGCGTTGCGCGCGGCCACGCTCGGCGTCTAGCGGGACCCGCCCCCGCCATCCCCGCCGCCATCCGCGTGCGCGCCGGAAATCCCGGCGCGGCAGGCGCTCGCGAGCAATCTCATGCCCGTACCATGGCATGGGAAAGAAGCCCCCCGGTTAGGATCATGTACATCTTTCCCAAGATGCCTAGTGATCGCCCAGATCCGGGTATATACGGCTGGGAATGGACTGCAGGAGGCCCCCCATGCAGGTCAAGAAGGTGATCACCTACGTGGCTGTCGCGTTCGTGGTCTTCTACCTGTTCACCCGGCCGGCCCAAGCCGCCGCCGCGGTCAACGGTGTGTTCGACGGAATCCTTCAGGGAGCCAATCAGTTGGCCGTGTTCTTCTCAAGTGTTCTGACCTGACGGATGGTTCTGTCTGCGTCAGGTGCTTCCCCGCGCTGCCAGATCGTGTTACGCAGGCAGGATGAGAGATCGCCCCAGCGGCACCAAGATCAATCAGCTCGGTTCCGACGCGCGGCGCATCCTCGAGCGAGCTGAGCTCGAGGGCATCGAGCTGATCCGTTTTCTGTACGCCGACCACGGTGGCGTCATTCGTGGGAAGGCGGCGTCCCGGTCCCGGTTGGCCGAACGGCTCAGCACGGGCATCGGGCACACGGTGGCCATGATGGCGATGAACATGCTCGACCAGCTCCAGGACGTCGAGCACATGGGTCCGGTGGGCGAGGTACGCATCGTCCCCGACCCCGCCACGTACGTGCCGTTGCCCCACGCGCCCGGCGCGGCCGCGATGCTGTCGGACCTGTGCCGTCCCGACGGCACCCCGTGGGAGGCGTGCTCGCGGACGTTCCTCAAGAACGCGATCGCGGAGCTGAGGACCGAGGGTTACTCGGTGGTGGCCGCGTTCGAGCCGGAGTTCACGCTCGGCCGGCGGCTGCCCGACCCGTCCGGAGGGCCCGACCGGCTGGTGCCGCTCGACGACTCGCTCTGCTATGCCGGCACGGGCTTCGACACGGCCCACGACTACACGATCAAGCTGATCCGCGCCCTGGAGACGCAGGGCCTGCGCGTCGAGCACTACCACCCCGAGCTCGGCCCCGGCCAGCAGGAGCTGTCCGTGCGCCACGCGCCCGCCCTGCGCGCCGCCGACAACCACGTCATCTACCGCGAGACCGTGCGCGGCGTGGCCATGCGCATGCAGATGTGGGCCTCGCTGGCCCCCAAACCGCTGGCCGACCAGGCCGGCAACGGCGCCCACCTGCACCTGTCGCTGTGGAACGACACGCAGAACGTCTTCGCCGAGGAGAACGAGGTGCGCGACGGCTTCCTCGGCGGCCTGATCGCCCACCTGCCCGCCCTCACGGCATTGACCTGCGGCAGCGTCAACAGCTTCCGCCGCCTGGCACCCCGCACGTGGGCAAGCGCGTACGCGGTGTACGGCCCCGACAACCGCGAGGCCGCGATCCGCCTGTGCTCCCCGCTGGGCGAAAGCGGCGAGCCGAACCTGGAGCTGAAACCCTCCGACTCCTCGGCCAACCCCTACCTGTCGCTCGGCGCCGTCATCCACGCGGGCCTCGACGGGATCCGGCGCAAGCTCGACCCCGGCGAGGCCGTGGACGTCGACCCGGACACGCGGCCGGGCCGCTACCCCCGCCTGCCCGCCTCGCTGGACGAGGCGCTGGACGCGCTGGAGGCGGACGAGGTGCTTATGGAGGCGCTGGGGCCGCTGCGGCGCAGCGCGTACCTCGCCGTCAAGCGGTCCGAGGCGGCCGCGTTCGCCGCCAAGGACGTCCCCTACGAGCTCTTCCAGCACCTGCGGGTGTTCTGACGGGCTAGCGCACCGGGTGGCCCGCCATCCGGAGCGTGTCCTTGACCTCGGAGATCTTCAGCGTGCCGAAGTGGAACACGCTGGCCGCCAGGACGGCGTCGGCGCCCGCCGCCACCGCCGGAGGGAAGTCCTCCAGGCGGCCGGCACCGCCGCTGGCGATCACCGGCACGCGCACGGCCGCCCTGACCGCGCGCAGCATCTCCAGGTCGTAGCCGTCGAGCGTCCCGTCGCCGTCCATCGAGTTGAGCAGGATCTCGCCCACGCCGAGCTCCTCGCCCCGGGCCGCCCACTCCACCGCGTCGATCCCGGTGCCGCGCCGCCCGCCGTGGGTGGTCACCTCGAAGCCGCTCGGGGTGCCCGGTGCCCGCCGGGCGTCCACGGACAGCACGACGCACTGCGCGCCGAACCGCCTGGACGCCTCGGTGAGCAGCTCCGGCCGGGCGATGGCGGCCGTGTTGAGCGACACCTTGTCGGCTCCGGCGCGCAGCAGCCGGTCCACGTCCTCGACCGCGCGCACGCCACCGCCGACGGTGAGCGGGATGAACACCTGCTCGGCGGTCCTGCGCACCACGTCGAGCATGGTCTCCCGCTCGCCGGAGGACGCGGTGATGTCCAGGAAGGTCAGCTCGTCGGCGCCCTCCTCGTCATAGCGCCTGGCCAGCTCCACCGGGTCGCCCGCGTCGCGCAGGTTCTCGAAGTTGACGCCCTTGACCACACGCCCGGCGTCCACGTCGAGACAGGGGATCACTCTTACCGCTACGGTCATGCTCGCAGTGCCTCGATTTCGATCTCGACCAGCATTCTCGGGTCGACCAGCCCGGCCACCCGGACCCCGGTGCAGGCGGGGCGTACTTTGCAGAAGACCTCGTGGATGGCCCGCCCGACGGGGTCGAAGTGGCGCTGCTCCACCACGTAATAGCGGACCATGATGACGTCCTCCCTCGTCAGGCCGCCCATCAGGACGGCCTCGAGGGCGATGCCGATCGCGGTCAGGCTCTGCTGGTAGGCGTCGCCGACATGGCGCACCTCTCCGTCGACCGTGGCCGTGCAGCCGGACACGATCACGCGCTCGCCCGCCACCACGGCGCGGGCGTAGCCGTATTTCTCCTCCCAGATGCCGCCCGAAAACACCCTGTAGCCGGTGCTTTCCATACCGATGCTGCTGACGCTCATCTCGCCCCCTCCCGGCAAGAGCTACACGCGTACCGCGGCCAGCGCGTTTTCCAGTGTGAACGCGTGAGCGTACAGGGCCCTGCCCACGATGGCGCCTTCCAGTCCGTCCGGGACGAGGGAAGAGAGAGACAGCAGGTCATCGAGGCTGGAAACGCCGCCGCTGGCCACCACCGGCTTGTCGGTGCGGGCGCAGATCTGCCGGTAGAGGTCGAGGTTCGGGCCCTGCAGCATGCCGTCCTTGGTCACGTCGGTGACCACGTAGCGGGGGCAGCCGTCGGACTCGAGGCGGTCGAGGACCTCCCACAGGTCCCCGGAGTCCTGGGTCCAGCCGCGGGCGGCCAGCGTGGTGCCGCGCACGTCGAGCCCGACCGCGATCCGGTCACCGTGCTCGGCGATGATCTTCCGGCACCACTCGGGCCGCTCCAGCGCGGCGGTGCCGATGTTGACCCGGCGGCAGCCGGTGGCCAGGGCCGCGGCCAGGGAGTCGTCGTCGCGGATGCCGCCCGACAGCTCCACGTTGACGTCCAGCCGGCCGATCACGTCGGCGATCAGGTCGCGGTTGCCGCCCCGCCCGAACGCGGCGTCCAGATCGACGAGATGGATCCACTCGGCACCCGCCTCCTGCCAGGCCAGCGCGGCGGCCAGGGGCTCGCCGTAGCCGGTCTCGGTCCCGGCCTCGCCCTGCACCAGGCGTACGGCCTGACCGTCGGCGACATCCACGGCGGGCAGCAATACGAGCGACATTCAGATCCTCCGGTCGAAAGCGAGGGTCACGACAACGGGTGCGAGCAGCAGGGAGAAGACCAGGACGGCGAAGCTGAGCGGGAACGACCCCCAGATCAGCCAGACGATCACCTGGACGAGCAGGAAGCCGAGCGCCACCACGGCGTTCTGGGCGCGATGGCGGCGGGCGAGCAGGCCGCCCTGGCGGTAGAACCGCACCGGGCGCGGGACCACGCGGGCCACGACGGCGCGGCGGCGGGCCCGGCGGGCCTGCCGCTCCTCGTTGGCCCGGATCGCGCGCGCCCGCTCGGCCTCCCGCTCCGCCCTCCGGCGCGCGCGCTCCTTGCTCATAGGGTCTGAAGCCAGTTCTTCAGCAACGCGGCGCCGGCGTCGCCGGACTTCTCCGGGTGGAACTGGGTGGCCTTGAGCGGGCCGTTCTCCACGGCGGCCACGAACGGCACGCCGTGCTCGGCCCAGGTCACGATCGGCTCGGCGAACCCGTCACCGGTGCGCAGCTCCCACTCGCGCACCCCGTAGGAGTGCACGAAGTAGAAGCGGGTGGCCGCGTCGAGCCCGTCGAACAGCACGCTGCCCGCGGGTGCCTTGACCGTGTTCCACCCCATGTGGGGCAGCACCGGCGCGTCGAGCCGCTCGACCGTGCCCGGCCACTCGCCGCAGCCCTCGGTCTCCACGCCGTGCTCGACGCCCTTGGCGAAGAGGATCTGCATGCCGACGCAGATGCCCAGCACAGGGCGGCCGCCGGACAGGCGGCGGGCGACGATCCGGTCGCCCTGCACGGCCTTGAGGCCCTTCATGCACGCCTCGAACGCGCCCACGCCCGGCACGACCAGCCCGTCGCACTCCATCGCCGCGTCGAAGTCGGGCGTCACGGTCACCTCGGCGCCGGCCCTGGCCAGCGCGCGCTCGGCCGAACGCAGGTTTCCCGAGCCGTAGTCGAGCACCACGACGTTCTTCTTGCTCACCACCACAACACCCCCGCCGTGATCGCCATCGCCGCACCGAGCGCGCAGATGGCCGCACCGATCTTGATTCCCTGCCTGGCCAGGGAGAACACGCCGCCGATCAGGAACAGTCCGATGAACACCATCACGCCGGCGAGGAGGTTGTCGGTCATAGGACGCCCTTGGTGCTCGGCACGCCGGTGGCGCGCGGGTCGGGCTCCGACGCCTCGCGCAGGGCCCTGGCCAGCGCCTTGAACTGGGCCTCCACGATGTGGTGGGCGTTGCGGCCGTACGGGACGTGCACGTGCAGGCAGATCGCCGCCTGCGCGACGAACGACTCCAGGATGTGGCGGGTCATCGTCGTGTCGTATTCGGGGCCGATCATCGGCGCCATGCCCTCGGGCTCGTGGTGCACGAGGTAGGGGCGGCCGGACAGATCGACGGTGACCTGGGCGAGCGACTCGTCCAGCGGGCACGACGCGCTGCCGAACCTCCTGATGCCCGACTTGTCGCCCAGCGCCTCGCGGAACGCGGCGCCCAGCGCGAGCGCGGTGTCCTCGATCGTGTGGTGCGAGTCGATGTGCAGGTCGCCCTCGGTCTTGACCGTCAGGTCGAACAGCCCGTGCTTGCCGAGCTGGGCCAGCATGTGGTCGTAGAAGCCGACCCCGGTGGACACCTCCACCCGGCCGGTGCCGTCGAGGCCGACCTCCACCAGGACCGAGGTCTCCTTCGTGACACGCTCGACGCGACCTACGCGGCTCACAGGACTCCTTCCAGGGCGGCGCGGAAGGCCGCCATCTCCTCGCCGGTGCCGATCGACACACGCAGCCATTCTGGCGGGCCCACCTCGCGGATGAGCACCCCGCGCTCCAACATCCCCTCCCACACCTTGCGCCGGTCGGGGAACCGCCCGAACAGCACGAAGTTGGCGTCGGAGTCGGCCACCGCCAGGCCCTTGGCCCGCAGCCACGCCACCGTTTCGTCGCGCTCGCGCCGCAGCGCGTCGACCGAGCCGAGCAGCTCGGCGCGGTGCCGCAGCGCCACCCGCGCGGCCGTCTGGGTGATCGTGGACAGGTGGTACGGCAGCCGCACCAGCAGCAGCGCCTCCACCACGGCCGGGTGCGCGGCCAGGTAGCCCAGCCGGGTGCCCGCCATGGCGAACGCCTTGGACATCGTCCTGGAGACGATCAGCCTCGGGTGCGCGGGCAGCAGGGTCAGCGCCGACGGCGTGCCCTCGCGAGCGAACTCGGCGTAGGCCTCGTCCACCACGACCATGCCGGGCGCCGCGGCCAGGACCGCCTCGATGGTCGCCAGCGGCTGCGCGGTGCCGGTCGGGTTGTTCGGGGAGGTGATGAAGACGATGTCGGGGCGGTGCTCCTCGATCGCGGCGGTGACCTTGCCGGGGTCGAGCGAGAAGTCCTCCTCGCGGGCCGCCCTGACCCACTCCGTGCTGGTGCCGGTGGTGATGATCGGGTGCATGGAGTAGGACGGCTCGAACCCCATGGCGGTGCGGCCGTGGCCGCCGAACGCCTGCAGGATCTGCTGGAGCACCTCGTTGGAGCCGTTGGCGGCCCACACCTGGGCGGCCGACAGGCCGTGGCCGAGGTAGGCGGCCAGGTCGGCGCGCAGGTCGAGGGCGTCGCGGTCGGGGTAGCGGTTGAGCTCGCCGGCCCGCGCCCCGATCTCCCCGGCCAGGTCGGCGACCAGCTCGGGAGAGGGCGGGTAGGGGTTTTCGTTGGTGTTGAGCCGGACCGGGACGTCGATCTGGGGAGCGCCGTACGGCGTCTTGCCCCTCAGGTCGTCGCGGATGGGCAGGTCGTCCAGGTTCACTCGGTCTCCGTGGGCACTCGCCAGTCGAATCGGGCGCGGATCGCGGCACCGTGGGCGGGCAGGTCTTCGGCGTCGGCCAGGACCGACACGTGGGCCGCCGCGCCCGCGAGCGCCTCACGGGTGTAGTCGACGACGTGGATGCCGCGCAGGAACGACTGCACCGACAGGCCGCTGGAGTGGCAGGCGCACCCGCCCGTGGGCAGCACGTGGTTGGAGCCGGCGAGGTAGTCGCCGAGCGAGACCGGCGCGTAGGTGCCCACGAAGATCGCCCCGGCGTTGCGCACGCGCGCCGCGACGGCCGCCGCGTCGGCGGTGTGGATCTCCAGGTGCTCGGCGGCGTACGCGTCGACGACCTTGAGGCCGTCGTCGATCGAGCTCACCAGCACGATGCCCGACTGCCGGCCGCTCAGCGCCTCGGTGATGCGCTCGGAGTGCCGGGTGGCCGAGATCTGGCCGGGCAGCTCCTTCTCGACCGCGTCGGCCAGCTCGGCACTGGTGGTGACCAGCACCCCGGCGGCGATCGTGTCGTGCTCGGCCTGGCTGATCAGGTCGGCGGCGACGTGGACCGGGTCGGCCGTCTCGTCGGCCAGGATGGCGATCTCGGTCGGGCCCGCCTCGGAGTCGATGCCGATGCGGCCCTTGAGCAGCCGCTTGGCCGCCGCCACCCAGATGTTGCCGGGCCCGGTCACCATGGTGACCGGCGCGCACTCCTCGGTGCCGTAGGCGAACATGGCCACCGCCTGCGCACCGCCCACGGAGTAGACCTCCGCCACGCCGAGCAGCGCGCACGCGGCCAGGATCGTGGGGTGCGGCAGCCCGCCGAAGTCCTTCTGCGCCGGGCTGGCCACGGCCAGCGAGCCGACGCCGGCCTCCTGGGCCGGCACGACGTTCATCACCACGCTGGACGGGTAGACCGCGCGGCCGCCCGGGACGTAGAGGCCCACGCGATCGACCGGCACCCACCGCTCGGTCACGGTGCCGCCGGGCACCACCTGCGTGGTGACGTCGGCGCGGCGCTGGTCGCGGTGGACCAGCCTGGCCCGCCTGATCGACTCCTCCAGCGCGGCCCGGACCCTGGGGTCGAGCTCGCGCAGCGCCCGGTCCAGGGCCTCGGCGGGGACGCGGGCGGAGGCGATGTCGACACCGTCGAACCTGGCGGTCAGCTCCCGTACGGCTGCCGCCCCGCGATGGCGCACGTCGTCGCAGATGAGCCGCACCTTGTCCAGGGCGGCCTCGACGTCGAGCTCGGCGCGGGGCAGCACGTCGCGCAGGTCCTCGGGCAGGGAACCGCGCATGTCAATACGGGAAATCACCCTGACAGTCTACGGAGTCCGGGCCTCGAATCAGGTTCTGTCCATTATCCGGAACGAGTGACGGCCGCGGGGTGGCGCTCGCCGACGCGCACCCCGCGGCCGTCATCACCCCGGACCGGGCCTGCCGGGGCGGTGCCGTGGCCATCACGGGGGTACGGCCACGGCAGGGGAAAGCTTGGTTCTCTCCTCTGCCCGGGACCGGCTGCCGCTAACGCCCCCGGGTCAAGAAAAACTCGGGGTAACGCAAACCTAACGTTGAGTGGTTTTTGCCGTGGACACGTGTCGCCGGACGCCAAGCCCCGCCTGGGCGAGTGTTTTCGTATTACTTGTCCATTATGTCCGTTCCTTTTACCCTTACCGCATGGGACAGTGGCGCGGGCCCGACGGCATCCTGGTCGAGGCGATCATCCTGGACGATCGCCCGCTGCTGCGCGTCTCCCACCGGGTCAACGGCCGCACCTACCTGCGCGGCTACTGCGCCACCGTCGGCGAGCTCGGCGAACACGGCGTGGACCTGGCCCTGCTGGTGGAAGACAAGCCCCTTGACCATCTGTAGACCCCCTGCCGCCACTGTCGATCAGGCGGACGGGGTACGGCATGCACCATGGTGCGGCTGCCGGCCTATTCGCCGATGCTGGCCCAGCTGGGCACCCTGACCTCCGTCCAGGGTGCGGACTGGGCCGTGGAGATGAAATGGGACGGCGTGCGCGCCCTCGCCTACGTCGAGGACGGCGCCGTCCGCCTGATGTCGCGCAACGGCAAGGAGATCACCCCCGCCTACCCCGAGCTGCAGCTCATGGCCGGCGCCACCGGCGGGCACGCGGCCGTGCTCGACGGGGAGGTCGTGGCCTTCGACGAGGCCGGGCGGCCCAGCTTCGAGGCGCTGCAGCCCCGGATGCACCAGCGCAACCCGGCGGCCGTGGCGGAGCTGGTCAGGGCGGTGCCGGTGACGTTCATGGCCTTCGACCTCCTGCACCTCGACGGCGACAGCGTGATCTCGCGCCCCTACACCGAGCGCCGGGAGCTGCTGGAGGGCACGCTCACGCCCGGCTACCGGTGGGAGGTGCCCGTCTGGTTCGCCGACCACGCCTCGCGGGCGTTCGACTCCTCGCGACAGCTCGGGCTCGAAGGGGTCGTGTGCAAGCGCATGAGCTCGCCGTACCGGCCGGGCCGACGCAGCGGCGAGTGGACGAAGGTCAAGAACGTCAGGACCGTCGAGGTCGTGATCGGCGGGTGGAAACCGGGGGGCGGGCGCCGCTCGGGGATGATCGGCTCGCTGCTGCTCGGCGCGTACGACCCGCACGGCCGGCTGCGGTACGTCGGCCACGTCGGCACCGGGTTCACCGAGGCCATGCTGCGCGATCTGGGCGAGCGGCTGGCACCGCTGGAGCGGCGCGAGCCGGCCTTCGACGAGGAGGTGCCGCGCGAGCACTCCCGCGACGCGCACTGGGTGGAGCCCCGGGTGGTCGGCGAGGTGCAGTACGCCGAGGTCACCGGCGACGGGCGGCTGCGGCATCCCTCCTGGCGGGGGCTGCGGCCCGACCGCGATCCGGCCGAGGCCGGCACGGCGGAGATCCGGCCGCAGGAACACGAGGGCGACGCCGCGGCGGGCTGACCGCGACACGCCATCCCTGGCTACAGTTCGTAGACTTATGGTGACTTACAGTGACTGGGAGGTTTGTCGAGCTGCTCGGGGGATACTGTGCGGAAAACTCTGGCCACCACCCTCACCACGCTGGCGGGCGTCACGCTGGCGCTGCCCGCGGCGGCAGACCAGCCGCCGGCGGCCCCGGCCGCCCAGGCCGCTCCGGTGCCACCCGCCCAGGCCGCACCGGCCCCGTCCGTCCCGGCCGAGCAGCCCGCGCAGCCGATCAAGGCGCAGCAGCCCGCGCAACCGGCCCAACCGGCCCAACCGACCCAACCGGCGATCAGGGCGCACCAGCCCCAGCCCGCAAACCCGGTCAAGTCCGGCCGGCCCGCGCCCGTCGCCGCCGCCGTGCGGGGCCGTTCGACGTGGGGGGCCGAGGCGTCGCCGCTGATGCGCCCCGGGCGGGCCGTGCGCTACTGGACCGCGGGCAAGCAGGCCAAGGCCAAGGCCGCCGACCTGCCCCCGAGCCTGCCCGGCACGGCCGCGGCCGACGTCGTCCTGTCGGCCGAGCGGCGCAGCAGCGTGCCCTCGGCCAAGCGGATCACCCCCGGCGGGGACACCAACGGCTACGCCCGCATGCCCCGCCCGTACACGAGGGCGGCGCACAGCCGGATCAGCGGCCGCCTCTTCTTCGTCAACGCGGCCGGGCACGGCGACTCCTGCACCGCCTCCGTCGTACGCTCGGCGGCCAGGCTGCTCATCGTCACCGCCGCCCACTGCGTCTACGGCGTCCCCGAGGGCTCCACGACCGGCCGCTGGCACAGCAGCTTCGCGTTCGTCCCCGCCTACGACGGCCGGGCGGCCGGCGAGCGGCAGCGCGAGCCGTACGGGCGGTGGGGCGGCCGGCGCGCCTGGAAGCCCGACGGGTACACCGGGATGAACGGCGGCGACTGGAACTCGATCTACGACATCGCCCTCATCGAGGTCGGCCGGCGCAACCGCACCCTCCAGGAGGCCGTCGGCGCCTTCACCCCGGTCCTCAACCAGGGAGGCAAGCACACCATCGCCACCACGGGCTACCCGGGCCTGCTCGGCAGGAAGCCGTACGACGGAAGGGACCAGCTCTGGTGCCTGGGCAGGACCCGGCAGGCACAGGGGGTCACCGGCGACGAGACCATGCTCGCCGCCCGCGACGCCGACGCGGAGGCGACGGCGGGGCGGCTGGAGACGTACAACTGCCACCTGTACAAGGGCCACAGCGGCGGGCCGTGGGTCGTCAAGGGCACCGGAGACCTGGTCGGCGTGCTGTCGGCGGGCAAGGAGGACGGCGAGTCCGACGGCAACTCCGTCGCCAACGCGCTCAACCTCGAAGGCTACGGCGCGATCGTCAAGAAGGCCGACCCGCGCGGCGTGTACGACGCGCTGTCGGTCAAGCTGACGGGCCCGCGGCGCCCGGTCAGGCGCGGCGACCCCGCCACCGTCACGGCCACCGTCACCATGCGCGGCCTGATGGCCGCCGCCCAGGTGCCCGTCACGCTCACCCTGCCGTCCGGCGTGAACCTGGCCTCGGTCAGCGGCGCCACGTGCCGGAGCACCACCCGGGAGGCCGCCTGCACCATCGGCACCATCCACCCGGACCGGCCGGTCCGCATCACCGCCCGGGTGAACGTGACCAGGGACGCCGGCCACCCGCTGCCCATCGCCGCCCGCGTCGTCTCCACCCGCCTCGACCCGACCCAGCGCGACAACACCAGCACCCTGCGCCTCCCCGTCCGGTGACGCTCAGGCGGGCACCGGCGCCGGGTCCTTGATCGTGCGCGCCAGCAGCCAGGCCAGCACCGGGAACACGATCAGGCAGGCCAGCGCCGTCCGGAGCGAGGCGGCCTCCGCCACCGCGCCCACCAGTGGGCTGGCCAGGCCGCCCACGCTCACCGCCAGCCCCAGGGTCACGCCGCCGGCCGTGCCCACCCTGGTCGGCAGGAAGTCCTGGCCGAGCGTGACGTGCAGGGAGAAGGGCGCGTACAGGGCGATCGACGAGGCGGCGACGAACACGTACGCGGCGGGGCCGGGCACCAGCACCACGCCGGCGACCGCCGGGACGGCCAGCGCGTACGCCAGGCGCATCGTCGGCATCCGCCCCCGGCGCGCCGCCAGCCTGCCGCCCAGCACGGTGCCCACCGCCCCGCCCGCGAACAGCACGAACAGCGCCACGGCCCCGGCCGCCCCGCCGCCCATGTACAGGGCCACGAAGGCGCTCAGGCCGACGTACACCACGGAACGGAAGACGATCACCAGCGTCAGCCGGACGAACGACGGCCAGTCGTCCCGCCCGGAGACCGGCCCGGCGGCCCGCGCCGCCTGCCCGCCCCCGGCCAGGGCCCTGATCGCCGGCAGCGTCACCACCGCGCCCAGCACCGCCGGCAGCACCAGGAACGGCGAGGCACCCAGACCCCATCCCGCCAGCAGCGGCGTCACCAGCACGGGAGCCGTGGCGAAACCCAGCGTCCCGCCCAGGGAGAACCAGCTCATCCGCACGTGGCTGCCCTCGCTGGCGACCCTCGCCAGCCGGGCCGACTCCGGGTGGTACGCGGCCACGCCCAGCCCGGACAGGGCCACGGCCAGCCAGGTCAGCACGTACGAGTCCGCCACGCCACCGGCCGCCACCCCCACCCCGGCGACGACCATGCTCACCGGGATCAGCCACGGCATGCGCCACCTGTCGGTCAGCACGCCGAACAGCGGCTGCACGACCGACGACAGCAGCGTGGCGGCCAGCACGATGCCGGAGACGGCGACGTACCCGTAACCGCGCCCGGCCACCAGGAACGGCACGAGAGCGGGGACCGCGCCCTGGTAGAAGTCCACGGTGGCGTGACCGGCCGCGAGCATGGGGATCCTGTTCACGCTCCGATCATGTCCCGGCGACCGGCTGGCCCGCTTCCGATAAAATGCCAACTTATGACGGGAATCCGCCACCTGCCCGAAGCCCCGACCGGGCGGCGCTCCCTCGCCCCCGGCGCCGGCATCGACGCGCACCGGCACGACACCCACCAGATCGTGTACGCCTGCCGCGGCGTCCTGTCGGTCACCACGGACGCCGGCACCTGGGTGGCCCCCGCCAACCGGGCGATCTGGGTGCCGGCGGGGACCGTGCACGAGCACCGGGCCCACGGGGACACCGACGTGCGGCTGGTGGGGCTCACCGACAACCCGCTCGGGCTGGACCGGCCGGCGGTGCTCGCGGTCGGACCGCTCCTCCGCGAGCTGATCGTCGCCTACACCGGCACCCCTGCGAGCGGCGGCGGGAGACATTCCGACGGGGGCGAGCGGGGCCGGCTGCTGGGCGTGCTGCTCGACCAGCTGAAACGCGCCCCAGAGCAGCCGCTCCACCTGCCCACCGCCAGGGACCCGCGCCTGGCCGCCGTCTGCGCCGCCCTGCACCGCGACCCCGCCGACAACAGCACCCTGGCGCGGCTCGCCGCCCGGAGCGGGACCAGCGACCGCACGCTGGCCCGCCTGTTCCGGGCCGAGCTGGGCATGAGCTTCCCCCAGTGGCGCACCCAGCTCCGCCTCCACCACGCCCTCCTCCTGCTCGCCGACGACGTGCCGGTGACCGCCGTCGCGCACCGGTGCGGGTGGGCGTCGGCGAGCGCGTTCATCGACGTGTTCGGGAGGGCGTTCGGGTACACCCCCGGCCGGGCCTTTACATTGTAGATTCGCTACAATTGAGCCCCGTGAGCAAATCGAAAGGCAAGGGCGGCACTCCGGCCACCATGGCGCTGACCAACGCGAAGGCCGAGTTCACGCTCCACCCGTACGAGCACGACGCCTCCGCCCAGGCCTACGGCGAGGAGGCCGCGGACGCGCTCGGCGTGCCGTACGAACGGATCTTCAAGACGCTGGTCGCGGAGGTCGAGAGCGGGCTGGCGGTGGCGGTCGTGCCGGTCGCGGGCAAGCTCGACCTCAAGGCCCTGGCCAGTGCGCTCAACAGCAAGCGGGCCGCGATGGCCGACGCCGCGAAGGTGGAGCGGGTCACGGGCTACGTCGTCGGCGGCATCAGCCCGCTGGGCCAGCGCAAGCAGCTCCCGACCGTGGTCGACTCCTCGGCCCTCGACTTCGAGACGATCTACTTCTCGGCCGGGAAGCGCGGCCTGCAGATCGAGACCGCCCCCGACAACCTCATCACGCTCACCCGGGCGGTCACCGCCCCCATCGGCAAGGCCAGCTGACACCCGGCCGGCCGACGGGGTCAGTCAGGCCGCCCGAGCATGCCGGGGTAGTCGCGTCCCGGCCGGCCCGGACGCTCGCGCCCGGGCATCCCCGGAGGCTCCAGCCCACCGGGCCGCCCGTGGCCGGACATGCCGGGGTGACCCGGCCCGGGCACCCCGGGCCGTCCCTGGCCGGGCATGTCCGGCCGCCACTGGCCGAGCATGCCGGGATGCCCCGGCCCGTCGGCCGGCCCAGGCTCGGGACGCTCCTCCTCGGGACGGTCGTCCCGAGGCGCCCGCAGCAGCCGGTCGGCACGGCCCTCCTGCTGCCACTCGATCGACGGCGCCGTCGGGCTCTGCCCGAGCAGCCACTCGAAGAGCCGGCGGTGCCGCCGGAAGAACGGGTGGACGCCGCGCTTCTTGCGCTTCTCCTCGGCCAGGGCCTTCTCCAGCCCCGGCGTGTGACCGCCGCCGAAGCGCGACATGTCCGGCCCCGGGAACCCCTTCGGCTCCGTACGCCGCAACGCCGGCCCCATCGACTCCACCCAGATCGGCCCCGGCAGCGACGCCCCCTGCACCGACCCGTAGTACCGGTCCCCGATCTGCACCCCCTGCAGCGGGAACCGGTACGACCCCCGGATGTCCCCCACGCTGACCGCCGCCGCCAGGGCGGGCGTGTAGCCGGCGAACCAGGCCGAGGTGTAGCCGTTGTTGGTGCCCGTCTTGCCCGCCGCGGGCCGGCCGATGCCCTGCCCGTGCATGGTGCCCTTGTCGAAGACGCCCTTGAGCACGTGGTTGACCGCGTCCGCGACCGGCTTCTCGATGACCTGCTCGCACGCGGGCGGCACGTGCGTACGCCGCCCGTCCCTGCCCGTGATCTCCACGATGGCCAGCGGCCGGCAGTACAGTCCCCTGGCCGCGAACGCCGCGAACGAGGCGGCCACCGTCACCGGATCCATCTCGTTGACACCCAGCGTGAACGTCGGCACCTCCCGCAGCGGCGCCCCGTCCGCCCTGGTGACGCCGAGCGCCCTGGCCGTGCGCACCACGTTGCAGAGCCCGACCTTGCGCTCCAGCATCATGTAGAAGATGTTCACCGACTTCCAGGTGCCGGTCTCGATGCTGTGCGGCCCGCCCTCGCCCTCGCCGCTGGCGTTGAGCACCCGGGTGCCGGGGTCGTTGACGGACCGGCCCGCGCAGTTGCGGTAGCCCTGCGCGGGGCTCATCGCCCCCGGCGTCTGGAAGCCGTCGTTGAACCGCCAGCCCTGCTTCAGCGCGGTGGCCAGGGTGAACACCTTGAACGTCGAACCGGCCTGGAAGCCCTGCCCGCCCCCGTGGGCGACGTCGGCGGGCAGGTTGAAGGTGGTCTTGGGGCCGTTCTTGCGGTTGCCGGGGTTGCGGCCGAACCGCTTGCTGGCCGCCATCGCCTTGATCCGGCCGGTACGCGGCTCCACCATCGCCTCGGCGGCCACCTCGGTGTCCTCCGGCGAGACGTGCCGGCGGATGGCCCGGTCGGCGGCGCGCTGCGCGATGGGGTCGAGGCTCGTCCTGATCACCAGGCCGCCCCTGGCCATCCTGGCCCGCCGCTCGGCGGGGGTGTTGCCGAAGACGGGGTTCGACAGGAGCTCCTGCTTCACGTACAGGCAGTAGAACGGGTAGTCGCTCTGCTCGCACCCGCCGGGCTCCGGCCGGAGCCTGATGTTCAGCGGCGCCGCCTTGGCCTGCGCCGCCTCCTGCTGGGTGATCTGCTTGAGCCCGGCCATGCGGTCGAGCACGAGGTCGCGCCGGCCCTTCAGCCGCTCCCGGTGCGCCTGGCCGAGCGAGGGATCGGTCGAGTACGGCATCCGCACCGCCCCCGCCAGCGTGGCCGCCTGGGTCAGCGTCAGCCGGGAGGCCGAGGTGGAGAAGAAGCGCCTGGCCGCCGCCTCGACGCCGTGGGCCCCGGCGCCGAAGTAGGCGATGTTCAGGTAGCGCTCCAGGATCTCGTCCTTGCGGTACTTCTTCTCCAGCGCCAGCGCGAGCCGCAGCTCGCTGATCTTGCGGGCCAGGTTCGGGGCGCGGGCCCGGTCGCGCTCGGTGTCGCTGCGCGCGCTCTCCACCAGGATGTTCTTGACCAGCTGCTGGGTCAGCGACGAGCCGCCCTGCCGGATCCCGCCCGCCTGGGTGTTGGTGAGCAGCGCCCGGATCGTGCCCCTGACGTCGAGGCCGCCGTGCTCGTAGAAGCGGGCGTCCTCGATGGCCACGATGGCCCTGCGCATCACGGGCGCGACCGCGCCGAGCGGGACGGCCGTCCTGTTGGCCTCGTAGAACTGGGCGAACTGCCGGCCGTCCTTGTCCAGCAACCTGGTCACCTGCGCGAGCGGCTCCTCGCGCGGTGCGGGCGGCAGGTCGACGAAGGTGTTCGCGACACCCATGGCGGCGAGGCCGCCCCCGCTCACCAGGGGTGCGGCCAGTGCGGCCGCCAGCACCCCGCCGAGTGCCCCCGCCAATCCGAGCGCTCCGACGGATCTGAGTACGGTCACGTCAGATGGTGTGCGACGTCCAGGTCGACGGCAAACGCCCGTTTCCGACGTCTTTACCGATATTTACCGCTGCCTGCGGATGTTCAGACCCAGCGAGGCGAACTGCTCGAACGGCCGGTGGTAACCGCGTTCGATGTGGTGCACGCCGCGCAGCGTGGAGGGCCCGTCGGCCACCGCCGCCGCCAGCACGGCCGAGAACCCGGCCCGGATGTCGGGCAGCGTCACGTCGGCGCCCTTGAGCCTGGACACCCCGCGCACGACGGCCGAGTGGCGGGCGTTGGTGTCGTGGTAGCGGCAGGCGGGGCCGCCCAGGCACTGGTCGAACACCTCGATCTCGCAGCCCATCTTCTGCAGCGCGGGCACGTACACCAGGCGGTTCTCGAAGACCGTCTCGTGCAGCACCGACATGCCCTGGCTCTGCGTGAACAGCACCATCAGCGGCGTCTGCCAGTCCGTCATGAACCCGGGGTGCGTGTCGGTCTGCACGGCCGCCGCGCGCAGGCCCTCGGGGGGCGCGGTGGCGCACAGGTACTCGTCGTTGATGTCGAACTGGGCGCCCATCCTGGCCAGCGTGGTGATCGCGGTGACCAGGCGGTCCTGGGGGCAGCCGTGCACGCGTACCTCGCCCTGGGTGACCAGGCCCGCCGCCAGGTACGAGAACGCCTCGATGCGGTCGCCGGTCAGCCAGGTCTGGGCGCCGCGCAGCCGTTCGACGCCCTCGATGACGATCCTGCGGTCGGGCGAGAGCTCGATCCTGGCCCCCATCCGCTGCAGGAACAGCGCCAGCTCCACCACCTCGGGCTCCGTGGCCGCGTTCTTCAGCACGGTCTTGCCGTCGGCCAGCACCGCCGACATCAGCACCGTCTCCGTGGCGCCCACGCTCGGGTACGGCAGCTCGATCCGGGTGCCGTTGAGGCGTTTGGCCTTGGCGTAGATGCCGGCGTCGCCCACCTCCACCTCGGCGCCCATCGCGCGCAGGGCCTCCACGTGGAAGTTCACCGGCCGCCGCCCGATCGGGTCGCCGCCCACCAGCGGCACGAACGCCTCACCCGCCAGATGCAGCAGGGGGCCGAGCATGAGGATGGGGATGCGGTTCAGGCCGGTGAACGCGTCGGGGACCCGGGGCTCGATCTCCGGGCCCTGCTCGATCCTGATCTCCGTGCGGGAGATCTCGACGTTGATGCCGAGGGCCCGCAGCATGGCGGCGGTGATCTCGACCTCGCCCACCTCGGGGGCGTTGTGGATGCTGCTCTCGCCGTTGCCCAGCATGGCGGCGACCATGTGCTTGGACACGCCGTTCTTCGAGCCGCGCACTTCGACGTCGCCCCGGAGCGGACCGGAGGGTTCTATCTGCCAGACCTCTTCTGCAATCACGAAGCGAGCCTAACCGGGGGATACCATCGAGCTGATTCGGACGTACATGTGAGGGGGAGTGGCGTGACGAGGGAAGTACGCGCTTTTGCGGTATCTGTCCTCACTCTCGCCACTCTCGGAATGGCCGCCGGGCTGCTCTGGTCAGGGCTGACGCCGCGGGCGCCGTACCAGGTCACCGACCGGGGCACGGTGCTGGCCGACCCGACCACGCAGGCGCTGATCGCGGCCGACGGCTGGTTCGCGGTGATCACGGGCGGGCTGGGGCTGCTGTGCGGCGGCGTCGCCTGGTTCATCGGGCGGCGCTGGATGCTGCCGGTGCTGCTGGGGCTGTGCGCGGGCGGGATGCTGGCCTCGTTCCTGACGTTCTGGGTCGGGTCCACGTTCACCATCGGGGCGGTCACGGTGGAGGCGGCCGCCGTGCCGGGCGCGAAGATCGTCCCCGGCGCGCTGAAGCTGACCGCCTCCGGTGTGCTGGTGTCCTGGCCGCTGGTCGCCGTGGGGTTCTTCGGGCTGCTGGAAGGCATGCACGGCTACCGCGAGTCGCCGCTGCGGCAGCCGTACGGGATCGGACCCGAGTAGCCGCTAGAGCGGCGGCCTGCGCAGGCCGTGGCCGGTGGCCTCCTCGAACGCCCGCGCCACCCGCAGCACCCTCGCGTCCTCGAACGGCCTCCCGACGATCTGCACGCCCACCGGCAGGCCGTCGCCGGTGAACCCGGCCGGGACCGAGGCGGCGGGCGAGTGCAGGACGCTGATCCAGTAGGCCGAGCGCATCCAGGCCAGGTAGTCGGGCAGCCGCCGCCCGTTGATCTCGCTCACGTGAGGGTGCTCGACGGGGAACGGCGGCACCTGGCTGACCGGCGCGATCAGCACGTCGTAGGTGTCGAAGAAGGCGGCCATGCGCTGGTAGAGGCGGCTGCGCGCGACCTCGGCCCGGGCCAGGTCGGCGCCGGTGACCTTGCGGCCCTGCTCGACGTTCCAGGCGGTGTTGGGGCCGAGCCCGCTCTTGTCGCCGTGGGCGAGCAGGTAGTACCAGGCCCGGTAGGTCCTGAACGCGTCCTCGGCCCCGGTCAGGTCCAGCTCGACCTGCTCGACGCGGGCGCCGAGCCGCTCGAACACGGCCGGCGCGGTCGCCGTGACCGCCGCCGTCCTCGGGTCCACGGGCAGCCCGCCCAGGTCGGGGCTCCACGCCACGCGCAACCCCGCCACCCCCCGCTCGGGCTCCGGCGCGAAGACCTCCCTGATCGAGTACGGGGAGCGGCGGTCGAACCCGGCGATGGCCCCGAACATCAGCGTGACGTCCTCGACCGTCCTGGCCATGGGACCGGGGACGGCCAGGGTGAACCAGGCGGCGGTGTCGGAGGGGTCGGGGACGCGGCCGGGCGTGGGCCGCAGGCCGACGACGTTGCAGAAGGAGGCGGGGTTGCGCAGGGAGCCGCCCATGTCGGAGCCGTCGGCCAGCGGCACCATGCCGGTGGCCAGCGCGACGGCGGCGCCCCCGCTGCTGCCGCCGGCGGACTTGGACAGGTCGTAGGGGTTCCTGGTGGCGCCGAACACCTCGTTGACGGTGTGGGAGCCGGTGCCGAACTCCGGGGTGTTCGTCTTGCCCACGGTCACGGCGCCCGCCGCGCGCAGCCGCCGCACGATCAGGTCGTCCTCGTCGGGGACGTTGCCGGCGAAGAGCGGCGAGCCGTAGGTGGTGCGGATGCCGGCGGTGTCCACGAGGTCCTTGTGCGCGACCGGTACGCCGTGCAGCGGTCCGGCCCGCTCCCCGGACGACAGGGCCGCGTCGGCCGCCTTCGCCGCCTCGATCGCCCGCTCGGCGACGAGGGTGACGACCGCGTTGACGCGGGGATTGACCTCTTCGATGCGGTCGAGATGGGCCTGGAGGACCTCCACGGCGCTCACCTGCCGGGTCCTGATCAGCCGGGCCAGCTCGGTCGCGGTCAGGTAATGCAGTTCGCTCACGCTGCGATCCTGCCCCACGACCGCCGGGGAGGCGAGGGTCAGGCCCCCAGGCAGGCGGGGCCGAGGAGTTCTTTGAGGTCGCCCATGAGGGCCGGTGACGGTGTGACCCGCAGCCGGTCCCCCACGCGCAGCACAGTCGTCCTGGGCCCGTTGTGGACCTGCAGGTGCACCTCCGACGTGCCCGGGTGCGTGGCGAGGATCTCCTTCAGCCGGCCCACCACCGGCGGCGTGCAGCGGTTCAGCGGCAGGCTCACCAGCAGCGGCCCGCCGGACTCCTGGCTCAGGTCGGGCGCCGTGACCTCCATGGCGATGATCTTCGCCACGTCCTCGCGCTTGTCGATGCGCCCCTTGACGAACACGATCGCGTCCTCGGCCAGGATCGTCGAGCACAGCTGGTACGCCGACGGGAAGATCATCACCTCGATCGAGCCCTCGAGGTCCTCCAGCTGGGTCAGCACCCAGGTGTCGCCCTTCTTGGTGACCTTGCGCTGCACCCCGCTGAGGATGCCGCCCACGGTCACCACCTGCCCGTCGGCGCGGCTCTCGTCCTGCACCGCCGCGATCGAGCAGTCGGCCCCGGCCGCCAGGACGTGCTCGACGCCGAACAGCGGGTGGTCGGACACGTAGAGGCCGAGCATCTCGCGCTCGAACTGCAGCAGCGTGTTCTTGTCCCACTCGCCCACCGGGATCTGCACGTCGAAGGTCTGGTCCTCGCCGCCGTCGATCGCCCCGAACAGGGAGTCCTGGCCGATGGCCTCGTTCTTTTTGATGTCGATGATCGCGTCGACGGCCTGCTCGTGCACCATGACCAGGCCCTTGCGCACGTGGCCCAGCGAGTCGAACGCGCCCGCCTTGACCAGCGACTCGATCACGCGCTTGTTGCAGACGACGGCCGGCACCTTGCGCAGGAAGTCCTTGAAGTCGGTGAAGCGGCCCTTCTGCTTTCGCGCGGAGATGATGCCGCCGACGACGTTGCCGCCGACGTTGCGCACCGCCGACAGGCCGAAGCGGATGTCGGTGCCGCGCGGCGTGAAGTCGAAGTCGGAGTCGTTGACGTCCGGCGGGAACACCTTGATGCCCATGCGGCGGCACTCGTTGAGGTAGAGCGCGGACTTGTCCTTGTCGTCCTTCACCGAGGACAGCAGCGCGGCCATGTAGGCGGCCGGGTGGTTGGCCTTGAGGTAGGCGGTCCAGTAGGCGATGAGGCCGTAGGCGGCGGTGTGGGCCTTGTTGAAGGCGTAGTCGGAGAAGGGCAGCAGGATGTCCCACAGCGCCTTGACGGCGGCGTCGGGGTAGCCGTTGTCCTTCATGCCCTGCTCGAAGGAGGCGTACTGCTTGTCCAGCTCCGCCTTCTTCTTCTTGCCCATCGCGCGGCGCAAAAGGTCGGCGGCGCCCAGGGAGTAGCCGGCCACCCGCTGGGCGATGGCCATGACCTGCTCCTGGTAGATGATCAGGCCGTGGGTCGTCTCCAGGATGTCCTTGAGCGGCTCCTCCAGCGCGGGGTGGATCGGCGTGATCTCCTGCTGGCCGTTCTTGCGCAGCGCGTAGTTGGTGTGGGAGTTGGCGCCCATCGGGCCGGGGCGGTAGAGCGCGAGGGCGGCGGAGATGTCCTCGAAGTTGTCGGGGCGCATGAGGCGCAGCAGCGAGCGCATGCCGCCGCCGTCGAGCTGGAACACGCCCAGCGTGTCGCCCTTGGCCAGCAGCTCGTAGCTCTTGCGGTCGTCGAGCGGCAGCCCGAGCAGGTCGACCCGCTCACCCGTGGTCGCCTCGATCATCTTGAGGCAGTCGTCCATGATGGTGAGGTTGCGCAGGCCCAGGAAGTCCATCTTCAGCAGGCCGAGCGTCTCGCAGGTCGGATAGTCGAACTGCGTGATGATCGCGCCGTCGGAGTCGCGGCGCATGATCGGGACGTGGTCGGTCAGCACCTCGGCCGACATGATCACGCCCGCGGCGTGCACGCCGGTCTGCCGGATCAGGCCCTCCAGCCCCTTGCCGAGGTCCATCGTCGCCTTGACGTCGACGTCCTCCTCGTAGAGCCGGCGCAGCTCGCCGGCCTCGGCGTAGCGCGGGTGGTCCTTGTCGAAGATGCCCGCCAGCGGGATGTCCTTGCCCATGACGGCGGGCGGGAACGCCTTGGAGACCCGGTCGCCCAGCGCGTAGGGGTAGCCCAGGACGCGGCCCGCGTCCTTGATGGCGGCCTTCGCCTTGATCGTGCCGAACGTGGCGATCATGGCGACCTTGTCGGCGCCCCACTTCTCGGTCACGTAGCGGATCACGTCACCGCGCCTGCGCTCGTCGAAGTCGATGTCGACGTCGGGCATGGAGACGCGCTCGGGATTGAGGAACCGCTCGAAGATCAGGCCGTGCGCGATCGGGTCGAGGTCGGTGATGCCCATCGCGTACGCCACCAGCGACCCCGCCGCCGAGCCACGGCCGGGCCCGACCGGGATGCCGTTGGCCTTGGCCCACATGATGAAGTCGGCGACCACGAGGAAGTAGCTCGGGAAGCCCATCTGCTCGATGATCCCGATCTCGTACTCGGCCTGCTTGCGGTGCTGCTCGTCGTAGCCCTCCGGCCAGCGCCGGTCCATGCCCTCCCAGACCGTCCTGCGGAAGAACTCGCTCTCCGTCATGCCGTCGGGGATCGGGTAGGTCGGCATGAGGTTCTTGAACTCGAAGAACCCGGCCGGGTCGACCTTCTCGGCCACCAGCAGCGTGTTGCGGCAACCCTCGGCCCACAGGTCGGAGGAGTCGATCGCGCGCATCTCGTCGGCGGTCTTGATGTAGTAGCCGCTGCCGTCGAAGCGGAAGCGGTCGGGGTCGGACAACTGCTTGCCGGTCTGGATGCACAGCAGCGCGTCGTGGGAGGCGGCGTCGGACTCGTAGGTGTAGTGCGAGTCGTTGGTGACCAGCGGCGGGATGCCGAGCTCCCGGCTGATCCGGGTCAGCCCGTCGCGGACCCGGCGCTCGATGTCGAGGCCGTGATCCATGATCTCCAGGTAGAAGTTGTCCCTGCCGAAGATCTCCTGGTATTTCGCGGCGGCCTTGAGCGCCTCGTCGTACTGCCCGAGCCGCAGCCTCGTCTGCACCTCGCCCGACGGGCAGCCGGTGGTGGCCATGAGGCCGTCGGCGTGCTCGGCCAGGAGCTCGGCGTCCATGCGCGCCCACTTGCGCACGAAGCCCTCGGTGTAGGCGCGCGACGACAGCCGCATCAGGTTGTGCAGGCCCGTCTTGTCGCGCGCCCAGATCGTCATGTGGGTGTAGTAGCCACCCGCCGAGACGTCGTCCTTGCGCTGGTGCGGCTCGCCCCACAACACCGGCTTCTTGTTGTGGCGCAGCTCCGGCGCGACATAGGCCTCGATGCCGATGACCGGCTTGATGCCGGCGCCGGTGGCCTGCCTGAAGAAGTCGAAGGCGCCGTGCATGTTGCCGTGGTCTGTGATCGCGATGGCGGGCATGCCCAGCTCGCCGACCTGTTTGAACATCTGCCCGAGGCGCGCGGCCCCGTCGAGCATCGAGTATTCGGTGTGCACGTGCAGATGGACGAACGAGTCGCTGGACGACATTGAGCGGCGGCCTCCCGGTCCCAACGTGTGGTGCGATCCGACTTTAGTAGCCGCCACCGACAACCCGGGGCCGCCCGCGCGCCAGGAGCCGTCGCGATCACCGGCACCGATATCCTCGATGTCACCCAACGTCATCAAGGAGTCACTCGGTGCGCACGCAGACGGACGAGGGATACACGCACGCGCTGGGCAACCGGCAGGTCCAGATGATCGCCATCGGCGGGGCGATCGGCGTGGGCCTGTTCCTGGGCGCCGGGGGCCGGCTGGCCGCCGCCGGCCCCGCGCTCGTGCTCTCCTACGCCGCCGCCGGCGTGGCCGCCTTCTTCGTCATGCGGGCGCTCGGCGAGCTCGTGCTCTACCGTCCGGCCTCGGGCTCGTTCGTCGAGTACGCCGGGGAGTTCATCGGCCCGTGGGCCGCCTTCGCCAGCGGCTGGATGTACTGGATCAACTGGGCCTTCACCGGCATCGCCGAGCTGACGGCGATCGCCGCGTACATCACCTACTGGGCGCCCGCGTTCCCCGAGTGGCTCACCGCGCTGATCGCGCTCTGCTTCGTGATGACGGTCAACCTGCTGTCGGTGCGCCTGTTCGGCGAGCTGGAGTTCTGGTTCGCCATGCTCAAGGTCGTGGCGATCACCGTCTTCCTGGTCGTGGGGCTGGTGCTGGTGGTGTTCGCGGTCGGCGCCGCTGGCCCGCACAACCTGGTCTCCCACGGCGGGTTCTTCCCGACCGGGTTCCCGCTGGTGCTGATGAGCCTGCAGTCGGTGGTGTTCGCGTACGCGTCGATCGAGCTGGTCGGCATCACGGCGGGCGAGACGGCCCGGCCGCACGAGGTCATGCCGAAGGCCATCAACGGCGTGGTGTGGCGCATCGCGATCTTCTACGTCGGCTCGGTGGCGCTGCTGGCCATGGTCCTGCCCTGGACCGCCTACCGGGCGGACACCTCCCCGTTCGTGACGGTCTTCTCCGGGCTGGGCGTCCCGTGGGCGGCCGACGCCATGAACCTCGTCGTGATCACCGCCGCGCTCTCGTCCTGCAACTCGGGCCTGTACGCCACCGGCCGCATCCTGCGCTCGATGGCCATGAAGCAGGAGGCCCCCCGCTTCGCCGGCACCCTCAGCAGCCGGCACGTGCCGATCGGCGGCATCCTGTTCACCGCGATCATGTTCCTGGCGGGCGTCGCGCTGTTCTACTTCCTGCCCGAGCGGGCCTTCAACATCGCCACCGCCGTGGCCTCGCTCGGCGTGATCACCACCTGGGGCGTCCTGGTCTACTGCCAGACCCGCCTGCGCCGCACGGGCCACCGCTCGGCCTTCCCGATGCCCGGCTCCCCCTACACCAACTGGCTGACGCTCGCGTTCCTGGCGCTGGTGGTGCTGCTGATGCCGTTCGCCGACAAGGACCAGCGGGTGGCCTTCTACCTCATCCCGGCCCTGGTCGCCGGCATCGCCCTGGGCTGGCGGGTCATCGGCCGCCGGCGCGCCGCCGCCGGCGCGCAACCGTAGCGGCCCGGCCACGCCCGCGCCGATCATCGGCTGGGTAGTCTCGATGGCGCAGAAGGAGGAGCCGCCACCCGGGAGGTCACGCTGGACGAGGCTAGACGCAGGATCGTCCAGATCGTGGCGGCGGCCGTGGCCGGCGCCACGATCGCGGTGGCGGGCCTGCCCCTGGGCGTCTACCCCAAGCTGGCCTGCGCCGTGCTGGACGCGGGCTGCCCCACCGCCGGCGAGCCGTCCGGACGGCTGCCGCGGCCGGTCCGGCTGACGCCCGTGCAGGTGGCGCAGAGCGGCCGGTACGTCGCGCTGGGCGACTCCTACTCCTCGGGCGAGGGGGTCTACGAGCAGGACACCGCGCCGGTCAACGACGGGGCCGACCGCTGCCACCGGTCGACGGGCTCCTACGTGCCGCTGGTGGCGCGGGCCTACCGGTTCGGCGGCGGCACCGCCTTCTACGCCTGCAGCGGCGCCACCACGCGCGAGCTCCTGTCCGGCCAGCACGGCCAGCCGCCCCAGGTCACCCGCGTGGACTCCGCGGCGAGCCTGGTGACGCTGAGCATCGGGGGCAACGACGCCGGCTTCAGCAGGGTGCTGACGGGCTGCATCGTCAAGATCCCGTGGTCGTCGGCCTGCGTCGACCAGGACGCCGCCGTCGGCCGCCGCATCGAGGAGCTGAGCACGAGCATGCGCGAGGTCCTCAGGGAGCTGCGCGTGCGCGCCCCCGGCGCCCGCGTCATCGTGCTGGGCTACCCCCGGCCGTTCCCCGAGAACCCGGTGGGGAGCGTCGACAACCTGACCGTCGAGGACCAGCGCTGGCTCAACGGCGTGACGCGGCGGCTCAACGACACGGTGGGGTCGGTGGCGGCGGAGTTCGACCGGGGCCTGGCGGCGTTCGGCGCCCCGGGCAGCGTCGAGTACGTGGACGCCTACGAGGCGTTCGCGGGCCACGAGGTGGGGCGGCCGCAGCCGTTCCTGAACGGGCTGGCCATGGACATGGAGGAGCTGACGGTCAACGCGCGCAGCTATCACCCGACGGGCGACGGCTACCGCCGCTTCGCGGAGCTCATCACGAAGCAGATCGCCGCGGGCCCGGGCCGCCCGATGAACAACTTCCACCTGCCGGACGACCGGCCCCCCGCCGCGGGCCCCTGACGCCCACCGCCCCGCCCGGCTCACCGTCGCAGGCCCCTGACGCCTCCCGGACGCCCGGACTCCGGCCGCCGCCCTGACGCCTACCGCTCCGCCCGACTACCGCCCCGCCGCTCCTCGGCCAGGTGCAGGCCGGCCTCGATGACCGCGTTCATGATGGGCGAGAGCCTCGCCTCCCCCAGCGAGGGCGCCCGCACGGCCATCCTGGCGACGAGGGCGCGCTCCCTGGCCAGGTCGCGCCCGGCGAAGCCGCCCACCGGCTTGATCCGCTGCACGATGCCCGCCAGCACCGCCCGCCGCTCCAGCAGCGTGCCCAGGGCCGCGTCCACGCGGTCGATCGCCTGGCGGCACTCCGCCAGCGTGGTGGGCGCCTCGTTCCGGACGAGCGCGCCGACGAGGGTGACGGCCTCCTCGGCCACCCGCCGGTCGTCCGCCGGGACCGGCGTGCCCGCCGTGCCGATGATCAGGCCGTCGGCCCCGGCCGCGACGGCGGCGGCCGACAGCCCGAGGTCGCGCGAGACGTCCGCCAGCACCGGGCGCCCGGAGGCGGCCCTGGCCGCCCGCATGAGCCCCAGATCGGGCCGGTCCCCCTCGCACAGGATCACCCGCCCGTCCCCCTCGGCCGCGCAGTGGTCGGCCAGCCCCAGCCACTCCTCCATGGAGGCCGCGGCCCGCCGCTCCACCACCACCGGCAGCCCGAGCCCGGCCGCCGCCCGGACGAGGGGGATGTCGCGCGTCCACGACGCCCCCACCACCACGGCGTGCGCGTGCTCGGCGATCGCGGGCAGGTCGGCGGCCGAGGCCGGCTCCACGAGCGTGGCCCCCTCCCGCAGCGCCTCGAACGCGTCGGCCGGGCCGCGCCGCGCCCGCAGGCTCACCCGGCCGTCGATCAGCACGGCCGGCCCGTCGCCCACGAGCAGCTCGCCCACGGCCACCGCGCGCCGTTCCAAGGTCGATGACATCCCGACTCCCGTTCGGCCGGCTCCCGAGGCCGGCGGAAAACCAAAAAAGGCAGAGACGGGTGTCTCTGCCTCGTGCCGACTCCAGGTGGTCGCTATCCGACGACCGGCTCTCCCGGAGCCGGCTCGGTAAACGCGTAGCGACGACAAGTCATATCTGAACCCTACACCCCGGCTCCCACCTGCTGGGCTGCACTTCTCACATGCCGGACTGTCCTTCTGGCGAGTCGCCGTTGATCCCTCGCTATGGGAGTATTTCTTGGCCTAGAGGAGGGTTTGAGGCCGTTGATGTCGGATCGCAAGCAGGACGGACGCCGCATCGCCGGCCGCTACCAGCTGCAGGAACCCATCGGCAGGGGCGGAATGGGCATCGTCTGGCGAGCCCACGACGAGCTCCTTGACCGCACGGTCGCGGTCAAGGAGGTCAGATACGCCGCCGCCCTGGGCGAGGAAGTGCAGCTGCTGAACCGGCGGACGATGCGCGAGGCGAGGGCGGCGGCCAGGTTCGAGCATCCCAACGTGATCGTCGTGCACGACGTGATCGAGGAGGATGGCCGGCCCTGGATCGTCATGCAGCTCGTCCAGTCGCGCTCACTGGGGGCCGTGATCAAGCAGGACGGCCCGCTGCCGCCGAAGCGGGTGGCGGAGATCGGCCTGGCCGTGCTGGACGCGCTGCACCGCGCCCACGAGGCGGGCGTGCTGCACCGCGACGTCAAACCCGAGAACGTGCTGCTGGCCGACGACGGCCGGGTCGTGCTCACCGACTTCGGCATCGCCACGCTGGAGACCGAGACGCAGCTCACCGTGACGGGCCTGGCGGGCACGCCGGCGTTCATCGCGCCCGAGCGGCTCAAGGGCCTGCCCGCGCGGCGCGAGTCGGACCTGTGGTCGCTGGGCGCCACGCTCTACACGGCAGTGGAGGGCCGCTCGCCGCACGAGCGCGGGATGGCCCTGGCGACCATGCACGCCGTGCTCACCGACGAGCCCGACCCGGCGACGCACGCGGGGCCGCTCACCGACGTGATCAACGGGCTGCTGGTGAAGGAGCCGGTGCAGCGGCTGACGTACGAGGAGGCGCAGCGGATGCTGCGCAACGCCGTCGCGCAGACGAGCGCGCCACCGACGGCCCAGTTCCCCGCGGCCCAGTTCCCGGCGGCGCAGGAGCTGCACGTGCCCGCCCCGGCCAAGCCGAAGCGCCCGGAGGCCCAGCCGACGAAGCCCAAGCGCCCCGGTCCCGCCAAGGCCAGGCGCCCGTACGCCCCCGTCGAGGACGACACCCCGACCGATCCGAACCTCGCCCCGGCCGCGCCGGTGCCGGACATACCCGAGACCGGCGCGCGCGTCCCCCAGCCCTCGACCGTGGACCCGCGGCCTCCGACCGTGCCCACGGTGGAGGCCGGGCGGCCCGAGCAGCAGCGCCGGGCCGGGACGATCATCGCCGCGGCCGTCGCGGTCGTGCTGGTGGCGGGCGTGGGCGGCTACCTCGGCCTGCGCTCGGCCCCGGAGGAGAAGTCCTCGGACACGGACTCCCCGGGCACGGCGGCCGTCACCGCCACCCCGCCCTCCACGGCCCCCTCGACGGCCCCCTCGTCGACCACGTCGCCGAGCCCGAGCACGAGCGAGACCGCGAGTCCCAGCCCCAGCGCGACCCCCAAGGAGACGAAGGACCCGCTGCCGGCCGGGTGGAAGATGTACAAGGACAAGAAGCTCGGCTTCCAGATCGGGCTGCCCCCGAAGTGGGAGGTGTGGACGCGCAGCGGCCGGCAGGTCAGGTTCAAGGGACCGGGCGCGGCGTCCAACGCGTACGTCCTGATCGAGGAGGCGGCCAACCCGGGCACGGACCCGTACAAGGACTGGAAGAAGCAGGAGCCGTACCTCAAGAACAACTTCGGCGGCTACAAGAAGCTCGACATCAAGAAGGTCGACTACATGAAGGCCGCGGCGGACTGGGACTTCACCTGGAACACCAACACCGGGAAGACCCGCGTCCGCAACAGGGGTTTCGTCACCGACAACGGCCGGGCGTACGCGATCTACTGGCACACGCTCAACAGCCACTGGAAGGCCGACTACCACTTCTTCGAAGGCTTCTGCGCGACGTTCGTACCCGCCAAGTAGGCTGCGCTGCGTGCACGTCAGCAATCGTTATCGCCTCGTCGAGCCGCTCGGGCAGGGCGGCATGGGGGTGGTCTGGCGGGCCTACGACGAGCTGCTCGACCGTACGGTGGCGATCAAGGAGGTCCGCTACACCGGCGTCGGGGAGGCCCAGCGGGCCGAGCTCAACCGCCGGACCATCAGGGAGGCCCGGGCCGCGGGCCGCCTCGACCATCCCTCGGTGGTCGTCATCCACGACGTCGTGGAGGAGGACGGCCGCCCGTGGATCGTGATGCAGCTCGTCCGCTCGCGCTCGCTGGGGCAGGTGATCGGCGAGAGCGGGCCGCTGCGGGCCGGGCAGGTCGCGGTGATCGGCGGCCGGGTGCTGGACGCCCTGCGGGCCGCGCACGCCACGGGGGTGCTGCACCGTGACGTGAAGCCGGAGAACGTGCTGCTGGCCGACGACGGCCGGGTGGTGCTGACCGACTTCGGCATCGCCTCGCTGGAGGCCGAGGCGGGGCTCACGGCGTCCGGCAACCTGGTGGGCACGCCCGCGTACATGCCGCCCGAGCGCCTCAACGGCGAGCCCGCACGGCCGGAGTCGGACCTGTGGTCGCTGGGCGCGACGCTCTACGCGGCCGTCGAGGGCGAGCCGCCGTTCAAGCGCGACTCGTGGGCCGCGACGGTGGCGGCGGTGCTGCGCGACGAGCCGGAGCCGCCGGTGCGGGCCGGGGCGCTGGAGCCGGTCATCATGGGGCTGCTGCGCAGGAGCCCGGCCGCCCGGATGCCCGCCGAGGAGGCCGCGCGGCTGCTGTACGAGATCGCCTCCGCCCCACCGGCGGGCGGCCTGCCGTGGACGGGCGGCCCCAACCGGCCGCACCCCGGCCACGCGACCACCGGCCACCCGGCCACCGGCCACGCGACCACCGGCGGCGCGCTCGCAGGCGGCGGCGCATCCGGCGGCGCGCCCTCCCGCGGCGCGCTCTCCGGCGGCGCGTCCTCCGGCGGCGGGCCCTCCGGCGGAAGGCCGAGCCCGACGGTCCCCGGACGGCGGGGCGGGCGGCGGAAGGCGCTGTGGATCGGGCTGCCCGCGGCGGTGGCCGCCGTGGCGGTGCTGGGCACGGGCGGCGTGCTGCTGTCCGACCGGTGGACGGCCGCGCCCGCGACCCAGGGCCCCGAGACCCAGGGCCCCGAGACTAGGACCCCCGAGGCCCAGGACCCCGCGACCCCGACCCGGCAGGCCACGGCCGAGCCCGACGAGAGCCCGGCCCCGACACCCGGGCCCACCTCCACCGCCCGCCCCGTGCCCGCGGGCTGGCGGGCCTACCGAAGCTCCGCGGGCCGCTTCCAGATCGCCATGCCCGAGGGCTGGCAGGCCCGCAGGACCCCCGGCCGGGACAGCATCTCCATCAAGGCCCCCACCGGCCCGGGGGCGCTGATCGTGGAGTGGACGGTCCCCGACATCCCCTGGAAGGACCCGGTGCTGCACTGGATCGGGCTGGAGAAGGAGATCCGGGCGAAGGGCGAGTTCCAGGGGTACAAGCGCGTCGGCATCACCGCCACCGACTACCTCGGCCGCGACGCCGCCGACTGGGAGTTCGTCAGGATGCGCGGCGGCGTGCTGATCCACGTGGTCAACCGCGGCTTCCACACCGCCGACGGGCGCCCCTACGCCCTCTACTGGGAGACCACGCAGGCCCGGTGGCAGCGCGACCGGCACTACTTCGAGACGTTCGCCAAGACCTTCCGGCCGCTGTGAAGGAGCAGGCCCGGTTCTGGCGGCACCCGGCGGTGCCGGAGACGGACCTGCTCAAGGCCCGCTACGTCACCCACCGCTTCGCCAGGCACGCGCACGACGGCTACGCCATCGGGCTCATCGTCGAGGGCGTGGAGGAGTTCGACTACCGGGGCACGCTGCACCGGGCGGCGGCCGGCGAGATGGTGCTGGTCAACCCCGACTCCGCGCACACCGGGCAGGCGGGCGTGCCGGGCGGGTGGGCGTACCGCATGCTCTACCCGTCGGTCGACGCGCTGGCCGGGATCGCGGCCGAGCTCGGCGGGCCGTACGGCACGCCGCACTTCCCCGCGCAGGTGGTGCGCGACGAGCAGGTGGCGGCGCTGCTCGGGCGGGCGCACCGGGCGGCCGAGCGGGGCGACGCGCTGGCCGCCTCGACGCTGAGCCGCACGCTGTTCGCCCGGCTGCTGACCCGCCACGCCACGCCCAGGCCGGCCGCGATCGTGCCGGCCGAGGGCAGGCAGGCGGTACGCGAGGCGCTCGACCTGCTGCACGAGAGCCTCGTCGACCCGCCGACGCTGGACGGCCTGGCGGGCGCGGTGGGGGCCCGGCCGTTCGCGCTGCTGCGGGCGTTCAAGGCCGCGACGGGGATGCCGCCGCACGCGTACCTGACCTCGCTGCGGGTCCGCCAGGCGCGCCGCCTGCTGCGCTCCGGCGTGCCCCCGGCGCGGGTGGCGGCCGAGGTGGGCTTCACCGACCAGGCCCACCTGAACCGGCATTTCAAGCGCATCGTGGGCGTGCCACCGGCCGCCTACCAGCGGGCCGCAGGAACGTACAAGACGGGCGATTCCCCCGTCTCCTAACCTCGGGCGGCATGGAAGAGAAGACACACCGCTCCGCCGCCGTGCGGGACGGTCTCGGCGTCGGCCTGGCCGTGGGGCTGTCCGGGCTCGCCTTCGGCGCCGCGGCGATCACCGCGGGCCTGTCCGTGCCGCAGGCGTGCGTGCTGAGCCTGCTGGCGTTCACCGGCGCCTCGCAGTTCGCGCTGACCGGCGCGGTGGGCGCGGGCGGCGACCTGGCCGCCGCCGCCCTGGGAGGGCTGCTGCTCGGCGGCCGCAACACCCTGTACGGCCTGCGCCTGGCCGCCCTGCTCGAGGTACGCGGCCCCCGCAGGCTGCTGGCCGCCCACGGCGTCATCGACGAGACCACGGCCGTCGCGCTGGCCCAGCCCACCCCCCAGGCGGCCCGCACCGGCTTCGTGACCACGTTCGCCAGCCTCTACATCGCCTGGAACCTCACCACGCTGGCGGGCGCGTACGGCACCTCGTTCCTGGGCGACCCCGGCGTGCTGGGGCTGGACGTGGTGGGCCCGGTCGCGTTCCTGGCGATCCTGTGGCCCCGGCTGGCCGAGCGCGCCGAGCTGCGCCGGCTGGCCGCGATCGCGGCGGTGATCGCGCTGTGCGCCACCCCGTTCCTCCCGCCGGGCGTGCCGGTGCTGCTGTCGGCCGCGGCCGTCCTGGTGGTGCTGGCCCGATGACGCTGTGGTGGGCGGTCGCCGCCGTCTGCGCGGGCTGCTACGCGCTCAAGCTGGCCGGGCTCGCCGCGCCCCGGCGGGTGCTGGACCATCCGGTGGTGCGCAGGTTCGCGGAGCTGGTGCCGGTGGCGCTGCTGGCGGCGCTGGTCGCGGTGCAGCTGTTCACGGAGGACGGCGGGCTGCGCTTCGACCCGGCGCGTACGGCGGGCCTCGGGGCGGCGGTCGTGGCGCTGCTGCTGCGGGCACCGTTTCTGGTCGTTCTGGCCGCGGCGGCGGCCGTCACCGCGCTTGTCCGGATTCTTCTGGGGTAGTCGCCGTGCATGTCTGATTCAGCGGGGATTGTCGGTGGGCGATACCGGCTGCTCAAGACGATCGGCAAGGGCGGCATGGGCACCGTCTGGCACGCGCACGACGAGGTGCTCGGCCGGGACGTGGCCGTCAAGGAGATCCTGCCGCCTCCCGATTTGACGGGCGCCGAGCGCGAGGTGTTCGCCGTACGCACCTTCCGCGAGGCCAGGGCGGCGGGCCGGGTGGCGCACCCCGGCGTGGCCACCGTGTACGACGTCGTGGAGGAGCGCGGTCACCCCTGGATCGTCATGCAGCTCGTGCACTCCCGCACGCTGGGCGAGCAGATCCGCGACGACGGCCCCATGTCCCCCCTCGACGCGGCGAGCATCGGGCTGCAGCTCATGGAGGCGCTGCGCGCCGCGCACGCGGCCGGGGTGTTACACAGGGACGTCAAACCCGACAACGTGCTGCTCACCCCCGACGGCCGGGCGGTGCTCACCGACTTCGGCATCGCCACCACGGAGGACGAGGCGCCCGTCACGCGGACGGGCATCCTGGTCGGCACCCCCGCCTTCATGGCCCCCGAACGCGCGGCCGGCGGCCGGGCCAGGCCCGCCTCGGACCTGTGGTCGCTGGGCGTGACCCTCTACATGGCCGTCGAGGGCCACTCCCCCTTCCACCGCGACCACGCCCTGGCCACGCTGGGCGCGGTCATGCACGCCGAGCCGGAGCCGCTGGCGCGGGCGGGCGTGCTCGCGCCGGTGCTGCTGGGCCTGCTGCGCAAGAACCCGGCCGAGCGCATGTCGCTGGAGGAGGCCGAGCGGCGGCTGGCCGCGATCCTGGCCGGCGGCGCCCCCGAGCAGACGGGCCCGGTCACCGTGCCGGAGGTTACCCGGCGGCGCCGGCTGCCGGTGGCCGCGATAGCCGCGGGCGCGCTCGTCGTCGGGGTCGTCACGGGCGGGGCGGCCTGGTGGTCGCAGCGCGACCTGCCGCGCACCGCTCCGCCGAGCCGCGTGCCCGCCGTGGTGTCCACACCCGCGCCGGACACGCCCGCCCCCACCACCCCGCGGCCGACGTCCGAGGCCCCGGCGGTCCAGCCGGGCAGCACCCCGCCGCCCACCATGAGCGGGCCCAGGACACCGACGGCCGACCGGACCACCGGGAAGAAGAGCCCCACGCAGCAGCCCACACCCACCAAGACGCCGACCAAGACGCCGACCAAGAAGGACAAGAAGGAAGGGGACGGGACGCCCTCACGCTCCCCCGGCCAGGTCGAGGGGTCGGACAACGGCCGCGCGGCGGACGAGGGCAAGGAGAAGGCCGGCCGGCGGGGCTGAGGGAGCCGCCCGCCGTCTCAGGACTCCTCGCGCACGATGTCGAGTGCCTTCTGCAGGTCCTGGGGGTAGTCGGTGCTGAACGAGATCCACTCGCCGGTCGAGGGGTGCTCGAACCCGAGCGCCACCGCGTGCAGCCACTGCCGCGTGAGCCCCAGCCGGGCCGCCAGCGTGGGGTCGGCGCCGTACAGCAGGTCGCCGACGCAGGGGTGGCGCAGCGCGGACATGTGCACCCTGATCTGGTGCGTACGCCCGGTCTCCAGCTTGATGTCCAGCAGCGACGCCGCCCGGAACGCCTCCACCGTGTCGTAGTGCGTGACGGACGGCTTCCCGCCCGCGACCACGGCGAACCGGCCGTCCCCCGACGGGTGCCGGTCGATGGGCGCGTCCACCGTGCCCCGGAACGGGTCGGGATGCCCCTGCACCAGCGCGTGGTAGCGCTTGTCGACCGTGCGCTCCTTGAAGGCCCGCTTGAGCCACGAGTAGGCGTGCTCGCTCTTGGCCACGACCATCGCGCCCGTGGTGTTGGCGTCGAGCCGGTGCACGATGCCCTGCCGCTCGGCGGCGCCGCTGGTGGCGATGGTGTGGCCGGCCCCGAGCAGGCCGCCGATGACGGTCGGGCCGGTCCAGCCGACGGTCGGGTGCGCGGCCACGCCGATGGGCTTGTTGACCACGATGATGTCGTCGTCCTCGTACACGATGGTCATGCCCGGCACCGGCTCGGCCACCGGCATGGGCGTGGTGACCGGCGGCGGCATCGTCACGTCGAGCCACGCGCCGGCGTGCACCCGGTCGGACTTGGCCGGCTGGCGGCCGTCCACCAGCACCTCGCCCGCGACGATCAGCTCGGCCGCGCGCGTGCGGGAGAAGCCGAACAGCCGCGAGAGCGCGGCGTCGAGCCGCTCGCCCTCCAGCCCGTCGGGCACCGGCAGGCTGCGCTGCTCAGTCATTGTCGGCCACCTCCTTGGACCCGTCGATCTGCACGTTGCGCCAGGCCAGGATGACCGCCAGGATCCCGCCGCAGACGATCGCCGAGTCGGCGATGTTGAACACCGGGAAGTAGTCGATGACGGGGAAGTGCCCAGGGAGCACCTCGATGAAGTCCACGACGTGCCCCTGGAGCTGGGACGAGCGGCCGATCCCCGATGGGTAGCGCAGCAGCCTGTCGGTGAGGTTGCCCAGCGCCCCGCCCAGCAGCAGCCCGAGCGCGACCGCCCAGGAGCGGCTGCCGAGCTTGCGGGCCGTGCGCACGATGGCCACGACCACGCCGGCCGCGATGAACGTGAAGACGAACGTCATTCCGGTGCCGATGCTGAACGCGGCACCGGAATTGAAGATCACCCGGAACTGCAGGACGTCCGGGATGACGACCATCGGCGCCTCACCCTCCAGCGTGCGCAGCACCACCGTCTTGGTGACGAGGTCGGCCGCGTAGATCACGGCCGCCAGCACGACGAGGACGGCGAAGAGGCGCCGCCGAGGCTTGCCCCCCGAGCCTACCGGCGCTCCTCCTTCTGCTTGCAGGCCACGCACAGCGTCGCCCTCGGGAACGCCTGAAGGCGTTCCTTGCCGATCGGCTTGTGGCACGATTCGCACACTCCATAGGTCCCTGCGTCGATCCTGGCGATCGCACGTTCGTTCTGCGCGACCAGATCGCGCGCATTCAGGGTAAGCGCGATCTCGCGTTCGCGCTCGTACGTCTTGGCGCCGGCGTCCGCCTGGTCGTCGCCGGCTCCCTGGGTGACGTCTCCAGAGGCTATCTCCGACTCGTGGCGCATGATGTCCGCCTCGAGCTCGTCGATCTCCGTCTGGAGCCTGCCGCGTACCTCGGCCAGCTCCTCTTCCGACCACATCGACGGTGTAGCGGTCTGCGTGACTGCCGCCATGGCTGCCTCCATTGCTGATCAAGGCCGTAAAGGGTGCGGGCAGCTTAGGATCCTCATAACGGAACGGCAAACGACCCGCCGGACGGTTTACCTCCCCCGTACTATCCCGCCTCGCGCATTCAACTCCTCCCCAGCAGCGTCCATTCCCACAACTTTGCGCCGTTTACGTCTCGCGTACCGACAAGGCGTCGTGAGTACCCCGGACGCCACCGGGAAAACCTGGAAGCCTCGGGCCCCGCTCTGCGTTATGGTTTGAGACTGCAAGGCGTTGATGGGGCCCGACTGTGAGGGATATCACCCCGGAGCCGCCGGAAGAACGGCTCTCCCGAGCTCATTAGAACCGGCCGCAGACCAAATGGAGAGGGCCCCGCCCAGCGCGAGGCCAAGAAGGGTGGTACCGCGGAGCCGCCAGGCTTCGTCCCTTCACGCACACCAGCCAGCCGGCCGATCAAGCGTGGAGGTTCCGCCCGAAATGTCTTCCCCATCTTTCCGCTCTCTTCCCGCGCAGGTCGACCTGCCCGCGCTCGAGCGCGAGGTCCTCGACCGCTGGCGGGACGGGAAGATCTTCGAGCGGTCCGTGGAACAGAACTCCGGCAACCCGTCGTGGGTCTTCTACGAGGGCCCGCCGACCGCCAACGGCCTGCCGGGCGTCCACCACGTCGAGGCGCGCGTGTTCAAGGACCTGTTCCCCCGCTACAAGTCGATGCGCGGCTTCAGCGTGCCGCGCAAGGCGGGCTGGGACTGCCACGGCCTGCCCGTCGAGGTCGGCGTGGAGCGCGAGCTGGGCCTGTCCGGCAAGAAGGACATCGAGACGTACGGCATCGCCGAGTTCAACGCCAAGTGCCGTGAGTCGGTGCTGCGGCACGTGGACGCGTTCGAGCAGATGACCGAGCGGATGGGCTACTGGATCGACCTGTCCCAGGCCTACCGCACCATGGACCCGTCCTACATCGAGTCGGTGTGGTGGTCGCTCAAGGTCGTCTTCGACAAGGGGCTGCTGTTCCGCGACTTCCGGATCACCCCCTACTGCCCGCGCTGCGGCACCGGGCTGTCAGACCACGAGCTGGGCCAGCCGGGCGGCTACGAGACCGTCTCCAGCCCGTCGGTCTACGTCCGCATGCCCGCGACGACCGGCCCGCTCGCCGAGCTGGGCGCCGCGCTGCTGGTCTGGACGACCACGCCGTGGACGCTGGTCTCCAACACGGCCGTGGCCGTGCACCCGGACGTCACCTATGTCGCGGCCCGCACGGCCGACGGCGAGGTGCTGGTCGTGGCCGAGCCGCTGCTCTCGGTGCTCGGCGAGGACGTGACCGAGCTGGCCCGCTACACCGGCCGCGAGCTGGAGCACACCGCCTACACCCGGCCGTTCGACCTGGTCGACATCCCGGGCGCCCACTACGTGGTGCTCGGCGACTACGTCACCGTCGAGGACGGCACCGGCCTGGTCCACCAGGCGCCCGCCTTCGGCGCCGACGACCTGGCCGTCATCAAGAAGTACGACATGCCCGTCGTCAACCCGATCGGCCCCGACGGCCGCTTCCTCGACGACGTGCCCATGGTCGGCGGCCGGTTCTTCAAGGACGCCGACGAGGAGCTGACCGAGGACCTGCGGGCGCGCGGGCTGCTGTTCCGCGGCGGGCACCTCGAGCACAGCTACCCGCACTGCTGGCGCTGCCACACCGCGCTGCTCTACTACGCGCTCCCCTCCTGGTACATCCGCACCACCGCCGTCAAGGACCAGATGCTGGCCGAGAACGCCGGCACCAACTGGTACCCGGACACGATCAAGTGGGGCCGCTTCGGCGAGTGGCTGCGCAACAACGTCGACTGGTCGCTGTCGCGCTCGCGCTACTGGGGCACGCCGCTGCCGCTGTGGGTGTGCTCGGAGGACGAGTCCCACGTGACGTGCGTCGGGTCGCTGGAGGAGCTGGGCACCCTGGCGGGCCAGGACGTCTCGGCCCTCGACCCGCACCGCCCGTTCGTCGACGACGTCACCTTCGACTGCCCGACCTGCGGCGGCCAGGCCCGCCGCGTGCCCGACGTCATCGACGCCTGGTACGACTCGGGCTCCATGCCGTTCGCCCAGTGGGGAGAGCGCGGCAAGCCGGAGGGCGTCTACCCGGCGCAGTTCATCTGCGAGGCCACCGACCAGACGCGCGGCTGGTTCTACTCGCTGATGGCCGTCGGCACGCTCGTCTTCGGCCAGTCCTCCTACGAGAACGTGCTCTGCCTCGGCCTCATCCTGGCCGAGGACGGCCGCAAGATGAGCAAGCACCTGGGCAACATCCTCGAGCCGATCCCGCTGATGGACCAGCACGGCGCCGACGCGCTGCGCTGGTTCATGGCCTGCTCGGGCTCGCCGTGGGCGGCCCGCCGGGTGGGGCACAACACGCTCGAGGAGATCGTCCGCAAGGTCCTGCTGACGCTCTGGAACACCGCGTCGTTCTTCACCCTGTACGCCAACGCCGAGTCCTGGTCGCCGGCCAAGCTGTCCGAGGCCACCCCGCCCGGCCAGCGTGCGCTGATCGACCGCTGGGCGCTGGCCGAGCTGCACAGGACGGTCGCCGAGGTCACGGCGGCGCTCGACGAGTACGACACCCAGCGCGCCGGCCGCCGCCTGGCCGACTTCCTCGACGACCTGTCCAACTGGTACGTACGCCGCTCGCGCCGCCGCTTCTGGCAGGGCTCGGAGGACGCGTTCGCGACGCTGTACGAGTGCCTGGAGACCGTGATCCGGCTGATGGCGCCCATCACGCCGTTCCTCACCGACCACCTGTGGGACGTGCTGCGCGCGGCCGACGCGCCCTCCTCGGTGCACCTGGCCCCCTGGCCGGAGGTGCGCGAGGACCTGCTCAACCCGGCGCTGTCGGACCAGATGGCCCTGGTGCGCCGGCTGGTGGAGCTGGGCCGCTCGGCCCGGGCCTCGTCGGGCGTCAAGACCCGCCAGCCGCTGCGGCGCGCCCTGGTGGGGGCGCACGACTGGCCGTCGCTCCCCGGCGAGCTGCGCGGCCTGGTGGCGGAGGAGCTGAACGTCCATACCCTGGAGGACATGTCGGGTTTCAGCGCCGACCTCGTGTCCTACTCGGTCAAGCCCAACTTCCGGGCACTGGGCAAGCGGTTCGGCCCCCGTACCAAGCTGGTGGCGGCCGCGGTGGCCGCCGCCGACGCCACCCGCGTGGCCAGGGCCCTGCGCTCCGGCTCCACGGTCATGGTGGAGGCGGACGAGCTGGGCGAGATCATGCTCGGCCCCGACGAGGTGATCGTCAACGAGCAGCCCCGCTCCGGCTGGGCCGTGGAGACGGGCGCGATCGGCACGGGCACGGGCGAGACGGTGGCCCTGGACCTGGAGCTCACGGACGACCTGCGCCGCGCGGGCCTGCTCCGCGAGGTCATCCGGCTGGTCCAGGAGGCCCGCAAGTCGACCGGCCTGTCGATCACGGACCGCATCACCCTGTGGTGGACCAGCACGTCCCCCGACCTGGCCACGGCGCTCCGCTCGGAGGGTCGCGTGGTGTCGGAGGAGGTCCTGGCCACGACCCTCACGGAGGGCACGGCCGAGGACCTGCCGTCGCACACGGACGAGGACCTGGGCCTGACCTTCCAGCTCCGCCGCGCCTGACCCGGCCACGCCCGGGAGTTCACGAGGGCAACACGGCACACAAGGGGCGCGCCCGACCGGGCGCGCCCCCTTCGCCTGCCACCCCCCGCAGTCGCCCCCACCACATCACCCCCGCACCGCCCACCCGAACGCCGCACCCGCCAGCACCCCGCTCATCTCACAGCAGCGTTCACGGCACCACACAGCACCCCATCGACCGCAGCGCCACACAGCAGCGGATCCCGCGCCACACATCAGCAGGCCCAGCGCCACACGACAGCGGATCCCGCGCCACTACAACAGCGGGCCCAGCGTCGCACCGCAACGCGCTCCTTCGCGTCACCCAGCCAGCCCAGGCCCGCGCCCGCGCCCTCGGCCAGGCACCAAAACGGCCCCCAGCGTCACGCTGAAGGCCGTGTCAGGACAAACGGGACCGAGCCCCTGGATCCGGATCCGATGGGTGTCAGGAGCTCCTGCAGCCCCTCCTCAGTCAGCCGACCGTCTCGCGGTCGTGCTGGCACACCGAGCAACTGGTCAGCCCGGCCGCTTCCGCCGCGGCGAGCGTCATCGTCTCCACGCCGGTCTCACCGGCCCCCCGGATCAACGGGCAGGCGGTGCTGTGGTAGCGGCGAGTGCCGATGATGACCTTCACAGTCCCCGGCCGCTCACCCCTGCCGCCCCCGGCAGCCCCCTTGGCCCCGGCGGCGGACTCGTCACCGGTCTTACCCCCGGACGCCTCGGCCTTGGCCCCAGAGACCTGCCCCTTCCCGGACCCACCGGAAGCCGGCGGCCGGGACGCGCCCGAAGAGGGCCCGCCCTTGGACGACGAGCCGCTCCCCCCGGTTCCCGGCGCCTCGCCCTTGGCAGCCCCCGGCTTGGTGCCCGACGGTCTGGCCGGCGCCCCGGTGGGCAGCGGCCCCTTCGGCTTGGCCTCCGACTCGGCCGACGACGCGGGCCGCTCGTGCAGGATCACGGTCTCTCCCGCGGAGGACGACTCCTCACCCGGACGAGACGAACGCTCCGACGGCTTGGCAGCCGACCCCCCTGGCCGCCCAGGCGTCACGGACGCGGGCACCCGAGGCTGCGGCGCGGTAGCGGGCCCTGAGGAGTCATCGTCCTGCACAGCCGCGTCAGAGGACCGCCCGAGCGAGCCCCCACCCTGACCGGACCGATCACCGGACTGACCAGACCTGCCGCTGGAACCGGGCTTGTCCGGCCCGGCACCTGGCTGCCCCGGCTTGGCCGCAGGCTTGGCGCCACCGGGCTGCTCCGGCGTGGCGGCAGTCCGCCCGGGCTCGGCCCCAGGACGGCCGGACGTGCCGCTGCCCGGCTGACCCGGCTCGGCACCAGCCCGCCCAGCCCCGGAGCCGGGCCGCCCGGACGGCTCACGCTGCCCGGACTGCTCAGGCGCGCCACCGGACTGACCACCCGGCTGCGCGGCTTTCGTACCGGCTCGTCCGGGCTCGTCCGGTGTGTCACCGGAGGGCTGCGACGGCCGGGTCTCATCGGAAGAGGGCTCACCCGAGGAGGGCGCGCCCGACTCGGCCTTGCGCGCGAAGGGCGGCGGCCGGAAGTAAGAAGTCTGCTGATCCGCCTGCTCATCATCCGAATCAGATTCGGGGGCGGCGGAGGAGGATGCCCTGGCCTGGCTCGCGGGAGCGGCCGAGGGACCCGAGGGACGGCCGAACCACCCGGTGGCGCCTTCCTCGTGGGCGGCGGCAGGCTCCGGGCTGGGGGTGGAAGCCTTCGTGTCGGGCTTCGGCGGGGCGACCGGCGGACGTAGGTCGCGGGTCTCCGCGGAGTTTTCGGCTCGGCTCCCGACGGTGGGATCCGTGGCGAGAGCGGGGCCCGGGGCGACGACGGGATCGGGGTCGGCGGCAGGCGGCAGCTGCCGTCCGCCGAGCGCGGCGTCAGGCAGGCACGCCGTGCAGGGCGTGAAGCCCTCCTCGCGTGCCTCTTCGTACGTGAGCTCCTCGTGATCCCGGCCGATCAGCTGCCTGCACCCGGGGACGTGGTAACGCTTGCGTCCCGGGATCACCAGCACGATCGCATCCGGCGAGATGCCGCTCGCCGCCGGTCGGCGGGGGGCGGCGGCCGGGACGGTCGCCGTCCGCTGCGGAGGCTGCGGATGCGGCTGGGGTTGCACGTGCGGCTGCGGGTGCGGCTGGTGGGCCATGGGGCCGGTCTGGTTGTAAGGCGGAGCGGGCGGCATGAGCCCCTTCGGGGGGGTGGCCGGCGCAGCGGCCTGCCCACCTCCGGGAAAAAGCTCGTTCCGCCGCAGGAACGCCCCGATCACCAGGAACAGCGCGGACAGCACGCTGACCACGATGGACCACATGATCAGGAACGGCTTCGCCAGTACGAAGCCCGCGATCAGCAGAACCACTGCCGCGAGCACCAAACCAGCACTGATAAGGATCACAGGGGGCTCTTTCGAGTGACAGGTCCTAGTGACCCGCTACTTTACCGGCGGTCGTTGTGCGGACCGTCACCGCCGGGGAAGGCGCCCTGCGGAGCCTCGCCGCCGAACGGGTTGGGACCACCCGGAAGGGGCGGCTGGCCACCCTGCGGCACGGCGTGCGACATGGCGGGAGCCTGGCCCTGCGGACCGGACATCACCGGGAAGCCGCCGCTGCCCTCCGCGGAGACGTTGAGCTCGGCGAGCTGGTTCTCCAGGTAGAGCTTGAGCCTGCTGCGGTATTCGCGCTCGAAGCTGCGCAGCTCCTCGACCTTGCGCTCGAGCTCGTCGCGGGTCTGCACCAGCGAGCCCATCGCCTGGCGGTGGCGCTCCTGCGCGTCGCGCTCGAGCGTCTCAGCGCGGGCACGGGCGTCGCCGATGACCTGCTCGGCCTGGCGGCGGGCCTTGGTGAGGATCTCGTCGGCCTCGCGCCGGGCGCGGGTCACCGTCTCGTCCGCCTCCCGGCGGGCGTCGGCGATCGCCTGGTCGGCGGTCTGCTGGGCGAGGGCGAGCACGCGGGCCGCGGTGTCCATGTTGTCCTCGGCGGGAGGCATGCTCATGGCCACGGGGACCGGCTGCTGCTGCTGCATCGGCGGCGGCTCGGGGGCCCGCATGGGCTCCGGCTGCGGCGGCCCCATCATCTCGGGCTTGGGCTGCTCCTGGACCGGGGCGGAGGCCATGGGCATGTTCATGCCGCCCGGCACCTTCCCGCGCAGGCACTCGGCCAGCTTGGCGCGGAGCTCCTCGTTCTCTTGGATCAGGCGGTCGAGCTCAGCTTCCACCTCGTCGAGGAAGGCGTCGACCTCTTCCTCGTCGTAGCCCGGCCGCAGCCGGGTGGTACTGAACTGCTTGTTCCGCACATCAGCGGGCGTCAGCGGCATTTTTTGGTCTCCTTGGCGCGCTTGGAGTCTGTCCGGAGGACGGTAACCCGAATCACTTCAGCGCGGACACGAGTTGGATCACGACCGGCGCCACACCGGCCCGGCTCATCGCAGCGTTCCGGCGATCTGAATCAAGATCAGAACCACGATGAACAGGACAGTGAAGCTTAGGTCAAAGGCCACCGTACCCAACCGGAGCGGAGGAATGAAACGGCGGAGGAACTTGAGAGGTGGGTCAGTTGCGGTGTATGTGGCCTCGGCCACGACCAGCACGACGCCCGAAGGCCGCCACTGACGGGCGAAAGCCTGCACCGTCTCGAAGATCATCCTGCCGATGAGCAGCACCAGGTAGAGAGACAGGACAACGACCAAGATCCCACCGACGACGTCCACGGCCCGGCCGCGCCTCCACTTCTGATGTGCCCTCCCGGTCTCGGCGAGACCTGGTTGGGTCCGATAGGCATACAGAGACTCTAACTCTGGTTGAAGAATCCGCGTTCCGCGATTCGGGCCTTGTCCTCAGCGGTCACCTCGACATTGGCAGGGGACAACAGGAACACCTTGTTGGTAACACGTTCAATGCTGCCATGTAGGCCAAAGACCAGACCTGCCGCGAAATCGACGAGGCGCTTCGCGTCACTGTCAACCATCTCGGTCAGATTCATGATGACCGGGGTGCCGTCGCGGAAGTGCTCTCCGATCGTACGCGCCTCGTTGTACGTCCGGGGGTGGAGGGTCGTGATGCGGGCCAGATCGGTCGTGCGGCGTTCCAGGATCGTCGTGGTGGGCCTGGGCGCGGGGACCCCGGCTTCAGGCTCGTCGTCGCGGTCCTGGACCGCCACGGGCCGTTCCTCGCCGGTTCGCTGGACCTCGTCGTCGTAGGCGTACTCGTCCGTGTAGGTCTCGTACCTCTCGTAGCGGTCGTCCTCCACGAGACCGAGGTAGACCGCCATCTTGCGCATCGCGCCGGCCATCGCTAAGTCGTCCTCCTGCTCATGGTCGCACTCGCTCGGGCCCGTCGCCGTGTCCGAGGCGGTAGCCGTACCCCCCTGGAGCTCACCGCTGATCGACCTCTACTTGGTCATGGGCTTGAAGACCCACTTGAGGGGACATTACCTGACGAAGGGCTTGCGACGGCCGAGCAACGCCGTACCGACCCGCACGTGTGTCGCGCCGTAGGCGATGGCTTCCGTGAGGTCCTCGCTCATGCCCGCGGAGATCATCGTGGCACGTGGATGCTGCTCCTGGACGAGCCGCGCCAGATCCCGCAGCCGGGAGAAGGCCTTGGCCGGGTCCTCCCCCAGCGGCGCCACCGCCATGACGCCGCCCAGCCACACCCCGTCGGCCAGCGCCACCTCGTCCGCGAGCTCGAGCAGGTCGGCGGCGCGCGCGCCGCCCCTGGCGGGGTCGTCGTCGAGCGCGACCTGCAGCAGGCAGCCGACCCGGCGGCCCTGGCGGACCGCCTCCTTGCTGATGGCCTCCACCAGCCTGAGGCGGTCGACGGAGTGGACGACGTCGGCGTACCCGACGACGGAGCGGACCTTGTTGGTCTGCAGCTGACCGACGAAGTGCCAGGTCAGCGGCAGTCCGGCGAGCTCGTGGGCCTTGGGGGCGGCCTCCTGGTCGCGGTTCTCGCCGACGTCGCGCACGCCCAGCTCGGCCAGGATGCGCACGTCCTCGGCGGGCCGCGTCTTGGTGACGGCGATCAGCGTGACCTCGCCCCGGTCGCGCCCCACCGCGTGGCAGGCCTCGGCGATGCGCGCGTCGACCTCGGCGAGACCGGCCGCGATCTCGTCCCTTCTCACGTCCCTCTCCCCCTCACTACTGCCGATGTCCTCCATGCCCGCATACGACATGCTCACGTACGAAATGTCCGCATAAGACATGTCCCACGTACGACACTCCCGTCCGCACACGACGGCGCCGCTCCCGTTTCCCTGCGGGGAGCGGCGTCAGGCGAACTGCTACTTGAGGAAGTCGGGAACGTCGAGCTCCTCTTCCTGCTCCTCGAAGATCACCCGAGGACGTTTGGGCGGCTCCGACATGCGGGAGGTGATGGGCGTGGGCGGGTTGGCGGGCTCGGGCGCGGGCCGGGGGATCGAGACGGGGCCGGACGGCTCGTCGGCGGGCTCGCCGGCGTCCGTGCGGGAGTCGTGCACCGGCTCCACCGGGCGCACCGGCTCGGGCCGGGGCTCCGGACGCGACTCGGGACGGAACTCGGCGCGCGGCTCCGGACGCACCTCGGCCCGCGGCTCGGGGCGGGGCTCCGGACGCGGCTCGGGGCGGAAGTCGGCGCGCTGCTCGGACCTGAAGTCCGTACGGGGCTCCGGACGCACCTCAGGGCGCGGCTCAGGGCGCAACGTGGGCGGCTCGGACTTCACACTGGGGGACGCCATGCTCGGCCGTGGAGGCGACGCCGGAGGCGGCGCGGCGGCCTGGGCCGCGGCGGGCCGGCCCGCCGGACGGGTCACCGGCTTCTCCGTCGGCCCCGGCACGTCGTCGAAGCCCGCCGCGATCACCGTCACGCGCACCTCGTCGCCGAGCGCGTCGTCGATGACCGTACCGAAGATGATGTTGGCGTCGGGCGCGGCGGCCATGGACACGAGCTGGGCCGCCTCGTTGATCTCGAACAGGCCCAGGTCCGAGCCGCCCGCGATGGACAGCAGCACGCCGTGGGCGCCGTCGATGCTGGCCTCCAGCAGCGGGCTGGAGACCGCCATCTCGGCCGCCGCCACCGAGCGGTCGTCACCCCGGGCGTGGCCGATGCCCATGAGGGCGGAGCCGGCGCCCGACATGACCGACTTGACGTCGGCGAAGTCGAGGTTGATCAGACCGGGGGTGGTGATCAGGTCGGTGATGCCCTGGACACCGGAGAGCAGCACCTGGTCGGCCGCCTTGAACGCGTCGAGCACGCTCACCTGCCGGTCGGAGATCGACAGCAGCCGGTCGTTGGGGATCACGATCAGCGTGTCGACCTCGTCGCGCAGCGTCTCGATACCCGCCTCGGCCTGCGACGCCCTGCGTCGTCCCTCGAAGCTGAACGGCCTGGTCACAACACCTATCGTGAGCGCGCCGAGCGATCGGGCGATGTTCGCCACGACCGGCGCGCCGCCGGTGCCCGTGCCACCGCCCTCGCCCGCCGTGACGAAGACCATGTCGGCCCCCTTGAGGACCTCCTCGATCTCCTCACGGTGGTCCTCGGCCGCCTTCCGGCCGACATCGGGGTTGGCGCCCGCCCCCAGTCCGCGCGTGAGCTCGCGGCCCACGTCGAGTTTCACATCGGCGTCACTCATCAGCAGCGCCTGGGCGTCGGTGTTTATCGCGATGAACTCGACGCCCTTGAGTCCCTCCTCGATCATCCGGTTGACGGCGTTGACTCCGCCGCCGCCGATGCCGACGACCTTGATGACCGCGAGGTAGTTCTGCGGTGCTGCCACGACGAGGGGCCTTTCCGCTCGTTGACTTGCCATTTCGGTGCGGATTGTCTCCGCTTTTGTCAGTTCGGGTAACTCTCAACCTCAGGTTGAGATTTAGATTTATGTCAACCTGAGGATTGATACGGACAGTAGGAGTTACGCTCCAGGCGGGTCAACTAACCGCGCCGCAAGCACGTCCGGCGTGTCGCGGGCTGTCCGTTTCGCTCCGCAGTCACGCCTGGTCGCGGCCCTCCTCTGCCGAAAGTCCGGCTTACAGGCTCTCACGCCGCGAGCCCCGCCTCGCACAGGCTCGGCGATGCCCTTGCCCCTGAGTTGCCAGACCCTGACGATCACGATCACTTCAGCGTCACCACGTCGGGAGAACTGACGTCGTAGAGGGTGACCGCTCTTTCGCGTTTGAGCAGCGAGGTCAGGATGCGGCCTTTCTCCTCGGGCCGGTCGGTGCCGCCCCAGATGACGGTACGCCCGTCCGACAGAACGAGGGTGACGCCTTCGGCCGTCCCCGCGCGTACCTGCCTGACCCGGCCCGCCACCTCGCTCGGCAGCGCCTCGATGACCTTGAGCGCCGCCGTCATGGTGGGGTCGCCCGCGGCCGGACGGTCCACCTTGAGCAGCGGCAGCATCGGCGGCGCCGCGGACCTCACCTCGATCACCACGCCCTGCCCGTCGACGATCGCCATTTTGTCGCCCACCGGGACGGCGGCCACCGGCTCGCGCTCGACCACCTCGATCTTGAGCGTGCCCGGCCAGACCCGGTCCACCTTGGCGGTGGCGAGCTGCCGGATGCCCAGGACGCGGGTCTCGACGTCGGCGAGGTTCACGGTGGCCAGCGGGTGGAGGTCCGCCACGCCGGCCTGCTGCTTGATCCGCTCGCTCGGCACTGTGAGATTTCCCACGATCTCGATCGAGCGCACGCCCAGCACGGGCGAGAAGAACACCAGCCAGGCGGCCGTGCCCACCACTCCCGCCGTCAGCAGCACCAGGAACGCCGTGCGCGCCTTCATCACCCTCCCGCCCCGGCCGGCCCGCGGCCGATGTCGGCACCGAACCTACGCCGACGCGCGGCGTAACCCCGCGCGCCACGCCCAAACACCACCCCGCCGGGGTCGCCGGGAGAGCGGGCGGCCGCCCGCCGCCTCCCCGGCGCCGCACACCCCTCCGACCGCCCCGCCACCGACCCGGCGCCCCGCCGTCCCGTGCTCGCTCCGCCGCCGGGCGCCGGCGTCCCGTGCTCGCTCCGCCGCCCGGTGCCGGCGTCCATGATCGCTTCGCCACCCGGTGCTCGCCGTCGCCGACCGCCCCGGCGTCTCGCTCCGGCCGCACCGCCGTGTGCGTGCCCTGCCCCTCTCACTCCACGACCCCAGCCACGAACGGCGGGGCAGCCGCCGGGCAGCCATGCGGGTCGGGACGGCCAGGGCGGGGACGGTTCAGGCCAGGCGGGCGACGATCTGCGGCCCGAGCTCGGTGATGTCGCCCGCGCCCATCGTGAGCACGATGTCGCCGGGCCGCGCCCGCTCGGCCACCATGGCCGGCACCGCGGACCGGTCCGGCGCGTACGCCACCCGCTCCGCCGGCAACGGCACCTTCCCGGCCACCATCGCGCCGGACACCCCGGGCTCGGGATCCTCCCTGGCCCCGTAGACGTCGAGCACGATGGCCTCGTCGGCCAGCCCGAGCGCCGCCCCGAACTCGTCGGCGAAGAACCGGGTGCGCGAGTAGAGGTGCGGCTGGAAGATCGCGATGACCCGGCCGGTGCCGGAGTAGGAGGCCACCACGTCGCGGGCGGCCCGCAGGTCGGCGGTCAGCTCGGTCGGGTGGTGGGCGTAGCTGTCGAACACCGCGATGCCGCCGGCCTCGCCCTTGGCCTCGAAGCGCCGCTTGGCCCCGGTGAAGGCCCCCAGGCCCTCCCTGATCTCCTCGAACGGGAGCCCCAGCTCGTCGGCCACGGCGATCACCGCGGTGGCGTTGAGCGCGTTGTGAGCGCCGGGAACGGCCAGCCGCACCTCACCCCTGCCCTCGATGGAGAACACCGTGCCGAACCCGTCGGGCCTGACGTCGCCCACCCGGTAGTCCTCGCCCGTCAGGCCGTACGTCCTGACCCTGAGCCCCCGCTCCCTGGCCCGCCGCGCCACCTCCGCCGCGCCCGGGTCGTCGGCGCACGCGATGAGCAGCGAGCCGATCCGGTCGGCGAACCGGGCGAAGCTGTCGTGCACCGCCCGCGGGTCGCCGTAGTTGTCGAGGTGGTCGGCCTCGACGTTGGTCACCACGGCGATGTCGGGGGCGAGCATGAGGAAGGAGCCGTCGCTCTCGTCGGCCTCGGCCACGAAGACCCGCCCCTGCCCGTCGTCGGCGCCGAGCCCGGTGGTGACGAGCTGGCCGCCCACGCAGTAGGACGGGTCGGCGCCGCACTTCTGCAGCGCGACGGTGAGCATGGAGGTGGTCGTGGTCTTGCCGTGGGTGCCCGCGATGGCGACCGCGGTGCGCCCGGCCATGACGGAGGCCAGCGCGGCGGCCCGCGGGATGATCCGCAGCCCCTGCTTGAGCGCCTCGCCCAGCTCGGGGTTGGAGTCGCGGATGGCGGTCGAGACGACCACGGTGTCGACGTCTCTGATGTGCGAGGCGGCGTGGCCGATGTGCACGGTGGCGCCCAGCTCGCGCAGCTCGGTGATCTGGTCGGAGCTGCGCGCGTCGCTGCCCGAGACGCGTACGCCGCGCTTGAGCAGGATGCGGGCTATGCCCGACATGCCGGAGCCACCGATGCCGATGAAGTGCACCCGCCCCAACTCTTCCACGGTGACGGGGTCGACCAGCTTGACGAGACTCATCGGGCTATCTCCAACACTTTCCTGGCAAGCATGATATCGGCGTCCTTCCTCCCCAGTCTGGAGGCGGCCTCCGACATGACGGCGACCCGCTCTGGATCGCGGAGGATGGGCAGCACGTTGCGAATGATCCAATCAGGTGACAACTCGGCGTCGTCGACCACCAGGCCGCCGCCGCCGTGCACGATGCGCTCGGCGTTGATGCGCTGCTCGCCGTTGCCGTGCGGGAGCGGCACGTAGGCCCCGGGCAGGCCGACCGCGGTCAGCTCCGCGCAGGTCAGCGCGCCGCTGCGGCACAGGGCCAGGTCCGCGGCGGCGTAGGCGAGGTCCATGCGGTCGACGTAGGGCAGCAGGACGTATTGCGGGTCGCCCGGCGGCGGCTCGTGCTCGACCGTGTTCTTCGGGCCCAGCACGTGCAGCACCTGCACGCCGGCCCGGCGCAGCGCGGGCGCGGCGGCCAGCGCGGCCTGGTTGAGCGACCGGGCGCCCTGTGAGCCGCCGAACACCAGCAGCGTCGGCCGGTCGTTCTCCAGCCCGAACCAGGAGCGCGCCTTGTCGCCCATGGACAGCCGGTCGAGCGTGACGATCTCGCGGCGCAGCGGCGTGCCGATGAACTCCGCCTTGGGCAGCGCGCAATCGGGGAAGCCGCTGAACACGTGGTCGGTCAGCCGCGCGCCCAGCCGGTTGGCCAGCCCGGGGCGCGGATTGGCCTCGTGCACGACGATCGGCAGGCCGCGCCGCTTGGCCGCGAGGTAGGCGGGGGTCGCCACGTAGCCGCCGAAGCCGACCAGGATGTCGGCCTTGACCCGGTCGAGGATGCTCGCGGTCGCGTTGATCGCCCCGGCCAGCCGGCCCGGCACGGTCAGCAGGCTCGGAGTGATCGCCCTCGGCAGCGGCACGGCGGGCACCAGCTCCAGCTCGTAGCCCCTGGCGGGCACGAGCCGCGTCTCCAAGCCGCGCTCCGTGCCCACGCAGGTGATGCCGACGCTCCGGTCAAGATGACGCAGCGCGTCCGCAAGGGCGAGCGCGGGCTCGATGTGCCCGGCCGTCCCCCCACCGGCGAGGACCACCCTCATCTCGGTCACTCCCTAACGTGTCGCTCGGCCTCTGGTCATACCCCCCAGGCCAAGCCAGCTTAGGGCCCGGGCGGCCGGTCCGGGGCCACGAGCCGCCAAGGCCTCCCGCGCGCCGGGCTCGCGCTTGGCGAACGACAGCAGCATGCCGAGCGCGGCGAGCGTGGGCAGCAGCGAGGAGCCGCCGTACGAGACCAGGGGCAGCGGGATGCCGGTGATCGGCAGCACGCCGAGCACGGCCCCCATGTTGACGGTCGCCTGGCCCACGATCCACGCCACCATGGCGGCCGCGGCCAGCCTGATGAAGGGGTCGTTGACGCGTACGGCCACGCGCAGCCCCGCGTACCCCAGCAGCCCGAACAGCGCCACCACCATCAGCGTGCCCATCAGCCCGAGCTCCTCACCGAGGATGGCGAAGATGAAGTCGCTCTCCCCGTGCGGCAGCCAGCTCCACTTCTGCCGGCTGCTGCCCAGCCCGAGCCCGAACCAGCCGCCCGAGCCCATCGCGATCTGCCCCTGCACGGCCTGGTAGCCCGCCCCCTGCGCGTCGGCCCACGGGTCGAGGAAGGCGCCGATGCGCGCCATCCGGTACGGCTCCACCTTGATCATGATGACCGCCGCCAGCACCGCCAGCGACAGGATGCCGCCGAACAGCTTGACCGGCGCCCCCACCACCCACAGCAGCGCCAGGAAGATCATGAAGAGCACCAGCGTGGTGCCCAGGTCGCGGCCGAGCATGACCATGACGGCCAGGATCGCGGTGCCGGGCATGAGCGGGATCAGCATCTGCCGCCACTCGATGCGGCCCTGCCGCGCCCGCCTGGCCAGCAGGTCGGCCCCCCACAGCGCGAGCCCGAGCTTGGCCGGCTCGGACGGCTGGATGGTGAGCGGGCCGATGTAGATCCACCGCTGCGCGCCCAGCTCGGAGGAGCCGATGAACAGCACCATGACCAGCGCGATGATCGACAGCGCCATCATCGGGTAGCCGGCCCAGCGGAAGAACTTGACCGGCAGCCGGGAGCAGGCGTACATCACGGGCACGCCGATCGCGGCCGACAGCGACTGCTTGATGAACCAGGAGAACGGGCTGCCGGTCTTCTGCAACGCCTCGATGCTGGAGGCCGACAACACCATCATCAGCCCGAGCGCGAGCAGCAGCGCGCTGCACATGATGATCAGGTAGTAGGTGGTCAGCGGCTTGTCCAGCAGCTCCTTCAGCGTGCCGAGCTGCTCCCGCGCCCAGTGCGCCGGACTCTCCTGCGCGGCGGCCGGCCGCACCCGCTCCTCAGCGCTCGTGCTCACGTCGCGCCCTCAGCTCGCGTACGGCACGCGCGAAGGCCTCCCCCCGCGCCGGATAGTTGGCGAACATGTCCAGGGAGGCCCCCGCCGGGGAGAGCAGCACGGTGTCCCCTGGCGAGGCCAGCCGGGCGGCTTCGGTGACGACTCTTTCCATCGCACCAGTGTCCCGATCGGCGATGTCCACGAGCGGGACATTCGGCGCGTGTCGCGCAATGGCTTCGGCGATCCGCGCCCGGTCGGCGCCGAGCAGCACCGCGCCGCGCAATCTGGGGGCGGCCTGGCGCACCAGCTCGTCGACGTCGGCGCCCTTGAGCTGGCCGCCCGCCACCCACACCACCGACGGGTACGAGGCCAGCGCGGCGGCGGCCGCGTGGGGGTTGGTGGCCTTGGAGTCGTCGATGTAGTCGACCTCGCCGATCCGGTCCACGTGGGCCAGCCGGTGCGGGTCGGGCACGAAGTCGCGCAGCCCCTGGCGTACGGCCTCGGAGGGCACGCCGAGCGAGCGGGCCAGGGCGGCGGCGGCCAGCGCGTTGGCCACGTTGTGCGGGGCGAAGGGGCGCACGTCCTCCAGCGTCGCCAGTTCCTCGGCCGCCTCGACCGGGTCGGCCACGAAGGCGCGGTCCACCAGCAGGTCCTCCACCACGCCGATCTCGCCCCGCTTGGGCACGCGCAGCGTGAACCCGACCGCGCCGGGATAGGGCGCGGCCAGCCGGGTCGCCTCGGGGTCGTCGGCGTTGAAGATCACGGTTCCGGCGCGCTCGTAGATGTGGCCCTTGGCGGCGGCGTACTCCTCCATGGAGCCGTGCCAGTCGAGGTGGTCGGGCGCCAGGTTGAGGATCGCGGCGGCGTGCGGGGCCAGCGTGCCCGACCAGTGGAGCTGGAAGCTGGACAGCTCGACCGCCAGCACGTCGTACGGCTCCGCGACGGCCTGCACCACGGGCACGCCCACGTTCCCCACGGCCACGGCCTTGCGCCCGTCGGCCAGCAGGATCGAGGTGAGCATGCGCACGGCGGTGGTCTTGCCGTTGGTGCCGGTCAGCGCCAGCCACGGAGCCGCCTGCTCCGGCCGCAGCCGCCAGGCCAGCTCCACCTCGCCGACGACCTCGACCCCGGCCCGCAGCGCGGCGGCGATCAGCGGATGGTGCGGCGCCCACCCGGTGGTGACCAGCCGCGTCGCGCCCTCGGGCAGCACCATCTCCCCGAACCGGGTCTCGACGCCGACCCGGGCCAGCTCGGCCGCGGCGGCCAGCTGCCGCTCGCCCTCCACGGCCTCGACGACCACGACCCGCTCGCCGCGCCCGGCCAGCACCCGGGCCACGGCGGTGCCGGACACGCCGAGCCCGGCCACGCAGGTCGAACTCATCGGGGCATCCACTCGACGTAGAACAGCCCGAGCCCGAGCGCCGCGCACAACATCGCGATCAGCCAGAAGCGGACCACGATCGTGGTCTCCGCCCAGCCCTTGAGCTCGAAGTGGTGCTGCAGCGGCGCCATCCTGAAGACGCGTTTCCCGGTCATCTTGAAGGAGCCGACCTGGATGATGACCGACAGCGTGATGATCACGCACAGGCCGGCCAGGATGATCAGCAGGAGCTGCGTGCGCGTGGCGATCGCCAGCCCCGCCAGCACGCCGCCCAGGGCCAGCGAGCCGGTGTCGCCCATGAAGATCCGGGCGGGCGGGGCGTTCCACCACAGGAACCCGATCAGCGCCCCCAGCACGGCGGCGGCGACCACGGCCAGGTCGAGCGGATCACGCACCCAGTAGCAGTTGGGGCCGAGCTGGTCGATGCAGTTGTTGCGCAGCTGCCAGTTGCCGATCAGCACGTACGCGGCCAGCACGGTGCCGGTCGCGCCACTGGCCAGGCCGTCGAGGCCGTCGGTGAGGTTCACCGCGTTGGAGAACCCGACGATCATGATGAGCACCCAGATGGTGAACCCGACGATGCCGATCGAGGGGCCGAAGTCGCGCAGGAACGACACGCGGGTCTCGGCGGGGGTGATGCCGTACACGTTGGGCTGGCGGACCACCAGGACGGCGAAGACGGCGCCCACGATCAGCTGGCCGAGCGCCTTGGCGCCGCTGCGCAGGCCCAGGCTGCGCTGCTTGTAGATCTTGATGAAGTCGTCCAGGAACCCGACCGCGCCGAGCCCCGTCATCAGGAACAGCACCAGCATGCCCGACACGGTCGGCGGCGTGAGCATGGCCAGGTGGGAGGCGCCGTAGGCGAGCAGCGCGGCCAGCACGAACACGGTGCCGCCCATGGTGGGGGTGCCCCGCTTGGCGTGGTGGCCGCCCTGCTGCAGCTCCTCGCGGACCTCCTGGCCGTAACCGCGCCGCGAGAACAGCCGGATCGCCAGCGGGGTGCCCAGCATCGAGAGGATCAGGCCCACCGCGCCGGCGATGATGATGTTGGTCACTGGGGGGCACCTCCGAGCACCAGCTCGGCCGTCCGCTCCAGACCCATGGCCCTGGGCCCCTTGATCAGCACCGCGTCACCCGGCCGCAGCCACGCGGCCAGCTCGGCCGCCGCCGCCTCGGCATCGGGCACGTGCACGATACGGGTCGGCTGCCCGTAGTAGCCGCCGGGAGGCCCGCCCACGGGCGGCGCCGGCGGCCCCTGCCACCCCTGCCCGGGAACCGGCTGCGGCATGACGCCCGCGTCGGGCCCGTGCCACCCGGCGCCCTGCGGACCCGGCGCCGGGAGACCAGCAGTCTGGGGGCCAGCGGTCTGGGGGCCGGGGGCATGCGGGCCAGGCAACGGCTGCGCGGGCCCAGCGGGCGCCTGAGGCCCGGGAACCGGCGCTCCGGGCAGCGGGACCCCGCCCCCCTGCTGTACCCCGTGCTGGGCCCCCTGCTGGGCGGCCGCGTGGGCGCCCTCCAGCACCGGCCCGGCGTCCGGCCCGGCCACGATCAGCCCCGCCAGCCCCGCCCCGCCGGCCAGCCGGCCGAGCTCGGCGTTGAGCGCGGGACCGTCCTCGCCCAGCTCCCGCAGCGCCGCGATGACCGCGAAGCGCCGCCGCCCCTTCCCGAGCACCTCGAACGCCTCGAACGCCGCCCGCATGGAGTCGGGGTTGGCGTTGTAGGCGTCGTTGACCACCGTCACCCCGTCGGCCCGGTCCGTGACCTCCATCCGCCACCGGCTGCGCGGCGTGGCCTCCGACAGCTCCTCGGCGATGGTGGCCACCGGCAGGCCCAGCTCGTAACCGGCCGCCGCGGCGGCCAGCGCGTTCTCGACCGCGTGCGCGCCGTACAGCTGCAGCGACACGTGCGCGGCCCCGGACGGGGTGCGCAGCGTGAAGGAGGCGCGCCCGCGGGCGTCCACGACGACGCCCTCGGCCCGGATGGCGGCGGACTCGCCGCGCCCGAAGTAGGTGACCCGCGCGTCGGTGCGCGAGGCCATCCCCCGCACCAGCGGGTCGTCGGCGTTGAGCACGGCCACGCCGGAGCGCGGCAGCGCCTCCACCAGCTCGCCCTTGGCCTTGGCGATGGCCTCCTTGCCGCCGAACACGCCCAGGTGCGCGGTGCCGACGTTGAGCACCACGCCGATCTGCGGCGGCGCGATGCGGGTCAGGTCCTTGATGTGGCCGATGTTGCGCGCGGCCAGCTCCAGCACCATGAAGCGGGTGTCGAGGTCGGCCCGCAGCACGGTCAGCGGGTGGCCGAGCTCGTTGTTGAAGCTGCCGACGGGCGCGATGGTGGACCCGATCCGCCCGGTGAGCCGGGCCAGCAGGTCCTTGGTGCTGGTCTTGCCCGCGGAACCGGTCACGCCGATCACGGTGGCCTTGGACAGGGTGCGGGCCTGGGCGGCGGCCAGCTCAGCGAGCGCGGCCGCGGTGTCGGGAACGATCACCGCCGGCCCCTCGACCGGCCGGCTGGCCAGCACGGCGACGGCTCCGGCCCGGATGGCCTGCGCGGCGAAGTCGTGACCGTCGACCCGCGCGCCCCTGATGGCGACGAACAGGGATCCCGGTTCAACGGCCCGCGAGTCGATCACGACGGGTCCGCGCACCACCGCGCGGGGATCGGCCATGCCCGACAGGGCGCCCGAGGTTATCTCGGCGATCCTGGCCAGAGGCAACGGGATCATTAGTGCTTCCTGCTTTCCTTGCGTGCGTCGATCGCTCCGGCGACCACTTCGCGGTCGTCGAAGGGGATCACCTCGCCTGAAACGTACTGGCCCTGCTCGTGGCCTTTCCCGGCCACCACGACCACGTCGCCGCGCCCGGCCCGGGCGATCGCCAGGCCGATGGCGGCCGCGCGGTCGGGCTCAATGATCACATGAGCGCGGTCGTGCTGCGGAACGCGGAGCGCCCCCTCCATCATCGTCGCGAGGATGGCCAGCGGATCCTCCGAGCGCGGGTTGTCGCTCGTGAAGATCGCCACATCTGCCAGCTCAGCGGAGATTTCGCCCATAATAGGCCGTTTGCCCTTGTCGCGGTCGCCGCCGCAGCCGAGCACGATCGTCAGCGTCCCGGCCGTGACCGACCGCAGCGAGCGCAGCACCGACTCCACGGCGCCCGGCTTGTGCGAGTAGTCCACGACCGCCTGGAACTCGTCCTCGGCCGCCGTGACGCGCTGCATGCGCCCCGGCACGCCGGTCAGCGTGCCCACGCCGTGCACGGCCGTGTGCAGCGGCACCCCGGCCTCGACCAGCGTCACGATGGCACCGAGCGCGTTGGCGACGTTGAACGGGCCCGGCAGCGAGATCTGCGCGTCGGCCTCCACCCCGCCCGGCCCGACCACCCGGAACGCGCTGCCGTCGGCCCCGAGCCGGGCGTCCACCGCCCGCCACTCGGCCTCCGGGTCGCCCAGCGCCGAGAACGTGGTCATCGGCACCTTCGCCAGGCCGATCAGCTCGCGCCCGTAACGATCGTCGATGTTGGTCACGCCCTGGCGGCTCAGCTCCGGCTGGAACAGCTTCGCCTTGGTCGCGAAGTAGTCCTCGAAGTCCTTGTGGAAGTCGAGGTGGTCCTGGGAGAGGTTGGTGAACAGGGCGACGTCGTAGTAGACGCCGTCGATCCTGCCGAGCGCGAGCGCGTGGCTGGAGACCTCCATGGCGGCCGCGGTGACGCCCTCCTCGCGCATGAGCGCGAACAGGCCGTGCAGCTCCGAGGCCTCCGGCGTGGTGAGCGTCGGCTGGAAGCGCAGGTCTCCGGCGTGGATCTCGACACCGCCCACCAGGCCCGCCCGGTGCCCGGCGGCCCGCAGGCCCGCCTCGAGCATGAACGAGGTGGTGGACTTGCCGCTGGTGCCGGTGACGCCGAGGATCTGGATGTCGTGGGCCGGCTGGCCGTACACCCAGGAGGAGATCGGCCCGAGCAGGGCGCGCGGGTCGGGCACGATGAGCACGGGCAGGCCGGTGGCGACGGCCGCGTCGCGGCCGGCTCTGTCGGTGAGGACGGCCACGGCACCGCTCGCCATCGCGTCGGCGGCGAAGGTGGCGCCGTGGACCCGGTTGCCGGGCAGCGCGACGTACAGGTCTCCGCGCCTGACGTTACGGGAGTCGATGGTGACGCCGGTCAGGGCGGCGTGGGGCGACCGTGCCGTGCCTGAATCGGCGTCGAGCATGGTCGCGAGCCCGGTCAGCGGGCGAGGCGGGCTGGTCGTGGGACGCATAGACGACGGGGGACGCACGGCGAGAGCGTACCTTCCCTGGTCACTGTCCCGCGCGCACACGCACCGACGGCGCGGCGGAGCCTGTGGGAGGAATCTTCTTGCTCTTGATGGCGAACGTCATCACATCCTTGAACACGGGGGCCGCCAGTTGCCCGCCGAAGTGGCCGTTCTTCGGGTTCTGCAGCACCGAGAGCACCACCAGCCGCGGCTGGTCGGCCGGCGCGAACCCGACGAACGAGGCCGTGTAACCGTCGTAACGGCCGAGCTCGGCATCGTAGCGGTTGGCCGTGCCCGTCTTGCCCGCCACCCGGTATCCGTCGATGGCGGCGAGCTGGCCGGTGCCTTCCTCGCCCACCGCGCTCTCCAGCATCGTCGAGATCTCCCTGGCCGTCGTCTCACTCACCACTCTGGTCTGCTTACCTGCGGGAGCCGGAACGAACCTGCCGGTCGCGTCCGTCGTGCCCGCCACGATCTGCGGCTCTATCTTGACGCCGCCGTTGGCGATGGTCTGGTAGACGCTGGCCATCTGCAGCGCGGTCACCGAGACGCCCTGCCCGTAGGCGACCGTGCAGTTCTGGCTGCCGGACCACTTCCGGTAGTCGGGCAGCAGGCCGGCCTCGGCGCTGGGCACGCCGCCGCCCGGCGTGCTGCCGAAGCCGAACGCCTTCAGCATCCGGTGCAGCCGCTCGCTGCCGATCTCGCGCGCCGCCATGACCGTGGCCACGTTGCTGGACTGCGCCATGGCCTGCCGGAACGTCATCGACTCCACCTTGTGCGCGTGGGCGTCACGCAGCACCTGGTCGGCGCACCTGATCCGGTCGGGCACCTGGTAGACCGTGTCGGGCGTCACCGCGCGGGCCTCCAGCGCCGCGGCGGCGGTGATGACCTTGTTCGTGCTGCCGGGCTCGAAGACGTCGGCGGCGGCCTTGTTCACGTAGCTGGACTCCGGGGCCTTGCGCCAGTTGTTCAGGTCGAGCTCGGGGGCGTTGGCCATGGCCACGATCTGCGCCGTGCGCACGTCCATGACGATCACCGTGCCGCTGTCGGCCCCGGACTTCTGGACCTGCTCGCCGATCGACTTCTGGGCGGCCCACTGGATGTCGCGGTCGATCGTCAGGCGTACGTCCTGGCCGTCGACCGGCGCGGTGCGCTGGCTGCTGGTCATCGGGATGCGCTGGCCGTCGCGGCCGGTCTCGACGCGCTGCTCGCCGTCGCGGCCGGCCAGGAGCGAGTTCTTCGCCTGCTCCATGCCGCCCAGGCCCTTGCCCTCGTCGCCGACGAACCCGATGAGGCTGCCCGCCAGGTCGCCCGCCGGGTAGAGCCGGCGGTAGGTCTTCTTGGCCGACAGCGCGGGCACGCGGGCCTGCATGAGGCGGCTGGCCACGACGGGGTCCACGTCTCTGGCCAGCAGCTGGTAGTGGGTGCCCGTCCTGGCCAGCTTCGCGGCGATCTCCTGCTCGGTCTTGCCGAGCTGCTGGGCCAGGATCGCGGCCGCCTTCGCGCGTACGGAGGCGGGGACCTTGGTCGGGTCGATCGAGACCTCGCGGGCCTCCACGGTGACGGCCAGCTCGTGGCCGTTGGCGTCGGTGATCGAGCCGCGCTTGGCCGGGATCTCCTCGGTGTGCTGGCGCTGGTCGGCGGCCGCGGCCTCGTACACCTTGGAGTCGAGCCCCTGCATCTGGATCAGCCGTCCGGCGAAGATCGACAGGATGAAGGTCATGCCGATCAGGCCGATGTTGATGCGCCTGCGCGGGCTGCCCAGCCGCAGCACCAGCGGCGGCCTGGGCGGGCGCGGCGGCGTGGGGGGCCGGCGCGGCCCCCTGGGCGGCGGTACGTCCCCGCCGCGGCGCGCCGCCGTCCGCTCGCGGTCCCGCGCCGGCTCCTGCCGGGAGCCTCCCGCGGGCGGCCGGCCCGCAGGGGTACGGCGCGCGGGCCCCTCCTCCTGCCGGCTCCGCCGCCGGGGATCGTCGGCGCCGCCCCGTCCGCTGTCAGGGCGCTGCCTGCCGCCCCGCTCGGCCGCCTCGGCCCGATCGCGCGAACGCTCCTCACGCCCCTGCACGCGCCCTCTGAGCCGATCATCGTCCGCCCGCCCCTGGGAGCCCCGCCCCCTGAGCCGGTCGGCGTCGTCGCGCCCCTGGGACGCGCGCCCCCTCGGCCGCTCGTCCCCGTCACGCTCGGGATGGGCCCGGCCTCTCGGCCGGTCGCCCTCGTCACGCTCGGGGCGGGTGCGCCCGCGCAGGCGCTCGCTCTCGTCACGGGTACGCCGGCGGCCCCCGTCACCGTCCTCGCCGCGCGACCGCGCACCGGGCCGGTCGTCCCGCGAGCGGCCGCGAGCCCCGTCGTCGCGCGGCCGCGCCCGCGAACCGTCGTCCCGTGAGCGCCCGTCCTCGCGGGAGGCGTCGTCACGCGACCGGGAGCGCCCGTCGCCGCGGGTGCGCCCGCGCGGGCCCTCCCCGCTGTCACGCCCGCCGTCACGCCCGCTGTCACGCTCGCCGTCCCATGCCCGGTCGCCGTCGCCCTCCCGCTCGCCCCGGCGCGACCGCCCGCGGCCCTCGTCCCCGGGTTCCCGCGGGGGCCGGTCGCGCGAGTCGTCGCGCCCGAACGGCTCGTGCCCGAACGGCAGGTCGAGCGGATCGGGGGACGGGGGTCGCGGCCGGCGCGGCGGGTTCTCCGGCGACGCCGGGCGGCCCGCCCCCTCAGAACGGGCAGAGCCCCCTTGGCGCCCTGCCCGTCCCGGCCCGCCCGGCGTACGACGAGCGGCGCCTGGCCCTCCCTGAGAGCCGGCGCCGCCAGCGCCACGGCCGGGGCCCTGCCCCCTGCCGCCTGAGTCACTCACCGTTCCGTGTCCACCTGGCTGGCCTGGTCACCGGCACTGCTCCAGCTGTTGACGGTGTCCCAGTCGGTGTGCTGGCCCTGCTTCTCGGCCCGGTCGGCGATGACGCCCGGCTGCGTCTTGAGCTGATATTGCTGGTTGATCTTCTCGTTCTCCTGCTTCGCCACCGCGATCTCCTCGCGCAGCGTCGCGTCGGTGATGGCGTCCTGGGCGAGCATGGTGTTGAGCAGCAGCAGGCTGACCAGGCCGCCACAGAGCAGCCCGACGACGAGCAGCACGAACGGCGCCCGCTGCCGGCGCGCGGGACGGCGCCGCGACTCGGGACGGGCCGTCGTGGCCTCGGCCCGCGTACGCCCGCCGACCGGCCGCTTGCCCGGCGCCTCGGGACGCGTCCGCTCGACGACCGGCGCCTTGCCGGACGCGGCACGCGCCCGCTCGGCCACCGGCGCCTTGCCGCCGGCGGCGCGCACGCGCTCGGCGGCCGGCGCCCCGGCCTCACCCGCGCGCACGCGCTCGGTGGCGGGCGCCTTGGCGGCGGCGTCGGCGCGCACGCCGGCGGGCCGCCTGCCGGCGGCTTCGGCACGTTCCCGCTCGGCGGCCGATCGCTTGGCGTCGGCCTCGGGGCGCGCGTCAGGACGGGGACGCGGCTTGGGCTGGTGCGCCGTCGCCGACCGCCGCGTGCCCGTCTTGGGCACGGCGCGGCGAGCGGGCGTGCCCTTGCCGGTCTCCTGCTCAGTCGTCAACACGGATCCTCTCTGCCGCCCGTAGCCGGGCCGAGGCCGCCCGCGGGTTGCGGGCGAGCTCTTCATCGCTTGGGAGCTCTGCTCCCCTCGTCAGCAGGCGGAACCTCGGCTGGTGAGCCGGCAGCGGGACGGGCAGCCCGGGGGGGCTGGTGTCCCTGGTTCGCGCCGTGAGGGCCTGCTTGGTGAGCCGGTCCTCGAGTGAGTGGTAGGAGAGCACGACGACTCGCCCACCGAGCACCAGCGCGTCGAGTGCCGCGGGAAGAGCCGCCTCCAGGGCGGACAGCTCCGCGTTCACCTCGATGCGCAGGGCCTGAAAAGTCCTCTTGGCGGGGTTTCCCCCGGTGCGCCGGGTCGCGGCGGGGATCGCCTCGCGAACGATGTCCGCCAGCCGCTTAGTAGACGTTATTGGCTCTTTGGCCCGTTCTTTAGTGATCAGGCCCGCGACACGCGGGGCGAATCTCTCCTCGCCGTAATCCCGAAGGATGCGCGTCAGCTCCGCGGTGGGGTAGGTGTTGACCACCTGCTCCGCCGTCAGCTCCTGCGAGGTGTCCATGCGCATGTCGAGCGGCGCGTCATAGGAATAGGCGAACCCGCGCTCGGCCTCGTCGAGCTGCGGCGAGGACACCCCGAGGTCGAACAGCGCCCCGTCGATCGCGGTGTGCCCCGCGCGCTCGAGCACCTCCGCCAGATCGCCGGAGGAGGCGTGGACCAGCGTGGTCCGCTCCGCGTACGGGCTGAGCCTGCGGGTCGAGAAGTCGATCGCGAAAGGGTCGCGGTCGATCCCGATCAGGTGCAGCGCCGGATGGGCGGCGAGCAGGGCCTCCGAGTGACCGCCGAGGCCGAGGTTGGCGTCGACGACGACGGGAGCCGGCCCGGAGAGCGCGGGGCCGAGAAGCTCCAGAACGCGCTCGAGCATCACCGGAACGTGACCGCCCGTGCCATCGTTGTCCTGCATCTCCAACCCCCCTCTCGCGTCCTTGCTCGCGGATGACGCGTCATCGATCGATCGTCGGTCATTCCTGGGTCCCCACCCGGCGCCGCCCGGCCAGGTCCCCATCCGCACCCTCTTCGTGGACGCCCGCCATCTGACACCGGGGAAGGTGCATCAGCTGGCGGACAGTGGTTGCGGGTGGAGACCTCGCCGAACGACATCACCGACGGATCGACCGTGGTCACTACAAGATTCCTGGCAGCACCTCCTCCGACAGATCGGCGAACGCCTGCTCCTGTGCGCTGAGATAGGTGTCCCAGGCCTGTGCGTCCCAGATCTCCAGCCGGGTGTTGGCCCCGATGACGACGCAGTCACGTTCCAGACCCGCGTACTGACGAAGGGTCTGCGGGATCGTGATGCGTCCCTGCTTGTCTGGTTTCTCGTCGGACGCGCTGGCGAAGAAGACGCGGCTGTAGTCACGCACCGCCTTGGCGGTGACCGGGGCGGTGCTGAGAGCCTCGGTAATGCGCTGGAACTCCTCCACGGGAAAGACGTAGAGGCATCGCTCCTGGCCTTTGGTGATCACAAGACCCTCCGCCAGCTCCTCACGGTACTTAGCCGGCAGGAACAGCCGTCCCTTGTCGTCCAGACGCGGTTGATGGGTGCCGAGGAACATCGGCCCCACCTCCCGTGCCTCGTGAAGCGCTCAGCGCTGGTGCACCGGGCTCTCCACTGCGCACCACCATACTCCACTTCTCCCCACCGTCAACTGATTCGAACCGTCTTCATCATCGGTTTCCGTTGCGTTACCGCAGGTCAGAGCCATGGGGTGGGGTGGGGGGCGGTGAGCGGCCGGTCAACCCTCATGGGCGTGTCGAGGGTTCAAAAGGCCGCGGAAATAGGGGCGGCAGGGGTTGGGGTAGCCCGGCGTGGAGGAAAGTGGAGCGCTCGGCGCCCCCTCTGTCACCAGATTCGCACTGCTATGGGACAAGAACACCAACATCACCAGGGTTCCCTGGAATATCCACAAATGTCGCTGAAGAACCCGCAGCGTCGTAGGGTCGTACAGACAATGGAAAAGGAATGGCATGGCTCCCGCAATGGCACCGTACGGGACAGCCGTCGCACTTCTCATGGAGGCCTGGTGGCAGTAACCCATGACGTCCCTCCCCAGCTCGACGAGCTGGTCTCCACCGCCCACCGGATTCGGCAGGCCATCGAATCGGTGATCGAGGGCAAGAGCGACGCCGTCCGCCTCACTCTGACCGTCCTGCTCGCCGAAGGGCACCTCCTGATCGAGGACGTGCCCGGGGTCGGCAAGACGATGCTGGCCAAGGCACTCGCCCGCTCCATCGACTGCCCGGTCCGCCGGGTGCAGTTCACCCCCGACCTGTTGCCCAGCGACATCACCGGGGTGAGCGCGTACAACCAGCAGACCCGGGAATTCGAGTTCAAACCCGGACCGGTGTTCGCCAACATCGTGGTGGGTGACGAGATCAACCGTGCCTCCCCCAAGACGCAGTCCGCATTGCTGGAGTGCATGGAGGAGCATCAGGTGACCGTGGACGGGAGGACTTATCAGCTCGACGCCCCGTTCATGGTGATCGCCACCCAGAACCCCATCGAGATGGAGGGCACCTATCCGCTGCCGGAGGCGCAGCGCGACCGCTTCACCGCGCGGGTGGCGATGGGTTACCCGGAGCCGTCGGCCGAGCTGGAGATGCTCGACGTGCACGGGGGCACCTCCCCGCTCGACAAGCTGGAGCCGGTGGCGACGACGGCGGAGGTGCGCGCCCTGATCGAGGCCGTACGCGGCGTCTACGTCTCCCAGGCGGTCAAGAAGTACGCCATCGACCTGGTCGTGGCCACCCGCCACTCCCCCGACCTGCGGCTGGGCGCCTCCCCGAGGTCCACGCTGCAGCTCGTACGGGCCGCCAGGGCGCACGCGGCGCTGGCCGGTCGCGACTACGTCATCCCCGACGACCTGCAGGACCTGGCCATCCCCGTCCTGGCGCACCGGCTGCTGCCCAGCGTCGAGGCCCAGGGCCAGCGCCGCCTGCCCGAGCAGGTGGTGACCGATCTGGTCAGGCGCGTCCCGGTGCCGGAGACGCGGGGCCGTTGATGGATGCGCAGCGCAGCGAGGACCTCCGCCGACGGGGTGGGGTCGGGCAGGCACGGCCGGACGCGCGGCACATGTTGATCGAGGTGCGGTGAGGGCGGGGCTGCGGGCGCTGACCTCCAGGGGGAGGTCGTTCCTCGCGTCCGGGATCGCGGCGCTGCTGATGGCCCTCATCCTGGGCGAGAACGACCTGTTCAGGATCGGCGTCCTGGTGACGACGCTGCCGCTGCTGGCGGCCATGGTCGTGGCGCGGACCCGCTACCGGCTGAGCTGCGCCAGGCGGCTGGACCCGCCCAGGGCCGAGGTGGGCGGCGAGGCCACCGTGACCCTGCGGCTGGAGAACGTGACCAGGCTGCCCACCGGCCTGCTGCTCATCGAGGACACCGTGCCGTACGCGCTGGGCGTGCGGCCCAGGTTCGTGCTCGACCGGGTCGAGTCGCGCGGCGTGCGGGAGATCGACTACCGGGTGCGCTCGGACCTGCGCGGCCGCTACACCATCGGGCCGCTGTCCATCCGCATCGCCGACCCGTTCGGGCTGGTGGAGCTGACCCGCTCGTTCACGATCAGCGACACGCTGGTGGTGACGCCGCAGGTGGCGGCGCTGCCCCACGTACGGCTGTCGGGCGAGTGGACGGGCGGCGGCGACAGCCGTACCAGGAGCGTGGCCGCGGCCGGCGACGACGACGTGGCCCCGCGCGAATACCGGCAGGGCGACGACCTGCGGCGGGTTCACTGGCGTTCGACGGCCCGCCACGGCGAGCTGATGGTGCGCCGCGAGGAGCAGCAGTGGCAGAGCCGCGGCGCGCTCCTCCTCGACACCCGCAGGCACGCCCACCGCGGCGAGGGGCCGCGCTCGTCGTTCGAGGTGGCGGTCTCGGCCGCGGCCTCGATCGGGGTGCACCTCGCCCACGAGGGTCTCGGCCTGCGACTGGTGACCGACCAGGGCGCCGAGCATCTGACCGACACCGGCCTGAGCTACTCGCTGCTCGACACCCTCGCCGTGGTGCGGCACAGCCCGGCCCGCACCCTGGAGATGGGCGTGTCGGCGCTGCGCCAGGGCGGCGGTGACGGGCTGATCGTGGCGGTGCTCGGCGCGCTCGACGCGGAGGAGGCGAGGGAGCTGGCCCGGCTGCGGCACAGCGGCATCACCGGCGTGGCCGTCCTGCTCGACGTGAGCACGTGGGAGGGCGGCGACCGGGCGGCCGCGGAGGATCATCAGGCGGTGCAGACCGTCCTGGCCGGGTACGGCTGGCGCATCGTACGGCTGCCCGCGGGCACCTCGATCGCCTCGGTCTGGCAGGACGCCGCCAACCGCGGCAGGTACGCGGTCGGCCCCGCGGGAGGAGCGGCATGAGACTGACGATCGCCTCGGGAGTGGCCGCGTTCACCGCGGCCATCCTGCTCTACCCGCTCTTCCAGGGCGGGACCTGGTTCTGGACCTCGCTCGGCGCCGTGCTGGCCGTGGTCGCCGCGGGGCTGCTGAGTAGCCGGCTGACGCTGCCCGCGTGGGCGGCGCCGCTGCTGGGCGTGGCCGCGGCGTGGATCTACCTGACCGCGGCCTTCGCCGCCGACAAGGCGTGGGCGCTGCTGGTGCCGACGAAGGCGTCGGTGGTGGAGCTGGCCAGGCTGCTGGGCGTCGGCTGGGCCGACATCCAGCGGTTCGCGGCGCCCGTACCGGAGACGGAGGGCATCACGCTGCTGACCGCCGGCGGCGTGGCGCTCATCGCGATCGCCGTGGACCTGCTCGCCGCACGCGCGCGGCGGGCGGCGCTGGCCGGGCTGCCGCTGCTGGCACTGGCCACCGTCCCGGCGACGATCCTGGCCGACCCGATCAGCTGGCCGGCCTTCATCGTGGCCGCGCTCGGCTTCGTCGGCCTGCTGATCGCCGACGGGCGCGAGCGGGTGGGCCACTGGGGCCGGGCGGTGCTGGTGCGCCGCACCCGCGCGGCCACCTCCCCCGCGCCGGGCGGCTCGGCGGACACGCACGGCCTGCGGCTGTCGGGCAAGCGCATCGGGTTCGCCGCGATCGCGCTGGCCGTGCTGCTGCCGGCGGCGCTGCCCGCGATGGAGCCGGTGTCGTTCTTCACCTTCGGCGTGGGCGGCCGGGGCTCGGGGCCGGGCAACTCCATCAGCATCCCGAACCCGATCGCCAACCTGAAGGGCCAGCTGGAGCTGCCCGAGCGGCGGACGGTCCTGACCTACACCAACAACGACAACAAGCCCCGCTACCTGCGCATCTACGCGCTGGACACGTTCGACGGCCAGCAGTTCGGCATGACGCAGCCGAAGGGCGCGCCGCAGAACAGGACGGAGAACGGCCCGCTGCCCCCGCCGCCCGGCCTCGGCGCGGACGCGAAGGTCACCAACGTCGTCACGAACATCCAGATCAGCGACGAGATCGCGCGGCTGCGGTTCCTGCCGCTGCCGTACCCGCCCACGCAGATCCGGGTGGACGGCGACTGGCGGGCCGACGTGGACACGCTGATGGTCTTCTCCACCCGTGAGGAGGCCGCGGGCATCGAGTACCAGGTGGCCACGAGCGAGCCGGCGCCGACGGCGGACGACCTCGACTCCCTCGACTCCACGCAGGGGGCGCCGGACCAGCGCTTCCTCCAGGTGCCGGACAACCTGCCGCCCGACATCAGGGAGCTGGCGCTCAGGGAGACCGCGGACGCCACGACGACCTACGACGCGGCGCTGAAACTGCAGGAGTTCTTCACCCAGGACGGCCGCTTCACCTATGACCTGCGTACGCAGGGGCACAGCAACTCGGCGCTGCGGGACTTCCTGATCCGTGACCGGGTGGGCTACTGCGAGCAGTTCGCCGCGTCGATGGCGGTGCTGGCCAGGCTGGTGGGCATCCCGTCGCGGGTGGCGATCGGCTACACGGGCGGCACGCAGGTGGGCGACCGGTGGGAGGTCAGCACGAGCGACTCCCACTCCTGGCCGGAGCTGTACTTCGAGGGCGTGGGCTGGCTGCCGTTCGAGCCGACCCCGTCGGGGGCGGCCGGGCAGGGCAGCGCCCGGGTGCCGACGTACGCGCAGCCCAGGCCGGAGGCGACGCAGCGGGCCACGACGCCGACGCCCGGGGCGACCAGCAGCTCCTCCGCCGACGATCCGCAGGACCCGACGGCGCGCCGCAACCCGCGCGAGGTCGACCGCGAGGGCACGGTCGCGGCCGGCGGGCTGCCGCCGGACGACTCGATGCCGCTGATGGGCAAGCTCGGCATCGGGGCGGGGGCGCTGCTCCTCGTCCTGCTGATCCCCGCCGGGGTGCGGCTGGTCACCAGGAACCGGCGCGTACGCGGCCTCGGCTTCAAGGTGGCGCAGCCCTCCGACGAGCTGACGGCGAGAATGATGTCGAGCCGGGGCCACACTTCGGTGGCGGCCGCGTGGGCGGAGCTGGACGACGTGCTGTACGACTACGGCATGGCCCGGGAGCCGAGCGAGACCCCGCGGGCGCTGGCCGGGCGGCTGACCCAGCAGTACGAGTTCGACGCCGACTCGGCGGCGGCCATCGCGACCATCGCCTCGGCGGTCGAGCGGGTGCTGTTCGCCAGGGAGCCCGGGCGGATCGGGCCCATGAAAAAGGACCTGCGCAAGGTGCGGCAGGCCCTGGCGGCCACGGTGTCACGCGGAAGGCGGCTGCGCGCGGTGCTGCTGCCCCCGTCGACACTGCGGCGGCTGCGGGTCGTGGGCGAGCGGCTGCTCGACGGATTCGACCTGCTGGAGAACATCAGGTTGCGGCGGACGGCAGCCCAGAAGGGCTCCTGACCCCGACCGGCAGACCTGATCGTGCGGCCGTCCCCCCAGGGGGCGGCCGCACCTCTGTGTCTGCCGGGCTAGCGCTCGTCGTGACGACGGCGCCAGCGCTCTTCCATGCGTTCCATGAAACTGCCCCGGTTGCCCCGGCGGGCCTGCTTGCCCGGAGGAACGGCCGTGCCTGAGGCGGCGGTGGCGGCGTCACCGAACCCATTCATTTTTTTCCAGCTGGACAAGCCCCACAGACACGCGGCGAGCATGACCACGAAACCGCCGACGCCGAGCGGGATCAGACTCATGACCACGCCGACCATCATGATGACGACGCCGAGGGCAAAGCCGATGGAGGCCTTGACCAGGCGACGCTTGTAATGGCTGCGTGGGTCACTGATCCTTACGGTGTTGGCCCACTTCGGGTCCTCGGCGTAGAGGGCCTGCTCGATCTGGTCGAGCAAGCGCTGCTCGTGCTCAGAGAGCGGCACGGCGCCTCCCAAGGACGGCCCCAGGACGGGGAAGACGGCAACGGACGACACGGGGTGTCCGAACCTCGCGGTCGGTTATCCCCAGAATACGAGGCTGTAGACGTAGGCGAAAGCAAACGTCCAACGCAGACCAAACCGGAGGTGACGTCATGGCTCTATTGTGGCCCATCTCGCCCCCCTTCCCCCAAAATCCTGACACGGACGCCCCCACCAAGTATGGACATCGAACGTCATGTCTCTATTTCATCAAGCTTGCCACGTACGAGCGACGCCGGGAGCACCGCATCGGGCCCGAATCTCCGGATCGCCTTGTCCATGGCCTGCTCCGCCTCGCGCCACCCGGTCTCCCGCTCGCCGAGACTGAGCTGACGGGTGGCCTCGCCGGCCGGCCGCAGGTTCTCCATCCGCACCCCCACCAGGCGCAACCGCACCCGCTGGAGACCGGCCGCCTCGAACAGGTCGCAGGCGGTGGCGTAAATCACCTGGGCCACGTCGGTCGGCTCGCGCAGCGTGCGCGAGCGGTTGATCGTGGTGAAATCGGCTCGGCGTAGCTTCACACTTACAGTTCTTCCCACGTGACCGGCCTTACGCATCCGGGCGGCCACCCGCTCCGACAACCGCAGCAGCTCCCGCTTGATCGCCTCGGGATCGTCCACGTCCACCGCGAACGTCTCCTCGTTGCCGATGCTCTTGTCGGGCACGTGCGGGGTCACCGACCGCTCGTCGCGCCCCCAGGCCAGCCCCGCCAGATGGGCGCCCACGGCCTGCCCCAGCTCCCGCTGGAGCGTGCTGGGCGGCACTCTGGCGAGATCTCCCACCGTGCGGATGCCCAGGCGTACGAGGGATTCCTCGGTGCGCTCGCCGACGCCCCACAGGGCCGACACGGGCAGCGGGTGGAGGAACTCCACGACCTGGTCGGCGGGCACCACCAGCAGCCCGTCGGGCTTGCACTGCTTGGAGGCGAGTTTTGCGATGAATTTGCTGCTGGCCACGCCCACGGAGCAGGTGATGCCGTAGCGGTCGAGGACCTGCTCCCTGATCATGGCGGCCACGGCGGCGGGCGGGCCGAGCCGGCGTCTGGCCCCGCCGACGTCGAGGAAGGCCTCGTCGGAGGCGATGGGCTCCACGAGCGGGGTGATCGTGTGGAAGATCTCCATGACGCCCTTGGAGACCTCGGAGTATTTGCCGTGGCTGGGCGGGATGATCGTGGCCTGCGGGCAGAGCCTGCGGGCCCTGCTCATCGGCATCGCCGAGTGCACGCCCTGGGCCCTGGCCTCGTAGGTGGCGCTGAGCACGACGCCGCGCCCGGCGGGCGAGCCCACGATCACCGGACGGCCCCGCAGCTCGGGCCGCTCGAGCAGCTCGACGCTGGCGTAGAACGCGTCCATGTCGACATGGAGGATCGGGCAGCCGCTGTCATCGGCCCCGGTCCGCGGAGCGGGGCCGATGCCGGTGATCTGCTTGCGAGACACGCCGTCGATTCTATCCGAACAGACGTTCTATACCGAGGGGAGCGGTCATCGAATCTTCCCTTCCTGTGGCCTCAGGCCCGGTGTCCGAGCACGTGCAGCTGTGTCGCGATGTCGCGCAGCACCGGATGGGTCGCGGCGGCGTGCTCGAGGGCCACCAGCGCCTCCGCGGCGCCCGGCTCACCGTCCACGAGCCTGCTCGGCACCAGGTCGGCGAAGACCCGCACGCCGTGGATGGCGCCGACCGTGAACCCGGTCGCGGTCAGCAGCTCGACCAGCGTGTCGGCGGCGAACCGCCGGGGCGTGGGATCGCGGTCGCCCCAGCTCCCGCAGGGGTCGGCCAGCACGGCCCGGGCCTCGTCGAACTGCCCGGTCAGCGCCCGGTGGATGGCGCTGGCGACGGGGTTGGCGGCCAGCACGCTCACGGCGCCGCCTCTGCGCAGCAGGCCCGCGACCGCGGTCAGCGCGCTGATCGGGTCTTCCACGTATTCCAGCACGCTGTGGCACAGGACCAGGTCGGCGACGTCGCGGCTGAGCAGGTCGGCGAGGTCGGCGGCGTCGCCCTGGAGGCCGCGCACCCCCACGCCGCTCTCCTTGGCGCGCCGCTCCAGCGCGGCCAGCGAGTCGGGGCTCGGGTCGACGACGGTGACGGCGTGACCCAGCGCGGCCAGCGGCACGGCGAACCCGCCGGTGCCGCCACCGGCGTCGACGATGTCGAGTGACTCGCGGCCGGTGGCCGCAGTGCGCTCGGCCAGCATGGACCGCAACGCGTCCCAGACGACGGCGGTCCGCACCGCCGGGGTCCTCGTGACGCCTTCAGCACGCAACGTCGGCTCGCCTCCCTCTCCCTCGCGAACGCGCACCTCGCGAGCGGCTTTCCTGGACGGGGCCCAGCCTACGCCGTACGCGGGAGCTCCCGCTCCCCACCGGCGAGACCCGTTCCCCGCGCTCGGCCGTCGAAGCCGGCCGCCGGCCGCCCCGGCGCCCGTAACCGCCAGGCGCCGGCCGGCGGCTCGCCCATCTCCCCCGCGTCCGCCGCCCCGAACCGCACGAGCACGATGGCGTGGCCGTCGTGGCGGGGCGTGGTGCAGAACGCGGCCGGGCCGGCGGCGAGGAGCGCGTCCTTCTCCCCTTCAGTGGCCGGCGAGGGAGGCGACCGGCAGCACCAGCAGGTCGCCCTCCTGCCTGGCCCGGGGCGGGCGTGCCGTACATGGTCTTCTCGTGGCGGGGATACGGAAATGGCGCGTCGCGGCTGGTGACGCGCCATTTCCTCCGTACAGGCCGCGGGTGCGCGGCCACACGGTCAGGCCCCGCCGTAGCGGGTGATGTGACGCCTGACCGCGCGGCAGTACACGTCCCTCGCCTCGCGAGCCGTGCAGGCCGGCGTGGTTGGAACGTACCCCGAACGGGCGGGCCCGGCCCGCCGAAAAGGGGTGTCTAAAGGGTGAGGCTTGGCTTGAGTTGCTTGAAGCGGGCCAGCAGGCCGTTGACGAACTGGGGCGACTCGTCGGTCGAGAGCTCCCCCGCCAGGTGCACCCACTCGCTGATGACCACGCCCTCGGGCACGCCGGGCATCCACAGCAGCTCGTACGTGCCGCCGCGCAGCAGGTTGCGGTCGACCGCGGGCATCCGGTCGAGCGTCCAGCCCTCGGCGTAGGTGGTGATCAGCTCGTCGATGCGCGCGTGGTGCCTGGCGACGCCCTCGACGATGGTCGAGGTGTATTCGTTCACCGGCGGCTCCTGACGCTCCACGCGCTCAGCGAGGATCTTCAGCGGATCCTCGCTGCGCAGTTCGGCCTCGAAGAGAATGTCGAGCGCTCTCCTGCGTGCTTTGCCGCGTGCCGACACCTCAGGCCCGGCCGAGGTATTCGCCGCTGCGGGTGTCGACCTTGACCTTTTCGCCGGTGGTGATGAAGAGCGGGACCTTGATCTCGGCGCCGGTCTCCAGCGTGGCGGGCTTGGTGCCGCCGGTGGAGCGGTCGCCCTGCAGGCCGGGCTCGGTGTTGGAGATGGTCAGCTCGACGGCGGCGGGCAGGTCGACGTAGAGTGCGGAGCCCTCGTTGAACGCGACCGTGGCGAGGGTGTTCTCCAGCATGTAGCTGGCGGCGGTGCCGACGGTGCCGCTGGGCACGTTGACCATGTCGTAGGTCTCGGTGTCCATGAACACGAAGTCGTCGCCGTCCTTGTACGAATACTGCATCTCCCGCTTGTCGACGTTGGCCACCTCGACCTTGACGCCGGCGTTGAAGGTCTTGTCGACGACCTTTCCGGAGAGCACGTTCTTGAGTTTGGTGCGCACGAACGCGCCGCCCTTGCCCGGCTTGACGTGCTGGAACTCCACAACGGCCCACAGCTCCCCGCCGTCGAGCTTCAGCACCATGCCGTTCTTGAGGTCGTTGGTCGTCGCCACTCGTTCTCTCCCGCGTGTGGCCGCTCTAAAGGACGAGCAGCTCCTTGGTCGTCTTGGTGAAAAGTTCCGGCCCGCCCTCACGTGTCACGAGGGTGTCCTCGATGCGAACCCCACCCCGGCCCGGGAGGTAGACCCCGGGCTCGACGGTGATCGGAACTCGATCCTCTAGTCTACCGGTCCTGGCGGGGCCGAGGAACGGCTCCTCATGGATCTCCAGGCCGACACCGTGGCCCAGGCCGTGCCTGAAGTGACCGCCGTGGCCGGCGTTCTCGATGACGGAACGGGCCGCCGCGTCCACCTCTCCCGCCCCGGCCCCGGGGGTGAGCGCGTGCCGGCCGGCCCGCTGCGCCTCGGCGACGAGGTCGTACAGCTCGCGTTGCCAGGTTGCGGGCGGGCCGATACTGACCGTTCTGGTCATGTCGGCGTGGTAGCCCCGGTAGCGCGCGCCGAAGTCCATGGTCACCAGGTCGCCGGCGCGCAGCTCCCGCTCGGTGGGCACGTGGTGCGGGACGGCGCCGTTCTCGCCGGCGGCCACGATCGTGTCGAACGCGGGCCTGTCGGCGCCGAGCTCGGTCATGCGGTCCTCCAGGAGGCGGGCGAGGCCGCGCTCGGTGAGCCCAGGGGCGATCCGCGCGGAGACGTCGGCGAACGCCTGGTCGGTGATGGCGCAGGCGGTACGGATCCGCTCCAGCTCCCCGTCGTCCTTGACCGCCCGCAGCAGCTCGACCACCGGCCCCAGCGGGACGAGCCCCTCCCCCAGCTGGTGGTAGGTCGCCACGCTCATGCTCCCCGCCTCGATCCCGACGCCCGGCGCCGCCAGCCGGCCCGCCACGTCCGGCGCCTCGACGCACGGCACGTCCAGAGTGCGCGCCGCCTCGATGTAGCGGTTGTCGGTGGCCAGCAGCGCCGTCCCGTCGGCCCTGACCAGGACGGCCGCGTTCGAGCTGACCAGCCCGGTCAGGTACCGGACGTTGACGGTGGAGGTGACGAGCAGGGCGTGGACCTCCCGGCCGGGCAGCAGCCCGGCGAGCCGCGCCCGGCGGGCCGGGTAGTCGAAGGTCATTGGGACAATGTACGCGTCATGACCCATGCGTCACTATTGCCCGCCTCGTCCCATCGGGTCCCCGGCGGCCGCTACCCCTGCGGGAGCCGCCAGTCCCTGAGGAAGTCCGAGGCCGGCCCGGTCGGCTCCATCTCGCCCTTCTCCTGAGCCCTCAGCAGGTCGTCGTAGATACCGGCGATGTGGTTCAGCGTGGAGTCGACGTGGCCCTCCTGAAGCTTCCTGGCCGCCTTCCTGAGCTTCTCGCGGGCCTTGCCGGCCACTTCGGGGCTGATGCCGTTCATGCTCTGCTGGGCCATCAGCGCCTGGTCGAACTCCGCCAGCCACTTGCCGTACCCGCCGGCCGGGATCTCCCGGCCCAGCGTGGCCTTGGGCGGCGCCGTCCCGCGCAGGGAGGTCGGGTCCTCGCCCCCGAGCGTGGTCACGATGCCCGGGGAGGGCTCGCCGGTGGGGGTGGGGGTACTGGCGGGCGGGGTGCTGGCGGGCGGGGACGTGGTGGTGGGGACGGCGACGGGGGTGGGCAGCGCGACCGGCGGCTCCTCCCGCGCCCCCGCCCACAGCACCATGCCCACGGTCACGGCCGCGATGGCGGCGACGGCCGCGCCGAGCTGGATGACGAGCTTGCGGTTCGGGGCCGGGTCACGGCCGGGTTCGAGGTCGCCGGCCTGGTAGACCGCGGTGTCACCGGCCCGCGGCGGCCGGCCGGGGCCTCCGGCCGCGCCGACGTGGAAGACCTCGGTGGCCCCGTGCCCGCCGCCGGCACCTCCGGCACCCGCCCCCGTGAGCCCGGCGCCCGCGCCTGACGGCAGGGCGCTCTCGCGCAGGGAGACGCCGGTCACGGGCGGGCCCGCCGGACCGGCCGGACCGGCCGGACCGGCCGGACCGGCCGGACCGGCCGGGGCGGCCGGGGCGACCGGGGCGACCGGGGCGACCGGGGCGACCGGGGCGACCGGGGCGGCCTTCGGGCGGGCGATGGCGGCCAGGGCGCGCCGGATCGACTCCCCGCTGGCCGGCCGCTTCGCGGGATCCGCGGCGATCATGGCCAGCACCAGCCGATCCAGCTCGGCGGGCACCTCGGCCCTGATTGTGCTGGGCGGCGCGACGGGCTGTCCCGCGCGAGCCGGCTCGTCCTCGAGCTGCTGTGCGGGCGGCCGCCCGCACAGCAGCTCGTAGCAGACGCACCCGAGCGCGTACACGTCCCCGGGGGCCTGCGCCGCCTCCCCGGCGGCCCGCTCGGGCGCCTGGTACCGGCCGTTCCCCTGGGCCCGCTCGTCCATCCCGAACCCGACCACCTTGAGCACGCCGCTCGCGGCCAGCCGGAAGCTGTCCGGATCGACCTGGCCGTGCACGATCCCGGCCCGGTGGGCGGCGTCGAGCCCGGCCGCCGCCTGCCCGACCAGGTCGCACACTTCCACGATCTTCATGGGCCCGCGCGCGGCCAGCTCCTCGCCGAGGCTGAGCCCGGTGAGGTACTCCATCACCAGGAAAGGGGCGCCGTCGTGGTCGCCGACGTCCAGCACCATGGCCACGTTCGGATGGATGACCCTGGCCACGGCCTGGGCGTGCTGCCTGAGCACCTCCCGCGTGGCGGCACCGGCGGCCTTGGCGCCGAGCACCTTCACGGCCACGACCCAGTCGGCCCGCGTGTCGTACCCCCGCCACACCTCGCCCATCGGCCCGCTGCCGATGCGCTCGTCAAGCCGGTACCGGTCGGCGACCAAGGACGGCGTGCGCTCCGTAGCGTCGGACATATCCCCGCCAATTACTCGAACATCAGGATTTCCGACCCACCATAGGCCCCCACGGCACCTGACGCCCCACGATCGCCGGCGCACGGATGAGGGGGGCGGTCGGCCCGCCCCCCTCGCACGTCGGATCAGGCCGCCGCGGCCGCGGGCACGCGCGGGGCGGACGCCTCGTCGAGCGGCTGCGACGGCGCGTTGAAGACCGCCGTGTCCAGGCGGCCCTCCGAGCGCGCCACCAGCACCGGCACCACCATCTGGCCGGTCACGTTGGTCGCGGTGCGGATCATGTCGAGGATCGGGTCGATCGCCAGCAGCAGGCCGACGCCCTCAAGCGGCAGCCCCAGCGTGCTGAGCGTGAGCGTCAGCATGACCGTGGCGCCGGTCAGGCCCGCCGTGGCGGCCGAGCCGACCACCGAGACGAACGCGATCAGCAGGTAGTCACCCAGCCCGAGCGGCACCCCGAACACCTGGGCCACGAAGATCGCGGCCAGCGCCGGGTACACCGAGGCGCAGCCGTCCATCTTGGTCGTGGCCCCGAACGGCACGGCGAACGAGGCGTAGTCGCGGTCCACGCCGTTGCGCTCGATCGTGACCCGCTGCGTCAGCGGCAGCGTGCCGACCGACGAGCGCGAGACGAAGGCCAGCTCGATCGCGGGCCAGGCGTTGCGGAAGAACCGGACGGGGCTGACCTTGCCCCACACCGCCAGCACCGTCGGGTAGACGACCAGCAGCACCACGAAGCAGGCGGCGTAGACCCCGGCGCTGAACTTGGCCAGCGGCGCCAGCAGGTCCCACCCGTACGTGGACACCGCCTTGCCGATCAGCCCCGCCGTGCCGATGGGGGCCAGCCGGATGACCCACCACAGCGCCTTCTGCACCAGCTCCAGCACGGAACGGGCGAGGCTCAGGAACGGCTCGGCCTTCTCGCCGGCCGCCAGGGCCGCGGCGCCGAGCACGACTCCCAGGAAGACGATCTGGAGGACGTTCACCTCGGTGAAGGCGGTGACGACGTTGGTGGGCAGGATGCCGGTGACGAAGTCGAGCCAGGTGCCGGCGTTCTCGGGGGCCTTGGCGGCGCCGGTGTCGAGGGTGACGCCCCGGCCGGGGTCGATGAGCAGGCCGAGCCCGATCGCCAGGGACACCGAGACGAACGCGGTGACCAGGAACCACAGGAGCGTCTTGGTGGCCAGCCGGGCCGCGCCGTTGACGTTGCGCAGGTTGGCCACGCTGACCAGCACGGCGGTGAAGACCAGCGGCGGCACGGCGAGCTTGAGGAGCTGCACGAAGATCTGGCCGACCCGGGTCAGCGTCTCGGCCAGCCAGGTCACGTCCCAGACCTTGGCCACGAATCCGAGCGCCACGCCGATCGCCAGGCCCAGCAGCAACTGCAGGGAAAAGGAGAATCTCTTCACGGAGAGGGAAGCCTTCGAAACGAGGGCATGCCGGAGGCAGCCCGTGAGGGTATGGATGAACGCGGGCGGAGCGGTCAGCGACAGATCGATCCGTGCAACCGGCACAGATCGATGTGCAGCCGCTCGACGAGCCACACGAACACCAGGGAGAACCTCACGAGCTGCATCAACGGCCGTGAAAAGCGCGGCATTCCCCTATGAGGGGTGATTCACCTCACTGTCCGGCGATCTCCTTGATCGTCTCGATCAGCCGCACCCGCTCCTCGTGCGTCCTGCCCAGCGGCGTCACGTTGAGGGTGGTCACCCCCGACTCCTTCATGGCCTGGACGCGGTCGCGGACGAAGCCCTCGCTGCCGACCAGCGACATCTTCTCCAGCAGCTCGGCCGGGACCAGCGCGGCGGCCTCGTCCTTCTTGCCCTCGAGGTAGAGGTCCTGGATCCGCTCGGCCTCCTTCTCGTAGCCGTAGCGCCTGGCCAGGTCGTTGTAGAAGTTTCTGCCCTTGGCGCCCATGCCGCCGATGTAGAGGGCCGCCATCGGGCGGCCGAACTCCAGCAGCCCCGCCACGTCGTCGCCGATCGCCAGCGTCGCCTGGGCGATGACGTCCAGCTCGCCCAGCTCGGGGTCCCGCTTGGCCTTCCCGGCGGCCAGCGAGGCGCCCCAGACGTCGGCGGCCTTCTCGGGGACGTAGAAGATCGGCTCCCAGCCCTCGGCCAGCTCGGCGGTCAGCTCGACGTTCTTGGGGCCGATGGCGGCCACCACGACGGGGATGCGGGAGCGTACGGGACGGTTGATGATCTTCAGCGGCTTGCCCAGGCCGGTGCCCTGGCCGGGCGCGAGCGGCACCGTGTAGTGCCGGCCGTCGTACTGCACGCGCTCGCGCCGCCACACCTGGCGGCAGATCTCGATGATCTCCCTGGTACGCCCGAGCGGCGCGGTGAACGGCACCCCGTGGAAGCCCTCGATCACCTGCGGCCCCGAGGAGCCCAGCCCGAGCGTGAAGCGCCCGTCGGAGACGTAGTCGAGACCCGCGGCGGTCATGGCCAGCAGCGTCGGCGTGCGCGAGTAGATCGGCAGGATGCCCGAGGCGATCTCCAGCCGCTCGGTCTTGGCCGCGATGTAACCCATCTGGCTGACGGCGTCGAACGAGTACGCCTCGGCCACGAACACGATGTCGAGTCCGGCCTTCTCGTAGTCGGCCAGCTCGGCCACCGACTCCTTGAAGCCGCCCGAGTAGTTGAGTGCCATACCGATACGCATGCCGGGCTCCCATGAAACCGAATGATGTTCTGTCGCGACGGGAACATGTTATCGCGCCGGGCCGCCGGGCCCGAGCCGCTAGCCTGGCTCGGGTGCTGAGTCGCGTCGTCATCGTCGTGTCCGCCTTGGTGGCCGTGGCCCTGGCGGGGCACCGGCTGATCCCCGCGTTCGGCGGGTTCACGCCCGTCCTGGAGAGCCTGCTGCCCTGGATGGGCCTGGCCGTGCCGCTGCTGCTGGCCGCCGCCGCGCTGGCACGCTCCACGACGGCGGCCGCCGCGGCGCTGGCGCCGGGAGTGGTGTGGGCCGTGATGTTCGGCTCCACGCTGCTGCGCACGCCGCCGGGCGGCCCCAGCGACCTGGCCGTCGGCACGGTCAACGTGGGCGTGCGCAACAGCGCCTCCGGCGAGGCCGTGCGCGTGATCGCCAAGGACCTCGACGTCCTGGCGGCCCAGGAGCTGACCAGCGGCGGGCCCGCGGCCAAGCAGCTCAACAAGATGTTCAAATACCACTATCCGGTCAGCACGGTCGGCCTGTGGAGCCGCTACCCGATCAGCGAGACCAAGCCGCTCGACGTCGGCCTTGGCTGGCCGCGCGCCCTGCGCGCCGTGGTCAGCACCCCCAAGGGCAAGGTGACCGTCTACGTCATGCACCTGGCCTCGGCCAGGCCCGGCCAGACCAGCTCGCGCGACGCCTCGCTGGCCCACGCGCGCAGGCTCATCGACGCCGACCGCAGCAAGCGCATCCTGCTGCTCGGCGACCTCAACACCGCAACCACCGACCGCGGCATGCTTGGGCTGACCCCGCCGCTGACCGACGCCCAGAGCGCGGCCGGCGAGGGGTTCGGCTTCACCTGGCCCGCCGAGTTCCCGATCACCAGGCCCGACCACATCCTGTTCAGGGGCATGACGGCGACCAAGGCGGGGGTGGCCCCGGCGACCGGCAGCGACCACCGGGCCGCGATCGCTTCACTCCGGCTGTAGCCGGACCAGGTCCTCGGGCGTGTCGATGTCGGCGGGGTCGCCGTGCCCGTCGCACGGCACCTCGGTGACCAGCTCGGGATGCGCCTTCATGAACGGCCGCGCCCCGACGTCGCCTTCGGCCAGCCGGGCCACCGCGGCGAAGTGCTCACGGGCGATCAGCACGGGGTTCCTGCGCCGGCCGCCGTACGTCGCGACCGCCAGGCCGGCGCCCGAGCCGATCAGCTCGCGTACCGCGCCGGGGCGGATCAGCGGCTGGTCGACCAGCGCGACCACGACGGACTCCGCCTCCTGCGGCAACGCGGCCAGCCCGACGCGCAGGGAGGAGCCCATGCCGGCGGCCCAGTCCGGATTGCGTACGGTCACCGCCCCCCGCACCTGAACCGTGGCCGCGCCGAGCACGACCACCACCGGGTGGCAGCCGCCGTCCTCCAGCAGCCGCACGCCGCGGTCCACCAGCCGCTCGCCCTCGTACTCGACCAGCGCCTTCGGCCGGCCCAGCCGGGACCCCTGCCCCGCGGCCAGCAGCAGCCCGGCCACCTTGGAGGCCCTCACGGCGCCTCGTGGTGGATGCGGCCCTCCGTCGTGGACAGCGGGCGGCCGGAGCCGCCCCAGCGCAGCTGGATGAGCTCGGCGGCGATCGACACGGCCGTCTCCTCCGGGGTGCGCGCGCCGAGGTCGAGGCCGATGGGCGACCTGAGCCGGGCCAGCTCGTCCTCGGTGAGGCCGGACTCGCGCAGCCGCTCCAGACGGTCCTCGTGCGTACGGCGCGAGCCCATGGCGCCCACGTACCCGGCTCCGGTGCGCAGCGCCACCTCCAGCAGCGGCACGTCGAACTTGGGGTCGTGGGTCAGCACGCAGATCACCGTACGCTCGTCCACCGGCACGGAGGCCAGGTAGTCGTGGGGCCACTTGACCACGACCTCGTCGGCGTCGGGGAAGCGCTTGGCGGTGGCGAAGATCGGCCGCGCGTCGCACACCGTGACGTGGTAGCCGAGGAACTTGCCCACCCGGGCCACCGCCGCGGCGAAGTCGATCGCCCCGAACACCAGCATCCGCGGCGGCGGCGCGAACGAGTGCACGAACACCGCCAGGTCGTCCAGCCGCCGCTCCCCCTGGCCGCCGTAGCGCCTGATGCCGGTCAGTCCCTGGGCCAGCATGCCGCGGGCGTCGTCGTCCACGGCCTCGTCGAGGCGGTCGACGCCGAGGGTGCCCGTGGAGCGGTCCGGCCAGATGACGCGGCGGGCGCCGACCTGGCCGGGGCCGGAGATGACGGTGGCCACGGTGACCGGCTCGTGCGCGTCGATGGACGCCGCGACGTCTCCGAGCTCGGGGAAGGTCTCGATCGAGACGGGCTCGACGAGGATGTCGATGATGCCGCCGCAGGTGAGCCCGACGGCGAAGGCGTCGTCGTCGCTCACGCCGTACCGCTGCAGGACGGGCGCGTCGATGTCGGCGGCGAGCTCGAACACCGCGCCCTCGACGCACCCGCCGGACACGCTGCCGACCACCTCGTCGCCGCGCACCGCCATGGCCGCGCCCGGCGGCCTGGGGGCGCTGCTCCACGTGCCCACCACCGTGGCCAGCCCGAACCTGAGCCCGGAACGCCACCACTTCATGATCTCCGGCAGCACGTCACGCATGCGCGAGCCTTTCGCTGAGTTGCTCGTAGGCGGCCAGGCTGTGCCCGGCCACCAGGTCGTCGAGGTACGGCAGGGCGGCCCGCATACCGCCGGTGAGCGGCTGGTAGTCCTCGTATCCCTTGTGCGGGTTGACCCAGATCACTCGGTACGCCTGCCGGGCCAGCCTGGCCATCTGCGTGCCCAGCAGCTCCGGGTCACCACGTTCCCAACCGTCCGAGGCGATCACCGCGATCGCCCCCCTGGCGCTGTAACGGGCCAGGAACTCCTTCAGTTCCTCCCCCAGCCGGGTCCCGCCGCTCCAGTCGGGGATGGTTTTGGACGCCTCGTTCAGCGCGGTGCCGGGGTCGCGGTGGCGCAGCTCGGCGGTGATCGGGGTGAGCCTGGTGCCGACGGAGTAGACCTTGGTGGCCCGGGGCTCGCTCCTGACCAGGGCGTGGGCGAAGCGCAGCAGCGTCTCGGCATAAGGAGCCATCGACCCGCTGACGTCCACGAACAGCACGACCGGGCGCGGCCGGGTGGTGTGCCTGCGGTGGCGGAGCCGGGCCACCTCGCCCTTCCTGAGCGCGTCGCGGATGGTGCGCCGCTGGTCCAGGACGCCGCGGTGGGCGGATTCGTACCGGCGCGAGCGCCGCCGCGCCCGGCCGGCCCTGAGCATGGCCAGCATCCGGTGCACCTCGGCCCGCTCGGCCTCGCTCAGCCGGGCGACGTCCCGGTGCCGCAGCACCTCGATCCGGCTCGCGGTGGCCGGCGCCGTCGTGCCGTCGTCGTCCCCGGCCTCGCCGCCGGTGTCCTGCTCGGCCAGGTGGCGGGTGACGCTCGTGGTCGCCGCACGCGCCGGGGTCGCCCGCCGGCCGGCGAAGTAGGCGGCGAAGCACCGGTCGTACCGGGGCAGGTCGTCGGGCGTGGCGCACAGCGTCAGCCGCCCGGCCCAGTAGACCTCGCCGGAGTCGGTCACGTCGAGATGGTCGAGCGCCCTGAGCAGGTTCTGCGTCCGCTCGTGGTCGGCGGCGACACCCGCCGCGCGCAGCGTCCTGGCGAACCCGGTCATGGTGGCGGCCAACTCATCCATGGGTGAGCAGCCCGTTGCCGACCACGGCCGCGACGTCCTCGCGATATTTCAGCGCCGCGCCGAGCGTGGCGGCGGCCAGGCCGGGGTCGAGCTCCTTGGCCCCCAGCGTCAGCAGCGCCTCCGTCCAGTCCAGCGTCTCGGCCACGCCGGGCGGCTTGACCAGGTCGGCCTGCCGCAGCCGCTCGGCCGCCCGCGCCACCTGCATGGCCAGCGTCTCGGTGCACTCGGGCAGGCGCCGCAGCAGGATCGCGACCTCGCGGTCGAAGCCCGGGTGCTCCAGCCAGTGGTAGAGGCAGCGCCGCTTGAGCGCGTCGTGCACCTCGCGCGTGCGGTTGGAGGTCACCACGACCACCGGCGGCGTCCTGGCCTTGATGGTGCCCAGCTCGGGGATGGAGATCGTGAAGTCGGAGAGCACCTCGAGGAGGAACGCCTCGAACTCGTCGTCGGCCCGGTCGATCTCGTCCACCAGCAGCACGCTGGGCTGCGTCTCGATCGCCTTCAGCAGCGGCCTGGCGATCAGGAACCGCCGGTCGTAGATCTCCCCCTCCAGCCTGCTCACGTCGGTGACCCCGGCGGCCTCGGCGGCCTTGAGGTGGAGGAGCTGGCGGGCGAAGTCCCAGTCGTACAGGGCCTGGGCCGCGTCCAGCCCCTCGTAGCACTGCAGCCTGATGAGCGGCGCCTTCAGCAGCGCGGCCAGGGTCTTGGCCAGCTCGGTCTTCCCGACCCCGGCCTCCCCTTCGAGAAACAGCGGCCGCCCCATCCGCAACGCCAGGAAGGCGGCCGTGGCCAGCCCTTCGTCGGCCAGGTAGGCGTGCCGGTCGAGCAGCTCGATGAGCCGGTCCGGCGAGTCGATGTCCATTGCCCTGATTGTCCGCCGCAGCACGCCTTCAGGCTACGTCCACACCTCGCCTCCGCGATATTCACCCGGAGCGGCCGTCACGAACTGTAAGCTTACGCTCACCGAACGAGAGGACGAACAAGGCATGCCCCCACGCCTTGCCCGAGAAGAAGCTGATGCCCCGCCTCTTCTCCCACGGCTTCCTTCGCACACAGCTCCATGACCACGTCCGCCACCACCTGGAGGAATGATGACCGTGTACGCCGCCACGGCCACCACGACGGCCGAAGTCCTCGGCGAGAACTGATGTCCGCGCAGTTCAGCACGCCGGAGCCCTGGGACCGCTATCCCGTGTCCCCGGAAGCCCGGCAGCAGAGCAAGATCACCGCAGCGCGCCGGGCGATCGACGTCGCCCTGCAGTCACGCTTCCTCTGGATCAGCCGCGAGCAGCGCGAAGCCATCTCCGCCTGCGAGGACCTCGACATCCTGCAGGCATGGCTGATCCGCATCCTCACGGTCGACACGGTGGACGAGCTCTTCCCCGAGCCCGGCTAACCCTCGCGCGCCTCCCCGCGCTCCCGGATCAGGGCCCGCAGTTCGGCCGTGGCCCGGCGGGCGCGGGCCTTCTCCGAGCCCTGGATCCCCATGGCCCCGACGGTGTGCCCGTCGGAGAAGTCGATCCGCGGCCACGGGTCGCCCACCAGCAGCGTGACGTCCAGGATCTCCGGCCACGAGTAGCGGTGGGTGCGGACGGCGTTGACGACCGTGAGGCCCTTCTCGTCGGCCTCCACCCGCACCCGGCCCAGCAGATGCAGCACCCACGCCACCCCGCCCCCGAAGGCCACGATCGCCACCCGGTCGGCCAGCTGGAACGGCTGGGCGATGAAGATCGCCATCACCACCGCCCCCAGCACGATCAGCACGGCGAAGCCGTAGGCGACGAACCGTCCCCGGCGAGGGCGCCAGGTGACGGGCAGGGGCGGAGGGGACACGGGCTCTGACACGAGGGAAACCTACCGTAGGTCAGCCGAGGTCTCTCAGGAGGAGTGCGGTCTCGAGCGCGGCGATGGCCGACTCGTAACCCTTGTCCTCCTTGCTCCCTGGCAGACCCGAGCGGTCGAGTGCCTGGTCCATGGTCTCGCACGTGAGCACGCCGTTGCCGACCGGCGTCTCCTCGTCCAGCGAGATCCGGGTCAGGCCCGACGTCACCGAGTCGCAGACGTAGTCGAAATGCGCGGTGTCGCCGCGGATGACCGCGCCCAGGGCCACCACCGCGTCACAGCGGCGGGCCAGCGCCTGGGCGACCACCGGGATCTCCAGCGAGCCCGGCACCCGCACCACCGTCGCCGTGGCGCCGCTGTCGTCGCACGCCTGCACGGCCCGCGACACCAGCTGGTCGGTGATCTTGGCGTGCCAGCTGGCCGCCACGACCCCCACCGTCAGCCCCGACGCGTCCGGCGCCGCGACGCCCGGCCGTCCTTCCCCACTCATGACGCCTCCGAGATGTCGTGGCCCAGGCGATCGCGCTTGGCCTTGAGGTAACGCTCGTTGTACGGGTTCATGGCCACGGGCATCGCCTCGCGGCCGAGGACCTTGATGCCGTAGCCGTCCATGCCCTTGAGCTTGGCCGGGTTGTTGGTGAGCAGCCGCACCGACTTGACGCCGAGGTCGGCCAGGATCTGCCCCGCGTTGGAGAACTCCCGCGCGTCCACCGGCAGCCCCAGCTCCACGTTGGCGTCCACGGTGTCGCTGCCGTTGTCCTGCAGGCTGTACGCCTTCAGCTTGGCCAGCAGCCCGATCCCCCGGCCCTCGTGGCCGCGCAGGTAGACGATCACGCCGCGGCCCTCCTGCGCGACGGCCGCCATGGCGTGGTCGAGCTGCACCCCGCAGTCGCAGCGCAGCGAGCCGAACACGTCGCCGGTCAGACATTCGGAGTGGGCTCTGACCAGGATGTTCTCGCCTCCGGCCAGGTCGCCGAGGACCAGCGCGACGTGCTCGCCGCCGTCGAGCGCGCTGGCGTAGCCGTACGCCCGCCACATCCCGTACGCGTTCGGCAGCCGCGTCTCGGCGACCCTGGTGACCATGCTCTCGGCCCGCCGGCGGTAGTCGACGAGCTGCTCGATGGAGACCAGGGCCAGGTCGTGCTCGTCGGCGAAGCGGCGCAGCTCGGGCAGCCTGGCCATGGTGCCGTCGTCGTTGACCACCTCGGCCAGCGCGCCGGCCGCCGACAGCCCGGCCAGCCTGGCCAGGTCCACGGCCGCCTCGGTGTGGCCGCGCCGGGCCAGCACGCCGCCCTCGTGGTAGCGCAGCGGGAAGATGTGCCCCGGGCGGACGAGCTCGTTGGGCTCGGTGGCCGAGTCGGCCAGCGTGCGGATCGTCCTGGCCCGGTCGGCCGCCGAGATGCCCGTCGTAACGCCGTCGCGGGCGTCCACGGTGATCGTGTACGCCGTGCGCATGCGCTCCTTGTTGTGGAAGACCATGAGCGGCAGGCCGAGCCGGTCGAGCTCCTTGCCCTCCATCGCCACGCAGATCATGCCGCTGGTGTGCCGGATCGTGAACGTGCACAGCTCCGGCGTGGCCTTGGCCGCGGCGAAGATGAGGTCGCCCTCGTTCTCCCGGTTCTCGTCGTCGACCACCACCACGGGCTTGCCGGCGCGCATGTCCTCGATGGCGCGCTCGATCGGGTCGAGCTTGATGTCGCTCATTGCGCCACCGCCAGGCCGAGGGAGGAGGTGCGGTATTCGCGCAGCCACTTCACGAACCCGATGATGACCAGGACGAAGAAGATGCCGTAGACGTAGCCGGAGACCACCAGGCCCGAGCTGAACGCCAGCGGCACCCCGACCAGGTCCACGGCCACCCACACCATCCAGAAGTCCACCAGCGCCCTGCCCTGCGCCCACGTGGCCACCGCGCTGCCGACGAAGATGTAGGCGTCGGCGGCCACCAGGAACGCGCCCTTCGGCAGCGGCTCGTGAGCGCCCCACGACAGGCCGGTGACGTAGAACAGCACCCCGACCACGGCCGTGCCCACCAGCATGACGCCGATCAGCAGCGACCGCTCCCGCCACTGGGCGGGGCGCACGGCCAGCTGCTTGCCGTCCTGGGTGCCGCGCCGCCACGCCCACCACCCGTACACCGCCAGGGCCGCGAACAGCGCCTGCTTGAGCGCGTTCCCGGTGATGTGGGCGTTGATCGAGGCGACGAACAGCAGCACCGAGCCGGCGAGCTGCACCGGCCACGTCCACATCGACTTGCGCATGGCCAGCAGGACCGTCGACAGGGCGGCGATGTTGCCCACCAGGTCGGTCCAGAGCACGTGCGTGCCGAATATCTCAAATCCGGCGTTGGCCCAGTTCACTGCCTGACCACCAGCCTTTCAACGTACTTCGCGATCACGTCGACCTCGATGTTCACCACGTCGCCCACCTGGCGTTCGCCCATGGTGGTGAGCTTCAGCGTGGTCGGGATGAGACTCACGCCGAAGCTGTCGTCGTCAACCGTCGTGACCGTCAGGCTGATTCCGTCGATCGCGATCGAGCCCTTCTCCGCGACGTAGCGGCTCAGCGCCTCGGACAGCGAGAACCGCAGGTCGTCCCAGTTCTCGCCGGGGTCGCGCGACAGCAGGACGGCGGTGCCGTCCACGTGGCCCTGCACGATGTGACCGCCGAGGCGCTGGTCGGCGCGTACGGCCCGCTCCAGGTTCACCGCCGAGCCCTCGGAGAGGTCGCCCAGGGAGCTGCGGTCGAGCGACTCCCTGATCACATCGACCGTGAAGACGTCGCCCTTGACCTCCACGACCGTGAGGCACACGCCGTTGACCGCGATCGAGTCACCATGCTTGGCGTCGGAGGTGACGACCGGGCCGCGCACCGACAGCAGAGCGCCACCGCCCGCCTGGTCGATGGCCACCACTTCGCCCTTCTCCTCAATGATTCCGGTGAACATCACTTCTCCCTGCCTGGTTGTGTGGTGGGCCGGGCAATCAGCCGTACATCCGGCCCGATGGGGGAAATCTCGTCAAATTTCAGGTGATGGAGCTCGCCGATCGTCCGCACCCCGGCCGCGCCGAGCGCGGCCCGCCCGGACCCCAGCAACGCCGGCGCCAGGTACGCCACCACGCGATCGACCAGCCCCTGCTCGACGAACGCGCCCGCCAGCGTCGGGCCGCCCTCCAGGAACACGCTCACGACCCCTCGCGCCGCCAGCTCGCGGAGCAGGGCGTGCAGGTCGAGACCGCCGCCGTCGTGGCGGGGCAGGCGCAGGAGGTCGGCCTTGAGGTCGGTGTCGACGTCGTCGGCCACGGCGACGAGGGTGGGGGCTTGGTCGTCGAGGACCCGGGCGTCCTGGGGCGTCCTGGCGGACGGATCGACCACGACCCGCAGCGGCCCCCGCACCACCGCCCCCGGCGAACCGGAACTGCCACCGGTCACGCCGAACCCGGCGTCCGAGACCAAGCTGCCGCCCCCGGCACCCCAACGCCCCACCCCGGCGCCCTCGCGCCCCGCGCCGTCAAGCCGTGCGCCGTCAAGCCGAGCGCCGTCAAGCCGAGCGCCGTCAGGCCGAGCGCCGTCAGGCCCTGCGCCATCGGGTCCTGTGCCCGGGACGTCGCGCACTCCAGGCACGTCACCACGCGCAACCGCTACCGGGGCTTCGTCACCCGCTCCCGCTTCAAGAACGTGGCCGCCCGCACCCGTACTGCCGCGCACTCCGGGTGTGTCGCGGCCAGGAGCCGTGGGGCGGGCGTCGTACTCGGCGGCCGAACGGGCCACGAGGCCGGGGTTGTACGCAGAGCCCGGGCGGGCCGTGAGGTGGGGGTCGTCTGCCAGCACCGTGCCGATGCCGGCCACGATCGCGTCGGAGGCCGCCCGGAGCCGGTGCACGTCGGCCCTGGCCTCCGGCGAGGTGATCCACTTGCTGGTGCCGTCCTCGGCCGCCGACCTGCCGTCCAGCGTCGCGGCGAACTTCCAGGTCACGTGGGGTCGCCCGAGCCGCGCGTACGTCAGCCACTCCTCGTTGACCCGCTCCGCGGCCTCGGTGAGGACCCCGGACGTGACGGCGACGCCGTGGGCCCGCAGCCGCGCCGCACCGCCCGCCGCCTTCGGGTTGGGGTCGGGCACCGCGATCACCACGCGCGCCACCCCGGCCTCCAGCAGGGCACGGCTGCACGGCCCCGTCCGGCCGGTGTGGTCGCAGGGCTCGAGCGTCACGTAGGCGGTGCCGCCCCTGGCCCGCTCGCCGGCCTGCGCGAGCGCGACCACCTCGGCGTGCGGCCCGCCCGCGTACGCGTGGAAGCCCTCGCCCGCGACCCGCCCGTCGGCGTCGAGCACGACGCAGCCGACCACGGGGTTGGGGCTGGTGGTGCCATGTCCGTGTCCGGCCAGCTCGACGGCGCGCGCCATGTGGGCGGCGTCCTGCGCGGGTATCTCCACCCCGGGTCTCCTACTCGCCAGTAGCTCTAAGCCACGGCGGGCCCCGGGGGATTCGCCATGATGCACAGATGCACCACGGCAGGCGCCCGGCTGGGACACCGGACACCTCGCGCGCTTCCTCCCATCCGGACTTTAACCGTCGGTCCCGGAATTTCACCGAGTCAACCGGCCGATGGCATCGGCCGGGTCGCGGACTGTCACCGCCGGTTCGGACTTTCACCGACCCCGGAGCACGCTAGCTCTCTTTCGCTACCAGTTTGCCATGCCCCGAACCGAGCATGCGACCGCCCCTCCCAACTTGACCAAGCGCTCGCTTCAGGCGGCCATCAGCCGGTGCGCGCGACGGGCCGCCGGGCTGTAGCGGACATGCCCCGGGACCAGGCCGATCCCGGTGTGCAGGGTGCGCAGCGTCGCCGTGGCCCACAGGTCGCCGACCGGCGTGGCGGGCAGCCCGTACAGCCGTCTCGCCCAGCGCGGCAGCGTGGCGAACGCGAGAAGCGTCAGCGCCGGCATCGCGGGCTTGAGCGGGGTCAGCAGGCGCGGGAGCGGGGCGTTGAGCGACATGCGCAGCGGGTGGGCGGCCTCGGGGACGAAGCGCAGCCCCGGGCGTTCGGCGTCGATGTAGTCGCGCAGCTCGGCGACCGAGCCGGGCACATCATCGGGAGCCAGCCCGACCACCTCGGCCGCCCGCTGCCACTCCGCCACGAACGTGTCCGCCTCGTCGTCCGTCAGCCGCACTCCGGCGCGGCGGGCGACCGACAGGTACGAGTCCACCTCCCCCACGTGCACCCAGCGCAGCGCGTCGGGGTCGTCGAGGTGGAAGGTGACGCCGGTGTCGGGGTCGTGGGCGGTCAGCTTGGCGTGGATCTTGCGTACGCGGCGGCCGGCGCGCTCGACCTCGGCGTGCGTTCCGTAGGTGCGTACGCGTACGAACTCGGTGGTCCGGACGAACCGCGACCACGCCTCCTGCGGATCCATGAGCGCGGAGTTCTGCAGCACGCCGCGCATCGCCCTCGGATGCAGCCCCTGCATCAGCAACGCGCGGATGCCGCCCACCAGCAGGATCGGCTCGCCCATCACCCGCCACGTCACCGAACGGGGCCCAAAGATCCCATGGTCACCCATAAGTGAATAGTTACCCAGGTGATGGGGGGTTCATGTCAGGAAATGGCGTGATTGGCGGCGGCTCTGAGGGCGTCGATGGCGGCCACCGGATCGGAGGCCCCGTAGACGGCGCTGCCCGCCACGAACACGTCGGCCCCCGCCTCGGCGCAGCGCTCGATGGTGCCCGCGTCGACTCCCCCGTCGACCTGCAGCCAGATCCGCCCGCCGTGCCGCCCGATGAGCTCACGCGCCCGCCGGACCTTCGGCAGCACGACGTCGAGGAACTTCTGCCCGCCGAACCCCGGCTCCACGGTCATCAGCAGCAGCATGTCGACCTCGCCGAGCAGGTCTTCGTACGGCTCCACGGCCGTGGCGGGGTTGAGCGCGAGGCCGGCCCTGGCGCCGAGGGAGCGGATCTCCCGCAGCGTACGGATCGGCGCCTTGGCCGCCTCCGCGTGAATGGTGACGCTGCCCGCCCCGGCCTCCGCGTACTGCGGCGCCCAGCGGTCGGGGTCGGCGATCATGAGATGGCAGTCGAGCGGGGTGTCGGTCGCCTTGCGCAGCGCCTCCACCACGGGCAGCCCAAGGGTCAGGTTGGGCACGAAGTGGTAGTCCATGACGTCGACGTGCAGCCAGTCGGCGTTGGGCACGGCGGCGGCCTCGTCGGCGAGCCTGGCGAAGTCGGCGGCGAGGATGCTGGGCGAGATCTGTACGGCCATGATTCCCCAAGTCTAGTGATGATCCCGCCGCCGCATCGCCCGGGACGATTCGTGAACGGGCTGCGGCTGCTTCGCCCGGTCCATCAGCCCGAGCCGGATGAACAGCACGGGCGCGCCCACCTGCACCCAGAGTGCCAGCAGCGCGTACCCCGCGTACGTCGCCGCCGCCGTCTGGGGCAGCGCTTCGCGCTCGGCGTACCAGATGAGCACCGCCACCACCGTGCCGAGCGCCCAGCGGGCGGCACGCACGCCGAGCGGCCCGCCAGCGTCGAACCAGCCCAGCCGGTACATGACCGACGTCCCGGCCAGCGTGCCGAGCAGCACGCCCGACATGGTGACGATCGTGTCCAGGCTCTCCGGATCGATCGCGCCCGCCGAGCTCCAGCTCTGCGGCGGGGCCCAGCCGGCGTACGGTGCGTTGGCCAGCGCGGCGACCCCGAGCAGCGCGCCGGACAGCGCCACGGAGGCGGCGAGCTGCGCCCACAGGGCCTGCCGCCGCCACCAGGCCAGTGCGGGCCGCTCCAGCCTGCTCACCAGCCACAGCACGGCCACCCCGAGCAACACACCGGCCACCACGTCGGAGATGAAGTGCACCCCCAGGTACACCCGGCTCAGGCACACCAGCCCGACGAGCACCCCCGCCACCCACCACGCCCACGGCCTGCCCACCGCCACCGCCAGCCGCCCCAGGGCGGCGGTGCCGATCTGGGCATGCCCGGACGGGAGCCCGAAGGCTCCCTCGATGGAGAACGGGTGGATCCTCGCGTCGATCCAGTACGGCCTGGGCTGGTGGGCGGCGAACTTGCCGATCGCGTTCGTGGCGGCGGCCAGCAGGACGACGAAACCGAGACGCAGGCCGAGCGCCGGATTGACGCACCAGTAGAGGAGGGGCAGGCAGAGCAGGAAGAACGTGTCCGTGCCGAACACCGACACCAGCTCCAGCACGGGACGGACGGCATCGGGCCACCCCTGGAGCCAGACGATCGGCTCCAGCTCCGCCAGGTGAAGGTCATCCAGAAAGTCCACGCCGTCGATCGGACCACATGCACCGCCCCAAGTGCGACCCCGACCCAGACCAGACGCAGAACCAGAATCAGACCCAGAACCACGATCACGCCCAAGAGCACCGTCAGGCGGCCAGGCCCGCAATTCAAGCCAGGACCGCAGACCGCGATCAGGCCCCGCAGGCTCCCACGCCCCGCCGGCCCAGCGTCAGGGGCGTTTGCGGAGCAAGGCCAGGAACATGGCGTCGGTGCCGTGCCGGTGCGGCCAGAACTGGGCGTGCGGCCCGTCGCCGAGCTCGTCCACCTCGGGCAGGTAGTCGCGGGCATCGAGTTGCTCGAGGTCGTTCCTGCGCGCCATCAGATCGCCGACCACCACCCGCGTCTCGGCCAGGTGCGGAGAGCACGTGACGTAGGCCACGACGCCGCCGGGGCGCACGGCGTCCAGCGCCGTGTCGAGCAGGCGCCGCTGCAGCTTGCCCAGCTCGGCGATCCCGGCCGGATCGCGCCGCCAGCGCGCCTCGGGCCGCCGCCGCAGCGCGCCGAGCCCGGTGCAGGGCGCGTCGAGCATGACCCGGTCGAACACGCCCGGCCGCCAGGCAGGCTCGGTCCCGTCCACGGTGACCACCGACGCGTCCCTGGTGGTCTCCCAGACCAGCCGCGCCCGGTGATACTGAACGTCGGCGGCCACCAACCGCGCCCCACCCGGAAAAGCGTCGACAGCGGAAGCCCTCGCCGCTCCTTCCGGCGGTGCGGGCTCGGCGGTGCGGCGGCCGGCTTCGTGGTCAAGCGCGGCCAGGTCACCATGGACGGCGATGGCGTCCAGGAGCCCCGCCTTGCCGCCGGGCCCCGCGCACATGTCCAGCCACAGCTCGTCACCGTCCCCGTCGACCGGCACGCGGGTCAGGGCGAGCGCCACCAGCTGGCTGGCCTCGTCCTGAACGGCGGCACGTGTCTCGGCCACCGCCTCGATCTGCCCGGGATCGCCTTCGCGCAGGTATGCCGCGTACGGCGAGTAGCGGCCCGGCATGGCCCCCGAGTCCTCGAGCTCCTCCACCGAGCTGCGTCCCGGCCGCGCGACCAGCGTGACCAGCGGGCGGGCGTTGTCGGCGTCGAGCAGGTCGGCCAGCTCGCCCGGCCCGCCCAGGGCGTCGCGGAAGGCGGAGACGATCCACCGGGGGTGACCGTAGGCGACGGCGAGGTGCCCGACGGGGTCGTCGGCCGGGTCGGGCGCGACGATGGGCACCCATTCCTCGAGCGTCCTGGAGCCGATCTTGCGCAGCACCGCGTTGACGAACTTGGCGGCACCGGCACCGATGCGCAGGCGTACGAGATCGACGGTGGTGCCGACGGCCGCGTGCGGGGGCACGCGCATGCGCAGAAGCTGGTGGGCGCCGAGCCGCAGGGCGTCGCGCACGTCCGGGTCGGGCGCGCGGTCGCTGCACATCTCGATGATGGCGTCGTAGGTCCCGAGCCCGCGCAGCGTCCCGTACGCGAGCTCGGTCGCGAGCGCGGCATCGCGCCCCTTGATGCCACGCTCACGAAGGAGGCGCGGCAGAAGCAGGTTGGCGTACGCGTCGCGCTCGTCCACCGCCCGCACGACGTCGAAGGCCGCGTTGCGCGCGGGATCCCGCGCCGGTTTCCGCGGCCTCGGAGCACGGCCCTCGCCGCCTCTGCCGTTGGCCCCCTGGTGCCCCCTGGTCTTCATCCCCTCAAACTTTCACTCACGCCTTGGGTGGCAACCTGTCGAGCACATGACCGAGGAGCGCCTTGACGTCGACCATGCCGGTCTTGAGCTCGCTGACATCCGACTTCAGCTCCCTGACATCGGTCTTGAGCTCGCTGACATCTGTCTTGAGCACCGCGACGTCCGTCTTGAGCACCGCGACGTCCGTCTTGAGCACCGCGACGTCCGTCTTGAGCACCGCGACGTCCGTCTTGAGCTCGGCCACGTCGCCTTCGAGGACCGCGACCCGGCTGTCCAGGCCGTCGAATCGGCCGCTCAGGCCGTCGAACTTCTGACCGAGCTGCACGGTGAGCCCGAGAGCCTTGTCGGCCTTCTGCTCGATCCGGTCGACCTTGCCCTCCACCTTCGCCAGGCGGCGATCCATCCGCCGCACGTCGCCCTTGATGCCGCGACACTCGTCGCGCACATCGCAGAGCGTCAGCATGTAGGCGTCCTGGTCCTGGCGGAGGCTGTCCATCCGCTTCGAAAGAGCGAGCGCTTCGCTACTGGTGAGAGTCATGGCGTCGATATTACTGTCCGAAACAAGATCAACACGCTCAGTCACTTGAAGACCTCTTTACCCTCTGGGCGAACCCCGCGAGCCCACTCCCCGGCCCCCATCAACCGCTTGCCCTGCGGCTGCACCTCGCCCAGCTCCACCGCGTCGGTGGCCGTCCCGACCAGCACCGTCGTCTTCGTGGTGGCGATCTCCCCGGGTGCCAGGCGCTCACCCGGGACCATCCGCACCGGCCCCACCTTCACCCGCTGCCCCCGGAAGTCGGTCCAGGCCCCGGGGCCGGGCGTGCAGGCCCGGATCAGCCGGTCGACGTGCAGGGCGGGCTTGGTCCAGTCGACGCGGGCGTCCGCGACGGAGATCTTGGGGGCGATGGTGATGCCGTCGGCCGGTTGCGGCCGGGCCTCCAGGGTGCCGTCCTCGACACCGTCGAGGGTGGCGGCCAGCAGCCCGGCCCCCGAGATCGACAGCCGCTCCAGCAGCGATCCGCTCGTGTCGGAGGTGTGGATCTCCTCCGTCACCACGCCGTAGACGGGCCCGGCGTCCAACTCCTTGACGATCTGGAACGTCGTCGCCCCGCCGATCTCGTCGCCGTGCAGGATCGCATGCTGGACGGGGGCGGCCCCGCGCCAGGCGGGCAGGATGGAGAAGTGCAGGTTGATCCAGCCGTGCCGAGGCACGTCGAGGGCCGACTGCGGCAGCAGCGCACCGTAGGCCACCACCGGGCAGCAGTCGGGCTCCAGGGCGCGCAGCCGGTCGAGGAACTCCGGTTCGCCGGCCTTCTGCGGGCGCAGCACCTCGATGCCCGCCTCCTCCGCGAGCGCGGCCACCGGCGACGGGTGGACCTTGCGGCCCCGGCCGGACTGGGCGTCGGGACGGGTGACGACCGCCACGACGTCGTGCCGGGGGGAGTCGATCAGGGTGCGCAGCGACGGCAGAGCCGTCTCGGGTGTGCCCGCGAAGACCAGACGCATGCTCTCAGAGTGCCTTTCCACCGGTGGCGTGGGGCGAGACCTTGAACACGGGGGCGGCCAGGCCGCTCCACTCCGCCTCGCGCACGGCCTTCATGGCCAGCTTGCGCTGCTTGGGGTCCATCCGGTCGATGAACAGGACGCCGTCGAGGTGGTCGGTCTCGTGCTGGAAGCACCGGGCCATGAGGTCGGTGCCCTCCAGCGTGACCGGCTCGCCGTACATGTCGAAGCCCTTGGCCACGGCGCGGACGGCGCGCGGCGTCGGGAAGGACAGGCCGGGGAAGGACAGGCAGCCCTCCTCGCCCTCCTCGTCTAGCTCCGGCGAGAGGTCGAGGTCGGGGTTGATCAGGTGGCCGAGCTGGTCGTCCACGTAGTAGGTGAACACCCGCAGCCCGACGCCGATCTGCGGGGCCGCCAGGCCCGCGCCCGGGGCGTCCATCATCGTGTCGGTGAGGTCTTTGACCAGTTTGCGGAGCTCCTTGTCGAAGTCGACGACCGGGGCCGCCGGGGTGCGCAGCACCGGGTCTCCGAACAGCCGGATCGACTGGATCGCCAAGGGGGTCACTCCGTTTCTCAAGCGTGGATCAGCCAAGTTTAGTGTAGGTAGGGACCCCCCATCGGCCCGTCAGCGGCCGCGGCCCGCCGTGTGCGGCCGCGCGTGCTCCAGCGAGCGGGCCTTCATCGCGGCCTTGCGCGCCGCCTTGACCACGGCCTGGTCGTCGTGGGCGGTGGCGAGCATGTCGAGCACGGCGATCGTGTCGGGGTGGCCGACCGCGGGCATCTCCCCGACCAGCTTGATCAGGTCTTCGCCCGGCTCCGGCGTGTCGAGCCGGCCGGCGGCGGCGCCCGACAGGTGCATGAGCGCGGCCAGGGAGTCGACCGCGATCCAGGTGTGGTCCTCGGGGCTGAGCGTCGGGGCCTGGAGGTCGCGGATGTGCAGCCAGGAGGCGGCGTAGCGGCGCATGAGCGGGTCGTCGAGGGCCTGCCTGACGGGGGCCTCGGCCTCCGGGCCCAGCTCCTCCAGGATCGCGCCCACCGCGCCGCGCTGGCCGGCCGTGCCGGACGCGGCGATCTCGATCAGGTCGCGGGCGGCCGACTCGGGCGAGCGGCGCTCCAGCCACCCGGCCACGGCGCTCTGCGTGGCGGCGCCCTTGACCAGCGCCTCCACCAGCTCGGCCGCGGACAGGTCGGCGAACACCTCCACCTCCGCGGTGGTCGGCGCGTCGTGGCCCTCGCGCAGCAGGTCGCGGCGGACGGCCCAGACGCCGAGCGGGGTGAGCGCGGTGCGACCCGCGGCGGTCTGCTCGACCAGGCCGCAGTAGGTCAGCAGCGACAGCGCCTCGAGGAGCTCGGCGGGCAGCGCGGCGGCGATCTTGCGCATCTCGACGGGGCCGGGGGCGCAGGCGACCTCGTGGGACTGGAGGATGCCGCGGGCGAGGTTGGCGGTGGCGACGCCCGAACGTACGGAATAGATCGTGGCCAGCATCTCGGCCAGGTGGCCGTCCACCACGGCCGAGCCGGTCAGCCCCTCGTCGGCGCGGTCGAGCACGTCCATGACCACGCCGTCCCAGAACTCCAGCGTGGCCTCGACCGTGAGCCGCATCGACAGCGGCCCCCGGGAGGCCCGGCCGCCGAGGATCTGCAACAGCCCGGTGTTGACGGCGACGATCCAGATCAGGCGGAGCCGGGCGGCGGGCAGGCCGAGCTCCTCGGCCGCCGCCGCGGCGTCGGCGTCCGCCAGGTGTCCCTGAGGGGTCACCTGGCGGTTGCCCGTCCAGGTGCTGAGCCTGATGGCGTCGGCCACGAGAGGCACGGCGGGCACCGCCCTGGCGAGCTCCGCGTCGGGCGCCAGCAGGACCGGTGGGAACGTCAGCGCCTCATGCTCCACGGGAGTCTCCTCAGGGGGCCGTGGCGGCACGGCGGCCTGCTCATCGATCAGCTTGCGCAGCTCGGCGAGGTCGAAGACATTGTTTGCCACCCACGAAACTTACTGCACAGCGGTCACAGGAGCGTACTCAACGGATGGCTCGGGACCGGGCTTTGAACGCGGCCTTGCGCGCCGCCTTGGCGACCGTGCCGTCGGTGATGGAGCGTCCGAGCAGTTCGAGAACCTCTACCACGTCGGGGTGGTCGACCCGCCACATCTCCTCGATCATGTGGGCGGTCGGACCGGAGGCGGCCATGTTCTCGGCGAAGATCTCGGGGTCCTCCTCGGCCGCGGGCATGGCCAGGGCCAGCATGTCGACGCTGACCCAGAGCAGCTCGTCCTGGGTGAGCGGCGGCGCGGGCAGCCTCCTGGCGGCCAGCCAGTGGATGGCGTGCGGCCGCAGCTCGTCGTCCTCGAGGTAGGCGCGCACCTCGGGCTCGGCCTCGGCGCCGAGCCGGTCGACGATGGTGATGGCGATGCCACGGGCCACGGCGGGCGCGCCGGAGGCGGCGGCCAGCAGCTCGGCGGCGGCCTCGCCGGGCCCCCGGCCGGCCAGCCAACGGCTGATGTCGTCCTCGGCGAGCTCGGTCGGCACGCCTTCGAGCAGCCCCTCGATGAGCCCGCGCGCGTCGCCCTCGGCCAGGTCGGGGGCCTGGGGGGCGTCGACGCCCAGGGAGAGGTAGTGCTCGCGCAGCGCCCAGACGGCGGGCGGCGTGAGCTCCGCGGTGTCGCCGGTGACCCGGATCATGCCGCACCACTCCAGCCGCCCGAGCACGTCGACCAGGTCGATCTCGCCGTCGCCGGCGATCTCGCCGAGGTATTCGGCGATCACGGTGACGGGCACCCGCACCTGGAGGCGGTAGAGCATGTCGAACAGGTCGTAGAGGCCCTCGTCGAGCTCCGCGGAGCCGGTGATCGTGCCGCCGGTGTCCTCCTCGATCACGTGGGTTACGCGTGCCGCCCAGGCGGCCAGCGGGTCCTCCTCGCCGGGCAGCGGCTGCTCGGCCAGCATCGGCACGCTCTTCAGCGCGGCGCGCAGGTCGTCGGGCGCGGCCAGCCGTACGGCGGGCAGCGGGGTGCACCCGGGACAGTCGCAGGGCGCCTCGCCCAGGTCGGGCAGCTCGCCGGAGGGGATGGCGATCGACTGCTCGAGCGACTCGGGGCCGATGGAGCTGAACAGGCTCTTGGCCATGCCGAAGTTCGCCGGGTCGGCTAGGGCCTCGGGCATGCGGACCGCGATGTCGTCGAGCCGCTCGCGCATCCGCGTCACCGTGCCCTGGCTCACCCGGCCCGCCTCGCTGAGGTAGTCGACGAACGTGCGGGCGGCGGCGACGGTCTCCGGCGCGCTCTCCGGAGGGGCGATGACCTTGCGCGGGTAGATGGACAGCAGCAGCTCGTCGAAGGTCTCCGGAGTGAAATCACCCAGTTCGTTGACGTTGAGGTAGTCGCTGGCGTAGTCGCAGAGCAGGCGGACCTCGTCCGCGTCCACCTCGACTTCCCGCGCGCGGCCCCAAGCACGCAGGTCGTCGATGGCCCGGTTCACCCATTCGATCGACACAGGGGCACGCTAACGGCTGGCCCACGGATGAGCGAATCGGGGAAACGGTCTAAATCAGGTCGAGAGGGTCGACACTCACCCTCACGACATCTGGCGTCTTACGCGCCGCACGCACCCCACTGGCACCTTTGAGCGCGGCGGCCAGCGCCGCGCCGCCGGCCCGGCGTACCCGGATCATGGCGCGTTCCTGACCCGACTCGTCCACCGGTACGGGGCCGAGCACCTGGGCGTCGGGCGGGAGGCGTACCTCGTCGAGCATCTGCCTGACCGCGCTCGCGGCGCCGGTCAGCGTCGCCATCCGCACCGCGGGCGGGAACCCCAGCTCGGCGCGGTCGCCGAGCTCGCGCTCCGCGTGGGTGACCGGGTCCCACCTGAGCAGGGCCTGTACGGGGGGCAGCGCGGCGTCACCGAGCACCACCAGCTCGGCGGCGGGGCGGAGAAGGGCGGCGGCGTTCATCCACCGGCGTACCGTCTCCTCGGCCGCCCGCAGGTCCGCCCGGCCGAGCAGGGCCCACCCGTCCAGCAGCACGGCCGCCGCGTAGCCGCCCTCCGCCACCGGCTCGGCGCCCGGCGTGGCGACGACCAGCGCGCGGGTGGCGGGCACGGTGGCCAGGACGCCGTCGCGGCCGGAGGTGCGCACATGGGTGGCGGGGAAGGCGCGGCCGAGCTCCTCCGCCGTACGCCTGGCGCCGGTGACCACCGCGCGCAGCCGGGGGCTGCCGCAGGACGGGCACCGCCAGCCGGCGTCCACCCGGCCGCACCAGCGGCAGTAGGGGGCCGCGTGGCCGCCCCTGAGCGCGAGCGGCCCGTGGCACAGCAGCCGGCTCTCGTCCTGGCCGCTCAGCTGGGCCTCGGCCTGACCGCTCAGCTGGACCTCGGCCTGGCCGTCCGCCTCCGGGACCCGGGGGGCCGTCCGGGTGGGCGGCAGGACACAGCGGGCGGGGGTGCGGCAGTGCCCGCAGGCCAGGGCGGGCAGGTAGCCGCGCCTGGGCACCTGCACCAGCACCGGGCCGCTCTCCAGCCCGTGGCGCAGGGCCCGCCAGGCGATGCTGGGCAGGCGGGCCTGCCGGGCGGCCTGGTCCTTGGCCAGCTCGGCGTCCTCGCCGGCGGGGTGTACGCGGGGGGCCAGGCTCCTGATCGTCGTGCGGGCGGCCACGATGGGCCTGGCCCACCGGGTGGCGACGAGCTGGGTGGCCTCGGCGGTACGCGCGTAGCCGCCGATCAGCATCCCCGCGCCGGTCCGGTGGGCCCGCAGCCCCAGCACCTCGCGGGCGTGCGGGTAGGGGGCCAGGCGCTCGGCGTGCAGGTCGTCTCCGTCGTCCCAGATGGCCACCAGGCCGAGCCCGGAGACGGGGGCGAACATGGCGGCCCTGGTGCCGACAACGGCGCGCACCTGGCCTCTCAGCACCTTCAGCCACCGTCTGTACCGCTCCGCCGGGCCCAGGTCCGCCGTGAGCGCCACGTGCCTGCCGGGGCCGAGCAGCCGCCCGAACGCGGCGTCGGCCAGCGCGACGTCCTTGCCGTCGGGGACCACGACCACCGCTCCCCTGCCGCCGTCCAGCGTGGCGCGCACCGCCTCGGCCATGGCGTCCGCCCAACCGCCGCCGCCGGGCAGCGCCGACCACACGGCCCGGGGCGCGCGGCCGGCGCGCAGGGCGTCGAGGAAGGAAGGGCCGGTCGGGTACGCCGCCCAGGCGCTCGTGGCCGGTTCGGCAGGTTCGCCCGGCGGGTCCTCCTTGGGCGGCTCCGCCTCGGCCTTGGCGTGGCGGGGCGGGACGGCGAGGCGCAGCACGTCGGCCAGGGTGCCGGCGTAGCGGTCGGCGACCGCCCTGGCCAGGCCCACGATCTCCGGGGTCAGCACCTGCTCGGGCGACACCACGCGTTCGAGCGGGGTGAGCTTGCCCTCGTGGTCGCTCCCGGCCGCCCGCTCCAGCAGGAACCCGTCGACGAGCTTGCCCGCGAAGCGCACCCGCACGCGCACGCCCGGCTCGGCCGTCTCGTGCAGGGCGGCCGGGACCAGGTAGTCGAAGAGGCGGTCGAGGTGCGGCAGCGGGCTGTCCACGGCCACCCGCGCCACCGGATTGTCGGGGGCGGGGACGACGGCGCCCTTGGTGTCCTTCGACGACGTCGCGGGCCGCACGGCTTCGAGCGGCAGGAGGGCGTCGTCGGAGGAGTCGGTCACGCATAACGTCTACCAGACCCCCACGCCCGGCCACGCCCGCTGCCCGAGAGCCGCGCACCCGGCCTCCGGGCACCACACCCTCGGATCCGGAGTGCGGGCGTCACGGGACGGCACGCCTCCCGGCCGGCCCCGCTTTCCGCACGTCACCACGCCCGCCCCGCTGAGGTCCGTGGAGAGGGGCGGCCCGTGGGAGGGGACGGCGAGGTGGCGGGAGCGGCGGTGCACCGACCGGGCGCCGCCACGGCTTTCCAGCAGGGCGTCACCGCGGACACCCGCGAAGGCCATCCCCGGGGAACGCCGAAGCCGGCGCCGCCGCTCAGGTGGAGCATGGCGGCACCGGGCAGGTGAGCTCCCGGACCGGCCAGGTCGGGCCGGTCCGGGGGGAGCCGTCAGAGGCCGGCGGCGGTCCTGAGGGCCTCGGCGCGGTCGGTGGACTCCCAGGAGAAGCCCTCGCGGCCGAAGTGCCCGTAGGCGGCGGTCTCCGAGTAGATCGGGCGCAGCAGGTCGAGGTCGCGGATGATCGCGGCCGGGCGCAGGTCGAACACCTGCAGCACGGCGTCCTGGATCTTCTCCACCGCCAGCTTCTCGGTGCCGAAGCACTCCACGAACAGGCCGACCGGCTGGGCCTTGCCGATCGCGTACGCCACCTGGACCTCGCACCGGTCGGCGAGCCCGGCGGCGACGACGTTCTTGGCGACCCAGCGCATCGCGTAGGCGGCCGAGCGGTCGACCTTGGACGGGTCCTTGCCGGAGAAGGCGCCGCCACCGTGGCGGGCCATGCCGCCGTAGGTGTCGATGATGATCTTGCGGCCGGTGAGGCCGGCATCGCCCATCGGGCCGCCGATCTCGAAGCGGCCGGTCGGGTTGACCAGCAGGCGGTAGCCCTCGGTGTCGAGGTCGGGGTCGAGCTCCGCGAGCACGGGGTCGACCACGTGCTCCTTGATGTCGGGCGCCAGCATCTCCTTGAGGTCGATCTCGGCCGCGTGCTGCGTGGAGACGACCACGGTGTCGAGGCGGACGGGCGTGTCGCCGTCGTATTCGATCGTGACCTGCGTCTTGCCGTCGGGGCGGAGGTAGGGGACCTTGCCGGTCTTGCGCACCTCGGCCAGGCGCTGGGCCAGGCGGTGGGCCAGCGTGATCGGCAGCGGCATCAGCTCGGGGGTCTCGCGGCAGGCGTAGCCGAACATGAGGCCCTGGTCGCCGGCGCCCTGGCGGTCGAGCTCGTCGGCGTCGCCGCCGATGCGGTGCTCGTAGGCGTCGTCGACACCCTGGGCGATGTCGGGCGACTGCGCGCCGATGGACACCGACACGCCGCAGGAGGCGCCGTCGAAGCCCTTGTGGGAGGCGTCGTAGCCGATCTCCAGGATCTTCTCCCGGATGACGCCGGGGATGTCGACGTAGGTCTCGGTCGTGACCTCGCCTGCGACGTGGACCTGGCCGGTAGTGATCAGCGTCTCGACGGCGACCCGGCTCTTGGGGTCGTCCTTGAGCATGGCGTCGAGAATCGCGTCACTGATCTGGTCGGCGATCTTGTCCGGGTGGCCCTCGGTGACCGACTCGGAGGTGAACAGGCGACGTGACAACTCAGTGGCTCCTCATGCAGCGGCTGCTGACGTATGTAAGGCCCGGGGCAGATGGGCATGCCTGGGCCTCGCCGAAGTCTAGCCCTACCCGGTGCCCGGTCGCGAAACCGTCCACCATCTGGCTCCCATCACAGATCGGGCAGGGGGTCGGGTGGCAGCGTCTCCGGCGCGAAGATCTCCGCGTCGGCGGCCGACACCACCGCGGCGTACTCCTCATCGAACTCGAACACCATCGAGCCGAGCTCGAGTACGTGTCCAGTCAGGATGGGGCCGAGCCTGGTGTCGCGCGGGAACTCGGCGAACACCGACACCGGCCGATCGATCCTGAGCGTCCTGGTGGCCAGCACGGAAATGGCCGAGTCGGTGACGACGATCAGGAAGTTCCCCGTACCGGCCGGCCCCGCGGAGAACGCGGGGAAGACGTACTGGATCTCCCCTTGGTCGCCGAGCAATGTTCTACAACGATCCCTGACAGCAGAACCCACCGGCATTCCATCCCCCTTTGCCCCAAGTATCCGCAGGCGTCCGGGGGTGTTGCAACAGGTGATCGAGTAATTGGCTCTGCACGCTTTGTACGCGATACGGGTAGCGCGTCCCCTAAATGACCGTTTCGGGGGAATCAGTGGAGACGGGCGGCCACCAGGTCCCACACGGCGTCGGCCAGGTCCTCCTTGGGCCCGAACGGCACCTCCACCGGCTCGCCGCCCGCCACCAGCACGGTGGCCGCGTTGCCGGGGGTGCCGAACGCCAGCCCCTCCCCCACCTGGTTGACGACCAGCAGGTCGCAGCCCTTGCGCGCGAGCTTGGCCTGCCCGTTGGCGAGCACGTCGTGCGTCTCGGCCGCGAACCCGACGATCACCTGGGCCCGCGCCCCGCCGACGGCGCCGGCCGATCCGGCACGACGGCGCTCGCCCAGCTCGGCGAGGATGTCGGGGTTCTTGGTCAGCCGGATGGCCTCGGGCTCGCCATCCGTCTTCTTGATCTTGGCGTCATGGCGTGTCGCGGGCCGGAAGTCGGCCACCGCCGCGGCCATGACCACCACGTCGGCGCCGGCCGAGGCGGCCAGCACGGCCTCGCGCAGCTCGGCTGTGGACTCCACCCGCACCACCGTGGAACCGGCGGGGTCGGGGAGGGTGACGTTGGCGGCGAGCACCGTCACCTCGGCGCCGCGGGCGGCGGCCGTGCGGGCCAGGGCGTAGCCCTGCAGCCCGGAGGAGCGGTTGCCGATGTAGCGGACGGGGTCGATGGCCTCGCGGGTGCCCCCGGCGGAGACCACGACCTTGCGCCCGGCCAGGTCGCGGGGCCGGCCGCGCGACACGCGCAGGCAGACCTGGAAGATCTCGGCGGGGTCGGGCAGCCGCCCGGGGCCGGTGTCGGCGCCGGTGAGCCGGCCCACCGCCGGGTCGATCACGACGGCTCCCCGCTCGCGCAGCGTCGCGACGTTGGCGCGGGTGGCGGGGTGCTGCCACATCTCGGTGTGCATCGCGGGCGCGAACACGACCGGGCACGTGGCCGTCAGCAGCGTGTTGGTGAGCAGATCGCCCGCCATGCCGTGCGCCGCCCTGGCGAGCACGTCGGCGGTCGCCGGTGCCACCACGACGAGGTCGGCGCTCTTGCCGATCCGTACGTGGGGCACCTCGTGAACGTCGTCCCACACCTCCGCCGACACGGGGTTGCCCGACAGGGCGGCCCAGGTGGGCGCGCCCACGAACTTCAGGGCCTCGCGGGTCGGGGCGACCCGCACCTCGTGGCCGGACTCGGTGAAAAGGCGCAACAGCTCACACGCCTTGTACGCGGCGATGCCGCCGCTGACGCCCAGGACGACCTTCATCGAAGGGGTCAGACCGCGCCTTCGATGGGCTCGGCGTTGAGCAGGCCCTCGGAGACCTCGCGCAGCGCGATGGACAGTGGCTTCTCCTGAGCATGCGTCTCGACCAGTGGCCCGACGTATTCCAGCAGGCCCTCGCCGAGCTGGGAGTAGTAGGCGTTGATCTGGCGGGCGCGCTTGGCACCCATGATCACCAGGGAGTATTTGCTGTCGACGATGTCGAGCAGCGCGTCGATCGGCGGGTTGGTGATGCCCTCCGCGGCCGGGGTGGTGCCTGCCACGATTGTCAGACCTCTCGGTTGGTGGTTGTCGTGACCCCCTGAGGGTCAGTCATCAAGGCTATCAGCCGATGGCACACGTCTTGGACGCTCGTGTTCACCAGGGTGAGGTCGAACTCGCCCTCGGCGGCCATCTCGATCCGTCCGGCCTCCAGCCGGCGCGCGATGACCTCCTCCGGCTCGGTGCCGCGCCCGCGCAGCCGCTTCTCCAGCTCCTCCCACGTGGGCGGGGCCAGGAAGATCAGCAGCGCCTCCGGCATGCTCCGGCGTACCTGCCTGGCTCCCTCGAGGTCGATCTCGAGCAGGGTCGGCACGCCGTCGGCGAGCTTCTTCAGCACCGGCTCGCGCGGCGTGCCGTAGCGGTTGCCCGCGAACTCCGCCCACTCGAGCAGCTCGCCCGCCTCCACGAGGCGGTCGAACTCCTCTCCGTCGACGAAGAAGTAGTGGACCCCGTTGACCTCACCGGGCCGGGGCCTCCTGGTTGTCACCGAGACCGACAGCCACACCTCTGGGTGTGCCCGCCGGAGCTCGGCGACGACCGTGGACTTTCCGACGCCCGACGGCCCTGAAAGGACCGTCAGCCGCCTTTCGCTCAAGGGCAGGAAGCCGACCTCCGCTACCGATCCGACCGCCTCGTGGGCACTGACATCGCCGGACCAGGACCTGTCGGTCACTTCCTACCCCCCGTTGAACCTGCGATTTCGTGTGGAACAGAGATTAGCTCTCGTTGCCACCGAACTCGCGCTCGAGGGAGGCCCTCTGGTTCGCACCGAGACCCCGCACGCGGCGGGACTCGGCAATGGCAAGCCGCTCCATGAGCTGCTTGGCGCGGACCTTGCCCACGCCAGGGAGCGATTCCAACAAAGCCGACACCTTCATCTTGCCGATGACGTCGTCGGTCTGCCCATCCTTGAGCACCTCAGCCAGAGAAACCGCGCCATGCTTGAGCCGGTTCTTGACCTCGGCACGCTCTTTACGGGCCTTGGCAGCCTTCTCCAGGGCTGCGGCGCGCTGCTCAGGGGTCAGGGGAGGAAGAGCCACGCCGGGTCACCTCGAATTTCTGTCGATGTACTCGGACGGGAAGGGAAACTAGCTGGTCATCGCCCCCTAAGCAACGTCAAGAGCGGTTTCTCTCGCCACAAAATCCACTTCATCACTCTGCGTATTCGTAAAATCACATTCCGCTGATCAAATCGCCCTCACATCCGTCTTCGCGCGTCGGCTCGCGCCGATGTCGCGAAACGCAACGATGATCGCATTCCCGTCATCGGCCGATGTCCGAAACCCGCCCCGCACCAGGGCCGAAACCCGATGCGGCGATGGTGCGCGACCTCCCGCACGGATGCATTACGATCTTGTGAGCGGGGGTCTTCCGGGCGTGTCCTGCGCGTCCACTTCCGAGGGTCCGTCCTGTCACCGGGTGACCGTCTGGTGGGCGGGGCGACCGGAGGGGTTCGTGCGGCGGCGGTGACGTACGGCCACGGCCGGGTCCGCGCGGGCGCGGCAGTCCGGGCGGGCAGGTAAGCCGGGCGGGCGCGGACCGGAGGCGGCCGAGGTTCCCGAGGGCGTTACGAGGCGCGGCGGAGTGAGGCGGCGATGGCGGCGGCGGTCGCCCCCGGGTCCGGCGAGCCCGTGATGGGCCGCCCGATGACCAGCAGGTCCGCCCCGTCGGCCAGCGCCTGCTCCGGCGTGGCCACGCGCACCTGGTCCTGCGTGGCGGCTCCGGTGGGCCGCACACCGGGCGTGATGAGGGTGATCCCCTCCCCCACCTCGGCCCGCACGGCCGACACCTCGTTGGGCGAGCACACGAGCGCCGTGGCGCCCGCCTCGACCGACAGCGCCGCCAGGCGGCGTACAGCGTCCTCGGCGGGCCCGGCGAGCCCGATGCGGTCAAGGTCGGCCTCGGTCAGGGAGGTCAGGACGGTCACGGCGGCGATCTGGGTGTGCGGCGCGGCCTCCACGGCGGCCCTGATCATGGCTCGCCCGCCGGCGGCGTGCACGGTGAGGATCGAGGGCCGCAGCCGCGACACCGCGCGCGCCGCGCCGGCGACGGTGTTGGGGATGTCGTGCAGCTTGAGGTCGAGGAACACGCGCACGCCGCTGGCCCCCCGCACGGAGGCGATCACGTCGGGGCCGTAGCGCAGGTAGAGCTCCAGGCCGACCTTGACCGTGCTGACATGGGGCGTGACCAGGGCGGCCCACCGGGCGGCGGTCTCCAGGTCCGGGGCGTCGAGAGCGACGGCTATGGGCGCGGGGGTCAAGACGGGCTCTCCTGGGATTCGGGAGTCAAGGCGTGCTCTCCTCGGTATCGACCAACAGGTGCCGGGGGGCACTCCCCGGCGGGCGGTGCGCGAGGCCGACGGCGTCGGCCAGCCGCTGGAAGCCACGGGCCCTCAGGAGGTCCTCGAGCTCGCGTTCGATGCGCAGGCAGGCGTAGGGGTCGTGGAACAGCGCCGTGCCCACTCCGACCGCGCAGGCGCCCGCCAGGACGAGCTGGAAGGCGTCCCGGCCGGTCATCACGCCGCCGATGCCGATCAGGGGCACCCCGGGCAGCGCCGCGTGGACCTGCCAGACGCACCGTACGGCCAGCGGCAGGATGGCCGGCCCCGACAGCCCGCCGGTGACGGCGGCGAGCGAGGGCCGCAGCGCCTCGGTGTCGATGGCCATGCCGAGCGGATTGTTGATCATGGACAGCGCGTCGGCCCCGGCGTCCACGCAGGCCCGCGCGACGGAGACGATGTCGGCCACGTCGGGCGCAAGCTTGGCGACGACCGGCACGTCGTAGCGCATGATGGAGCGTACGGAGGCGATCACCTCGGCCGCCGCGCTGCCCTCGCGGGCGAAGACGCGGCCCCGGTCCTCCATGTTCGGGCAGGAGAGGTTGACCTCCAGCGCGGTCACCCCGGGCGCGTCGGCGAGCCTGCGGGCCAGCTCCGAATACTCGGCGACGGTGCCCCCGCCGATCGAGACGATGGTCTTGATGCCCCGCTGGGCCAGCCAGGGCAGCTCGCGCTCCAGGAACGCCTCGATGCCCGGCCCCTGCAGCCCGACGGCGTTGAGCATGCCGGAGGGCGTCTCCGCCATGCGCGGCGTGGGCCGGCCGGCGCGCGGCGCCATGGTGATCGAGCGGGTGGTCAGCGCGCCGAGGCGGTGGAGGTCGAAGAACTGGGCCAGCTCCCGTCCCGAGGCGGCGCAGCCGGCGGCGGTGGTGATGGGGTTGGCCAGTTCCACGTGCGCCAGGAACGTACGCATATCAACTGACATGTCGTGCACCGCCTCCGGGGGCGCCGAGCGCGTCGAACGGGATCGTTCCCACGTCCTCGAAGCGCACCCGCTCCCCCCGGAACACCGGCCCCTCCGCACACGCCCTGACCATCCTGGTCGCCCCGTCGTCCCCGATCACGGGCAGCACGCACGTCATGCACACGCCGATCCCGCAGGCCATCGACTCCTCGACCGCCACCTGCACCGGGATGTCGAACTCCATCGCCACCGCCGTCACCGCCCGCAGCGTCTCCATGGGCGCGCACGCGTAGACGGCGTCGGCGCGCGTGTCGGCGATCACCGAGGGCAGCGCGTCGGTGACCTTGCCGCGCAGCCCGAGCGAGCCGTCCTCGGTGGTCAGCGTGGTCGTCTGGGCCATCCTGCGGGCCCGCATCGCCCCGAACACCCGCTCCGCCCCGGTGCCGCCGAGCACGAAGTCGACCCGGCAGCCACGCGCCAGCAGCGCGTCGGCCAGCGGGAAGAGCACGGCGGAGCCGTAGTCGGAGCCGACCAGCACGCAGTTGACGGGGTCGCGCGGCAGCGGGAAGGGGCGCCCGAGCGGTCCGACCAGGTCGAGCGTGTCACGGGCGCGCCGGTCGGCCAGCCACGCGGTGCCCGGGCCGCGCACGGTGAAGACGAGCTCCACCGTGCCGCCGTAGTCGGACTTCACGTCGTGGATGGACAGCGCGCGGCGCGTCACCATCGACGTGTGCGCCCCGCCGACCGCCACGGAGACGAAGTGACCGGGGCGGTAACGCTCGGCGATGCCGGGCGCCACCACCGTCAGCGCATGATAGGCGTCGACCCGGCGCGTCGTGAGCACCGTGCCCGTCACCTGCACCGGTGTGCCGGCCAGTCGTCTTCACCTCCCGTGCGGGGTCAGCCCCGGAGTGCCTGTGCGTGCTCCTGGAGGGACCGCACGCCGACGTCGCCGCGTACGATCGCCTGGATGCCCGCGGCCGCCGCGGCGAGCCCGGCGACCGTGGTGATGCACGGGATGCCGCGCAGCACGGCGGCCGTGCGGATGTCGTAGCCGTCGAGCCGCGGCCCCGACTGCCCGGGGCTGCCGAAGGGCGTGTTGACGATCAGGTCGACCTCGCCGTCGAGAATGGCCTGCACGCTCGTGGGCTCACCTCCGGGACCCGTTCCCTCGCTGTGCTTTCGCACGATCTTGGCATGGACGCCGTTGCGGCGCAGCACCTCGGCGGTCCCCTCGGTGGCCAGGATCTCGAATCCGAGATCCGCCAGCGCCTTCACAGGAAAGATCATCGCACGCTTGTCCCTGTTGGCCACGGATACGAACGCGCGTCCCTTGGTCGGCAATTCGCCGTAGGCGCCCGCCTGGGACTTGGCGAAGGCGATCCCGAAGAACTCGTCAATGCCCATGACCTCGCCCGTGGAGCGCATCTCGGGCCCCAGGACGGTGTCCACGCCGCGGAAGCGGTTGAACGGCAGCACCGCCTCCTTGACCGCGATGGACGCGTCGAGGGGCAGCGTCCCGCCATCGCCGGTGGCGGGCAGCATGCCCTCCTCGCGCAGCGAGGCGATCGACGCGCCGAGCATCACCCTGGCCGCCGCCTTGGCCAGCGGCACCGCCGTGGCCTTGGACACGAACGGCACGGTACGGCTGGCGCGCGGGTTGGCCTCCAGGACGTACAGGACGCCGGCGGACATGGCGTACTGGACGTTCAGCAGCCCGCGCACGCCCACCCCGGCGGCGATGGCCTCCGTGGCGGCGCGGATGCGCTTGATGTCGTGGCTGCCGAGCGTGATGGGCGGCAGGGCGCACGCCGAGTCGCCGGAGTGGATCCCGGCCTCCTCGATGTGCTCCATGACGCCGCCCAGGTACAGCTCCTCGCCGTCGTAGAGGGCGTCCACGTCGATCTCGATGGCCTCGTCGAGGAACTTGTCCACCAGCACCGGGTGGCCGCCCTCCTGGGCCGCCATGTACGTGGTGAGCGTCTCGTCGTCGTACACGATGGCCATGCCGGCCCCGCCGAGCACGTACGAGGGGCGTACGAGGACGGGGTAGCCGATCTCCTCGGCGATCTCCAGCGCCTCGGACACGGTCAGCGCCGTGCCGTGCTTGGGCGCGGGCAGGCCCGCCTCGGCCAGCACCCGCCCGAACGCGCCGCGCTCCTCGGCCAGGTGGATGGACTCGGGCGAGGTGCCGACCACGGGCACGCCGGCGTCCTTGAGCGCCTGCGCCAGCCCGAGCGGCGTCTGCCCGCCGAGCTGCACGATCACGCCCGCCACCGGGCCGGTCTGCTGCTCGGCGTGGACGACCTCCAGGACGTCCTCCAGCGTGAGCGGCTCGAAGTAGAGCCGGTCGGAGGTGTCGTAGTCGGTCGAGACGGTCTCGGGGTTGCAGTTGACCATGACGGTCTCGAACCCGGCCCTGGACAGCTCGAACGAGGCGTGCACGCACGCGTAGTCGAACTCGATGCCCTGGCCGATGCGGTTGGGGCCGGAGCCGAGGATGATGACCTTCTGCCGCTCCCCGGTGGGGACCTCGTTCTCCTCGTCGTACGTCGAGTAGAGGTAGGGCGTCTTGGCGGCGAACTCGGCGGCGCAGGTGTCGACGGTGTTGTAGACCGGCCGCAGCCCGAGCGCGTGCCGCAGGTCGCGCACCCTGGCCTCGTCGATGCCGCGGATCTCGCCGATCTGCACGTCGCTGAACCCGAGGTGCTTGGCCCGCTCGAGCACCTCGGCGGTCAGCTCGGCCGCCTCGGCGACCGCGCCGGCCTCCTCGTGCAGCAGGAAGAGCTGGTCGATGAACCACGGGTCCACGTTCGTGGCCGCGAACAGCTCCTCGGGCGTGGCGCCGGCCCTGATGGCCTGCTGCATCGTGCGCAGCCGGCCGTCGTGCGGCGTGCGGCACGCCTCCAGCAGCTCGTCCTTGGGCCGGACGTCGCCCGCCCAGGTGAAGGACGAGTCCTTCTTCTCCATCGACCTCAGGGCCTTCTGCAGCGCCTCGGGGAAGGAGCGGCCGATGGCCATGGCCTCGCCCACCGACTTCATGTGCGTGGTGAGCGTCTGGTCGGCGCCCCGGAACTTCTCGAACGCGAAGCGCGGCACCTTCACCACGATGTAGTCGAGCGTCGGCTCGAAGGAGGCCGGGGTCTCCTTGGTGATGTCGTTGGGGATCTCGTCGAGCGTGTAGCCGATGGCCAGCTTGGCCGCGATCTTCGCAATCGGGAAGCCGGTGGCCTTGGACGCCAGGGCGGAGGACCTGGACACGCGCGGGTTCATCTCGATGACGATCATGCGCCCGGTGCTCGGGTCCACCGCGAACTGGATGTTGCAGCCGCCGGTGTCGACGCCGACCTCGCGGATGACCGCGATGGCGACGTCGCGCATGTTCTGGTATTCGCGGTCGGTCAGGGTCAGCGCGGGCGCGACGGTGACGCTGTCGCCGGTGTGGACGCCCATCGGGTCGATGTTCTCGATGGAGCAGACGATGACGACGTTGTCGGCCTTGTCGCGCATGACCTCCAGCTCGTACTCCTTCCAGCCGAGGATGGACTCCTCCAGGAGCACCTCGGTGGTCGGGGAGGCGTCGAGCCCGGCGCCGGCGATGCGCCGCAGGTCCTCCTCGTCGTAGGCGAAGCCGGAGCCGGCCCCGCCCATGGTGAACGAGGGCCGCACGACCACCGGGTAGCCCAGCTCGCCCGCGGCGGCCAGGCACTCCTCCATCGTGTGGCAGATGAGCGACCTGGCCGACTCGGCGTTGAGGCCGCGCTCGCGGGCGACCTTGGCGACGATCTCCTTGAACCGCTCGCGGTTCTCGCCGGCCTGGATGGCGTCGAAGTCGGCACCGATGAGCTCGACCTCGTACTTGTCCAGCACGCCCGACTCGTGCAGCGCGACCGCGGTGTTGAGCGCGGTCTGGCCGCCCAGCGTCGGTAGCAGCGCGTCGGGGCGCTCCTTGGCGATGATCTTCTCGACGAACTCGGGGGTGATCGGCTCGACGTAGGTGGCGTCGGCGAACTCCGGGTCCGTCATGATCGTCGCCGGGTTGCTGTTGACCAGGATCACCCGGAAGCCCTCGGCCCGCAGCACGCGGCACGCCTGGGTGCCCGAGTAGTCGAACTCGCACGCCTGTCCGATCACGATCGGCCCCGAGCCGATCACCAGGACGGACCTGATGTCATCACGCTTGGGCACGGCTCATGACCTCGCAAAACTCGTCGAAAAGGTAGGCGGCGTCGTGGGGGCCCGCGGCGGCCTCCGGGTGGTACTGGACGCTGAAGGCCCGCCCGTCGAGCAGGCGCAGGCCCTCCACGCAGCGGTCGTTGAGGTTGACGTGGCTGACCTCGGCCGGCCCGTACGGGGTCTCGAACGGCCCGTCGAGCGGCGCCTCCACGGCGAACCCGTGGTTGTGCGCCGAGATCTCCACCTTCCCGGTGCGCACGTCCTGGACCGGCTGGTTGACCCCCCGGTGCCCGTAACGCAGCTTGTACGTGGACAGCCCCAGGGCCCGCCCGAAGATCTGGTTGCCGAAGCAGATCCCGAAGAACGGGACCCTGGCCTCCAGGACCTTCCGCAGGGCGGTGACGTCCACGGTGGCCGGGTCGCCGGGCCCGTTGGACAGGAACACCCCGTCCGGCTCGACCGCCATGATCTGCTCGAACGTGGCGTCGGCGGGCAGCACGTGCACCTCGCAGCCGCGTTCGGCCATGCGGTGCGGCGTCATGCCCTTGATGCCCAGATCCACGGCCGCGACCGTGAAGCGCCTGGCGCCGACCGCGGGGACGACGTACGGCTCGGCCGTGCTGACCTCCGGCGCGAGGGCGGCGCCCTCCATGCGGGGCGCGTGGCGTACGCGCTCGACCAGCTCCTCGACCGGCTCGGCCGGGGCGCTGAAGATGCCGGCCCGCATGGCGCCGCGCTCGCGCAGGTGGCGGGTGAGCGCGCGGGTGCCGGGGATGGCGATGCCGACGACGCCCTGTTCCTTGAGGTAGTCGTCGAGCGAGCGGTTGGCCCGCCAGTTCGAGACCACCCTGGAGGGCTCGCGCACGACGTATCCGGCCACCCAGACGCGCCGCGACTCGGGGTCCTCGTCGTTGACGCCGGTGTTGCCGATGTGCGGCGCCGTCATGGCGACGATCTGCCGGTGGTAGGAGGGGTCCGTCAGGGTCTCCTGGTAGCCGGTCATGCCGGTGTTGAAGACCATCTCGCCGAACGTCTCACCTTCGGCGCCGTATGGAATCCCGTGGAAGACGCGGCCGTCTTCCAGGACGAGCACCGCTGTGTTCAAACCAGCTTCCCTTCGAGAACGGTCGGCCTGCCGCGCAGGAACGTGGCCACTACCCGGCCAGGCAGCGTCATCCCCTCGTAGGGGGTGTTCCTGCTCTTCGACGCGAAGGCGGCGGGGTCCACCTTGGTGCGTACGGACGGGTCGTAGAGCGTGATGTTGGCCGGAGCCCCCGCCTCCAGCGGCCGGCCGTGGCCGCCGAGGCGGCCGATGCGGGCGGGCACGACGGACATGCGCTGGGCGATGCCGGCCCAGTCGAGCAGGCCCGTCTCGACCATGGCCTCCTGGACCACGCTGAGCGCCGTCTCCAGGCCGACCATGCCCATGGCCGCGGCCGACCACTCGGTCTCCTTGTCCTCGACCGGGTGGGGCGCGTGGTCGGTGGCCACGATGTCGATCGTGCCGTCGGCCAGCGCGGCGCGCAGCGCCTCGACGTCGGCGCGGGTGCGCAGCGGCGGGTTGACCTTGTAGATCGGGTTGTACGCGCCGACCGGCGACTCCTCGACGAGGTCGTCGGTGAGCAGCAGGTGGTGCGGGGTGACCTCGGCGGTGATGTTCCAGCCCTTGGACTTGGCCCAGCGGATGATCTCGACCGAGCCGGCCGTGGAGACGTGGCAGACGTGCAGCCGGGAGCCGACGTGGGCGGCCAGGAGGCAGTCGCGGGCGATGATCGCCTCCTCCGCGACGGCCGGCCAGCCGGTCAGGCCGAGGCGGCCGGAGACCACGCCCTCGTTCATCTGGGCGCCGGAGGTGAGCCTGGGCTCCTGGGCGTGCTGGGCGATGACGCCGTCGAACGCCTTGACGTATTCCAGGGCGCGGCGCATGAGGACCGCGTCGTCCACGCACTTGCCGTCGTCGGAGAAGACGCGCACGCGGGCGGCCGAGTCGGCCATCGCGCCCAGCTCGGCGAGCTGCCTGCCCTCGAGCCCGACGGTGACCGCGCCGACCGGGTGGACGTCGCAGTGCGCGAACTCGCGCCCGAGCCGCCACACCTGCTCGACCACGCCGGCCGTGTCGGCGACGGGCGAGGTGTTGGCCATGGCGTGCACGGCGGTGTAGCCGCCGCGGGCGGCCGACTGGGTGCCGGTCTGCACGGTCTCGGCGTCCTCGCGGCCGGGCTCGCGCAGGTGGGTGTGCAGGTCGACGAGGCCGGGCAGCGCGATCGCGCCCGCGCCGTCGACGACCTCGGGCCCGTCGAGCCCGGGGCCGATCTCCGCGATCACCCCGTCGGCGATCCGGATGTCGGCCGGCTCCCCGCCCAGGATCCTGACATTTTTAATGATCATGCGATCTCTCCCCCGAGGAGCAGATACAGGACGGCCATGCGGATGGTCACCCCGTTGGCGACCTGTTCGACGATCGTGGACCGGGCCGAGTCGGCCACCTCGGCGGCGATCTCCATGCCCCGGTTCATCGGCCCGGGGTGCATGACGATCGCGTCGTCGGGCATCTTGGCGAACCGGTCGCGGTCGAGGCCGTACCGGCGGGAGTATTCGCGCTCGCTCGGGAAGTACGCGGCGTTCATCCGCTCCTTCTGCACCCGCAGCATCATCACCACGTCGGACTTGGGCAGCACGGCGTCGAGATCGTACGACACCTCGCACGGCCAGCTCCCGACGGAGACGGGCAGCAGCGTGGGCGGCGCGACCAGCGTGACCTCCGCCCCCAGCGTGTGCAGCAGCAGCACGTTGGAGCGGGCGACCCGGCTGTGCAGCACGTCGCCGACGATGGTGACCCGGCGCCCCTCCAGGCCGCCCAGGCGGCGGCGCATGGAGAAGGCGTCGAGCAGCGCCTGCGTGGGGTGCTCGTGGGTGCCGTCGCCGGCGTTGACGACGCTGCCGTGCACCCAGTTGGCCAGGCGGTGCGGCGCGCCGGAGGCGCTGTGGCGGATGACGACCGCGTCGGCGCCCATGGCCTCCAGGGTGAGCGCGGTGTCCTTGAGCGACTCGCCCTTGGACACGCTCGACCCCTTGGCGGAGAAGTTGATCACGTCGGCGGACAGCCGCTTGGCCGCCGCCTCGAACGAGATCCGCGTCCGGGTGGAGTCCTCGAAGAACAGGTTGACCACCGTGCGCCCGCGCAGCGTGGGCAGCTTCTTGATGGAACGTTCCGAGACCCTCGCCAGCTCCTCGGCGGTGTCGAGGATGAGCAGCGCGTCGTCCTTGGTCAGGTCTCCGGCGGAGATCAGGTGCCGGTTCACTTGGCGCCCCCCTTCATGAGCAGGACGGCGTCGCGGCCGTCGATCTCCTGCAGGTAGACCTTGACCTTCTCGCTCTTGGCGGTCGGCAGGTTCTTGCCGACGTAGTCGGCGCGGATGGGCAGCTCGCGGTGACCGCGGTCGACCAGCGTGGCGAGCTGTACGGCGGTGGGGCGGCCCAGGTCGTTGAGCGCGTCGAGCGCGGCCCGCACGGTGCGGCCGGAGTAGAGGACGTCGTCGACGAGCACCACGACCCTGCCGTCGATGCCGTCGGACGGCAGCTCGGTGCGGCCGAGCGGGCGGACGGGCCCGCGCCGCAGGTCGTCGCGGTACATCGTGATGTCGATCGAGCCGACGGGGATCTTGACGCCCTCGAACTGCTCGATGCGGTCGCCGAGCCGGCGGGCCAGCGTCGCGCCGCGGGTCGGGATGCCGAGGAGGACGACGTCGTCGGCGCCTTTGGTGCGCTCGAGGATCTCGTGCGCGATCCGGGTCAGCGCCCGATGGATGTCCGGGCCCTCTAGGACGGCCCTGGAATCGGACATGGCGAATCTCACCACCTTTCCCGCCTCACGGGACGGGTCTTAAAAGGGTGTTGGTCGGGACACACAGTACCAGGGGCTACCAGCTACAACGTGAGAGCCCCCGGTGAGGCCCGTACGCGGAGCAACGGTCCGGTAGCGGATTCAGCCGACGTCCTCGATCAGGTAATTTCCCGGGCCGCCGCCGTGTCAGCGCCCCGCGGCCGGGGCACGTCACCGGCGCGCGGGGGCGGTCGGGGCGCGTGACTTCCGCTCCCTGGAGGGGGATACAGCAGAGATGACTTTCCATGTCGATTCCGAGGTCGGGCGCCTGCGGCAGGTGCTGCTGCACAAGCCCGACCTGGCGCTGAAACGGCTGACCCCGACCAGCAAGGACGCGTTCCTGTTCGACGACGTGCTGTGGGTCCAGCGCGCGATCGAGGAGCACGAGGAGTTCCAGCAGGTGCTCACCGCCCGGGGCATCCGCGTCCACCTCCTGGCCGACCTGCTCAGGGAGACGATCGACATCCCCGAGGCCCGCAAGCACATCCTCGACGCGGTCATCGACGAGCGCTGGCTCGGCCCGGTCGCCCTCGACGACATCCGCAACACCCTCGACGGGATGGACTCCGCGACGCTGCAGGTCTACCTGACCGGCGGCATCACCAAGCGGGAGCTGATCGCGCTGGGCTGCGACCCCAAGGCGGTGACCTTCCACGCCACGGCCGACGACGACTTCATCCTGCCGCCGCTGCCCAACCACCTGTTCACGCGCGACACGTCGTGCTGGATCTACGACGGCGTGTCGATCAACGCCATGAAGAAGAAGGCCCGCATGCGGGAGACGGTCAACATGGAGGCCGTCTACATGTATCACCCGACCTTCGCCGGCGGCTTCAACCGGCCGGGGCAGGGCGGCTACCACTGCTGGATGCCCGGTCAGTCGGTGGCCCCGGCGACCATGGAGGGCGGCGACGTCCTGGTCATCGGCCGGGGCGCGGTGCTGGTCGGGATGAGCGAGCGCACCCAGCCGCAGGCGGTCGAGATGCTGGCGCAGCGGCTGTTCAGGGCCGGCTCCGCGCGGCGGATCGTGGCGCTCGACATGCCGAAGGCGCGGGCGTTCATGCATCTCGACACCGTGATGACGATGCTGGACGTCGGGGTGTTCACCAAGTACGCGGGCCTGGGCATGCTGCCGGCGTACACCATCGAGCCCGGCGCGACCTCCAAGGAGCTCGAGGTCACCGACCACCCGCCACAGGACATGCACAAGGCCATCGCGCACGCCCTCGACCTGCCGGACATCACGGTCCTGACACCCACCCAGGACGTGTACGCCGCCGAGCGGGAGCAGTGGGACGACGGCTGCAACGGGCTGGCGCTGGAGCCCGGCGTGGTCGTGGCCTACGAGCGCAACGCCACCACCAACAACCACCTGCGCGACAACGGCATCGAGGTGATCACGATCAGGGGCAGCGAGCTCGGCCGCGGGCGCGGCGGGCCGCGGTGCATGAGCTGCCCGCTCGAGCGTGACGCCGTCTAGGGGGACCGCTTTTCCATGATGGCCTTCAACCTGCGCAACCGCAGCTTCCTCAAGGAGCTCGACTTCACTCCGGGGGAGCTGGGCTTCCTGCTGCGGCTGTCGGCCGAGCTGAAAGCCGCCAAGTACGCCGGGACCGAGCGACAGCGGCTCCGGGGCAGGAACATCGCGCTGATCTTCGAGAAGACCTCCACGCGCACCCGCTGCGCCTTCGAGGTGGCCGCCCACGACCAGGGCGCGCACACGACGTACCTCGACCCGCTCGGCTCGCAGATCGGGCACAAGGAGTCGGTCGGCGACACCGCGCGGGTGCTGGGCCGGATGTTCGACGGCATCGAGTACCGCGGCAGCGAACAGGCCCACGTCGAGGAGCTGGCCGCGCTGTCGGGGGTGCCGGTGTGGAACGGCCTGACCGACGAGTGGCACCCCACGCAGATGCTGGCCGACATGCTGACCATGCGCGAGCACAGCGACCGGCCGCTGCGCGAGGTGTCCTACGCCTATCTCGGCGACGCGCGCAACAACATGGGCCACTCGCTGCTGGTGACGGGGGCCATGTTCGGCATGGACGTACGGCTCGTCGCGCCCAGGGCGCTGTGGCCGGACCCCGCCCGGGTGGTCGGGCCCGCCGAGGAGCTGGCCGCGGCCACCGGCGCCCGGATCACCGTCACCGACGACTTGAACAGGGGCGTGCGCGGGGTCGACTTCCTCTACACCGACGTGTGGGTGTCGATGGGCGAGCCCGCCGAGGTGTGGGACGAGCGGATCAAGCTGCTGCTGCCGTACCAGGTGAACGACGCCGTGGTGAGGGCCACCGGCAACCCGGCGGTGCGGTTCATGCACTGCCTGCCCGCCTTCCACGACCGGGAGACGGCGGTCGGGCGCGACATCTACGACAAGACCGGGCTCGACGCGCTGGAGGTGACCGAGAGCGTCTTCGAGTCGCCGCGCTCGATCGTCTTCGACCAGGCCGAGAACCGGCTGCACACGATCAAGGCCATCATGGTCGCGACCTTGGGGGACTGAATGCGGGTCATCGTGGCACTGGGCGGCAACGCGGTGCTCAGGCGCGGGCAGCGGCCGGACGCGGACGTCCAGCTGGCCAACGTGCGCACGGCCGTCAAGACGCTCGCCCGGCTCGCCGGCGAGCACGAGCTGGTCATCACCCACGGCAACGGCCCCCAGGTCGGCATGCTGGCCATGGAGAGCGCGGCCGACCCCAACCTGACCAGGCCGTACCCGTTCGACGCGCTCGGCGCGCAGACGCAGGGCCTGATCGGCTACTGGATGCAGCAGGCCCTGCAGAACGCGCTGCCCGGCAGGCAGGTGCTGACCATGGTGACGCAGACGCTGGTGTCGGCGGTCGACCCGGCCTTCGAGCACCCTGCCAAGTTCGTCGGCCAGGTCTACGAGCAGGAGGAGGCCGAGAAGCTGGCCGCCGAGCGCGGCTGGACGGTCGGGCAGGACGGCCGCCACTGGCGGCGTGTCGTCCCCTCCCCCGCGCCGCAGCGCGTGGTCGAGACCCGGCTGATCCGCCGGATGATGGGCGAGGGAGTGATCGTGGTGTGCGCGGGCGGCGGCGGCATCCCCGTCGTACGCGACGAGCGCGGCCGCCTCACCGGCGTGGAGGCCGTGATCGACAAGGACCTCACCACCTCGATGCTGGCCGAGGCCCTGGAGTGCGACGCGTTCCTGAGCCTGACCGACGTGCCGCGCGTCATGCGGGACTTCGGCACGCCGCAGCAGAGCGAGATCGGTCACACCACGCCGCACGAGCTGCGGGCCCTCGACTTCCCGGCGGGCTCGATGGGGCCGAAGGTGGAGGCGGCCTGCCGGTTCGTGGAGACGACCGGCGACATGGCGGCCATCGGGAAGCTGGACGAGGCCGAGCGCATACTCGGCGGCTCAGCGGGAACGATCGTCACGCCCAACGGCAGGTGGCCGCTGACGAGCACGCTTTAGGGGGTGCCGGATGACCATGGCCACTCGGCTCCTGCGTACCAAGCCGACCGAGCGCATCGTGGCGGAGGGCGGGCACGGCGAGGGCGGCGAGCTGCGGCGCACGATGTCGCTGTGGCAGCTCACGCTGTTCAGCGTCGGCGCCACGCTGGGCACGGGGATCTTCGTCATCCTCGGGCAGGCGGTGCCCAAGGCGGGGCCGGCCGTGGTGCTGGCGTTCGTGCTGGCGGCGATCACGGCGCTGTTCTCGGCGCTGTCGTACGCCGAGCTGGCCGGGACGATCCCGGTGTCCGGGTCGTCCTACTCCTACGCGTACGCGACGCTGGGCGAGCTCGTGGCCTGGATCTGCGGCTGGTGCCTCATGCTGGAGTACGCCGTGTCCGTGGCGGCGGTGGCCGTGGGCTGGGGCGAATACCTCAACTCGTTCCTGCGCTCCCTGTTCGGCTTCACGCTGCCCGAGGCGATCACCCGCTCCCCCGGCCAGGACGGCGGCGTCGTCAACGTCACCGCGATCGTCATCGTGGCGCTGGCCACGTGGCTGCTGCTGTACGGCGCCTCCGAGAGCGCCACCGCGAACGCGTTCTTCGTGCTCATCAAGATCGCGGTGCTGCTGTTCTTCTGCGTGGTGACGTTCACCGCCTTCCAGTCGGGCAACCTCGCGCCCTTCGCCCCCATGGGGGTGGCCGGCATCACGGCTGCGGCCTCGCAGGTCTTCTTCTCCTACATCGGCTTCGACGCCGCCTCCACGGCCGGTGAGGAGGCCAAGAACCCCAAGCGCGACCTGCCGCTGGCGATCATGCTGTCCCTGGCCATCGTGACGGCCGTCTACGTGCTGGTGGCCCTGGCCGCGGTCGGGGCCATGCCGTGGACATCGTTCGACCCGGGCCGCACCGAGGCCAGCCTGTCGTACATCGCCGACCTGGCCGTGGGCGCCACCTGGCCCGGCCTGATCGTCTCGTTCGGCGCGGTCATCGCGATCGCCAGCGTCGTGCTCACCGTCATCTACGGGCAGACCCGCATCCTGTTCGCGATGTCCCGCGACGGGCTCATCCCCCGCGTCTTCCAGAAGGTCAACCCCCGCCGCCAGGTGCCCGTGGCCAACACCCTCATCGTGGCCGCGTTCATCTCCGTGCTGGCCGGGCTGGTGCCGCTCGGGCAGCTCGCCGAGGCGACCAGCATCGGCACGCTGTTCGCCTTCGCCATCGTCAACGTCGGCGTGCTCGTCCTGCGCTACCGCAGCCCCGAGCTGCCGCGCAGCTTCCGCACGCCGCTGTTCCCGGCCACGCCGGTGCTCGGCGCGATCATGTGCGTGGTGGTCATGGCGGGGCTGGCCGGGGTGACCTGGCTGGCGTTCGGGCTGTGGATGCTCGTGGGCCTGATCTGCTACTTCCTGTACGGCTATGGCCATTCGCGGCTGAATGCCGAGGTGGGGTGAATGAAGCTCGACAACGTACTGGCCGGATACGTCCAGGGGAGCCGGGGCAGGGACGGGCTGGCGCTGGCCCTGCTGCTCAGGGACCAGGCGCACGCCCGCCTGACGGTGGCGACCGTCCAGCCGCCCGCCGCGTCCACGCCCGGGCCCGCCCGGGCCGAGGAGAGCGCGTGGCGCGCCTACCTGCGCGAGCAGTCCGAGGCGACGCTCGCGCAGGCCCGCGAGCTGGCCGGCGACGACGCCGAATACCTGACGCACACGCACCGGGGCAGCGGGCGCGGGCTGGTGGAGCTGGCGCGCAAGCGGGCCGCCGACGTCGTGGTGATCGGCTCGGCCCCGGGCGGCGGCAAGGGCCGCATCTCGGTGGGCAGCACGGCCGACCAGCTCCTGCACTCCTCCTCCGTCCCCGTCCTGCTCGCGCCGCGCGGCTACGCCGACGAACCGCCCGCGACGCTCGACCGCCTCACCGTCGCCTACCGCCGCGGGCCCGGCTGCGACGCCGCGGTCAAGGACGCGGCCCGGACGGCCGCGGCGCTCGACGTACCGCTGCGGCTCGTCACGCTGGTGATCAGCACGGGCCGGCGCGCGCGGATCGAGGAGGAGATGCTCGTACGCCTGCGCGACCAGGCCGCGGCCGACCTGCGTGCCGCGGCACGGGGTCAGCGCCGGCGCGCGCCCGTGGAGGTCGAGGTGCTGGAGGGCCGCAACGTGGCCCAGGCGCTCGGAACGACCTCGTGGCTGCCCGGCGAGATGATCATATGCGCTTCCAGCGACACCGGGCCACTCCGGCGGGTCTTCCTCGGGGACACCTCGATCAAGATCGTAAGGGCCTCGACCAGCCCTGTCATGATTCTCACCCGCCAGCCCTGACTCGCCGCGGTCCCTCGTCAAACTATGACGAAGTAGGGTTACCACTGGGACATGGGGGGCGTTTGTGGCGATCCCTACCGGACCGGATTCGGCATCTTTTTTCCAATCAGCTTGACCTTAGGCGTCCACCCCTTTACCGTCACTGTGCGTAACCACACCGCGCGGCGTTCTGGGGTAAACCCAGGGCCATGGCTACCGATGGTGCCGAGCCTGGCACCAGACCCCCCGGTGGCCCGGGCATACGCCGCAAGGGAGCACAATCTACTGAGAGCGATACATACGAGAGCCGGGGGGCCACACGATGCCGTCTGAGTACGCAAAGTCGCTGGGTGCACGACTCCGCGCCATCCGCACCCAGCAGGGGCTGTCCCTGCATGGAGTCGAAGAGAAGTCGCGTGGCAGGTGGAAAGCCGTAGTCGTGGGCTCTTATGAGCGCGGCGACCGAGCGGTGACCGTGCAGAAGCTTGCCGAGCTTGCCGACTTCTACGGGGTGCCCGTATCCGAGCTGCTGCCGGGCGGCGCCGCCCCCAGCCCGCTCGGGCCGACACCCAAGCTTGTGATCGACCTGGAGCGCCTGGCCACACTGCCGAAGGAGAAGGCGGGCGCCCTCGCCCGTTACGCCGCGACGATCCAGAGCCAGCGCGGCGACTACAACGGCAAGGTGCTGTCGATCCGCCAGGAGGACCTGCGCTCCCTGGCCGTGATCTACGACAAGTCGCCGAGCGAGCTGACCGAGGAGCTCATCAGCTGGGGCGTCCTCGACGCCGAGGCCCGCCGGGCCGTGGAGTCCTTCTGAGGCCTGTCCCCAGGCCGCACCACCGGCCTCGGTCCGCCCCTCCGGCGGGCCTGAGGTCGTCAGTTTGAGGTCGCCCGCTCGAACCGAGGGCCCGCCGCACACCGGCGGGCCCCTTGGCATTGAGGCCCCTTCCCGGCCGGGCCGCACGTGAGCAGGCGGGGCTCAACCGGACACGCGTGAGCAAGGCGACCTGCCGCCAGGCAGCACCCGACCGAGCAACCCTCGACCGTGGACGTGACCTGCGGCCGACCGGTCAAGCAGGGCCCGGCCACGCGGCGTGCGAGCACGCGGCCACGCACCGGACGACACCCGAGGCGGCGCGAACAGGCGGCATGCGGCCCAAGGCTCCGGAGCAAACGGCACGCGATCGAACGCGCGCGACCAGGCGCCTGCTGCCCAGCTGTCGTCCGCGACCAAGCGGTGCTCGACCTCGCAGCGCGCGAGCAGGCCGGTCCCGGCACGGCCGGCCCGTGAACTCAGGCGCGCCGCTGTGGGCCCGCGACCGAAGCGGCCTCCCATCCAGCGGCCTGCGAGCCAAGTGGGCGCGGGGCGGGGAGCCGTGGTCAGCCGGCCAGCGGCACGTCCACCGGGAGTTGGGGTTGGGACGGGACACCCAGGAGGGCCTCGACCGTCGAGACGAACGTCTCCGCCTCGGCCAGGATCTCGTCGGCGTCGGCCGCCGAGATCCGGCGCACCATGCCGGCCTCCGCGGCGGCGCGCTTGTCGGCGGTCTGAGCGAAGTAGGCGGCCCACTCCTCCAGGTGCGGCTCCGCCTCCGGCAGCAGCTCCCAGGCGCTGCGCAGCCGGCGTCGGCGCCCCTCCGTGGGACGGGGATGGGCGGCCAGGATCGCCGCCGCCGCTCGGAGAGCTGCCAGGTGAGCGGCCACATATCGGGATGCCGGGGTGCGAGCGCCGGTCGCCTCCGCCAGGCAGGAACGTGAGTCGGTCAGGTGTGCCCGAACCGCAGGCGACAGCCGGGGCCCGGGCGTGTCTCTAGGCCGTGGTGCCATCTTGCGCGCCTCCTTGGAGTCGTGGGCGGCGGCCGGCGTCTCCACCGGTGAAGCCAACAATCGCAGACGCCACCGACATTTCCGCCGGGCAGGCCGGACGAGGAGCTTCCCCTCTCCCCGTCCGGCCAGGACACGCCCACTCGTCTCCGCCGACGACGAGGACGCACCCTTCGCCCGTGGGCCTGGCCGCGGGGTATCGCTTGGGGAAGCGAACGGCCCGCGACCAGGTCCTGGTGACGTTGAGCCGCGAGCCTCACCGTCACTAGGTCGAACATAATTTCGATCACGCTCGGTGTCAACTGGTTCCACGAACATAGGTTCGATGACCATGGACGGAAAGGACCGACACGCGGCAAGGGACGCCCTGTTCGCAGGAGCGAGAGCCCACTCCTCCCGTTTGCAGGGGTGCAAGGTCCTGTGTGTCGCACCGCCTTGCGAATCGCAGGGGTCGGGGTCGGGGCATTGCGGGATGCAGGGACCGGGATCGGAAGCCTGGGGCCTCATAGGAGCCCGCCGAGTATCGCAGGAGCCCGCCAGGTGTCACAGAAGCCAGGTGGGTGTCACAGGGGCCCGCCGGTGACAGGGCCGGGTGGGTTCGCCGGAGAGACGTGTCGTGGGCCGCAGGGGGCGAGCGTCTCGCGGGTTCGCGGGATCGCGCGACGAACCGGCCGCCGCCCCACTTCGCCGGAGGCGGCGGATGAAAGGGCCGCCGCCGCGCGATCGGCGCGGCGGCGGCCGGGTGTCGTGTCAGGGGGGTGTCAAGGCAAAGGAGGGCGTCACGAGACCGAGATGGCCCCGGACGGGCAGAGGGTCACGGCGCGGCGGACGGCGTCCTCCAACTCCTGCGGCGGCACGTCCTGCAGGAGCACGACCGTGCCCTCGTCCTCGCTCTGGTCGAACACCTTCGGCACTGTCAGCGCGCACATGCCCGCGCCGATGCACACCGTTGTATCTGCCTTGATTTCCATGGCGACCTACCAAGTGACAGGGAGGCGGTGCACTCCATAGATGCTCATGTCCGAGCGCATCGGCACCTCCTCGGGCGTTACCGCCAAGCGTAGGCCAGGCAGGCGCCGCAGCAGCGCAGGGTAGGCGATGCGCATTTCGGCGCGGGCGAGCTGCTGGCCGAGGCACTGGTGGATGCCGTGGCCGAAGGTGAGGTGCCCGGTGACGGGTCGGGCGACGTCGAGCCGCTCGCCGTCGGCGAAGCGGGACTCGTCGCGGTTGGCGGCGGGCAGGTGGATGGTGACCGTCTCGCCGGCCTTGATCGTGGTGCCCTCGATCTCGACGTCCTCGACCGCCGTACGCAGCGGGCCGAGGTGGATGATCGTGAGGTAGCGCAGCAGCTCCTCGACGCCGTTGTCCACCACCGAGGGGTCGTCGCGCATGGCGGCGAGCTGGTCGGGGTTCGTGAGCAGCGCGTACGTCCCCAGCCCCAGCATGTTGGCCGTCGTCTCGTGCCCCGCGATCAGCAGCAGCATCGCGACCCCGGTGAGGTCCTGGTCGTCCAGTTCCCCGCTCTCGACGAGCCCGCTGAGCAGGTCGTCGGCCGGCTCCTCGCGCTTGCGCTCGATCAGCCCCGCCAGGTACGCCCAGATCCGCCCCATCGCGTCCAGCGCGTCGTCGGCCTTGGTCTCGAGGTTGACCAGGATCCTGGAGTCCTCCTGGAAGCGCGCACGATCCTCGTACGGCACCCCGAGCAGCTCGCAGATCACCAGCGAGGGGATCGGCAGCGCGAACGCCTCGACGAGGTCCACAGGGCCGCCCGCGGCCTCCATGGCGTCCAGGCAGGCGTTGGCGATCTCCTCGATCCTGGGTTCGAGCATCTTCATCCGGCGCACCGTGAACTGCCCGGTCAGCAGTTTGCGGAAGCGCGTGTGCTCGGGCGCGTCCATGCGCAGGAAGAACCCGGGCGGAACCTTGAACCGCCCCTTCTCGACCAGCTCCATCCTGGACGGGAGCGGCGGGTGCATCGTCTCCGGCCGGTTGCTGAAGTGCGGGCTCGCCAGCACCGCGCGGGCGGCCGCGTAGCCGGTCACGAGCCAGCCCAGGTGGCCGTCCGCGTACGTCATGCGGTGCATCGCGCCCTGTTGTCGCAGTCGCGTCACCTCCTCCGGCGGGTCGAACGGGCGCTGGCGGGCGGTGGGCAGGGTCAGTTCGGACATGTTCCGGCTCCTTTCCGAGCTCCTCCCCCAGAAAACCTCAATGGATGCAAAACTTCAATGGGTGAAAATCCTAAGCGCGTGCAGTATAGTTCCGGCATGGTGGGACTACGGGAGCGCAAGAAGCAGCGCACGCGCCAGGCGCTGATCGAGGCGGCGCTCCGGCTGTTCGAGGAGAAGGGCTTCGAGGAGACCACGCTCGCGGAGATCGCGGCGCGCGCCGAGGTGTCGACGCGCACGTTCTTCAGCTACTTCGTCAGCAAGGAGGACGTGGTCTTCTACGACTCCCAGTCCCGGCTGGACCTGGCCGTGGCGGCCCTGGCGGCGCGGAAGCCCGACGAGTCGGTGACCGACCTGCTGCTCAGGATCATCGACGTGAGCTTCGACCACGTGCTCGTGGCCCAGGACCTCACGTTCGAGGACGCGGCGCTGCGGGCGCGGCTCGTGCTGACCGAGCCGGCGCTGCAGGCGCGGGCGCTGCACCTGCTGTTCGACAGCCAGCTCAAGCTGGCCAGGGCGCTGCACGAGGCGTTCCCCGAGCGGCTGACGCTGGTGGAGTCGGCGGCGGCGGTGGGGGCGCTGATCGGGGCGGTCAAGGTGGCGGTCATCGCCAATCTGGAGCAGGACCACTCCCTGGAGGAGATCATCGGCACCGCGCGCCGCGCGGCCGACGTGGCGCTCGCCGGCCTGCGTTCCCTCGGGTAGGGCTCCCGCGCCCCCTCGGGTGGGTCGGGGGCGGGACGCGCGGCCGGCTCGCCCCGGATGGCGCATTTTTGAGAAGCTGTCCCCCGGAACGCGGAGCGGAGAGGAGCGCGGATGTCGGGGAGCGGTCGCGGACGGCCGGTCGATGTCGTCCTGCTGGCCCTGGGGCCGGTCCTGGTCGCCGCGTACGCGGGCACCGGTCACCTGGCCGTCCGTACGGCGGTGCGCGCGCAGATCGCGGGCCCCGAGTGGGAGGGCGGCTCGATCGACTCCTCCGGGATGACCTCGCTCGGCATCGACACCTGGCGGGTGACCTGGTGGACCGCGCTGGTCGTGGGCCTGGTGGCGGTGGCCTACACGGCCATCGGGACGCTGCTGCGGCGGGCGGGCCGGGGCCGCGCGCTCCTCCTGGTCGTCTCGGGCGTCCTCATCGTCCCCTACGCCCTGGGGGTCTTCGTCGCGATGAACAACCCCGTCAAGCTCCTGGCCCAGCTGTACGACTCCCCCGACTTCGCCGCCGGCCTGCCCCCGTGGCAGCCGTACATCTTCCTCCTCCTGCTCGCCGCCGGGCTGATCCAGGCCGTCGGGCTGCCGATGGCCTCCGCGAAGGGCAGGCGCGCCACCGTCGGCGAGCCGGCCCCCTCCTGAAGCGGCGGCGGTCACCGGCAGAGCGGGTTCGACCAGGTCGTCCAGCCCTGCCTGACGCCGCCCGCGCCGGTGGCGGCCCAGCCCAGCGGCGGCGGCCCGGCGTCCGGCGGGACGACGGCCGTGCACACGCCCCGGGGAGGCACCCCGTCGAAGCGTTCGATCTCGGTCCACCACACCCGGTACGACAGCGGCACCCACACGTTCCACTTCACCCCGGCCGCCACCGCCACCCGGCCGGGCGGCGGCGCGGGCAGCCAGTCCGGGCCCGGCGCGGGCGGGGCCGCGGGCGCCAGATGCGCGATGAACGCGACGTGGATCAGTGCCAGCACCCCCGTGACCAGCGGCCGGGCCCGGCGGGCGGTGAGCAGGGCCGCGCCCGCCAGGCAGGCCAGCAGGACGAGCGCGGCCAGGGAGGCGGCGACCAGGTCGAGCGAGTCGCGCGTCCCCGTGAGGAAGATCACCTCGGGGAAGTCGAACGCGATGAACGCGTGGCGCCGCAGCCGGTCCCCCGCGTACCAGGCGGCCACGCCGCCGGACACGGCCAGCAGCCCCGCCGCGGCGGGCGCGCTCCGCGCCACCGCGAGCCGCCCGCCGCGCAGCAGCACGAGCATGCCGGCCAGCGTCCAGGCCACGGCGACGCAGGCCAGGTAGCGGCCGTAGGCGTGGTTGCCGACGCGGTGCTCGTCCGGCAGGGCGGCCGAGGAGGCGTACGCGATGCCGAGGGTCACCAGCAGCAGCGCGCCCGCCAGGACGCGGTGCGGGAGGGGCGCGGCCCGCCGGGCCAGCAGGGCCGCCGCCCCCGCCAGCCCGACGCCCGCCAGGCCCCACGTGCCGGCGACGAGGTACCAGAGCTGCCCGGCCGCTCCCGACAGCGCCCACGCCTGCCCTTCCAGGCTCGTGAGCCTGGCCAGCAGCAGTCCCGACAGGTCACGGGGCCCGCCGGGGTACAGCGCGGCCTCCAGCGCCCCGTTGAGCGCCTGGCCCACCACCGCGCCGGCGACCGCCGAGGCCGACACCGCGATCGCCGCCCCGCGCGGCAGCCGCCGCAGCACCACGGCCACGACCACCAGGCACACCGCCAGGATCACCGTCCCCCGCAGGTGCACCGCCATCGCGTACGCCGCCAGCCCGCCCGCCGCGATCCCCGCCCCGGCCGAGCCGTACGCGACCAGGTCATGCACCGCCACCAGCCAGGCCAGCACGAGCACCGGCAGGATCGCGTCGGCCAGCGCGTACCCGGAGAAGACCAGCAGCCCGGGCGACAACCCGGCCGCGAAGGCCAGGACCAGCGCCGCCCGCCGGCCCAGGCGGAGCCGCCGCAGCAGCAGGTACGCCACCGGGTACGCGCCCGCCGCCGCCACCGCCCCGATCCCGGTCACCAGCCGGTACGCCGTCTCCGGGTCGGAGGTCAGCCAGAAGACCGGGACGAGCGGCAGCGCGTAGCCGGCCTGGTAGAACGTCGAGCCGGACAGGTCGGCCCCGGCACCGCCGGCCAGCCACCGGGCGGCGAGGAGGTAGCCGGTCTCGTCCGGGTTGGCCACGGGCCCGGCGTGATAGCGGTGCAACCACAGCCGCAGCGCCACCTGCGCGACCCATCCGGCGGCCAGCGGCCACCACACCCAGGACCGGCCACCGCTCCGGCGCACGGCCGGAGCGGGCGTCCCCACCATGAACGCGGTTGTCATGAGCTCCCTCCAAAGTCAGGAGGAAGCCCACCAGAACGGCGATAACCCGCCCGTCACCGAATCCGGTTATGCGGACGTTACGCCGGGCTCAGGGGCGCTTGAACTTGCCCCGCACGTGCACCGGCACGCCCTTGCCGAGCATCCCGGGCAGCACCTCGGCCACGTTCATCGGCATGCGCACGCACCCGTGGGAGGCCGGGTGGAGCGGCACGGACAGCGCCCCGTGGAACGCGATGCCGCCGTTGAAGAAGATCGGGTTGTAGAGCTCGCCCAGGTACGACTTGTGCCAGCCGCTCGTGCGCCACGTCGTCCGGTAGTTGCCGGTCGGGGTGCTGGCCGAGCCGCAGAACTGCTGCTCCTTGCCCTGCCAGGTGGTGGTCTCGCAGTAGGGGACGCCGCTGCCGGAGGAGATGTGGGTGATCAGCTCGACCTCACCGTCCACGTACATCACCATGACCTGCTTGGTCAGGTTGACCTCGGCGCGGGTCGGCTTGCCGTTCCTGACCAGGACCTTGGGCGCCTTCGGCGCCTCCAGGGCCTCCCAGGTCCGCTTCGCGACGGTGCTGCTCGGCCTGATGCCGTTGACCTTCTGGAACGCCCACACGGCCGCCAGCGTCGTGCCGCCGTACCGGCCGTCGACCTTGCCGGGCCGGTAGCCGAGCTCGATCAGCCGCTTCTGCAGCCAGGTGACGGACTTGCCCTTGGCGCCCAGTTTGAGGGTCTTGCGAGGGGCGGTGACCGCCGGCTCGGTGGTGGAGGGTGTGGCGGACGGGCCGCTCCGGCCGGCCGCCGAGGAGGTGGCGGCCGTGGCGCCGGGCGAGGCGTCGGTACGCCGCTCCGCCTGCGTGCCGCAACCCGAGACGACGACCGCGCAGGCCGTCAGGAGAGCAGCCACCCCGGGCAGCCGTCGAGCCACCACGCATACCACCTCTCACCGACTTAAAGAACAGATCAGAGGACCCTACACCACTCACCATGAATAGGTAATCAAGCCGTCAACCTGTTTAGAGTGTCTTCATGTCTGAGAAGTTGCCGGCGAATGCCGTCGTCGTTGAATCCGCGCTGCGCGAACTCGGGGCGAGCGGCGAGATCGTGGTCCTGCCGGAGAAGGCTCCGACGGCGGCCACCGCGGCGGCCCAGCTCGGGTGCGAGGTCGGCGCCATCGCCAACAGCCTGATCTTCGACGCGGACGGGGCCCCGCTGCTCGTACTGACCAGCGGCGCGCACCGCGTGGACGTGGAGCTCGTCGCACGTACGGCGGGCGTCCGGCGGGTACGCCGGGCGACGCCGGAGTTCGTCAGGGAGGCCACCGGCCAGCCCATCGGCGGCGTGGCCCCGGTCGGGCACCCCGCGCCCGTGCGCACCCTGGTGGACAACTGGCTGAGCAAGCACGAGGTGGTGTGGGCGGCGGGCGGGCATCCGCTGACGGTGTTCCCGACGACGTTCGACGAGCTCGTGCGGATCACCGGGGGCACCCCGGTGGACGTCGAGTAGTGTGCGACGGGTGATCGAGTTTCGCGGGGCCGGTCCGGCCGAGTTCACCGAGCGGCTGGAGACGGTGATCGAGATTTACACGGCGGCGATGGACCCACCCGTGGACCAGATCACCGGCCGCAAGACCATCATGCGAAATCATGGGACATATCCCCATTTTCAGTGTTATTTCGCTGAATTGCGTGATTCATCCCCCGAGTTGCCCGCCCCCGAACCCAGAGTCGTCGGTTTCGCGTACGGTTTCCGGGGCGCGCCCGGGCAATGGTGGCACGACGTCGTCCTCAGGGGCCTGGAGGATCAGCTCGGCCAGGAGGCCGCCAACGCCTGGCTCGGGTTCGCGTTCGAGCTGGCCGAGATCCACGTGCACCCCGACTACCAGGGCAAGGGCATCGGCCGCGCGATGATCAGGACGCTGTGCGCCGGCCGCCGCGAGCGGTCGGCCGTCCTGTCCACCCACGACCGGCCCACCGCCGCCCGCCACCTCTACGCCAGCATGGGCTTCACGGACCTGCTGACGAGGTTCGTCTTCCCGGGCGGCCACGAGGAATACGCCATCGCGGGCCGCCCCCTGCCGCTGACCTGAGTGTCACGCCTGATGAACCTGTGACCTGAGGGTTTGCCGTGGCATGACGCCGGGCAGACCTTAATCACGGAAAGTAACCGACCCTTTACCGATCCGGCCGCCGTCCGACACCCGCCCGGTCCCCCTGCGGGCGGGTGGCCGGACTGCCCGGCTCAGGCGGTCAGCGGGATGCGGTCGAGCCGCTGGAACACCTCGCGGGACGCGCTCGACCGGTTGAACGTGATGAAGTGGATGCCCGGCGCGCCCTCGTCGAGCAGCCGCTGGCACAGCTCGGCCCCGTGCTCGATGCCCAGCCGCCGCACCGCCGCCGGATCGTCCTTGACCGCCTCGAACCTGGCCGCCACGTCCGGCGGGAACGGCGCCCCCGACAGCTGCTCGGAGCGCGCGATCGTGCTCATCTGGGTGACCGGCATGATGCACGGGATGATCGGCGTCTCGCAGTCCCTGGCCGCCACCCGGTCACGCAGCCGCAGGTAGTCCTCCGCCTGGAAGAACATCTGGGTGATCGCGTAGTCGGCGCCCGCCTCGCACTTGCGGACGAAGTATTCGGTGTCGGACTCGATGGACGGCGAGCGGGGGTGCTTGTAGGGGAAGGCGGCCACGCCCACGCAGAAGTCGCCCGACTGCCTGATCAGGCGCACCAGCTCCTCGGCGTAGAGCACGCCCTCCGGGTGCTGCACCCACTCGGCCGTCGGGTCGCCCGGAGGGTCGCCGCGGACGGCCAGGATGTTGCGCACGCCGGCGTCGGCGAAGCGCCCCACGAGGTGGCGCAGCTCGCGGACGGAGTGGTTGACCGCGGTGAAATGCGCCACAGGCGTGAGCGTGGTGTCGTGGGCGATCCGCTCCACGATGTCGACCGTGCGGTCACGCGTGGAGCCGCCCGCGCCGTACGTCACCGAGACGAACGTCGGCCGCAGCGACTCCAGCTCCCTGATCGCCCGCCAGAGCTGCCGCTCGCCCTCGTCGGTCTTCGGGGGGAAGAACTCGAACGAGAACGACCGGCCACCCGCGGCGAGCATGTCGCGGACGGTGGGAACACGATCGGGCCGGATGGAGGGTCGACCAAGCGCCATGGCCCCAAGGCTACCGCTACATCTTCCGAGCCACCGGGCCAGACGGGACACCTGGCAATCCGATCGCGTACATCCGGCCACTAGTCTCATGACATGACCACTGACGCCGCCGGCATGGACACCTTGCGCACGCAGGTGGAGCGTGCCCTCGGAGAGTTCGTCGAACGGCAGCTGCCCCCCGGCGGCGACCCCGAGTTCGCCCCGCTGCGCACGGCGGCCGACGAGCTGCTGTCCGGCGGCAAGCGGCTGCGTCCGGCGTTCTGTTACTGGGGCTGGCGCGGCGCGGGCGGCACGGACGAGCCCGGCGTCTTCCGCGCCGCCGCCTCTCTTGAGCTGCTCCAGGCCAGCGCGCTGGTGCACGACGACGTGATGGACAAGAGCGACCTGCGCAGGGGCATGCCGTCCGCGCACCGCCGCTTCCAGGCGATGCACGAGAAGTCCGGCTGGTACGGCTCGGCGCAGCAGTTCGGCGAGGGCGCCGCGATCCTGCTGGGCAACCTGCTGCTGATCTGGTCGGGCGAGATGTGGCGGGCCAGCGGCCTGCCGCGCGAGTCGCTGGAGGCCGCCCAGCCGGTCCACGACCACATGCGCACCGAGCTGATGTGCGGGCAATACCTCGACCTGCTGGAGCAGGCGCACGGGGAGAACACGTTCGACTCGGCGCTGCGGGTGGCGCTGTACAAGAGCGGCAAATACTCGGTGGAGCAGCCGCTCAGGCTCGGCCTGGTGCTCGCCGCCCGGGAGCTCGCGCCGTGGATGGACGACCTGTGCACCGGCTACGGCAGGCGGGTCGGGATCGCGTTCCAGCTCCGCGACGACATCCTGGGGGTGTTCGGCGACCCGGCCCAGACGGGCAAGCCCGCGGGGGACGACCTGCGGGAGGGCAAGCGCACGATGCTGGTGGCCCGCACGCTCGCGGCCGCCTCCCCGGCGCAGGCCGCCACGGTGCGGCGGCTGCTGGGGGATCCGGCGCTGGACGAGCGCGGGGTGGCGTCACTGCGGCGGATCATCGACGACACGGGTGCGCTGCAGGAATGCGAGGACCTGATCGGCGACTACCTGGGGGAGGCGCTGGCGGCGCTCGACGCGGCCCCGGTCACCCCCGACTCCCGCGCCGCCCTCACCGACCTCGCCATCGCCGCCACCTCCCGCAAAACCTGACCACCCCGCTCCGCTGGCCACCGGGCCTGGACCCAACGCGCCGTAACGGGCCGACGGCCTCGCACCCCGAACACACCTCACGTACGCAGCGCACGGAGACGGCGCACAGGCCCGGGCACAGGCGGCGACCGGACAGGCCACGCTCGAAGGAGGCACGGCACCGCAGCGCGAAGGACGGGCGCGGGAAAGCGGCGCGCGAACACCGGCCGAGGCCCCGAGCCCGCCACCACATCTCCCGGACGTGACGCCCGGAAGGCGGCGCCCGAAGAACGGGCATGGAAGCAACGGGCACGGAAGCTAGGCGCGGCGGTGGGCGCGGAAGCCGGGCGCGGAAGCCGGGCGCGGAAGCCGGGCGCGGAAGCCGGGCGCGGCGGCGGCGCGTGAAAGCGCGCGGGCAAACGGCGATCGGGCAGGCCAGGACCGCGGAGCCGGGGCCGCCAGGACCGCGGAGCCGGGCCCGCGGAGCCGGAGCCGCCGGGACCGCGGAGCCGGGCCCGCGGAGCCGGAGCCGCCGGGACCGCGGAGCCGGGGCCGTTGGAGGCGCCCGCTGTCAGGGCGGGCGCCTCGGGGTCAGCGGGCCGACAGCCGCTTGGCGAACTCCGCCGCCGCGGCCCCGGGGTCGTCGGCGTCGGTGATCGCCCGGACCACCACCGCCCGGCGCACGCCGTACGACATCACCTCGTCGAGGTTGGCGAGGTCGATGCCGCCGATCCCGAACCACGGCCGCGACGTCCCCAGCGACGCCACATGCCTGAGCAGCGGCGGGCCGGGGGCCGGGCGGCCCGGCTTGGTGGGCGTGGGCCAGACGGGGCCGCAGCAGAAGTAGTCGACGCCCTCCTCCACGGCCGCGGCGGAAGCCTCGGCGGCGGAGTGGGTGGACCGTCCGATGACGATGTCGTCGCCGAGTATCTCTCGCGCGACCGTCACGGGAAGGTCGTCCTGCCCCAGGTGGAGCACGTCGGGCCGGGCGGCGTAGGCGATGTCCGCCCGGTCGTTGACGGCCAGCAGCTTGCCGTGCCGGTCGCAGGCGTCGCGGAAGATCTCGAGGAGCGCGAGTTCTTCGCGAGCCTCCAGGCCCTTCTCCCGCAGCTGGATGATGTCCACGCCCCCGGCCAGCACCGAATCGAGGAACTCTGCCAGGTCGCCGCGGTCGCGGCGGCCGTCTGTGCAGAGATAGAGGCGGGCCTCAGAAAGCGAGGGCTTGGGCACGCCGCTTGACCTCGGTATGACGGCCGGCCTTGATCGCCTCTATGGGCGATCCGGGCAGCGACTCGTCTGGGGTGAAGAGCCAGCGCAGCGACTCGACATCGTCGTAGCCGGCGTCCTGCAACACGGTCAGCGTGCCGGGCAGGCCCTTCATCACGTCCTTCCCATCGAGGAACACCGCGGGCACCTGTGGCCCGCCGCTCCCGCGGCGCACGCCGAGGAGCTTGTGGTCCTTGAGGAGCTGCTTGGCCCGCCCGATCGAAAGGTCAAGGCGCGAGGCCACTTCGGGGAGCGTGAGCCACTCGTCGACGAGCTGCTCGGTCTCCCGGTCGATCTGTGCAACAGAAAGCGTCACGAAACCACAACTACCACATGCCGTCCTTGCTCAAACAACACAATCCCGTAGGGGGACTTGTGGATCTACCAGGCGTTCCGCGTCGAGGCGGTGGCCCGCCTCGATGATCCGCCGCCCCTGTACGAGATCGCGCGGCCGGTCCACGGCGAGCACCGCGGCGAGGGTGTCGCCGGCGGTGAGCCAGACGGCCGACCACTTGCCCTCGGGCTCTCCTCGATAGACCAGCCGTTCCCCCGCGGGGTGGTGGCCGGAGTATTGCACCATGTGCCCGAACTGCTCGGACCAGAAGTATGGCACCGGATCGTACACGGCTTCCTCCCCCAGCAGTGTCGCGGCGGCGACCTCGGGGGCGTTGAGCGCGGTGTCCCAGTGTTCCACCCTGAGCCTGACCTGCCAGCGGCGCGACCACCAGGCGGCGCAGTCGCCCACGGCGACCGTGTTCGGGAGCGAGGCGCGCAGGTGCTCGTCGGTGACGACGCCGTTGTGGAGGTCGATGTCGGCGCCGGCCAGCCATTCGACCGCCGGGCGCACGCCGATGCCGGTGACGACCGCGTGGGCCTCGACGAACTCGCCGCCCACCAGCCGCACGCCACCCTCGTCCACGGAGTCGACCATGGTGCCGAGCCGCAGGTCGATGCCGTCGTACCAGCGCTCGGTGCGGGCCCCGATCTCGGTGCCGACGGCGGTCGCGAGCGGGGTCTCGGCGGACTCGATCACCGTCACCTCGCAGCCGGCGCGGCGGGCCGCCGTGGCCACCTCCGCGCCGATCCAGCCGGCGCCGACGATGGCGAGGCGGGCGCCGGGGACGAGCATGGCCCTGAGCTCGTGGGCGTCGTCGATGGTGCGCAGCACGTGCTGGGGGCCGTCGCCGGGCAGCCTGATCGGCTCGGCGCCGGTGGCGATGACCAGGCTGTCGTAGCCGATCTCGCCCTCGGTGGTCTCCACGACGCCCTCGCGCAGCGACTTGGCGCTGACGCCGGGCCAGAAGTCGACGCCCATGGACTCGAGGTCGGTCTCGACGTAGCTGGAGTCGGCGTCGCCGGCCAGGACGGCCTTGGACAGGGGCGGGCGGTCGTAGGGGCGGTGGCGCTCCTGGCCCACCAGGGTGATCCGGCCGTCGAACCCGCGCCCGCGCAGTGCCTCGACCGTACGCACTCCGGCCAGGCCCGCTCCCACCACCACGACATGCTTCACGTTGATGACCATAACGGGGGCGGTGCGTGGACGTCGCACCGAGGCCGTAGGCTGTGGACGTAAGACGCGCGGGAGTCCGGCCGTAACCGGGCTGAGAGGAAGGCTGCACCGGGCCTTCGACCGCAAGACACCTGATCCGGATCATGCCGGCGAAGGGAGCGCATGTGGACGTGATCGTGGGTGGCGGGGTCGTCGGGCTTTCCGTCGCCTGGCGGATGGCCCGTGAGGGGCGGCAGGTCACCGTGGTCGACCCGGCTCCGGGCACGGGTGCCTCGCACGCGGCGGCGGGGATGCTGGCCCCGGTCAGCGAGGTGACCTACACCGAGGCGCCGCTGCTGCGGCTGGGGATGGCCTCGCTGCGCCGCTGGCCCGCCTTCGCCGCCGAGCTCTCCGCCGACGCCGGCCTGGACGAAGCCGCCGGACCGGGCGCGGAGCAGGGGCCGAACCGGCCGGACGCGGGGCAGGGGCCGAACCGGCCCGGCGCGGGGCGAGGGCTGGATCTCCGGTCGGACGGGACGCTCGACGTGGCGTTCGGGGCCGACGACCTGGCGGCGCTGGACGAGCTGGCGGCGTTCATGGACAAGCTGGGCCTGCCGGTCGAGCGGCTGACCGGGCGGGAGTGCCGTCGGCTGGAGCCGATGCTGGCACCCTCCGTGCGCGGCGGGCTGCTGGCGGCCGGTGACGCCTGGGTCGACCCGCGCCGCGTGACGGCGGCGCTGCTGGCCGCCCTGGAACGGAGGGGCGTGCCGCTGGTCAGGGCCCGCGCGACGGGGCTGCTGCGCGAGGGCGGGCGCGAAGGTGGGGCGGTCACGGGCGTGCGCCTGGACGGCGACCCCGCCGAGCTGCGGGCCGAGCGGGTCGTCGTGGCGGCCGGGGCCTGGAGCGCCGAGCTGGCCGAGGTGCCGGTGCGGCCGGTCAAGGGGCAGATCATGCGGTTGCGCTCGCCGCAGCCGCTGCTCGGCCGGTGCGTACGCGGAACCGTGCACGGCTCGTACGTCTACCTGGTCCCCCGGGGCGACGGCGAGCTGGTGGTCGGGGCCACGCAGGAGGAGCTGGGATTCGACACCCGGGTGACCGCCGGCGGGCTCTACGAGCTGCTGCGGGACGCCAGGGAGCTGGTGCCGGGCGTCACCGAGCTGGAGGTCGCCGACGTGGTGGCGGGGCTGCGGCCGGGGACACCGGACAACCTGCCGGTCATCGGGCCGAGCGGGACACCGGGGCTGGCGTTCGCGACCGGGCACCACCGGGGCGGCGTGCTGCTGGCCCCGCTCACGACGGCCATCCTGCTGGGCGAGGAGAGCGAGCTGGCGGCCCTGTGCACGCCGGAGAGATTTCGGGAAATTTCATGATTGTTACCATCAACGGGGCCGCGCACAAGGTGGTCGACGGCATCACCGTGGCGCAGGCCGTACGCATATTGACCGCGGTCACCACCGGAGTGGCCGTGGCCGTGAACGACGAGGTGGTCACGCGCGGCGCCTGGGACTCGACGGCGCTGCGCGACCGTGACCGCGTGGAGGTTCTGACGGCGGTGCAAGGTGGATGATCTGATCATCGCCGGGGAGAAGTTCTCCTCCCGGCTCATCATGGGGACCGGCGGCGCGCCCTCGCTGGAGGTGCTCGACCAGGCGCTGGCGGCGTCGGGGACCGAGCTGACCACGGTGGCGATGCGGCGGCTCGACCCCGGCTCACGGGGCTCCGTGCTGGACGTGCTGCACAGGCGCGACATCAAGGTGCTGCCCAACACGGCCGGCTGCTTCACCGCGGGCGAGGCCGTGCTGACGGCCCGGATGGCCAGGGAGGCCCTGGGCACGAACTGGGTCAAGCTGGAGGTCATCGCCGACGAGCGGACGCTGCTGCCGGACCCGATCGAGACGTTCGACGCGGCCGAGCGGCTGGTGGCGGACGGGTTCGTGGTGCTGCCGTACATCGGGGACGACCCGGCGCTGGCCCGGCGGCTGGAGCAGGCCGGCTGCGCCGCCGTGATGCCCCTGGGGGCGCCGATCGGCTCGGGGCTGGGCATCCGCAACCCGCACAACATCGAGCTCATCGTGGAGGCCGCCGGCGTGCCGGTGATCCTCGACGCGGGCATCGGCACGGCGAGCGACGCCGCGCTGGCGATGGAGCTGGGCTGCGACGCCGTGCTGCTGGCCACGGCCGTCACCAGGGCGCAGCGGCCCGACCTCATGGCGGCGGCCATGAAGGGCGCCGTGGTCGCCGGGCGGCTGGCGCGGCAGGCGGGCCGCATCCCGCGCCGCCGCTACGCCGAGGCGTCCTCCCCGATGACGCCGTGACCCCGGAGGCGCCCGTGACCCCGGTGGCCGTCGTGACCTGGGAGGGGTCGTGTCCGCTTCGCCGGAAGCTGGGACGTTCCAACGGGAACGTCTCCGCATCGGTTTCGGGCGCCCGGGCCCTGCCAGTGGCAAAACGCCCGTAAACTCAGCGGGGTGGATACGACGACTGCGGACCCCCTGGTCGGGCGGCTCCTCGATGGGCGCTACCGCATCGAGAGCCGGATCGCCCGGGGCGGTATGGCGACCGTCTACCTCGCGCTGGACATCCGGCTCGACCGGACGGTGGCGCTGAAGGTCATGCACCGCTCGCTCGCCGAGGACCCGGCCTTCGTCAGGCGGTTCATCGGCGAGGCCAAGTCGGTGGCCAGCCTCTCCCATCCCAACGTGGTGCACGTCTTCGACCAGGGCACCGACAACGACGTCGTCTACCTGTCGATGGAATACGTCCCGGGCCGCACCCTGCGCGACATCCTGCGCGAGCGGGGCAGGCTGCCGGCCCGTGAGGCGCTCGAGATCATGATCCCGGTGCTCGCCGCCCTCGGCGCGGCCCACCAGGCCGGGTTGGTGCACCGCGACGTCAAGCCCGAAAACGTCCTGATGACCGACGACGGCCGGGTCAAGGTCGTCGACTTCGGCCTGGCCAGGGCGATCGAGGCGACCAACCAGACCCGTACCGGCGTGATGATCGGCACGATCGGCTACATGGCGCCGGAGCAGGTCACCACCGGCGCCGCCGACGTGCGCAGCGACGTCTACGCCGCGGGCATCATGCTGTTCGAGCTGGTGACCGGGCAGCAGCCGTACGACGGTGAGACGCCGATGTCGGTGGCCTACCGGCACGTCCACGACACCGTGCCGGCGCCGTCGTCGGTGGTGCCCGACGTGCCGCCGCTGATCGACACGCTGGTGGCGCACGCGACCGCCCGCGAGCCGCACGACCGGCCCGCCGACGCGACCGCGATGCTCGTGGCGGCGGTCGAGGCGCACCGGTTGCTGCCGCGCACGACCACACCGCCGGGCACGGGGCCGGTCTACGCGCACTCCCAGCCGCCGAGGGCCGGGAGCGCGTCGGCCGCCCGGTCGGTGCCGCTGGCCGCCCCCGCCCACACGCTGGTCCAGCCGCGGGCCGAGGTTCCGCGGCGGCGCGGGTTCCGGCCCAACTGGTTCCTGGTGGTGCTCGCCGCCGTGATGGTGGTGGCGGTCGGGCTGACGGGCTGGTATTTCGCGCAGCCCGAATACGTCACCGTGCCCAACCTGGTCGGCAAGAACCTGGCGGTGGCCCAGAAGAACCTCGCCGCGCTCGGCCTGAAGATGCGCGAGGCCGACGGCCATTATGACGAGAAGCTGGCCGAGGGCCTGATCCTGCGGTCCGACCCGGCGGCCGAATCCCAGCTGGAGAAGGGCTCCACGATCACGCTGGTGCCCTCGCTGGGCCCCGAGCGCATCGTGGTGCCCGACGTGTCGGCCATGACCGGCAACGAGGCCCGCGCCGCGATCGCCAAGGCGGGCCTGACGGTCGGCTCCGTCAAGCGCCTGGCCAACCAGGAGGTCGAGCGCGACAAGGTGATCCGCACCTCGCCGCAGGTGGGCGAGAAGGTCAAGAAGAACGCCTCGATCGACATCTACGTCAGCGCCGGGCTCGTCATGCCCGACGTCGGCGGCATGCCGAAGGACGAGGCCGCCGGCTACCTCGGGCAGCAGGGCTTCCAGGTGCAGGTCAACGAGGTCGATGACGACGCCGAGCCGTGCACGGTCATCGCCCAGTCCCCCAAGGCCAAGTCCGAGGTGGACAAGGGCGCGCCGGTCATGATCACGGTGGCGCGCTGCCAGACGGACTTCTGGCAGTGGTTCCGCGGCGACAACGAGGGCCGCGACGACCAGCAGTTCAGCCTGGTGCCCGGGGTGATCGGGAAGAACATCAACGACGCCAAGGCGGAGCTGGAGGCGCTGGGGTTCAAGGTCCGGGTGCAGCGGCTGGGCAACCGGGGCGTGGTGCAGTACCAGCGGCCGCTCCCGAACAGCGAGCGGCCGCCCGGCACCACGGTCTACCTCTGGCAGTGAGCCGGCGAGCGCCCCGGGGCTCCGGGGCGCTCGATGCCGTCAGGCGAGGTGGCCGTGCAGGCGGACGCGGGCCAGGCCGCCGTCCGGGTGGATGTCCACCCGCACGTGCGTCACCGGCTCCGCGTGGCCGAGGCGGAAGCGGTGCGGCGTGTCGGGCTGCAGGCGGGTCCTGGGCAGGAGCTCCACCTCGCGCTCCCCGTCCAGCCCCGTCAGCGACACCGCGCCGGGCGCGTTGAACAGCAGGTTCGTGGTGTCGATCTCGGCCAGCCGGACGATCCCGCGCCCGGCCAGCCGGATGACGAGCCAGTCGTTGCCCTCGCCCCGCCGCCGGGCCGTCTCCCAGCCCTCCGCCTGGTGCCGGGCCAGTCCCGGCGCGATGACGTTGTTGGGCGCGGAGTAGAACTCGTCGGAGCAGGCGGTGACCAGACCGCCGTTGGCGAGGGCGGCCAGGTCGAGGCCGAGGCCCTCGTAGAGGGACAGGTCGGGGCGCACCTCGCCGTGCACCCGCAGGCGGGCGACGCCGCCGTCGGGGTGGATGCTGAGCCGTACGTGCGTGTACCGGGACTCGTCGGCGACCTCGAAGTGGTGCTCGGCGTCCCCCTTGAGGTCGGACCTCGGCACGATCTCCGTCCACGGCGCCGCCAGCAGCTCGGCCGGTGACGGGTAGCCCGCCACGCAGGTGGCCGCCACGGACGCGTGGGGCGGGTAGTTGCCCTTGAACCAGGCGGTGTCGATCACCACGCCGCGGATCACCCCGGGCAGGCCGAGCCGTACGAGTGCCCAGTCGTGGCCGGCTTCGCGGCGGCGGCGGGTCTCCCACCCGTCGTACACCTGCCCCTTGTTGCCGAACGTCGCGGGCGAGAACTCCGGCCGGCCCGGCCGGATCAGGCTCTCCTTCTCGGCGAACGACTCGTCGCTGGCCGCCACGACGGACCCGCCGAGGGTGCGCAGGGCGAGGTCGGGCAGGGTCGTGAAGCGGATCATCTACTGCGCTCCCGGCAGGAATCGTCCGTGCGGCGTGCCGTCCACCGGGTGGCCGCGCAGCCAGGTGGTCAGGACGGCGCCCTTGAGGGTGCGGCCGTGGTAGGGGGTAACGGGGTTCTTGTGGTGGAGGCGGGCGGCGTCGATCAGGTTGTCGGCGCCGGGATCGAAGGCCACCAGATCGGCGTCGTTTCCGACCTTTATCCCGCCTTTTCCGGAGATGCCGGCCAGGGCGGCGGGGTTGGCCGACATCCAGCGGACCACGTCCCCCAGCCGGTGCCCCCGGCGCGCGGCCTCCGTCCAGACGGCTGGCAACCCGAGCTGGAGCGAGGCGATGCCACCCCACGCGGCGGCGAAGTCGGGCACCTTGAGCTCGGCCGTGGACGGCGAGTGGTCGGACACCACACAGCTCAGCACCCCCCGCGCGAGCCCGTCCCACAGCAGGTCGCGGTTGGCCTCGGAGCGGATCGGCGGGCAGCACTTGTACGCGGTCCCGCCCTCGGGCACCTGCTCGGCCGCCAGCGTCAGGTAGTGCGGGCAGGTCTCGGCCGAGACCGCCACGCCCCGGGCCTGGGCGGCCTCCAGGACGTCCAGGCAGGCGGCGCTGGAGACGTGCAGGACGTGCACCCGGCAGCCGGTCTCGGCGGCCAGCCGGACGACCCGCTCGACGGCGCTGCGCTCGGACTCCCCCGGCCGGGAGTCGAGGAACTCCCGGTAGGTCGGCCCGCCGGGCTCGGCCAGCAGCGCCGGGTCCTCGGCGTGCACGACCATCATCCCGCCGAACCCGGCGATCTCCTCCAGAGCCTCCCGCAGCTCGTCGTCGGCCAGCGGCGGGAACTCGTCCACGCCCGAGGGCGACATGAAGCACTTGAACCCGTAGACGCCGCGCTCGTGCAGGGGCGCGAGGTCCTTGACGTTGCCGGGCACCGCGCCGCCCCAGAAGCCGACGTCCACGTGGCACTGCCCCTCGGCGGCCCGCTGTTTGACCTCGAGCGCCCCGGCGGAGACGGTGGGCGGCAGGGAGTTGAGCGGCATGTCCAGGATCGTGGTGACGCCTCCCGCGGCGGCGGCCCGGGTTGCGGAGTCGAAGCCCTCCCAGTGGGTGCGGCCCGGCTCGTTGACGTGGACGTGCGTGTCGACCAGGCCCGGCAGGAGGGCCACGTCACGCAGGTCGATGTCCTCGGTGGCGGGGACCGGGGCGGCGTAGTCGTACAGGGCGGCGATCACCTCGCCCCGTACGGCCACGGCGACGGCCCGCTCGCCCTCCGGCGTGACGGTCCTGCGCGATCTGACGACGGTGTCGAACTCGGTGTCGAATCCGGTCATCCGGTCCCCTCCAGGAGGCGGTCGGCGGCGAGCCGGGAGGCCAGGCGTTCGAGCAGCGGGCCGGCCTCGGCCATGCAGCGGGCCGGGTCGGGCTCCAGGTCCGTCAGGGCGTAGGCGGCCTCGATGCCCGCGGCCTTCAGGTCGGCGTCGCTGAGCGTACGGCGCCCGCAGACGGCCACCACCGGCACGCCCGCCCTGGCGGCGGCCTGCGCCACGCCGACGGGCGCCTTGCCGCGCAGCGACTGCTCGTCCAGCGACCCCTCACCCGTGATCACCAGGCGCGCGCCCTGGACCAGCTCGCCGAACCCGAGCAGGTCGAGCAGGTAGTCGATGCCGGGCCGCAGCTCGGCGTGCAGGAACGCCAGCGCCGCGAACCCGACCCCGCCGGCCGCCCCCGCCCCCGGCGCTCCCGCCACGCCCATGGCACGCGGGACGTCGTCGTGCTCGACCGCCCCCATCAGCCCGTGCGTGGCCGTGGCCACGGCGGCCAGGCGGGACAGCGCGGCCTCCAGCGTCTTGACGTCGTCGGGTGTGGCGCCCTTCTGGGGCCCGTAGACGGCGGCGGCGCCGTGCGGGCCGAGCAGGGGGTTGTCCACGTCGCTGGCCACCACGAACTCGACGCCCGAGACGTCCAGGAAGCCCGACATGTCGATACGGGCCAGCGCCTGCAGCGCCGCCCCGCCCCGGGACAGCTCGGCGCCGCCGGCGTCCAGCAGGCGGGCGCCCAGGGCCTGCGCCATGCCCGCTCCCCCATCGGTGCACGCGCTGCCGCCCAGGCCCAGGACCACCCGCTCGGCGCCCCGGCGCACGGCGTCGGCGACCAGCTCGCCGGTGCCGTAACTGGTGGCGGTCAGGGGCTCGCGCCCGCCGGGCAGCCGGCGCAGCCCGGACGCCTCCGACAGCTCGACCACGGCGGTGCCGTTGGGGTGCCAGGCGTAGGAGGCGGGGATCCGCTCGCCGGTGGGGCCGGTGACCTCGATCGTGATCCGGCCGAATCCGGCCGCCACCGCCGCGTCGACGGTGCCGTCGCCCCCGTCGGCGACGGGCAGCTCGACCGTGGGCACGCCGAGCCCTGCCGACACCCGGGATGCCACCTCGGCCGCCGTCAGCGTCCCCTTGAACTTGTCGGGGGCGACCAGTACGTGCTGAACCACTACGAACTCCCACCTGATGATGAACAATGTCCTGACACGCCTTCCTGCCCGGTGCGAGCGGGCAGGAAGGCGTGACTCATCATCACATCCCGGCCCGCTCAGCTCGCGCGCTGGGCGGGGCGCAGGTGGTTGAAGACGAGGTTCAGGAGGATCACCAGCAGGCTGCCCGTGCTGATGCCGCTGTTGAGGATGGTCTGGGCCCAGTCGGGGAACTTGTCGTAGAAGTCCGGCACGCCGACCGGGATGGCGGCCACGCCGAGGGAGACCGCCACGATGACCAGGTTGTGGTTGCCCTCGAAGCTCACCTTCGCCAGCGTGCGGATGCCGGAGGCGGCCACGGTGCCGAACATGGCGATGCCCGCGCCGCCGAGCACCGGCTGCGGGATGGCCGCGATCACCGCGCCGAGCACGGGGATCAGGCCGAGCAGCACGAGGATGCCGCCGGCGGTGGCGACGACCCAGCGGCTGCGTACGCCGGTCAGCCCGACGAGCCCGACGTTCTGGGCGTAGGCGGTGTAGGGGAAGGTGTTGAACACGCCGCCCAGCGCGGTGGAGAACCCGTCGGCCCGCAACCCGTCGGCCAGCCGCCGCGGGGTGAGCTCCGAGCCGGTCATCTCGGCCACCGCCACGAAGTCGCCGGTCGTCTCGGTCATGGAGACGAGCATGACCACGCACATCGAGATGATCGCCGTGACCTGGAACGTGGGCATCCCGAACGCGAACGGCGTGCTGATCCCGAACAGGTCGGCCGAGCCGACGTTCGAGAAGTCCGTGAACCCGAGCGGGATCGCCACGAGCGTGCCCGCCACGATGCCGGCCAGCACGGCCACCCGGCCCAGGAATCCCTTGGACAGCCGGTAGATCGCGAGGATGAACAGCAGCACGGCCGCGGCCATGGCGATGTTGCGCGGTTCCCCGTACGACGGGCTGCCCGCGCCCCCGGCGGCCCAGCGGGCGGCGACCGGCAGCAGCGAGATCCCGATGATGGTGATGATGGTGCCGGTGACCAGCGGCGGGAAGAACCTGACGATCCGGGCGAAGTAGGGGGCGACGGCCACGACGAGCAGCCCCGACACGATGACCGCGCCGTAGATGGCCGGCAGGCCGCCCTGGGTGGTGCCGATCAGCACCATCGGGGTGACGGCCGCGAACGTGCAGCCCTGCATGATCGGCAGCCGGACCCCGAACCGCCACACCCCGACGCACTGGATGAGCGTGGCGATGCCGCTGATCAGCAGGTCGGCGTTGATCAGGTACGCGAGCTGGTCGGGAGGCAGGTCGAGCGCACCGCCCACGATGAGCGGCACCGCGACGGCGCCCGCGTACATCGCCAGCACGTGCTGCAGCCCGAGCGTGCCGAGCTGCGCGGCCGGCAGGCGGGCGTCGACCGGATGCACCTCACTCTTCATGAGTCACTCCAGGTTCAGGGGGTGACCTCAAGTGAAACAAGCGATCTCCCCGCGAACCTATGCACAAGCCCATCAACCGCTGCCCGCCGCACCTGTCGTCAGGTGTGTGATCCTCCAACTAGGCTCACTGCGGGAAAGGGGGCCTTTGTGCGGATGACGACGAGACAGCGGCAGGTGCGGCTGGCCCTGCGGCACCGGCTGGCGCGCAAGGCCGCCACGCCGGAGGAGGCGGCGGAGTCCGTGGTGGCGCTGCACGGCACCGACCCGGCGACGGTGTTCCTGTCGGCGGGCGCGCGCCTGGCGGCCCCCGGCCCGGAGCCGGTCGAGCGGGCCCTGTACGCCGACCGCACGCTGGTGCGGATGACCGGCATGCGGCGCACGGTCTTCGTGGTCCCGGCGGAGCTGGTGCCGGTCGTGCACCACTCCTCGATGCCGGCGATCGCCCGCAGGGAGCGCGCGTCCGTGCTGAAGGTGATCGCGTCGGGTGGCTGGGACGAGACCCGGCTCAAGGACGTCGAGGCGTCGGTGCTGCGGCTGCTGGCCGAGTCGGGCGACGCCACGGCGGCCGAGCTGGGGGCGCTGGAGCCGCGGCTGCGCGAGCGGTTCACGGTGGCGGTGGGCAAGCCGTACGAGGGCGTGGTGAGCCTGGGCTCGCGCCTGCTCGCCCTGATGGCGATGGACGGCCTCCTGGTACGGCGGGCCCGCGTGTCCGGCACGTGGGTCAGCGGCACGCACTACTGGGGCCTGGCCCCGGAGATGGCCGAGCTGGCCGCGCACGAGGCGCAGGCGGCGCTGGTGGCCCGGTGGCTGGCGGCGTTCGGCCCGGGCACGGAGGCGGACCTCAAGTGGTGGACCGGCTGGACGCTCAAGGACGTGCGCCGGGCCCTGGCCGCCACCGGCGCGGTGGCGGTGGAGCTGGACGAGGGCACGGGCTACGTGCTGCCGGACGACCTGCCTGACGAGCGGGAAGAGGTCGTGGCGCCCGAGCCGTGGGCGGCGCTGCTGCCCGCGCTCGACCCGACGCCGATGGGCTGGCAGGCCCGCGACTGGTACCTACCGCCGGAGCACCGGGCCGAGCTGTTCGACCGCAGCGGGAACGTGGGCCCCACCGTCTGGTGGGACGGCCGGGTGGTGGGCGGCTGGGCACAGCGGCCCGGCGGCGAGATCGTGTGGCGCGCCCTGCCGGGCGCGGACGTGGGTGCGGACGCGCGGGCCGCGATCGAGGCCGAGGTGGCCGGGCTGGCCTCCTGGCTGGGCGGGATCACGGTGACCCCCCGCTTCCGCACCCCGCTGGAACGCGCGCTGTCGGCCCTATGAGAGCGTCCGGATGAACTCCTCCAGCGAGTAGCGGCCGTCCTGGTCGGAGTCGGCCTCCTGGCTCATCGCCCCGAGCGCCTCCGCCGGGAGGTCGGGGAAGTGCCGCTTCAGCTCGGCCTCGCTGATGTAGCCGTCGCCGTCGGTGTCGATCGACGCGAAAGTGTTCCTGAGCTGCGCCAGCCGCTCGTCTGGGAGTTCCGCCGACACGGGACCGCCTTTCCTGCTCGTTTCGGACATTTACACCTTAGTGGCCCGGACACGATGGGTCCCATGACGAGTGACAGCAAGCCCGAGAGCGCCAGCGTGCGGCAGGGGTCCCGTCAGGTTCCGGCGTCGCCCTGATCCTGGTGGACCTCCTTGGCGGCGGTGATCCCGCGTTCCTCCGCGAGCCGCATCAGCCGCCGGTGCGCCGCGGCGCCCGCCCGCCCGGCCGCGTCCTGGGCGACGGTCCTTAACTCGCCGTCGGCCACCACCGTACGCCCCCCGACCAGCACCCTGGCCAGCGGCGGCACGGGCCCGAAGACGAGCGCGCACACCGGGTCGGCGACGGCGGCGGTGTACGGCCCGTCGACCCGCCACAGGGCGACGTCGGCCAGCTTGCCGGGCTCCAGCGACCCGAGCTCGCCCTCCCGGCCGAGGTTGCGGGCGCCGCCCAGCGTGGCCAGCTCCAGGGCCTGCCTGGCGGTGAGCGCCTCGGGGCCGTACCTGGCGCGCTGGAACAGCAGGGCCTGCCGCATCTCCCCGGCCAGCGCGGTCAGCTCGGAGGAGGCGTTGCCGTCCACGCCGAGCCCCACGTTCGCGCCGCGACGCAGCAGCTCCGACACGCGGGCGATCCCCGCGCCGAGGCGCCCGTTCGAGGAGGGGCAGTGCGCGGAGCCGGTGCCGGTGGCGGCCAGCTTGCCGATGTCGGCGTCGCTCAGGTGCACGGCGTGCGCGAACCACACGTCCGGGCCCAGCCAGCCCAGCTTCTCCATGTAGTCGACCGGGCGCAGCCCGAACTCCCGCAGGCAGTGCTCGTCCTCGTCGAGGGTCTCGGCGAGGTGGGTGTGCAGGCGTACGCCCTTGGCCCGGGCCAGGGCGGCGGACTCGGTCATCAGCTCGGCGCTGGCCGAGAACGGCGAGCACGGCGCGACCACCACGCGCAGCATGGAGGAGAACGAGGGGTCGTGATAGGCGTCCACGGCCTCGGCCGTGGCGGCCAGGATGTCGTCCAGCTCCTCGACCACGACGTCCGGCGGCAGCCCGCCCTTCGACTCCCCCCGGTCCATGGAGCCGCGCGCGGGGTGGAACCTGAGGCCCACCTCGCGGGCGGCCTCGATCTCGGCCGCGAGGAGGTCGCCCCGGCCCTTGGGGAAGACGTAGTGGTGGTCGCTGGAGGTGGTGCAGCCCGACAGCGCCAGCCAGCTCAGCCCGGCCTGGGCCGCGCCCTTGACCACCTCGGCGTCCATGGCCGCCCACACCCGGTAGAGCGCCACCAGCCACTCGAACAGCGTCGCGTCCTGCGCCAGCCCCTGCGAGGCCCACTGGTACAGGTGGTGGTGGGTGTTGACCAGGCCGGGGGTGGCCAGGCAGCCGGTGCCGTCGATGCGCGAGGCGCCGGGGACGGCGGGCGCGGGCCCGGCGCCGAGCTCGGCGATCCGGTCCCCATCGATCCTGATATATCCGGATTCGATCTCGGGGCCGGCGACAGGGGCGATGTACACGTTCTCGATGAGGACGCTCATCCGGCCGCCTTCCGGGAGGCGGCCAGGCGCACCGCGTCGAGGATCTTCTCGTAGCCGGTGCACCGGCACAGGTTGCCCGCCAGCGCCTCCCTGATCTCGGCGTCCGACGGCCGGGGCACGCGTTCGAGCAGGTGGTGGGCCTGCACCAGCAGCCCCGGCGTGCAGAAGCCGCACTGCACGGCCCCGCACTCGACGAACGCCTCCTGCACCGGGTCGAGCCGGTCGCCGTCGGCCAGCCCCTCCACGGTACGCACCCGCCGCCCCTCGGCCTGCCCGGCGGCCACCAGGCAGGCGCAGACCGGCAGGCCGTCGAGGTAGACCGTGCACGAGCCGCACTCGCCCTGCTCGCACGCGTTCTTGGAGCCGGGCAGGCCGAGGCGCTCGCGCAGCACGTACAGGAGGCTCTCGCCCTCCCAGACGTTCTCGGCGATCTCCTCGCGGCCGTTGACGGTGAAGGTGACGCGCATCAGGCGGCCCTCTTTTCCAGGTGGTCGTTCCAGGCCCAGGTGAGCGTGCGGCGGGCCATCACGCCGATGGCGTGCACGCGGTAGGCGGCGGTGCCGCGCACGTCGTCGATCGGCGCGGCGGCCCGCGCGCACAGCTCGCCGAAGCGCCGCAGCAGCGCGGGGTCGAGCGGCGCGTCCCAGTCGAGCTCGCGGGCCAGCAGGTCCTCGGCCTCCAGCGCCCGGCGCGGGGTGGGCGCGGCCGAGCCGATGCCGGTGCCGACCCGCCGCCCCCGGGGGTGCAGCGCGACCGCGAACGAGCACACCGCGATCACCATCGCGTTGCGCGTGCCGACCTTGGAGAAGTACTGGGGCCCGGTGGCGGGCGGCACGTGCACGGCCCTGATCAGCTCGTCCGGCTCCAGCGCGCTGCGCTTGACCCCGAGGTAGAACTCCGTGGCCGGGATCATCCGGACCCCGCGCTCGCGCGACTCCACCTCGACCACCGCTCCCGCCGCCAGCAGCGGCGGGTGGCTGTCGCCCGCGGGCGAGGCCGCGCCCAGGTTCCCGCCGACGGATCCGCGGTTGCGGATCTGCGGCGAGCCGACCGTGCGCGAGGCCTGGGCGAGCCCCGGCAGCGGCCCGCCGAGCTCCGCGACGACCGTCGCGTACGACACCCCGGCCCCGACCCGGCACAGGCCGCCCGCCATCGACCAGTCCCGCAGCTCGGCCACCCGGTTGAGGTCGAGCAGCGCCGGCGGCCTGCGCACGTCGAAGTTCAGCTCCACCATCACGTCGGTGCCGCCCTGGATGGGCACCGCCTCCGGCTGGTCCGCCTTGGCGGCCAGCGCCTCTTCCCACGTCGTGGGCCGCAAGAAGTCCATCTGCCTACTCCCAGGCGAATCCGGCGTCGGGCGCGTCCTCGCGCAGCACGCCGCCCTCGATGAGTCCGTAGGGGCGGTCGGCGGCGTGGAAGACCTCGTTGTCGTTGTCCAGGCCGAACGGGGTCAGGTCGACCGCGAAGTGGTGCTTGTTCGGCATGACCATCCTGACCTCGCAGATCTCGGGGCAGGTGGTGAGGGCGCGCTCGCCCATGGCGTACAGGGTCTGCTGGAGGGAGAGGCTGTGCGTGCCGGCGAACGCGTCGATCAGGGCCCGCCGGACCTCCTCGTACGACTTGGCGTAGGAGGAGGTGCCGTCGCCGGCGTGCCGCCAGCGGGCGGTGACGGCGGTGGCCAGGACGCGGTCGGTGGTGGGCGGGAGGGTGGTGTACTCGTCCACGATGTAGCCGTGGAACTCCGAGCCCGTCGAGTTCAGCACCACCAGGTCCTTGAGCCCGGACACGACCGTGTCGCGGCCGTCGCGGTCGTGGTGGACCACGCACGTGCGCACCTCGCCGCCGTCGCGCACGAACGAGTGCGGCCCGGCGCGGTTCCAGCCGTACTCCTCGATCTCCACCCTGGCGTGGTGGACGGTGGGCTGCGACTCGACGAAGTGCCTGGCCAGCCGGAGGGCGAACTCCTCGATCTGGCCCACGCCGTGCTTCCTGGCGAAGGCGTACACGGTGTTCTTCTGCGAGTCGGTCGGCAGCACGGCGGCGTTGTCGCCGGTCAGGTGGACGGCCTCCATGTCGCCGGACAGGGAGGTGCTGACGCTGACGTCCTTGACGTGGTGCACGGGGCCGTCCCTGACCACGTGGACGAGCCTGGTCTCCGCCTTGCCGTAGCGGTTGGCGCCGAGCCTGACGGTCATCTAGCTCCCTCGGTAGGTCGAGTAGGCGTACGGGCTGAGCAGCAGCGGCACGTGGTGGTGCTGCTCGGGGTCCGTCACGGTGAAGGTGACGACGACCTCGGGGTAGAAGGTCTCCGCCAGGTACGACCCGGTGTCGAAGACGACGCGGTGGACCCCGGCCCCCGGGTTCCAGCCCTTGATCCGGCCGTCGCCGTCGGTGTGCCCCTCGGCCACCACGCGGCCGTCGTGCTCGAGGCGTACGCGCAGGCCGGCGGCGGGGCGGCCGGTGACCGCGTCCAGCACGTGGGTGGAGAAGCTCATGTCCCCTCCTTCATGAGCTTGCCCAGCCGTAGCTTCGTGATGGCGGCCAGCTCGCCGCGGACGACCGCGCGCTCGCGCTCCTCGTCGTTGCCCAGCCGCTCCCGCAGCCGGGCCAGCATCTGGGCGCCGGTCAGCCCGGTGGCGCAGACGAGGTAGACGTGCCCGAACCGCTCCTCGTAGGCCCGGTTGCCCTCGGCCAGCTCCGCGCGCAGCCCGTCCTCCACCCCGGCCTGCTCCTGCCGGGACCAGGACGCCTCCCGGCCGTCCCCGCCGGGCCGCTCCCCGATCCTGGGGTGCGCCGCCAGCGCCTCCAGCACGTCGTCCCAGCCCAGCTCCAGCACGGCCGCACCGGCGGCGGCGAGGAGCCGGTCGAGGTCGCCGTACGGCCGCCCCGAGGCCATCTTCCCGGCGAAGGCGCGAGAGGCGCAGCAGGCGAGCAGTCCGGCCTCGGCCTCGGCCGGGGACCGGGCGTTGAAGGCGTCGAGCGTGTCGGGCATGTCAGAAGTACACACATGCGCTAGGTGCCCGGTCCATCCGCGAGAACTCCCAACTCGCGGCCCGGATGCCCGGAACTTTTCGTGTCATGCTCCAATCACATGGTGATGACGGTCTTGCCCCGGGCGTGCCCGGTGGCCAGGCCGGCCAGCGCGGCGGGCGTCCGCTCCAGCGGCACCTGGGCCTGCACGCGCACCCGCAGCCGCCCCGCGTCGATGAGGTCGGCCAGGTCCGAGAGCACCTGGGGGGTGAGCCGGTTGATCACGTTCACGCCGCGCAGCTCCCGGGCGGCCAGGGCGTCGGGGTCGAGCGCGTGCAGGACGCTGCAGATCACGCCGCCCGGGCGCAGCAGCTCCTCCAGGGGCCGGGTGGCGCCGGCCGGCGAGACGAGGTCCAGCACCGCGTCGATCCCCTCGGGGTGGGCCGCGCGCACCTGGTCGGCGACCGGTCCGGCGGTGTGGTCCACGGTCTCCGCCGCCCCGAGGGCGCGGACGAGGTCCTCGGCCCCGGGCGAGCTGGTGGCGATGACGCGGGCCCCGCGCAGGGCCGCGAGCTGGATCGCCGACTGGCCGACGCCGCCCGTCGCCCCGACGATCAGGACCGTCTGCCCCTCGTCCAGCCGGGCCGCCTCGACCAGGTCCCTGGCCGTCCCGGTGGCGGTGGGCACGGCGGCGGCCTGCTCGGGGATCATGCCCTTGGGCATGCGGGCCACCGGCCCGTCCTGGGCGACCACGCCGTACTCGGCGTAGCTGCCCAGGCCGCGCGGGGGGTCGGTGAAGCGGCCGTACACCTCGTCGCCGGGGCGGAAGCCGCTCACCTCCCGCCCCACCGCCGTCACGACCCCGGCACCGTCCTGGCCCATGATGAACGGGAACCTGGGCGACACCCGGTCCTTCATGGCCCCGCTGGCGATCTTGTGGTCGACCGGGTTGTAGGCGGCCGCGCGCAGGCGTACGAGCAGCTCGCCGGGCCGCGGCTCGGGCTCGGGCGCCTGGATGAGCTCGGGGTCGGCCCCGAAGTCGGAAATGGCGATGGCACGCATGGGCTCTCCCCCGTCTGGCCGAGCGTCTGGCCGCGCTTCCGGTCGCGCGTCTGCGGACGCGGTAGGGCGTTCCCCGCCCGCGTCCCCGCCAAGGCTCGCGGCCCGGCGTCTTGGAACAAGCTTTGTGCGCGCCGCGCGGGTCAGCGGGAAGTGTCCGCCGCTGCGCCTACACTGAGAGTCATCATGACCCTGAAATCCCTGATCGGCGGACACGTGTCCGTCACGGGCGGCCTGGCGACGGGCGGCCTGAAATACATGGCCGAGATCGGCGCCGAGATGATCCAGGTGTTCGTCACCAACCCGCGGGGCTGGGCGCTCACCGAGGGCAAACCCGACCAGGACGCCAAGCTGGCCGAGTCGGGCGTGGAGGCGTTCATCCACGTGCCCTATCTCGTCAACTTCGGCTCGCCCAGCCCGGAGACGCTGGCCAACTCCATCGCGATCGTGCGCCACACGCTGCGGCGCGGGGTGGAGACGGGCGCCAAGGGAGTCGTGGTCCACACCGGCTCGGCGGTGACGCAGTCGCGCGACGACGCGCTGCGGCAGGTGCGCGACAACCTGCTCCCCCTGCTGGAGGAGATCCCCGAGGGCGGCCCCGACCTGCTGCTGGAGCCGATGGCGGGCCAGGGCGCCATGTTGTGCGCCACCGTCCAGGACCTCGAGCCCTACCTGGCCGCGCTCGACTGGCACCCGCGGGCCTGCGTCTGCCTCGACACCTGTCACGCCTTCGCCGCCGGTCACGACCTGGCCGCCGAGGGCGGGGTGAAGGAGACGTTCGACGCCCTGCACGCGATCGCGCCCGGGCGGCTCAAGCTGATCCACGCCAACGACTCCAAGGACGTCTGCGGCGCGAAGAAGGACCGCCACGAGAACATCGGGGCCGGTCACATCGGCGCCCAGCCGTTCGCCGACCTCATGCGGCACCCGGCGGTGGCCGGGGTGCCGATCTGCATCGAGACGCCGGGCAAGGCGCCCAAGCACGCCGAGGACATCACCCTGCTGAAGAAGCTCCGCGACGGCTGACCCGGTGCCTGGCCGGCACCGCCCAGCCGGATAAAACCCCCACCATCGTTGACATCGTGATAGGGGCGCCTGCTCGCGCGATCCGGCCGCCCCCGAAGGCCGGATCGCGGGGCCTGGTCCAGCGGCCTCGCAGGCGCCCCTTCACGGATCCGGCGTGGCGGGCCCCACCCCCCGGTCAAGGGCCCGACAAGCCGCGGCGACCTGCGCGTCGCCGGTGAAGCCGGCGCATCAGACCTGTTGTGAGCCTTGCGGCTCGTCCCCCCCGATGCGCCGGAATGGCTTCCGATGCCGAAACACTACGGTTGCGATCTTGTGGGCGAAACCCTGTTTACGGACAGCTCGTCGAACGGTCAGTAGTCATCGTTATACGGAGAGTATGATCACGACCAGCGGTCGCCGTGCGTCGACGAACGGTAGGTCAGGGGGCCCGCAAGATGCTCGGGCAGATGCATCCTGACCATCATCCGGCCCACTTCCCGCGGGATGCGACCCGGTGTGACCAGGGAAATCACTACCATCGCGGCAAAGGCGACCGGCACGGCGACCAGGACGGGGCAGGAAGTCAGCGCGCCCATGTTCACGCCTGCCTGTCCACCGGCCACAAGCACGGCCGTCACGCCCCCACCGAGCGCGAACCCGGCCGCCACCCCCGCGTCCGTCAGCCGCCACCACCAGATCCCGAGCACGAGCAGCGGGCAGAACGTGGCGGCCGAGAGGCTGAAGCCGAGCAGCACCAGCGCCACCGTCGTCCCCGGGGCGGTGGCCGCCGTCAGGACGAACGCGCCCAGCAGCACCACCACCACGGCGACCCGGAACGCGCCCACCCCGGCCCGGCTCACGAACGTCGACACCGCGCCGCCCACGGCCACCAGCACGCCCCCGGCGGTGGCCAGGAAGGCCGCGAACGCCCCCGCGGCCAGCAGCCCCGTGAGCACGTCTCCCACGGCCCCAGGATGCATCCTGGCGGGCAGCAGGAGCACGATCTCGTCCGCCGCCGCGTCGCGGGCGTGCGCGTGCCCCATGACCCCGTAGAGCGGCGGCACGACGCAGAAGACGGCCAGCATGATCTGCGTGGCCACGATCGACCTCCGGGCCCCGCTCCCGTCCCTGTTGGTGTAGACCCGCACGATCACGTGCGGCAGCCCCATCGTGCCCAGCGCGCACGCCAGCAGCACGGCCAGCACCCCCGGCAGCGACGGGTCGCCCACCCCCGCCAGCCCCGCGCCCGCGTCCCGGTAGGCGCCCTCGAACCGGTCGAGGGGCCACGTCCCGGCCATCCAGCAGCACGCCACGCCGACCCCGAGGAACACGACCAGTTTCAGCAGGAACTGTGAGGCCTGCACGCTCGTCGCGCTCCCCTGCCCGCCGGCGAACGCCACCGCCAGCGCCGCCGCCGCGACGCCCGTCCACCCCAGCCACGGCGGCAGGCCGGTCAGCAGCCGCACCACCACCCCGGCGGCGTGGAGTTGGGCGACCAGGAAGGCCAGCCCGATGACGAGCGCGAAGCAGGTGGCGAAGCGGCGCAGCGGCGCCGAGCGCAGCCGCCATTCGGCGAAGTCGGGCAGCGTGTACGTCCCCGAGCGCCGCAGCGGCGCGACCACCAGGGCCAGGATGACGACGAACCCGGCGGCGGCCCCCGCCGGATACCACAACATCGGCGAGCCCCGGGTGGCGATGAGCCCGGCCGTGCCCAGGCAGGCGGCGGCCGAGGTGAACTCGGAGGAGATCGCGGCGCCGTTCCACCAGGGGTGAACCGCCCTGGCCGCCACGTAGAAGTCGGAGACGCCGCCGGCGCGGCGTGGTCGCGCGGCGCCCACCATGACGCCCAGAACCAGCACGAAGGCGATCCCGGTCAGCACCGCGACGGTCATCTCTCCAGCCGCTCCGCCCGTCTGAGCTGCAGCACGGCCAGACCCACCCACGCCCCCTGGACGGCCAGCGACAGCAACACCCAGGCCCAGGGGGCGGGCACCCACACCGCGATCACCGGAGCGCCCAGCAGCAGGGCGACGACGGCGGCCACGGTGCGCAGCGCCTGCCGTAACTGCAGGCCCACGATGGCGGGCACGTCGGTCACGCCCTCGTCGGGACCCGGCCGGCCGCGGTCCCGCCCGAGCGCGGCGGGCCGTCTCGACACGACGACGCGCCGCTCCGCCTTCACCGCTCCCCACCCCTCACGAGATCGCGCCCCGGTGCTGGCGTACGAGCTGCTCCCGCACCTGCCGGCTGTGCCGCCTGCTGACCTGCAGCGTCTCGGTGCCGACGGAGAGCGTGACCCGCCCGCCCTCGAACCTGAGCTCGCTGACGTGCCGGCCCGACACCAGCGTGCTGCGGTGGATGCGGATGAACCCGGCATCCGACCAGCGCCGCTCCAGCGCGGCCAGCGACATGCGCACGAGGTAGCTGCCGTCCACGGTGTGCAGGCGCACGTAGTCGCCCTTGGCCTCGGCGTACCAGACGGCCTGCTGCGGCACGAAGCGGGTGCGCCCGCCCAGCTCCACCGGGATCACGTCGTCCTGGCCGGGCTCGGGAGCGGGGCCGGTGGCCGCCTCCAGCCGGCGCACCGCCTCGGACAGCCGCTCGGCCCTGACGGGTTTGAGCAGGTAGTCGACCGCCTCCAGCTCGAACGCCTGCACCGCGCACTCCTCGTGCGCCGTGACGAAGACCAGCCTGGGCGGGCTGGGGAAGCCGCCGACCAGCCTGGCGAGGTCGAGACCGTCGAGCCCGGGCATCCGGATGTCGAGGAAGACGCCGTCGAGCCGCTCGCCCCCGCCGATCATCTGGACCATGTCCTGCAGGGCCGTGACCCCGTCGGCAGCGGTCGTGACGTGTTCGATTCGGTCGTCCTGGCGCAACAAGTAGGCGAGCTCTTCCAGAGCAGGCACTTCGTCGTCGACGGCCAGCACTCTCAGCATGTCCACCACGCTGTCGTATGAAAGCAGAGGTCACAAGAGACACGCCAGCATAGCGTAAGTATTTGACTACAACGAGCTAAGTTGTGTCTTGGGAACGCGCAGCCGCACCTTCGTGCCCGCGCCCAGCGCCGTCTCCACGACTAGCCCGTAGCCGTCGCCGTAGATCTGGCGCATGCGCAGGTCGACGTTCGCCAGCCCGATGCCGCTGCCCTCGCGGGCCGGGTCGTCGTCCAGCATGCGCCGGGCGCACTCGGGGTCCATGCCGGCGCCGTCGTCCTCGACCGTGATGTGCGCCTCCGGGCCCGCGTCGCGCACCACGACCCGCACCTCGCCGCCGCCGCCGCGACCGCGCATGCCGTGCTTGATGGCGTTCTCGACGAGCGGCTGCAGGCACAGGAACGGCACCGGCACCGGCAGCACCTCCGGGGCCACCTGCATGCTGAAGCGCAGCTTGTCGCCGAAGCGGGCGCGTTCGAGCAGCAGGTACCGGTCGACGCAGGTGAGCTCGTCGGCCAGGGTGGTGAAGTCGTGCGCGCGGCGCAGCGCGTACCGGGAGAAGTCGGCGAAGTCGAGCAGCAGCTCGCGGGCGCGCCTGGGGTTGGTCCGGACGAACGAGGCGATCGTGGTGAGCGCGTTGTAGACGAAGTGCGGCGAAATCTGCGCGCGCAGGGCGCGCATCTCGGCCTCCAGGGCGCGCCGCCGGGAGGCGTCGAGCTCGGCCAGCTCCAGCTGCCCGGAGACCCAGCGGCCGACCTCGGTGACGGTACGCACGAGCGCGGCGCTCACCTCGGCGTCGAAGGCCGCCAGCGTGCCCACGACCGTGCCGTCCACGGTCAGCGGCACCACGACCGCCCCGGAGGCCGGGCCCTGCGGCTTGCCCGGGTACACCTGCGCCCGCCCGGCGGCCAGCGTGGCCCGGGCGTAGGTGAGCACGTCGTCGGTGCACGGACCCTCCCAGGCCAGCGCGGCGTCCATCGAGGTGATCGCGACGGCGTCGGTGCCGAGCAGGGTGCGCAGATGCCGTACGGCCTTGCGCGCGGAGTCGCGGTCGAGCCCCGCGCGCAGGGCCGGGGCGGCCATCGCGGCGATGTGCAGCGCGGTGAACGTGGCGTCGTCCGCCCTGCCCTTCTCCGAGCCCCTCTCCGGCGATGCGGGACGGCGCCACGGAGCCCGGGCGACCCCGTAGCCCAGGAGGAGGAAAGTCAGAGAGGACAGCGCCACGCACGCGGTGGTCAGCATGCGGAAACCGTAGCCAAAACGGAGCGTGTCCGGGGGAAAACCCGGAGTGAATCTAGGGTGGCCCCTCGCCGGGTTCTTCCTGGTAGGAGTAGCGCTGCTCGCGCCAGGGGTCGGCCACGTTGTGGTAGCCGCGCTCCTCCCAGAAGCCCCGCCGGTCCTCCAGGAGATATTCGATGCCGCGCACCCACTTCACGCTCTTCCACGCGTAGAGGTGGGGCACCACGATCCGCAGCGGGAAGCCGCGGTCGGGGCTGAGCGGCTTCTCGTCGAGCTCCATGGCGAACAGCGTGCCGGCCGCCGCGAAGTCGGACATGCGCAGGTTGGCGCTGTAGCCGTATTCGGCCCAGATCATCACGTGCCGCACACCCGGGTCGGGCGGGGCGACCTCCATGATCGTGGCCGGGGTGACACCGCGCCACTCGTTGGCCATGAGCGAGAACTTGGTGACGCAGTGGAAGTCGGCCAGCCGGGTGGCGCGCGGCAGCCGCTCGAACTCGTTCCAGGAGAAACGGTGCTCCTCGCCCGAGGCGGTGGCGCCGAAGACACGGAAGTCCCAGCTCTCCGGCTTGAACGCGGGCACCCTTCCGTAGTGGATCACGGGCCGGCCGCGCGGGACGTACTGGCCTGGAGGCAGGCGCGACTCCTCCACGATCACTCCCCTCACCGGTCTCGCGTCTTGGGCCATCCTGCCATCGGATCGTCCGTGCCTCGGCAGCGGGTGTGGTGCGCTACGATTGGTGGCTATGCGCACCGCGTGGCTGTTTTGGTATGGCGACGGACCCGAGTCCGTTCGCCATCTGACGCTGCGCTAGCAGTCAGGCGAACGAAGGCCCCGGGTCCGAAAGGACCCGGGGCCTTCTCGCGTTTCCGGCGGGTTTTCGTAAGGAAGAGGAGACAGCACATGGTGATCGTGATGGGGCCCGAGGCCACCGCGGACGACCTCGCGTCGATCGTGTCCGTCGTCCAGGCGGCCGGGGTCGAGGCTTTCGTGAGCAAGGGCGTGCGGCGCACGATCGTCGGCCTGGTGGGCGACGTGACGCAGCTCGACGCGGCCGGCCTGCGCGGCATGCGCGGGGTGCGCGACGTCATGCGCGTGTCCACGCCGTACAAGCTGGTCAGCCGGGAGAACCATCCGGAACGTTCCACGGTCCACGTGGGCGGCGTGCCGATCGGTCCCGACACCGTGACGCTGATCGCGGGGCCGTGCGCGGTCGAGACGCACCAGCAGACGCTGGGCGCGGCCAGGATGGCCCAGGCGGCCGGGGCGGTGCTGCTGCGGGGCGGGGCCTACAAGCCGCGTACGTCCCCGTACGCGTTCCAGGGGCTGGGCGAGAAGGGGCTGCGCATCCTGGCCGACGTGCGCGAGGAGACGGGCCTGCCGATCGTGACGGAGGTCGTCGACGCGCAGGACGTGGAGCTGGTGGCCTCCTACGCCGACATGCTGCAGGTCGGCACGCGCAACATGCAGAACTTCGCGCTCCTGCAGGCGGTCGGCGCGGCCGGGCGGCCGGTGATGCTCAAGCGCGGCATGACCGCCACGATCGAGGAGTGGCTCATGGCCGCCGAGTACATCGCCCAGCGCGGCAACCTCGACATCGTGCTGTGCGAGCGGGGCGTCCGGACGTTCGAGACGGCGACCCGCAACACGCTCGACGTCTCGGCCGTGCCGGTGGCGCAGCGGCTGTCGCACCTGCCGGTGATCGTCGACCCGTCGCACTCGGGCGGGCGGCGCGACCTGGTGCTGCCGCTGACCCGCGCGGCCATCGCGGTGGGCGCCGACGGCGTGATCATCGACGTGCACCCGCAGCCCGAGCAGGCGCTCTGCGACGGCCCGCAGGCGCTGGTGGACGCGGATCTGGGCGAGCTGGCGCAGGTCATGACGGACTTCCCGGCGCTGCTCGGCAAGGCATCCGCCGCCACCGTGGCCGCCTGACCGTCACGCTGTCGCACCGTTCGCGGCCGGCCGCGCCACAAGCCACCCGCCGGCCGTACTCACGAGTAACTTGAGTACGAGACCCCATGTGCCGGGCCTCGCATCGGCAGCACGATGGCCACATGACGAAGCCCATCCAACCCACCCAGACCACCGCGTTCTACGTACAGGCGATCCTGTCGTTCGCCATCTCGCTGACCTCCGTGGTGCTCGCCCTGATCTACCTCCCCACCGAGGGGTGGATCAGGGCGTTCCTCGGGCTCGGCCTGCTGTACGTCGTCACCTCCACGGTCACCCTGTGCAAGGTCGTCCGCGACCGGCAGGAGCTCTCGGAGGTCAGCACCCGCGTCGACCAGGCCAGGCTGGACAAGCTGCTGGCCGAGCACGACCCCTTCAAGGTCGACGCCTAGAGGGTGTACTCCTGGATCGAGTCGGCGAGCTGCACACACAGCTCCTCCGCGTCGAGCCGCTTCTCGATCTGCTTCAGGTCCTCGATCTTGGCCCGGGTCTCGGCACGCTTGGGAGCCAGCAGCGAGCAGCAGTCCTCGTCGGGCAGCTCCGAGATCTCCAGCGTGCCGATGCGCCGGGCCTCGGCCATGATCTCGGTCTTGTCCCAGCCCACCAGGGGCCGCAGGATCGGCAGCTCGACGGCGTTGTCCTGGGCGGTGATGTTGGCCAGCGTCTGCGAGGACACCTGGCCGAGCGCGTCACCGGTGATCAGCGCCGAGGAGCGGATGCGGTGGGCGACCTCCTCGGCCGTCTTGAGCATGAGCCGCCGCTGCGCGATCACGGCCAGCCGGTCCTGCCCCGAGGTGCGGATCGACTGCTGCGCCTTGCCGAACGGCACCACCCACAGCCGCGACCGGCCCTGGAACCTGTCGAGCTTCCTGACCAGCGCGTACGCCTTGTAGATCGACTCGGACGTGGTGAACGGGATGCCGGAGAAGTGCAGGAAGTCGACGTGCAGCCCGCGCCGCATCATCCGGTATGCCGCCACCGGCGAGTCGATGCCGCCCGACATGAGCACCAGCGCCCGGCCGCTGCTGCCGACCGGCAGGCCGCCCTGGCCGGGGATGCCGCCGGTGAAGACGAACACCTCGTCCCTGTCGACCTCGATGAACACCGTCAGCTCGGGGTTCTTCAGATCGACCGGCAGGCCGTACTCGTCGTTGATCGCGCCGCCCACGAGCCGGTCGAGCTCGTTGGAGCGCAGGGGGAAGCGCTTGTCGCGGCGGCGGGAGCGGACCGCGAAGCGGGCGCCCCGCTTGGCCTCCTCACTCTCGCCGACCAGCTCCAGCCCGGCCTTCAGCACGGCGTCGGGGTCCTTGGCGACCCGCCACGCCCGGTGGATCCAGACCAGCCCCGGCACGTCGGCGACCCGCTGTGCCACGGCGTCGGCCTGCTCGGCGGTGCCGCCCTGGGGCAGGAAGATCGCGATCACGCCGTGCCGCTTGCGCACGTCGACCTTGATGTCGAGGCTCTGGAGCGCGTCGCGGATGTTGCTGATCAGGCGGCGTTCGAACAGCTCGCGGTTCTTGCCCTTGAGGACGATCTCGCCCAGCTTGAGCAGAACGCACGGCTCGCCCAGGGCGGACATCGTCATGGTGGAACCTCCGGGATGATGGGGAAAGGCGGCGTTGTTGGAAACGTCGCGACCCATCGAGTTTAGTCCGCGTCGAGCCCCCGCTCGATCGCATATCGCACCAGCTCCACCCGGTTGTGCAACTGGAGCTTGCCGAGCGTGTTCTGAACGTGGTTCTGCACCGTGCGGTGGGAGAGCACCAGCCGCTCGGCGATCTGCTTGTACGACAGCCCCTTGGCGACCAGCCTGAGCACCTCGGTCTCGCGCTCGGTCAGCCGCGGCCCCCGCTCTCCCGGCCCGCCGGGCTCCGGCTGCGCGGCCAGCCTGCGGTATTCGCCGAGCACCAGCCCGGCCAGGCCCGGGGTGAACACGGCGTCGCCGTCGGCGGTGCGGCGGACCGCGTCGAGGAACTCCTCCCGGCCGGCCGACTTCACCAGGTAGCCGGACGCGCCCGCCTTGACGGCCTGGAGCACGTCGTCCTGCTCGGCGCTGGCCGACAGCACCAGCACCCGGGGCGGCGGCTCCATCCCCGCCAGCCGGGCGGCGACCTCGGGGCCGGATATGTCAGGCAGCCGCAGATCCAGCACGACGACGTCCGGCAGCACCGCCGCGGCCACCCGCACCGCCTGCCGCCCTTCGCCCACGGCGGCGACGACCTCGTAACCGGCCTCCGCGAGGTCCCGGGCGACCCCGTCGCGCCACATGGGATGGTCGTCCACCACCATGACCCGCACCATGCCGCAACTCTAACGCCGCCCCGGCCCCCTGACCCGTGGTGCGCGTCCCCGATCAGACCAGGGCGGAGCCGCCCTACGCGCCCGCGTTCGGGCGAACGCGAGCAGGAGGCGACCGGGCCGCCGGCGCGGACAGCCGTGGGCCGGTCAGGCAAGCACCCGGCCACCCGAGGTAGCGGCGCCGGCGAACAGGGGGACGGCGGGTCAGGCGGGCAGGGTGATCTCGACCTCGGTGCCCTGGCCGGGGGTGCTCACGATGGATACCGTGCCGCCCAGCTCGCTCACCCGGCCGCGGATCGAGCGGGTCACCCCCATGCGCCCGGCCGCGGCCGCGGCCTCCAGGCGGCCCGGTGGGATGCCGGGGCCGTCGTCCCGGACGGTGACCGTCACCGTGCCGTCGGCCGACTCCGCCAGGACCCAGGCCCGTGCCCCCGCCCCGCAGTGGGCGCGCACGTTGTCCAGGGCCGCCCCCACCGCGGCCGCCGCGCCCTGGGCCGTCTCCGTGGGCAGGACGAGCGGCGTGGCCGGGGTCGCGACCGTCACCTCCCGGGAGCCGTCCGGGGAAGCGTACGGGGAGCCGTAGCGGGTGAGGAGGGTGCGCAGGTCGGTGGTGCCCCGGGGCGGCGGCGGACCGGCCGCGACGAGGTCGCGCAGCGCGGCCTCCTGCTCCCCCGCCAGGCGCCCCAGCTCGGCCGCCTCGCCGCCGATCTGCCGCCCGCGCCGCTGGACCAGCGCCAGAACCTGCAGGACCGAGTCGTGGAGGTCACGGGCCAGGCGCTCCCGCTCGCGCTGGGCGGCCTCCATCTCGGCGGCGCGCTGCTCCCTCTCGGCCGCGCGCTGCATGCGCTCCTCGGCCCGCCGGGCCAGCTGCGCCACGTGGCCGACCACGACTCCTGACAGGAACAGCAACACCGCGCCGTTGACGAGGATCGGCACCTCATCGGTACGCAGCCGCAACCACAGGTCCCCGGCCGCCACGACGGCCGCCGCCAGGGCCCCGGCGCGCCGCCCCCCGTGCACGGCCCAGGCGAGCACGGGCCCGGCCACCCAGGTCGCGGGCACGGGCATGGTGCCGGCCGCGCCCTGCTGGGCGCCCTCCACGTACGGGCTGGCCAGCAGGCAGGCCATCGTCACGAGCAGGTCGAGCGCCAGCAGCGGCCACCGGCGCAGCGCCTCGGCGGAGTAGGCGAACGTCGCCCCCGCCGTCCACAGCGCCATCACCCCGATGACCAGCCAGCCCAGCACCGGCTGCTCGTAGCCGCCGTGCTGGGCCATGAGCACGGCCGCGTACAGCAGCGACGCGGCGCGGAAGACCGCGATCGCGCGCCAGAACGGCCCCTCGATAGCCATGAGACCTTCTCATGTTTCCGACATGACACGTTGACAGATAGTTGCGATATCCATGCGAAAGGGACAACCGGGATGGCACAATCCGACAACCCCTAATGCAAGGAACCGATAGATGACCTCCGCCGTGAATCATTTCACCTACGGATTGCTCACGCCGTTGCTCGCATACGTGATGTCCTGCATCGGCTCGATGCTCGGGCTGCGGCTCACCGCGCAGGCGCACGCCTCGCGCGGCGGCGCCCGCGTGCGCTGGTTGCTGGGCGCGGCCATCTCGATCGGCGGCACGGGCATCTGGGTCATGCACTTCATCGCGATGATGGGCTTCGAGGTGGAGGGGACCCAGATCAAGTACGACGTCTGGCTCACCGTGGCCTCCGCGGTGGTGGCCATCGTGGTGGTCGGCACCGGCCTGTTCCTGGTCTCGTACGGCGGCGGCCGGGCCCTGTCGCTGCTCGGCGGCGGCCTGCTCACCGGGCTCGGCGTGGCCTCCATGCACTACCTCGGCATGTACGCGATGAACATGTCGGCCCACGTCTCCTACGACCGCGTCACCGTGGCGCTCTCCGTGGGCATCGCCGTGGTGGCCGCGACGGTGGCGCTGTGGTTCACGCTGCGGGTCAAGCGGCCCATCTGGATCACCGGCGCCGCCCTGGTCATGGGCGTGGCCGTGGCCGGCATGCACTACACCGGCATGTACGCCATGCACGTCACGGTCGACGCCGAGTCCGGCGTGGTCGCCGGCGCCGACGCGCTCGACTTCCTCGTCCCCCTCATGACCGTGATCAGCCTCATCACCCTGACCATGCTCCTGATGGTCATCCTGTCCCCCTCGGAGGAGGAACTCCACGAGGACGCGGAACTCGTGGCCAAGCTCGAACTGCGCCGTCGCACCACCCAGCAGCAACAACTCCGGTACCCCACGCCAATTCCGCGCCAACAGCCGATGCAGGCTCGCCGAAGGTAGTTGCGAAGGTTACGACTCCCTGTTCATACTCCCTTATCGGTGCGTAAGGGATGTGGGTGGGGCATGTCGCCGATCGATCATTTTTCTTTTGGGCTCTTGACGCCGTTATTCGCGTACATCATGTCCAGCGTGGGGTCCATGCTCGGGCTGCTGCTGACGTCGCGAGCACGGCTCATGGGCGGCCGTGAGGCCAAGTTCTGGCTCGTCGGCGCGGCTTTCGCGATCGGCGGCACGGGCATCTGGACGATGCACTTCATCGCCATGCTCGGCTTCTCCGTGTCGGGCTCGGTGATCCGGTACGACGTGCCGCTCACCGTGGCCTCGGCGCTCATCGCGGTCGCCGTGGTGGGGATGGGGCTGTTCCTCGCCGCGTACGGCGGTGAACGGCTGGGATACCTGCTCGGCGGCGGCGTCCTGACCGGCTGCGGCGTGGCGAGCATGCACTATCTCGGCATGGCCGCGATGAACATGTCCGGCCACGTCTCCTACGACCCGGTGGTCGTCACGCTGTCCGTGCTGATCGCGGTCGCGGCGGCCACGGTGGCGCTCTGGTTCACGCTGCGGGTCAGCGGCGCGCTCAGGATCGGCGGCGCGGCGCTGCTGATGGGCGTGGCGGTCTCGGGGATGCACTACACCGGGATGTACTCGATGTCGGTCGCGACGCACTCCGAGGCGGTGCCGGTGCCCGGCGCCAAGGCCATCGACTTCCTGCTGCCCCTCATCGTCGGCATCAGCTTGATCACGGTGGGGCTGCTGCTCACCGTCATCCTGTCGCCGTCGGAGAAGGAGCTGCGCAGCGAGGCGGAGTTCAGGGAGCGGCTGCGCGACCGCGACGAGGGCGCGCCGGAGGTGGATCTCTTCGGCACGCCCCGCGGTTGAGCTATGTACCAGGGGTACGGCTTGCGACGCGTAGTGGGCCGCCGACTCGCTGCGGCGCAAGCCGTACCCTGAGGGGGTTGTAGCGGTAACCCCGCTGCCCAGAAAGTACGGCCGCCCGCTTGCAAGCCGCTTTCAGTCAGCCGAAGAACACCTCGGCCTCGGAGTAACGCGACTCCGGCACGGTCTTCAGCTCGGCCGTGGCCTCGTCGAGCCCCACGCGCACGATGTCGGTGCCGCGCAGCGCGACCATCTTGCCGTAGTCGCCCTCGTGGATCGCGTCGATGGCCTGGAGCCCGAACCTGGTGGCCAGCACCCGGTCGTAGGAGGTCGGGGTGCCGCCGCGCTGGATGTGGCCGAGCACCGTGGTGCGGGCCTCCTTGCCGGTGCGCTTCTCGATCTCCTTGGCCAGCACCTCGCCGATGCCGCCCAGCCGTACGTGGCCGAACGCGTCGAGCTCGCCGGCCTGCAGCTCCATCTGGCCCTCGATCGGGTGCGCGCCCTCGGCGACCACGATGATCGGCGAGTAGCGCGTGCGGAAGCGCGACTCGACGTATTCGCAGACCCGGTCGATGTCGAACGGCTTCTCCGGGATGAGGATGACGTTGGCGCCGCCCGCCATGCCCGCGTGCAGGGCGATCCAGCCCGCGTGCCGGCCCATGACCTCGCAGATGAGCGCCCGGTGGTGGGACTCGGCGGTGGTGTGCAGGCGGTCGATGGCCTCGGTCGCGATGTTGACCGCGGTGTCGAAGCCGAAGGTGTAGTCGGTGCCCGACAGGTCGTTGTCAATGGTCTTGGGCACGCCCACGACGTTGACGCTGCGGTCGTAGAGCTGCTTGGCGACGCCCAGTGTGTCCTCACCGCCGATGGCGATCAGGGCGTCCACGCCGGTCGCCGACAGGTTCTCCCTGATCCGGTCGACCCCGCCCTCGATCTTGATGGGGTTGGTGCGGGACGAGCCCAGGATGGTCCCGCCGCGCGGCAGGATGCCCCGCACGGCCTGGATGTCGAGCGGCATCGTGTCGCCTTCGAGGGGGCCGCGCCAACCATCACGGAAGCCGACGAACTCATGACCGTAGACGCTCACCCCCTTACGCACCACTGCCCTGATCACGGCGTTGAGTCCGGGGCAATCGCCGCCGCCGGTCAGCACTCCAATACGCATGGCGGGTTCCTCCCGATGGGGGTCACGAACCAGTCCTTGATGACAGACTCGCATTGTGCCCGCCCTCACAGGCAGTGGTCTAGACCAAACGCCAGGCTTCGAAACTAAACCCTTACAGGGAGGAAATTTCGTGACTGTGTTGGCCATCGATGCCGGGACAACTGGGGTGACGGCGCTCGTTGTCTCGGAAAACGGGCAGATCGCGTCGAAGGGATACGAGGAATTCGCCCAGCACTTTCCCGAGCCGGGCCGGGTCGAGCACAATCCCGAGGACATCTGGCAGGCCACGCTGTCGGCCTGCGCCTCCGCCCTGCGCGGCACGGACACCACACCCACCTGCGTGGGCATCACCAACCAGCGCGAGACGGCGGTGCTGTGGGACCGGCGCACGCTGGCCGCGCCGCGCCGCGCCATCGTCTGGCAGGACCGCCGCACCGCCGCCATCTGCGGGCGGCTGCGCGAGGCGGGGCACGAGCCGCGCGTGTCGGAGCTGACCGGGCTGCGCCTCGACCCCTACTTCACCGCCACCAAGCTCACCTGGCTGGCCGAGCACGACCCGGGGACGTGGGCGGGCGTCGAGTCCGGAAATGTGGCCGTGGGGACGGTGGACTCGTACCTGATCGCCAGGCTGACGGCGGGCGCGCGGTACGTGACCGACCCGTCCAACGCCTCCCGCACGCTTCTGTACGGCCTGTCGTCCGGCGCCTGGGAGCCGGAGCTGTGCGAGCTGTTCGGGGTGCCCGAGGAGGCGCTGCCGGAGATCGTGCCCAACTACGGCCCGCTGGGGCGTACCGACCCGGCGGCCTTCCTCGGGCTGGAGCTGCCGATCACCGGAGTGGCGGGCGACCAGCAGGCGGCGCTGTTCGGGCAGACGTGCTTCGACGTGGGCGACGTGAAGTGCACCTACGGCACGGGCTCGTTCGTGCTGGCCAACCTCGGCGGGGAGATCGTCCGGTCGGACTCCGGGCTGCTGACCACCGTGGCCTGGCAGACGCCGTCCGGCGAGCGCACGTTCGCGCTGGAGGGGTCGATCTTCGTGACCGGGGCGGCGGTGCAGTGGCTGCGCGACGGGCTGGGGCTGATCGGCACGGCGCCGGAGTCGGAGGCCGTGGCGCGTACGGTGCCCGACAGCGGCGGGGTGGTGTTCGTGCCCGCGCTGACCGGGCTGGGGGCGCCGCACTGGGATCCCCGGGCGCGCGGGCTGATCACCGGCCTCACGCGCGGCACGACGCGGGCGCACCTGGTCAGGGCCACGCTGGAGGCGATCGCGTTCGAGGTGCGCGACGTGGTGGAGTCGATGACCGGCGGGTCGGTGCCGATGCTCAAGGCCGACGGCGGGGCCAGCGCCAACGACCTGCTCATGCAGTTCCAGGCCGACCAACTCGGCGCGGCGGTGGAGCGGCCGGCGATCCAGGAGACGACGGCGCTGGGCGCGGCGTTCCTGGCCGGGCTGGGCGCGGGCGTGTGGGCGTCGCGGGCCGAGCTGCGCAAGACGTGGCAGCTCGGCCGGCGCTTCGAGCCGGGCGAGCGCGACGACGCGGCGTACGAGCGCTGGCGGGCGGCCGTCCGGCTGGCCGTCGAGGGCGCTCACGGCTCCTGAACCGGCCCCTTCGCGAACCGGGTGAGCAGGTTGATCGTGGCGCGGCGGGTGAAGGCGGCGGCGGGCTCGGTGACCCCGTGGCCGCACCGCCTGCCGCGCAGCGCGCACACCCAGCGCATGGTGCCGGAGGCGAACACCCCGGCCCCGCTCGGCGCGACGTAATAGGTGCTGTGGGCGACGCTCGACCGGCCGCCGCACGAGAACGGCGACTCGGCCAGCACCTTGACGTTGTCCGGCGAGCCGCGCGACACGCGGTCGGTCTCCACGCCGACCATCCCGGGGAAGCGCCGCCCCTCGGTCCCGGCGAAGATCCAGTGGCCCGGCCGGCTCACCCGGTAGACGCCCTCCGCCGGGAAGCAGTCGTACATCTGACCCACCAGCGTGCTCTCCGGCTCCGACTCGCGCCACAGGTCGCAGACGCGCTCCTTGTCGCAGACGACCTTCCTGCCGTTCATGGCGATGCGCCAGTAGACGGCGTTGGCGCCGAGGAAGGCGAGGTTGGTGCCGTGGTCCCTGGCCTGGGTGACGACCTTGCGCATGCCGGGCGACCAGTACTCGTCGTGGCCGAGCGACACCACCGCCCGGGCGCCGTCCAGCGCGCCGGGCCGCAGGTCGAGGTTGGTCAGGTAGGCCAGCGGGACGCCGCTCTGCTCGGCCACCGCCAGGGCCTCCTTCTCGAAGTCGAGGAAGAGGCGGGCGCCGGTCCCGTCGTACGGGCGATCGAAGGTGACCGCGCGGGAGCGGCCGGCGAACCCGCCGGGGCCCTGGTAGAGGCTGCGGCCGCCCCACAGGTTGTACGCCTGCCAGGTGGTGACCGCGTTCACGATCACCACGCGGCCGGCGGTGGAGGCCGAGCGCACGGTGATCGGGACGTAGCGCTGGGCCCCGGTCGAGGCGTCGAGCCTGACGAGGTACGCGCCCTCGGGCCAGCCGGCCGTGTCCACGGTCAGCGACGGGGTCCAGTGGGCGGCGGTGACCGTGCCGTCCTGGACCCTCATCGGCGCCTGCCGCACCCCCTGGACCTGCGCGGACTCCCACACCCTGGCCGGGTTCGCGCCCATGCGGAAGGCGCGCGCGGAGAAGCGCGGGGCGGTCGTCGAGACGTGCAGCCGGAACCGCTCGCCCGGCAGGACGCTCACCCGGTCGGCGTAGCCCTCGATCTCGTGCTCGGCGCCCTGCCGGGTGATCCGCCAGGACTCCTGCACGTCCGCCTCGGGTGCGTGGGCCCGCGCGACGGGTGCGGTCACCGGGGGCGTGACGGGAGGCGGTCCGCCGCAGGCGGAGGCCAGCAGGACGAGAACGAGAAGGATCTTGCGCACGTGCCCATGGTCATGACCGGACTGCCCTGTGGGCCGTGACTTGGCGAACTCCTTACATGATCAGCACACAGGCCGGACTCTCCACCTCGTACGCCTCGCCGGCCGGCTCGGGGGCGCCGTCGCGCAGCGCGAGGACGGTCACGTCGTTCGAGTGCTGGTTGGCCACGTACATGCGCTCGCCGTCGACGGCGAAGTGCCTGGGCCAGTGGCCGCCGGAGGGCACCTCGGCCACCGGCGACAGGTCGGCGGCGCGCAGCACCGAGATCGTGTCGGGGCCGCGGTTGGCGACGTAGACGAAGTCGCCCTCGACCTGAAGGTGGGAGGGGTCGTTCGGGCCCTCGTGGCCGGAGGCGGGGACGACCGTGCGGCGCTCGCCCTCGATCAGGGTGACGGTGCCGTCGAGCTCGCCCGCCACGTAGAGGCGGCCGCCGGAGAAGGCGAAGTGGCGCGGGCCGGTGCCCGGGCTCATCCGGATCGGCTCCAGCGGGGTGCCGTCGAGGCGGTAGCGGCGGATCTCGTCGGTGCCGAGGTCGGAGACGTGCAGCAGGCCGTCGTGGAAGACGGCCTGGTGGGCGTGCGGGCCCTCCTGGCGCTCGGCGTTCGGGCCCGAGCCCTCGTGGCGCAGCACGATCGGCTCGCCAGCGAACGCGCCCCGCTCGTCGATCCGCTGGAGGAGGGCCGTGCCGTCGCCGTAGTTGGCCGCCGCGAGCAGGGTGCCCCCGGGGTCGACGGCGACGTGGCAGGGGCTGTGGCCCTCGCTGGGCCGCTCGTCCAGCGGGGCCAGCTCCGCCCCCACCTCGTACGCGGTGAGCCAGCCGCGTTCGAGCTCGCCCGCCGCGTACAGCACCGGGAGGGTGGGGTGGGCGGCCAGGAACGAGGGCGCCGCCACCCTGGTGAGGCCGCCGCCGATCGTGACGATGCCGGGGCCGTATCCGCCTATGCGCACGTGCTTCACAGCGGGGATCCTCCTATGGTTGACTATGGCAATGAGTTCGTTGACAGAAGCAAGGGTTTCTGAGGTCCGAGCCTTCAACCGGTTCTATACGAAGGTGATCGGCGCGCTCCAGGCGGGGATGCTCGATTCGCCGTACTCGCTGACCGAGGTGAGGGTGCTGTTCGAGCTGGCGCAGGCCGAGCGGATGGAGACCGGCGAGCTGCGCGGGCTGCTCGACCTGGACGCGGGCTACCTCAGCCGGATCCTGGCGCGCTTCGAGGGCGACGGGCTGATCGGCCGCGAGCGCTCCGCCTCCGACGCGCGCAAGCAGCTGGTGCGGCTCACCCCGGAGGGGGCCGAGGTCTTCGCCGGGCTCGACCGGCGCTCCGCCGAGGAGATCGGGCGGCTGCTGTCCGGGCTGCCGGAGGCGGACCAGGAGCGGCTGGTCACCGGCATGGCGACGATCAGGGCGCTGCTCGGCCCGGCGCGGGAGCGCGAGCCGTACGTGATCAGGCCCCCGCGCACGGGTGACCTGGGCTGGGTCGTCTACCGGCACGGCGTGCTCTACAGCGAGGAGTACGGCTGGGGCACGGAGTTCGAGCAGCTCGTCTCCAGGATCGTCGGCGAGCTGGACTTCTCGCGCGACGCCGGGTGGATCGCCGAGGTCGGCGGGGAGCGGGCCGGCTGCGTGTTCTGCGTGCGGCAGGACGACACCACGGCCAAGCTGCGGATGCTGCTGGTCGAGCCGTCCGCCCGGGGCCTGGGCATCGGGCGGCGGCTCGTGGACGAGTGCCTGCGGCACGCGCGCGCCGAGGGCTACAAGCGGATCACGCTGTGGACCCGCGACAGCCTGGTGAGCGCGCGGCGCATCTACCAGGCGGCCGAGTTCGAGCTGGAGTCGGAGGAGACGGGGACGGAGAACGGCGTCGAGGTCAAGGAGCAGGTGTGGTCGCGCGACCTCTGAGCCCGCCGCCGGTCACCGGCCCCTGGGCCACCAGTTGAGCGGGCCCGCCAGGCGCATCAGGCTCGGCACCAGCACCGCCCTGATCACCGTCGCGTCCACCAGCACGGCCACCGCCATGCCGATGCCCAGCATCTGCACGAACGCCACCTGCGCCGTGGCGTAGGCGGCGAACGTGAGCGCCAGGATCCCCCCGGCCGCGGTGATCAGCGGCGCCCCCCGCTGCAGCCCCGTGGCCACGGCCTGCTCCGTGTCGCCGGTCCGGTCGTACTCCTCCTTGATGCGGGAGAGCAGGAAGACCTCGTAGTCCATCGACAGGCCGTAGGCGACGCAGAGCATCAGGATCGGGATGCTCGGGTCGAGCGTGCCCGTGGGAGTGAAGCCGAGCAGGCCCGACAGGTTGCCGTCCTGGAAGATCCAGACGATGGCGCCGAACATGACGCCGAGGCTGAGGACGTTCAGGAGGGTCGCCTTGATCGGGATGATCAGGCTCCTGGTCATGAGGAACAGGACCACGAACGTCACCCCGAGCATGAGCGCCAGCACCAGCGGCAGCCGGTCCACGACGGAGGAGCGGTAGTCGGACAGCTCGGCCGGGTAGCCGCCGACCAGGACCTCGAAGGGGGGCTCGACCGCGCGTACGGCCTCGACCAGGCGTACGGGGTCGTCCGCCAGGGCCGCGGCCGACGGGACCACGGACAGCCAGGTGCCCTCGCCCCGGAACCTGCCGGTGTCCCCGTCGCCGACGCGGGCGCCCCCGGCGTACGAGCCGGCCGGCGAGTCCACCTGGGCGACGCCGGGCAGGCGGGACAGGGCCGTGGCGTACTGCCGGACGTCTCCCCCCGCCCCCGTGGAGACGAGCTGGATGGCGTCCGTCTCCTCGGCCGGGAAGGTCTGGCGGATGACCTCCTGGGTCTGCCGGGACGACGCCTCCGGGGGCAGGATGCGGTCGTCGGCCACGCCGAAGCGCAGGCCGAGGAAGGGCGAGGCGAGCACCAGCAGCAGGGCGGTGGCCAGCCCGCCGTACACCAGCGGGCGGCGCATCACCCGGGTGGCCAGGCCGTGCCAGAACCCGTCGGCGCGCTCGGGCCCGGCCCGCTTCGGCAGCCCCTTCGGCAACATTGTGCCGCCGATCGTGGCGAGCACGGCCGGCAGCACGATGACCGCCGCGACCAGGCCGCCCGCGACGACCGCGATGCCGGCGTAGGCGAACGAGCGCAGGAAGTCGAACGGCAGCACGAACAGCACCGCCAGGGACGAGGCCACGGTCAGGCCGCTGAACAGCACGGTCCTGCCCGCGTGCTCGACCGCCCCGGCGACCGCCGCCGCCCTGTCGGCGCCGTCGCGCGTCTCCTCGCGGAAGCGCTGGACGACGAACAGGCAGTAGTCGATGCCGAGGCCGAGGCCCATGGCCAGGGTCAGGTTGAGGGCGAAGGTGGAGATGTCGGCGAACGGCAGGACGCCGCTGAGCAGCGCGAGACCGACCACCATGGCGTACACCCCGGCCAGGATCGGCACCAGGGCCGCCATGGCGCGCCGCTGGTAGAGCCAGAGCAGCGCGAACGCCAGCGGGAAGATGACCAGCTCGGCCCGGACGAAGTCCTGCCGGGCCAGCGGGACGGTCTCGCGGAACACCTCCTCCCCTCCTCCGGCCCGCACCTGGAGCAGGTCCGTGCCCTTGGTGATCTCGGGGACGAGCCTGGGGAGCACCCGGGCGCGCACGTGGTCGGCGTCGCCCGGGATGCGCACCACGACGAGGGCGTGCCTGCCGTCCTCGCTGCGCAGGGTGGCGGGCTTGCCGCGGGTCCAGTAGGAGGCCGACTCGGCCACGCCCTCCTCGCGGCCGACGCGCGCGGTCAGGTCCCTGCCCGCCGCCTCCACCGCGGGGTCGTCCACGGTGCCGCTCCTGGCCGTCACCAGGAAGATCATGTCGGGGCTGCCCGTGTCGAACCGCTCGATCAGCTCGGCCTGCGCCCGGTCGGACTCCGAGCCCGGCGCCTCGAACCTGGCCAGCGACAGCCCCGACACCGCCCCCGCGGCCAGCACCCCGGTGCCGATCAGCAGGGCCAGGGCCAGGGAGAGGACGAGCCTGCGGCGGCGTACGAGGAGGAATCCGAGCCTGCGCAGCGGCGGCCCGCCGGTGGCCGCGCGGGCCGGGCGGGGACGCGTGTTCACCGCCATGCCGGCACCGCCCTCGCGCGCGCCGTCCCGGCGGTCATCGTTCGAGCCCCAGGGTCTCGCCGACCAGGCGCTCGAAGTCCTCCTGGGACGTCCGGCGGTGCAGGTCGTACAGGAACTCGGCGTCCTTGCCCACCAGCCGGTGGTAGGCCGCCTCGGGGGCCTCGACGGCCGCGGCGACGGCGTCGGCCACCTCCTGCGGGTCGCCCCGGCCGGCCAGGGAGCGGTCGAACGCCGACCAGAACCGGTCGTGGGCCGCGCGGTCGCGGTGGTCCTCGGTGAACGCCTCGGCCCAGCGGGCGCGGGCGCGGATGGAGGTGCCGTAGTTGCCGGGGGCGATCACGACGACGTGCAGCCCGTACGGGGCGAGCTCGAAGCGGAGCGCGGCCGACAGCGACTCCAGGGCGGCCTTGGCCGCCGAGTAGGCGCCCTCGAAGGGCACGCCGACCGAGCCGGCGATGGACGAGACGTTGACGATCACGCCGCCCGGCCTCATGCGGGGCGCGAGGGCGCGGATCAGGCGGACGGGGCCGAGGACGTTCACCTCGAACTGTGCGCGCAGCTCCTCGTCGGACAGGGTGACGACGGGGCCGCGCAGGATGTATCCGGCGTTGTTGACCAGCGCGTCGAGCTCGACAGGGGCGCCTGCGAAGGGTTCTGTGACGTCCAGCCGCCGCACCTCGAGGGGCAGGCCCTCGTCCGCGGCGGAGCGGCGCAGGCGCTCGGCGCCCTCCGACCGGGGGTCGCGGACGGTGGCGAGCACGCGGTCGCCCCTCCTGGCCAGCGTGAGCGCCGTCAGCAGGCCGAACCCGCTGCCGCACCCCGTTACGAGCACGGTTCTCATGGGGTCTCCCGGAAAGTCGGTAAACTACTCGTGTTTGCTTCCGGAACCAGAAATACAAGTAAATGCTCGTATTTGTCAACGAGGAGACCCATGGCTGAACGCACGGTCCGTCGGCAGGCGCGCGGCCTGAAGCGCATGGCCGAGATCCTCGACGCCGCCGAGCTGGTGATCGCCGAGGTCGGCTACCCGGACCTGACCACGAACCAGGTCGCCGCGCGGGCGGGGGTGTCGCCGGGGTCGCTGTACCAGTTCTTCAGGAACAAGGAGGAGATCCTGGACGGGCTCGTGGCCCGCTACACCGTCGACCGGCAGGAGTTCTGGGCCGCCCGGCTGGCCGCGGTCACGCCGGAGATCCCGCTGGAGGCGCTGGTGGGGCAGCTCGTGGACGAGAGCGTCAAGTTCAAGAGCGAGTCGCCGGCGTACTGGTCGCTGCTGTACGGGACGGCGACCGGCGACCAGTTCGCCGCGGCCTCGCAGCGGCTGCACGAGGACATCGCGCGGCAGCTCGCGGCCATGCTGCGGCGCCGCGCCCCCGAGCTGCCGGAGGAGCGCGCCCAGCTCATGGGGACCATGGGGCTGGCCATGGTGAAGGCGGTGATGCCGATGATCACCTCATCGCCGCCGGAGCGGTCGGCCGAGCTGGTGGACGAGCTCAAGCACATGCTGGTCCGCTACCTGGCCTGAGCCGCGGGGTCAGGCGTTCACGCGGGCCAGGTAGGTGCGTTCGCGCCGGTCAGGTAGGTGCGTTCACGCGAGCCAGGTAGGTGCGTTCACGTGGGTCAGGTGCGGAAGGGGCCCGCCACCTCGAACGTGTGGCCCTCCGTGCGGCCGCGCCGGGCCGAGAAGTAGAGGCGCCGGCCGTCCGGCGAGAACGCCAGCCCGGTCAGCTCGGCCCCGTCGTGGCCCTCGAGCCGCAGGAACGGGGTCACCGCCCGGTCCGGCGCGATGACGTCGATCTCCGGGCGCTCCCTGGCGACGTAGAGGTCGCCGGAGGGGGCGGCGGTGATGGCGCGCACGCCCTCGCAGAGGCGGTCGAGCGTCGAGGTCTGCGCGTCGTACGCCCACAGGCCGGTGTCGCCCTTGGTCGTGAAGTAGCACACCCCGCCGGCGTAGTGGCAGCCGTCGCCGCCGTCGAAGTGGCGGGCGCCCTCGACCTGGTGGCGGGCCTCCTTGAGCAGGGCGGCCGGCGAGGGCACCGCCTGCCAGTGGCCCGAGGCGCACAGCACCTCCAGCGTGCCCTCCGTCAGGTCGCCCCAGTCGCCCGGCCGGAATCGGTAGAAGCAGCCGTCGGGCTCGTCCTCGGTCATGTAGATCACCCGCCGCTCCGGGTCGCACGCGGCGGCCTCGTGCTTGAAGCGGCCCATGGACAGGCGGGGGCGCGCGGCGCGCGCGCCGTAGGGGTCGCACTCGAAGACGCGGCCCCGGTGGCCGAGCTCGCACGACAGCCAGGTGTGCCACGGCGTGGCCCCGCCCGCGCAGTTGAGGTCGGTGCCCGACAGGATGCGATAGGCGTCGCCGATGCTGCCGTCGGCCCGGAAGCGCAGCGCCGAGGCCCCGCCGAGCAGCGGGAGCTCGGAGTTGGACACGTAGATCCAGCCGGCGCCGTCGGGGAAGCAGGCGCCGCCGTCGGGCGCCGCGTGCCAGGTCAGGCCGGCCACCTTGTGGCCGGAACGGGCCACCACCCTGCCGGTGAACCCGTGGGGCAGCGCCAGCCCGCCCGGCCCGGGCAGGGCGAGCGGTCCATACGGGCTTACCCCGCCAGGCAAGAGCGGGCCCGTGCGGAGGAGAGTCTTGTGGGACATCGTGGGGCCTCCCTCTAGGTGCCACGCTAGTCGACCGCACCGACATGAATGGCAGGGACTCGCGACATCAAACTCTGCGCAAACCCCGGCGCCGCTCCGCCCGACCCTCCGCGGGCGGTGACGTTCCGTACGCCTGGCGGACGCACGCCAAGCGGCGACCGCCCACCCCGTGACGTTGCGTGACGGCGAAACCGCTTTCCCGGGCGGCGAGGAGACGTCCGGGACCGGGACATCTGCCTGCGGAACCGGGTCCCGGTGACAGCACCGTGGCGGAGCCGGGCACGTCCGGTCCGGCTGCGGGTGCCTGCCGCGGCACGCCGGATCCACAAGCGATGATCACCTCTTGCCTCGGCGCATGCGAAAGCCCGGGCCGTACGCCCGGGCTCTCCGCAGATCTGTCAGCGCTGGGCCTGGAACATCCAGTGCTGCTTGTCGATGTCCTGCGCCACCGCGATCAGCAGGTCCTGGCTGACGGGGTCGGGCTCGTCGGTGGCCTGGATGCGCTCGTACATGCGCTTGCTGATGCCGCCCAGGATGTCGGTGAAGGTCGCCACGACCTTGCCGTCCTCGATCCAGCCGCCCTCCGGCTGCGGGAGCTTGGTGGAGCGGGAGATCGTCGCGGAGCGGCCGTCCGGGTTGATCCCGAGGGCGACGGCGCGCTCGGCGATGGTGTCCATGTGCGTTCTGGCCAGCTCGGTCACCTCGTCGAGCTGGAGGTGGATCGGGCGGAAGTGGGAGCCGATGAGGTTCCAGTGGGCCTGCTTGGCGACCAGTGAGAGATCTATGAGGTCGACCAGGGCGCCCTGGAGAGCTTCAGCGACGGTGTTCCTGGCTTCGCCTGAGATGGGACCGGTGATCGTAGCCATGTCGTCATTCCTCCCCGACGGTCGGACTTTACACATTTAGAACGAAATCGGGCGCGTAGTTCTTCCGATCACCGGCGTCGTTGACAGTGTAATAGTGACAGTGTCATTGTGAGGGTATGAGCGAGACCTGGACGATCGGCGAGCTGGCCGAGCACGCGGGGCGCCTGCTGCGCGACGGCGCGCCGCCCCCTGCCAACGGCCGGGTCCGGGACGTGCCCGGGGAGCGGCTGATCCGGTGGTACACGACCATCGGGCTGGTGGACCCGCCGCTGACCCGGCGCGGCCGGATCGCGCGGTACGGGCGGCGGCACCTGCTGCAGCTGGTGGCCGTGAAGCGGTTGCAGGCGGCCGGCCGGTCGATCGCCGAGATCCAGGCGATGCTGGCCGGGGCGACGGACCGGATGCTGGAGACGGCGGCCCGGGTGGAGGGCACGCCGGTGCCGGACGCGGGCCAGGCGGGCGGTGCTGCCGGTGGACGTGCCGGTGGCGGTGGGCCGGGGTCGCGGGCGGGCTCGTTCGACGGGGAGACGGCGCGCGGGCGGTTCTGGGCCGAGCGGCCGGGTGCCGAGACCGCGCGCGCCCACGGAGCGGCACCGGACAACGTCCCGCCGAAGCCTGGAGCGGGCCGTGCTGAGGACGCCGGCGTGGCGCCCGGCCATCCGGCGGCTGCGGGCAACGGCAACACCCCCGGACCGGGGCCCGCAGCCGGTCGCCCGCAAGGCACACCCGCTGGACCGGAGCCCGCGGCGGACCACGCGCGAAACACACCCGCTGAGCCGCAGCCTCTGGCGGGAGATCCGAGAGGCGCAACCGCTGGGGCGCCGCCCGCGGCGGGCCACGGGAGGGGCGTGACCGCGCTGCCCGGCCGTCCGGCCGGACCCGGGGGCGCGTCCGACGAGAGTGCCGGGGCGGGCCCGCGCGGCGCGCATGCCGTGCGCGGTCGGCCGGCCGACGCGGGGCTCGGCACGGGTGTCGCGCCTGCCCGAGCGGGGGGCGGCGACACCGGTGGAGCCGGCGGGCCGACTCATTCCGGGGAAGCCGGCCGTGTAGCTGCCACTTCCGCGAAGTCGGGGGCCGGACATGGCGGTGTGGCGTCGCGGGCGAGCGTGGTCAGCGGGGTCAGGCTGGGAGACGGGGTGCGGCTGGTGCTGGACGCGGGCCGGGTTCCGTCCGAGGAGGACGTACAGGCGGTGCTGGCGGCGGCGGGGCCGTTGCTCGCGGTGCTCGAAGAGAGGGAGCTGACATGAAGATCACTTCGCTGGAGCCCGCACGGTGCCTGCCGGTGCCGGACGCCGGGATCGGCGCGCTGCTGACCGAACGCGGCAACCTGCCGCTGGAGAGCGTGGACGTGACCGCGGACATCTCCGGGCTCGTCGCCGGGGTCGAGGTCACGCAGGGGTTCAGGAACCCGTTCGACGTCACGCTGGAGGCCACGTACGTCTTCCCGCTGCCCGACCGGGCGGCCGTGACGGGGTTCCGGATGGAGGCCGACGACCGGGTGATCGAAGGCGTGCTGAAGGAGCGCGGGCAGGCCAGGGCGGACTACGACCAGGCGCTGCGCGAGGGCAGGCGGGCGGCGATCGCCGAGGAGGACCGGCCGGACGTGTTCACGATCAGGGTGGGGAACATCCTGCCCGGCGAGCGCGTCTCGGTCCGGCTGACCATGAGCCAGCCGCTGCCGTACGAGGACGGCGCGGCCACGTTCAGGTTCCCGCTGGTCGTGGCCCCGCGCTACATCCCCGGCAGCCCGGTCGACGGGCGGCCGGCCGGTGACGGCACGGCGCCCGACACCGACGCCGTCCCCGACGCCTCCCGGATCAGCCCGCCCGTCCTGCTGCCGGGCTTCCCCAACCCGGTGCGGCTCTCGCTGGCCGCCACCGTGGACGCCGCCGGTCTGGAGTTGCGCGAGCTGGCCTCCAGCCTGCACGTGGTGGAAGACGGTCATGAGGGACCCCCCAACGGACAGGCCCGCACCGTACGCCTGCGCCCCGGCGAGCGCCTCGACCGGGACTTCGTGCTGCGGCTGTCGTTCGACGCCTCCACGTCGTTGCAGCTCGACGGCCGGGGGACGTTCGCGCTCACCGTGCTGCCTCCGCCGCTGCAGGCCACCCGGGCTCCGCGCGACCTGGTGCTGCTGCTCGATCGTTCCGGCAGCATGAGCGGCTGGAAGATGGTCTGCGCCCGGCGGGCGGCGGCGCGCATCGTGGACACGCTGACGCCGCAGGACCGGTTCGCGGTGCTGGCCTTCGACTCGGTGGTGGAGCAGGCGTTCGAGGGGCTGGTGGAGGCCTCCGACCGCAACCGCTACCGGGCGGTCGAGCACCTGGCCCGGGTGGACGCCCGGGGCGGCACCGAGCTGCTCGAACCGCTGCGCCAGGCCATCGCCCTGCTGGGCGGCCAGGCCGGGCGGGAACGCGTCGTGGTGCTGGTCACCGACGGCCAGGTGGGCAACGAGGACCAGATCCTGGAGCAGGCGGGCGGCGCGCTGTCGGCCATGCGCGTGCACACGGTGGGCATCGACCGGGCCGTGAACGCCGGGTTCCTCGGCCGCCTGGCCGGGCTCGGCGCGGGCCGGTGCGAGCTGGTGGAGTCGGAGGACCGGCTCGACGCGGCCATGGAGCACATCCACCGCAGGATCGGCGCTCCCCTGGTCACCGACCTGTCGATCAAGGGTCTCGAGGTCGAGCCGGGCACGGTCACCCACCTCGGCTCGATCTTCCCGGGCGTGCCGCTGCGCGCGTACGGACGGCACCGCGAGGGCACCTCGGCCACCGTACGCGGGCTGGCGGAGGGGGCGCCGTGGGAGGAGCGGGTCGCCGGCGTGACGGTGGACAACCCGGCCATCCGCGCCGTCTGGGCCCGGGCCCACCTGCGGGAGCTGGAGGACCGGTACGCCATGGGCGAGCACGACCTGGAGACCCGGATCGTGCGTACGTCGCTCGAATACGGCGTGCTGTGCCGCTTCACCGCGTACGTGGCCATCGACACCAGGCAGGTCGCCGGCGAAGGGCCGGAGCACCGGGTCATCCAGCCGGTCGAGCCGCCGAGCGGCTGGGAGATGCCGCGGGCGGCGCCGATGGTGGGCGGCTTCGCGGCCAACGCGATGCTGGCCGCCGCCCCCATGAGCGTTTCCCGGATGTCCGGGCCCGGCCTCGACGTGGCGGACATGGAGCAGGGGTTCGTGGCCGGCGGGCCGCAGGCCGGCGGGTTCGGCGGGCCGGCGGGCCGGGGGCCGGGCGGGCCGGAGGCGGCCATGCCGAAGGGGCCGAAGCGTGCTCCGGCGGCGCCCGGTCGTGGGCGGTCCGGCATGTACGCGGGGCGGCCCACGCAGCGGCCGGAGTCGGTACGGCCGCAGCTGGTGGCCGAGCTCGACCGGCTGAGGGCTCTTCCGGTGCCGGATCCGGCGTACCTGGCGGATCTGGGCACGCGGCTGGCGGCGCTGGCGGCGTACCTCGGGGGGAACGAGGAGTTGGAGGCGCTGGCCCGGGAGCTGGAGGCGGCCGAGCGGCCGGGCGCGGCCGACGCCCGGGCGCTGCACGACCGCGCCGTCGAGGTGCTGACCGCGTTGGTCGGCGGCGGCTCACCGCCCCCGGGATCGGGATCGGGACCAATGCCGGGACCGGGGGCCGGGTCGGGACCGGGGGCGTTGCCGGGCTCCGGCGGCCCAGGGCCGATGCCGGGAGCGGGCTCCGGGCCGGGGGCCGGGACTTCCGGTGAGGGCCGGCGCGGCCCCTTCTGGAAGCGCGCCTGACCGGCTGGATCCCGCGTGCCGTTGCCGCGCGGGCGCGCCGCCTCCCCGGGGCGGCGCGCCCGCTCCGGGGAGGTCACATGATGGGCGTCCATTCCCGGAGCAGCACGATCTCGTAGCCGTTCACGGCCGTGTACGGGTCCTCCCGGAGGATCTGCCGGAGTTCGGCCTCGTCCGCCACCTCGTAGACGTGCAGCGCGCCGCTGTCGTCCGCCCAGGGCCCGGCGGTCACCAGGCGCCCCCGCTCCTGGAGCCGCCGCAGGTGTTCCCGGTGCGCGGGGCGGGCCGCGAGCCGCCGGGGGTCGCCGTCGAAGGCCAGTTGCAACACGTATCTCGCCATGCCCGCACGCTAGGGCCCGGCGGTCCCGGTGCTCAGCATCGCGGGGCACGGGGGTGGTGTATCAACGGATACATGGCGTACACACTGGCGGACCTGCCCATGTTCGAGGAGCTCGGGGAGGAGCGGCTGCGCGGGGCGGCGGCGGTGGCCCGGCTGCGGCGCTACGCGGCCGGGCAGGTGCTGTGCACCGAGGGGGATCCGGCCGATCACCTGATCGTGCTGCTGGCCGGGCGGGTGAAGGCGGGGAGGGTGAGCGCCGAGGGCAGGGAGGTGGTGCTCGCGGTGGAGGCCGCGCCGGTGGCGTTCGACAAGACGGCCCTCCTGGTGGACGGGCCGCACCGGGCCACGCGCACGGCCCTGACGGAGGTGGAGGTGGCCTACCTGCCGCGGGCCGCCGTGCTGGAGCTCGTGGACGCCGAGCCGTCGGTGGCGGCGCGGCTGCTGCGCACGCTGGCCGCCACGGTGCGGGACCTGGACGAGCGGCTGCTGGACGCGGCTGTGCGCGACGTGCCGTCGCGGGTGGCCGCCTGGCTGGTACGCCGCTGCGCCGCCGCCCGCGTACCGGACACGCCGCCGGACGGGCAGGTGGACGGGCCGCCGGGCGGGCACGCGGACGCCGGGCCGGTACCGCTGCACGGCGGGCACGCGGACGCCGGGCGGGTGCCGCTGCACGGCGGGCAGGCGGGGCTGGGGGCCGAGATCGGGGCGAGCAGGGTGAGCGTCAACCGTGCCCTTCGCCGGTTCGAGCGACGGGGGTTGATCGCGATCGGCTCCGGGGAGGTGGTGGTGCTGGACCGCCCGGCCCTCGCCCGCCTCGCCGCCGTTCCCGCGCCCTCCGCGTAGGCCCCATGCTCCCGTGATCGCCCAGCCCTCACGGGGTGCGCCGGGAGGCCGGTGCAATTACGTGCGGGTGTCTATCCGAGCCGGTCAGGCTGTTCTATCGTCACTGAGCATGGCGACCTCTCGCGCCCCTCTCCGCTTCGTCGAGGCGGTGTCCGCCACCGTCTCGGAGCACCGGAGGTCAGGTTTCTTCTTCGACTTCGACGGCACGATCGCCCCGATCATGCGAGATCCGGCCGCCGTGTTCCCGGTGGCCGGCGCGGTGGAGCGGTTGCGGGTGCTGGCGGGGCTCGTGAGCAGGGTCGCCGTCGTCTCGGCCCGGCCGGCCGCGTTCCTGTCCGACCGGTTCGCGGGCGCCCCCGAGGTGCGCGTGTTCGGCCTGTACGGCATGCAGACCGTCGTCGACGGCCGCGTACGCACCGACGCCGGCGCCCAGCCCTGGGCCCCCGTCATGGCCCGCCTGGTCGCCGACGCCGCCCGCGAGCTGCCCGGCGAGGTGCTGGTGGAGGACAAGGCGCTGCTGGTGGCGCTGCACTACCGGGCGGTCCCCGCGCTGCGCGGCGCGGTGGAGCGCTGGGCCTCCGACAAGGCGGCCGAGCTGGGACTGCGCGAGCAGTACGGGCGCATGGTCGTCGAGCTCAGGCCCCCGGTCGAGCTGGACAAGGGCACGGTCATCGAGCGCGAGACCGAGACGCTCACCCGCGCCTGGTACTTCGGCGACGACCTGTCCGACGGCCGGGCGTTCGACGCGCTGCGCGGCCGGGAGGAGCGGGACCCGGCGTTCCTGGGCGTCAGGGTAGCGGTGGCGAACGGGGAGACCGGCGACGAGCTGGCGCGCCGGGCGGACTTCACGGTCGAGTCCCCCGAGGACACGCCTGACCTGCTCGACCACGTCATCGGCGCGTTCCCGGGGCATCCGTCGGCTCGTACCCTGGATAAGTGACGACACTTGTCCTGGACGGAGGGCTGGCCACCCAGCTCGAGCGGCTCGGCGCCGATCTGCGCGACGACCTGTGGTCGGCGCGGCTGCTGCTGGCGGAGCCCGAGCTGATCCGCGCCGCCCACGCCGCCTTCTTCGCGGCGGGGGCCGACGTGGCCACCACCGCCAGCTATCAGGCCACGATCCCCGGCTTCGCGCGCCGCGGGCTGGACGTGGCCGAGGCCGAGCGGCTGATCCGGCTGTCGGTGGAGCTGGCCGGGCAGGCCCGGGACGAGGCCGGGCACGGGCTGGTGGCGGCCTCGGTGGGCCCGTACGGCGCCTACCTGGCCAACGGCGCCGAATACACCGGCGACTACGACCTCGACGAGGACGGCCTGTACGCCTGGCACCTGCCGCGCTGGGAGATCCTCGCCGCGGCCGGGGCCGACCTGCTGGCCTGCGAGACCCTCCCGTCCTACCCTGAGGCGCGGGCGCTGGCCCGGCTGCTGGCCGGCACGACCGGCGTGAAGGCGTGGGTGAGCTTCTCCTGCCGCGACGGCGAGCGGCTCAACGACGGCACGCCGATCCGCGAGGCCGCCGCCCTGTTCGCGGGGAACCCGAAGGTGGTGGCCGTCGGCGCGAACTGCACCGCGCCCCGCCACATCCCCGGGCTGATCTCGTGCCTGTCCGGCGGCCTGCCCGTGGTCGTCTACCCGAACTCGGGCGAGACGTGGGACGCCGCCGGCCGCCGCTGGCTGGGGCTGACCGATCCGGTGGAATACGGTCAGGCCGCCACGGAATGGCAGCGGGCGGGGGCGTCGCTGATCGGCGGCTGCTGCCGTACGACGCCCGAGCACATCAGGCAGATCCGCGCGCACCTGTCCTGAGCCACCGGCAGACCGGCAGGCGAACGGCCCCGCCGTGAGCACGGCGAGGCCGTTCGCAGAGGACCGCCGCGGGGTCCTCGATCGTCTGGACCGGCGGAACCGGGCGGCCGGTCAGGCGGTCGCGGGAACCGTGCCGCGCCGGCGGCCCAGCACGCGGTCGAGCGCGAGCGCGCCGCCGCCGGTGAACCCGACGGCCAGGCTGGCCGCGGCCAGCGCCAGGACGAACTCGTAGCCGCCCTCGCCGCTGAGGCCGTTGGCGCCGTGCACGAAGGCGATCGCGCCCAGCATGTCGAGGGCCAGCAGCGTGCCCACGATCGGCAGCGCCGCGCCCACGATCAGCGCCAGGCCGCCCACCACCTCAAGCGTGGCCACGGCCGGCGCGGCCACGCCGGCCAGCGGGATGCCGGCGGATTCGAAGAACTTGGTCGTGCCCGCGATCCCCATGGTCGCGAACTTCTGGTAGCCGTGCACCAGGAAGATCACCCCGATGGCGATCCTGGCGAGCAGCAGGACGACGGGACGCGCCTGGTCCACCATGCGGCCTCCTTGATTGTTGTTCAGATTTGAACGACAACTCTAGCAGTGAATGTTCAAATCTGAACGAGCCGTACACTGAGGCGGTGACGGACCCCCGATGGCTTGACGCGACGGAGATGGCGGCGTGGCGCGCCTTCCTGTCCACCTCCCACCTGCTCGAGCGGCGCATCGAGGAGCAGCTCAAGGCCGAGGCCGGGCTCACCCACCCGCAGTACGAGATCCTGGTGCGGCTCGCCGACACCCCGGGCCGCCAGATGCGCATGACCGAGCTGGCCAGGGGCGTGGTGGTGTCGAAGAGCGCGCTGACGTATCAGGTCGGCCAGCTCGAGAAGGCCGGCCTGGTGGAGCGCACGACGTGCCCGTCCGACGATCGCGGCGTGCTGGCGGTGCTCACGGAGGCGGGCCGGCGCTGCCTGGAGCGGGTGGCGCCGGGTCACCTGGAGGTCGTGCGGGCCTACCTGATCGACCGGCTCAGCCGCGAGGAGCTGCACGCGATGACGAGCGCCATGCGGAAGACGGAAGAGGCCTTACGGTCCTCCGTGTGAGCCGTCTCCGGCGGACGCACGGAGGTCACCCCCCAGGCCGCGGCTATCCCTTGGCCGCGGTGGCGCGTGCCGCGCGCTCCATCTCCACCCGGGCGCTGGCGGCGTATTTGTCGACGTATTCCTGCCCGGACAGCTCCATCAGCGCGTACATGATCTCGTCGGTCACCGCGCGCAGCACCAGCCGGTCGTCCTCCATCCCGTAGTAGCGGGAGAAGTCGAGCGGCTTGCCGAACTTCACGCCCGGCCGGATGCCGACCTTGGGCAGCGGGCGTCCCGGCGGCATCATCTCGTACGTGTTGACCATCGCCCACGGGATCACCGGCACCCGGGACTCCAGGGCGAGCCGGGCCACGCCGGTCTTGCCCTTGTAGAGGCGGCCGTCGGGCGAGCGGGTGCCCTCGGGGTAGATGCCCAGGATGTTGCCCTCGCGCAGGATGCGCAGCCCGGTGCGCAGGGCCGCCTCGCTCGCCTTGCCGCCCGAGCGGTCGATCGGCACGGTGCCGACCCCGCTGAAGAACAGCCGGGTGAAGAAGCCCTTGATGCCGCGCCCGGTGAAGTAGTCGGCCTTGCCCAGCGAGATCACCTTGCGGCGGATCTGCAGCGGGCCGAAGAAGTGATCGGCGAAGGACAGGTGGTTGCCGGCCAGGATCGCGGGGCCCTGCCTGGGCACGTTTTCCGCGCCCTCGGTCCACGGCCTGAACACGAGGTGGAGGAACGGCCCCAAGATGGCCTTGACCACCCAGTAGAACACCCTGGCACCTCTTCCCTGCGCCGCTTCGTCGGCGAGCATTGGCGAGCAACGTTGGCGAGCAGAGTCATCTTCCCATCTCGAAGGCCATGCTCCTACATCAGCTCTCGCACAAACACCCCGGAACATGCGACGATCGGGCCGTTCTGGAGGAAATCGCCGGAATGAAACAGCACAGAGGAGCTGTTATGCCGCTCATGCCAGGCGCGGATCCTTACCACCACGAAGCAGGCCAGGTCGGCGTGCTGCTGTGCCACGGGTTCACCGGCACGCCGCAATCGTTGCGACCGTGGGGTGAGTATCTGGCCGGGCACGGGATCAGCGTCTCGCTGCCCCGCCAGCCCGGACACGGCACCAGATGGCAGGAGATGAACAGGACGCGCTGGGAGGACTGGTACGCCGAGGTGGAGAAGGCGTTCGCCGACCTCCAGGGCCGCTGCGCGGAGGTGTTCGTGGCGGGGCTGTCGCTGGGCGGCTGCCTGGCGCTGCGGCTCGCCGAGGTGCACGGCACGGCCATCCGCGGCGTGGTGGTGGTCAACCCGTCGATCGCGAACGACGTTCCCCTGCTGAAGCTGGCTCCGTTGCTCAAATGGTTCGTGCCGTCGGTGCCCGGCGTCGCCAACGACGTCAAGAAACCCGGCGTGACCGAGCTGGCCTACACCCGCACCCCGGTGAAGGCCGCGGCCTCGCTGCCGGGGCTGTGGTCGCTGGTGCAGGCCGACCTGGCGAAGGTGACACAGCCGCTGCTGGTCTTCCACAGCGCGGAGGACCACGTGGTGAAGCCGACGAGTGTCGCGATCATCCGTGAGAAGGTCTCCCAGGCCACGATCGAGGAGCTTACCGATAGCTACCATGTTGCGACACTGGACAACGATGCCGACAGGATCTTTGCCGGGAGCCTCGACTTCATCCGGACACATGCCTCGGTACCCTTGCAGAGGGACTGATCGCACCCAGGGGGAAGTCGCGATCGCTGCGGAGAGGCCCATCTAGGTGACGCCCCAGAGTGACGAGGACGAGGTCTGGCGGCAGATCGTCGCGTCCTTCAACGACACAGCCGAGCACGACTCGGCCGACCAGCCCTGGCCGGACAGCGAGAACGTCCCCGCCGAGCCCACCCGCCGGGTCGTCAAACCTCCGGAGGAGGAACCCGGGGACCCCGGGGATCCCCGGGACCCTGGGGAGGACGACGACGAGCCGCGGGACGAGGGCGACGACGAGGAAGAGGGGCACTTCACGCCCCCGCCGCCGCCTCCCCTGCCCAAGCTGGACCTGACGACCAAGCTCGCGTGGGTGGCGCTGTTCGGCGGCCCCGCCTATCTGCTGGTCGCGGCGATGGCGAGCTGGCACATGGAGGGGTGGGCGCTGTTCACGGCCGTGGCGGCGTTCATCGGCGGGTTCGTGGCGCTGGTGGTGCGCATGGGCGACGGCCCGCCCAACGACTCCGGCTGGGACGACGGCGCCGTCCTGTAGGACGCGCCCGGCACTCCTACGACTTCTGCGTGGTCGTCCGGGGCGCGAACGACTCCACGACGTCGGTGTAGCGGTCGGCGGTGTCGACCGCGTGCCCGACCGCCCAGACCGTGCCCTTGCCCGCGAGATAGGTCACCGCCTGCAGGCGTACGCTGCTCCTGCCCTGCTTGACGGCGCCCCGGATGATCTCGCAGTCGCTCTTCTCGCAGCGCATCATGAACGGCTCCGCCGCCCGCGCGGGGTCGTAGCCGGTCATCCAGTAGCGGCCCTTGCCGTCGCCGGTCACGCCGTAGAGCCTGGCCTCGGAGCCGGGCAGCGACAGCTCGCGCCAGCGCTTGCCGTTCCAGGCCAGCGCCAGCGGGGTGATGTCGCCCGGCCCGCGGTAGACGCCGCCCACCGCCACCGCCCGCTTCGAGCTGTCCACCTGCACGTCGCGCAGGTAGCCGCCGGGGATGGCGGGCAGCGGCATGGACTTCCACGAGCCGCCGGAGCTGTGCACGATCAGCGGCTCGGTGCCGGTGTCGCCGACGGCGAACCCGCCCGCCACCGCGTAGAGCGCGCCCTTCTCCTTGGTCTCCTGCACGGTCCAGGAGTTGCCCTGGCCGGTGAGGATGAGCCCGTTCTTCTCGCGGCTGCCGACCGCCACGACCCGGCCGGACTTCGCGTCGACGCCGCCGAGCCAGTCTCCGGCCCGCAGCCCCTGCGGTCTGACCCGGTCGAACCCGGCCGCGTCGCCGTGCACGATGTACGGCAGCCCGTCGTGCCCGTCGCCGACCGCCCACACGTCGGAGGAGGAGGCGGCGGCCAGCCCGCGCAGATTGCCCGCGGCCGTGCCGTCGCGCACGCCCACCTCGGCCCACCTGCGGCCGTCCCAGTGGCGGATGGTGCCGCGGTTCTTCCAGACGTCCCAGATCTCCTGCTGACCCACCGCCCACACGTCGCTCGGGGAAACGGCGAGCACGTCGGAGAGCGAGCCGTCGGCCTGGAGGCGCACGCTGGTCGACTGCTGCCACGCCTCGGCGGCGGGCCGTGGATCGGCATGCGCGGCGGGCGTGACCTGCGTCAAGGCCACGGACGTCGCCAAGAACAAGGAGAGCGCACGCCGCTGAGAGCGACGGGTCATGAGGAAATGCTACGGGCTGGAGAGCCGGTCTTGCCCGTTAGTGCCCAACTCGCAACTCGGCGACAACGGGCAGGTGGTCGCTGGCCCCGGCCAGATCGGCGATCGGGGCGTCCACTCCCCCGCACGACACGACACGCGCCTCGCGCGCGGCGAACACCCCGTCGATGCGTACGGAGGGCCCGGCGGTCGGGAAGGTCGGCCCGTCGCCCTTGGGAGCCACCGCGTAGCAGTCGGCCAGCCGCCCGGCGAGATAGCGCCAGGCCGGCTGGTGCGCCTGCTCGTTGAGGTCGCCGGCGAGCACGATCGCCGCGCCGTACGCCGCCGCCACGCGCTCCATCAGCGCCACCGCCTCGGCGGCGTGGTGCACCCTGGCCGGGTCGTTGAGGTCGAGGTGGAGCGAGCCGACGGCCAGCCGCGCCCCCTCGGCCTGCACCACGGCGACGGCCAGCCCCCGCCGCTCCAGCCCGAGGAAGGCCCGCAGCCGGTGGCTCTCGGCGTGCAGCACGCGGGCCCGCCGGCCGGTGAGCACGGCCACGCCCCCGACCCGGCCGGGGGTGGCCACCGTCAGCCCGACGGCGGCGGCCAGGGCACGCCGCCTGGCCCGCCACCGGCCGAACCTGGGCGCCTCCTGCACGCACAGCACGTCGGCGCGCGCGGCACCGATGACCCTGGTCAGCGCGGGAACGCTGTCGCGCAGCCCGTGCAGGTTGTAGGTCGCGACCCTGATCGTCACGTGCGGGCGGCGGCTCTAGCGCTGCCTGGCCAGGTCCGCGGCGCCCACCACCCCGGCGGAGGCGCCCAGCTCCGCCAGCTTGATCTCGGCGAGCGGCCGGTGCCCGCGCCCGGTGATGCGCTCGGCGAAGGACTCTCTGGCCCGGTCGATGAACAGGTCGGCGGCCCGGGAGACGCCACCGCCGACGATGAAGCACCCGGGGTCGAGGATGGCGGCCAGGTCCGCCATGCCCTGGCCCAGCCAGTCGGCCAGGCTGCGGAAGGCGGCCAGCGAGGCGTCGTCGCCCAGCCGGGCGGCCTCGGTCACCTCCTCGCCCTCGATCGTGCCGCCGGCCAGCCCGAGCAGGATGCCCGCCCGCTCCGGCTCGGCCGCGGCGATCTCCCTGGCGTCCTTGACGAGGGCCTGGCCGCTGGCGTACTGCTCCCAGCAGCCGATGTTGCCGCACCCGCACTGCCGGCCTCCGGGCAGGACCTGCATGTGGCCCAGCTCGGCGCCCATGCCCCAGCGGCCCCGGTAGAGGGCGCCGTCGAAGACCAGGCCGCCGCCGATGCCGGTGCCGAGCGTCAGGCAGACCACGTGGGACTGGCCCCGGCCGGCCCCGAACCGGGTCTCGCCCCACGCCATGGCGTTGGCGTCGTTCTCGATCACGACCGGGAGGCCGACGAGGCCGCTGATCTTCTTCTGCAGCGGCTCCTCGCGCCAGGCGAGGTTGGGGGCGAAGCGCACCATCGACCGGGTCTCGTCCACGAACCCGGCCGCGCCGACCCCGACGGCCTCGATCTCTCTACCGTGCGACAGCTCGCGAACGACGTCGGCCACCGTCTCGGCCACCACCTCCGGGCGGTCGGCGGCGGTGGGCCTCAGTGTGTGTTCGACGATCTCGCCATTGTCGTCGACCACACCGGCGGCCACTTTCGTCCCGCCAATGTCGACACCGATCGTGAGCATTTGCGCCGTTCTCCCTATCCGAGATCTATGTGTTCCACATTGTCGCGGCGGCCGTCGTCGGTGTCGCGATCGCGGTCGTCGCGCGGCCTGCGGGGGGCGGCGGGCCTGCCCAACGCGTCGAGCGCGCCGCGGAACGCGGCGAACAGCTCACCGCCGGCGGCCACCAGGTGCCCGGTGACATCACCGCCGGACTCGCGCTGCGCCGCGATCGCCCGGCAGACCGGGCAGGCACGGCAGATGTACTCGTCGTGGGATTCGGACACGGCCTCTTCCCACACGTCCCGCTCCCTGCGGCCGCCGCCGGTGAAGGAGTTGAACATGGTCTTGCCGACCTGGCGGGTGGCCCGCCCCTGGATCGACTCGAACAGCTTGCGCGCCTCGTCGGCTACGGTGCCGATCGGGTCCCTGGCGGGATCCCTGTCATTGCTCTCGGTCATCTTGGCCCTCCCTGCGTTTGGGGTCGCTCATCCATTCAACTCATCAGGTCGCGGATTCGCTCCCCGAGTCGGACGGTAGCGCGGGCGGAACGCCGGCGGCACCGTCCGGGGACCACGTGACGCGGAGCACCCCGTCGCGCAGCACCGCCCCGCTGATCCTCCTGCGGGCCAGCGCCGCGGGCAGCGCCAGGATCCTCCGGTACGGGCCGGCGGTGACGATCAGCTCGTCGCCCTTGCGGGCCAGGTCGATGTCGTCGCGGTCGGCGCCGGGCAGGGCGAGCGCCACCTCGTCGGCGCTCATCCGCAGCGGCGGCTCGACGGAGTGGGCGGCGAACGGGTCGGACTCGCCGTACATCGCGGCACCCACCTCGGCCAGCGCGTCCTTGCCGACGGGCTCGGCGGGCAGGTAGGGGACGACGTGTATGGGCAGCGGCGCGAACGACTGCTCCGCCTCGGACAGCAGCCGCGACTGCGCCGCCACCCACTGGGCGCGCCACTCGTCGGCGCCCTCGGCCGGGAAGACCCGGTTGGCGATGACGGCGTCGACGCGGTAGCCGTACAGGTTGAGCGAGGTCAGGGTGCGCCTGGCCTCGGCGAGCACCACGGACTCGGGCGTGAGCACGAGCCGCACGGACGCGTGGTCGCCGGTGAGCAGCTCGCGCACCTCCATGAGGCCGCGGTGGAAGCGCTCCGCCGCGCTCATGACGTCCTCGCCGGGCGCGCTCACGTGGGCCACGCTGCGCACGAACGGGGAGACCAGCCGCACGATCTTGCGGCCGACCGGCATGAGCCGGGTGACGTGCCAGTCGAGCGCCTCGGGCAGGGCCAGCAGCCGCAGCGTCTCGGCGGTGGGGGCGCAGTCGACCACGATCACGTCCCAGCGGTCCTCGCGGGCGTGCTCGCGCAGCTCCAGCAGGGCGATGACCTCCTCGGCGCCCGGCAGGACGGTGATCTCCTCGGAGGTGATCTCGTCGAGGCCCAGATCGACCAGCACCCCCCGGGCGTAGCTCTGCAGCTCGCCCCAGTGGCGCTCCAGCGTCTTCTGCGTGTCCACCTGGTGCAGGTGCAGGCCCGGCGCGATCTCCCCGGGCTCGGCCCCGAGGGCGTCGGCCAGCGAGTGGGCCGTGTCGGTGGAGACGATGAGCGTCTTGAGGCCGCGACCGGCGGCCAGCGTGGCGGTCGCGGCGGCGGCCGTGGTCTTGCCGACGCCGCCCTTGCCGGTGAAGAGCAGGACCCGCGGGCTCAACTCAGCGGCCTTCGACGCGCTTCTTGAGGCCCTTGAGCGCGGTGTCCACGATCACCTTCTCGGCCTTGCGCTTGATCAGGCCGATCATGGGCACGCTGAGATCGACCGTGAGCTCGTACGTCACGTCGGTGCCACTGCCCGCGTCGGTGAGCCGGTAACTCCCCCGGAGGTCGGAGACCATCTTCCCCGGCTCGACCACCTGCCAGCTCACGCCGCCGTCGCCCTGCCAGGTGTAGCCGAGGGTGTAGGAGTCGCTGATCGGGCCGGCGTCCAGCACGAACCGCACCGTCCGCGCCCTGCCGTCCTCGTCGCTGGTGAGGACCTCGGCGCTCTTGACCTGCCCGGCCCACTCGGGGTAGCTCGGGAAGTCCGCGATGACCGCCATGACCTCGGCGCGCCCGGCGCCGATGGTGGTGCTCGAAGTGGTGCGATCAGCCATGCGACCACCGTAGTGCACAATCCGCTACTTGCGGCGGACCCCTGAACGGGGCCCACCGTAGTGCACAAACCGCTACTTGCGGCGGACCCCTGAACGGGGCCCACCGTAGTGCACAATCCGCTACTTGCGGCGGACCCCGGATGGCGTCACCACTCCAGGACGTAGGGGACGCCCCGGCCCCGGAAGTGGCCCACGTTCACGCACTCGGTACGCCCCACGCGGGCGCGGGCGTGCAGCGGGTTGTGGACGTGCCCGAACAGGGCGTACCGCGGCTGCGTACGCCTGATCGCCTCCAGCGTGGCCTGGCTGCCGCGCTCGAACCGCCGGGCCACCACGTCGTAGAGCAGCTGGGGCAGGGCGGGCGGGATGTGGCAGCACAGCACGTCCACCTCCCCGACGGCCTCGACCTTGGCGGCGTACTCCTCGTCGGTGAGCTCGTGCGGGGTGCGGTAGGGGGTCTTGAGCCCGCCGCCCACGAAGCCGAACCGCAGGCCGCCGATCTCCGCCACCTGCCCGTCCAGGACCTGGTGGCCGGGCCCGAGATAGTCGCTCCACAGCCGCGGGATGTCCACGTTGCCGTAGGTGAGGTAGGCCGGGGCCGGCATGGCGGCGAACAGGGCCGCGTACTGGGCGCGTACGTTCCGCTCGATGTGCTCGCGCGGATCGCCCTCGAGCGTCGCCCACAGCCGCGCCGACATGGCCCTGGCCTCGTCGAAGCGCTTGGCCGTGCGCAGCGCGATGAACTCCCTGGCGTTCTCGGCGCCGAACAGGTCGGCGAAGATGCCCTGCGCGTGGTCGTCGTAGTCGACGAACAGGATCAGGTCGCCCAGGCAGATCAGCGCGTCCGCCCCGTCGCCCGCCCGCGCCAGGGCGTCGGCTCTGCCGTGGACGTCGCTGACGACATGGACCCTCATGGGGAAAACTCTACGGGCGGCGGCTGCTAGCGTGAGGAATGCCCTTCATAACGCCTCAATGACGGAGCTACCGGCGCGTAACTTAAGGCGGTAACGTCCAGGCGGTCCCCGAAGAGGAGTTGATCCGTGCGCGAGTACAGCGTCCCCGTCCTGGTCGATGTGCCGGCTTCGGCCTGCCTGTCCGACACCGTCTTCCGGCGGGCCGAGCAGGAGCCCGGCGCGATCGTGATGCGCCGCAAGGTCGGCTCCGGCTGGCCCGTGGTCACCGCGGCCGAGTTCCGCGACCAGGTGGTGGAGGTGGCCAAGGGACTGATCGCGGCGGGCGTCGAACACGGTGACCGGGTCGCGCTCATGTCGCGCACCCGCTACGAGTGGACACTGGCCGACTACGCCATCTGGTCCGTCGGCGCGGTGACCGTGCCGATCTACGAGACGTCCTCGGTCGAGCAGGTCAGGTGGATCCTGCACGACAGCGACGCGAAGGCGGCGTTCGTCGAGCTGGACGCGCACGAGGAGACCGTCCGGGAGGCGGTGCCCGAGCTGAAGCCGATCTGGCGGCTGGAGGGCACGCTGGAGACGGGAGCGGTCTCCGCCTCCGACGTCGACGAGCGCAGGAAGCTCGTCTCCGCCTCCGACCTGGCCACGATCGTCTATACCTCCGGCACCACGGGCCGCCCCAAGGGCTGCCGGATCACCCACGACAACCTGCTGTTCACCGCGCTCAACGTGCTGCGGGGGCCGCTGGAGCCGCTGTTCGCCCGCAAGGACCCGGCCGCGCTGCTGTTCCTGCCGCTGGCGCACATCTTCGCGCGGATGATCCAGGTCGTGCTGATCGAGGCGGGCGCCGTCATGGCGCACACCCCCAACATGAAGAACGTCGCCCCCGACCTGCAGGACTTCAAGCCGACGTTCCTGCTGGGCGTGCCCCGGGTGTTCGAGAAGGTCTACAACGGCGCCGAGCAGAAGGCCATCGCCGGCGGCAAGGGCAAGATCTTCGCCCGCGCGGTGGACGTGGCGGTGGCCTGGAGCAAGGCCGAGAGCTCGGGGGGCGCGCCGCTCGGGCTGCGGCTGCAGCGGGCGGTGTTCGACAAGCTGGTCTACTCCAAGCTGCGCGCGGCAACCGGCGGCCGGCTCTCGGCGGCGGTGTGCGGCGGGTCGGCGCTGGGCGACCGGCTGGGCCACTTCTTCCGCGGCGTCGGCATCGAGGTCTTCGAGGGGTACGGGCTGACCGAGACCTCCGCCCCGTGCTCGGTCAACATGCCGGGCGCCAACAAGATCGGCACGGTCGGCAAGCCACTGCCCGGCGTCACGCTGCGCATCGGCGACGACGGCGAGATCCTGGCCAGGGGCAGGAACGTCTTCCCCGGCTACTGGCACAACGACTCCGCCACGGACGAGGTGATCGACTCCGAGGGCTGGTTCCACACGGGCGACGTCGGTGAGCTCGACGCGGACGGCTACCTGCGGATCACCGGGCGCAAGAAGGAGATCCTGGTGACGGCGGCGGGCAAGAACGTGGCGCCCGGCCCGCTGGAGGACGCGCTGCGGGCCCATCCGCTGATCTCCCAGGCCATGATCGTGGGCGACGGGCGGCCGTTCGTCGCGGCCCTGATCACGCTCGACCCGGAGGCCATGCCCGCCGGCTCGACCGTCGCGGACCTGCGCTCCGACCCGAAGGTGCGCGACGAGATCCAGGCGGCGGTGGACCGGGCGAACCTCTCGGTGTCCAAGGCCGAGCAGATCAAGAAGTTCGCCATCCTGGACGTGGACATCACCGAGGAGAGCGGGCACCTCACGCCCACGCTCAAGGTCAAGCGCAATCTCGTGATGCGGGACTTCGCCAAGGACATCGACGACCTCTACAGCGGCCACTGACCCGGCCGGGGGGTACGGGGCCCCTCCTGGTAGCCGCCGGCCTGGACGCGGAACAGTCGCGCGTACCGGCCGTCCGCTGCCATGAGCTGCTCGTGGCTGCCCAGCTCCGCGATCACGCCGTCCTCGAGGACCGCTATCACGTCCGCGTCCCGCACCGCGTCGAGCCGGTGGGAGATCAGCAGGCTGGTGCGGTCGGAGCGGTAGCGGCGCATGCGCAGTTGCACGTCATGCTCGGCCTCCGGGTCCAGGCCCGAGCTGGGCTCGTCGAGGATCATGAGGTCGGCGTGCTCGCGCAGGAACGCCCTGGCCAGCGCCACCCGCTGCCACTGCCCGCCCGAGAGCGTGACGCCGGTGCGCACCTTCTTGCCGGGCTTGAGCGTCAGGGCGAACAACCTGGTCAGCGCGGTGTCGTAGCCGTCCGGCAGGTCGCTGATCGCCTCGTCCACGCCCGCTTTGACGGCGGCGGCGCGGATGCGGTCGAGGTCGCCGATCGCGGTCAGGTCGCCCACGGCGATGTTGTCGCGGGCGCTGAAGTCGTAGGTCATGTGGTCCTGGAACACGGCGCCGAGCCTGGCGCGCAGCTCGGCCGGGTCCAGGTCGCGCAGGTCCACGCCGTCCCAGTGGATCGACCCGCGCACCGGGTCGTGGAAGCGGCACAGCAGCTTCGCGAGGGTGCTCTTGCCCGCGCCGTTAGGCCCCACCACCGCGACGGCCTGCCCGTACGGGATCGTCAGGGTGACCCCGCGCAGCACCCAGGGCAGGTCGTCGGCGTAGCGGAACCACACGTCGCGCAGCTCGACGCCGGTGGCGAGCGGGCGCGACGGGGCGGGTTCGGCGGCCACGGGGAGGTCGGGCTCGCTGTGCGCGATCTCCGCGTGGTGGCCGAACAGCAGGAGCCACTGATGCACGCCCGCGATGCCGTTCACCAGCGACGACAGCCCGGCCTGCAGCCCCGCCACCGCGGCGATGAACATCGACACGTCGCCGATCGTGAGCCCGCCGCTCCGGGCGGCGACGACCGCCCACACCAGGCCGCCCCCGGCGATGAGGACGCCGAGCAGTTCCAGGCCGACCTGGATGAACAGCTCGCCGCGGTCCATGTCCCGTTCGGCGGCGTTGGCGGTGGCGCGCTCGTCCAGCATGCGGCGGCGCATGAACGCCCCCAGGCCGAAGAGCCGGACTTCTTTGGCCGCCTCGACGCTGCTGAGGAGGTGGGAGTAGAAGAACTCGCGGCGCCGCACCGGCGTCATGTCCAGCATCACCCGCGCCCGCCGCCGGGCCAGGGCCAGCTGCGCGAGCAGCGCGGGGACCCCGGCGACCAGCACGATGCCGGCCATCATCGGGGAGATCACGATGACCGAGGTGATGAAGCCGCCGATCGTCAGGACCGTCCGCATCAGGTCGAAGGCGCTGCTGATCAAATGCCTGGCCATCTGGCCGCCGGTCGCGGCCAGGCGGAGCCGGTCGAGGAACGCCGGGCTCTCGTACGGGCCGAGGCCGACGAAGCGCTCCAGTGCGACGAACAGCCGGTCGAGGGCGCGCATCGAGACCTGCCTGCCCATCTCCGCCCCGAGGTACATCCCGAGTCGCGGCAGCGCGGCCATGGCCACGCCGACGAGCACCAGGGGCGGGAGCAGGACCGCCAGCTCGCTCAGCGGAGCCCCGCGGACCAGGTCGTCGATGACCAGCTTGGTGAACCAGGCGACCGCGACGGGGAGGGCGGCCTGGATCAGGGTGACGCTCGCGTAGCACACCGCCCGTACCGGGCCGGCGTGCCAGACTAAACCCGCTGCCTCGGCGACACTGCGCCGTATCGACCCCATGTCGCCACGGTAGGTCGCGTGGGAGCCTGCCGCGGGTGGGTCAGGGTGGGGCCGGGGTGGCGGTTTCCGGGGGTCGGCGATGAGGAGCTCGCCGACGTGACCGGCCAGCGCGTCCCTGACCGGCGGTGGCAGGCCGGCGTCGGAGACGAGTACGTCGGCCTCGGACAGCTCGGCGATGGTGCTGATGCCGACCGTGCCCCACTTGGTGTGGTCGGCGGGCACGACCAGGCGGGTGGCCGCCTCCACCAGGGCCCGGTCCGTATCGGCCTCCATCAGGTTGGGCACGGTGAAGCCGGCCCTGACGGTCATGCCGTGCACCCCGAGGAACAGCACGTCGACGTTGAGCCGGCGGATCGAGGCCACCGCCATCGGGCCGACCAGGGCGTCGGAGGGCGTGCGTACGCCGCCGGTCAGCACGACCGTCTGGTCGGGGCGGCCCGCGTGCCGGAAGACGTCGGCGACGCGCACCGGGTTCGTGACCACGGTGAGGCCGGGGACGGTGGTCAGGTGGTGGGCGAGGGTCCAGGTGGTGGTGCCGGCCGACAGGCCCACCCGCCGCGTACCTCGGCCAGCAGCCCGCGTTCGGGCGCTGCGGGGCGAGCATCGGCATCACCAGATCCCAACAGGTTCCGACACGTCCGCGTTCGCATCATGACATGACTCCGGCGCCACGGCTTCCGGCAAATCATCACGAAACCGGGCGTTGACAGTCCGAAATGTTGGCCCTTCGATGAAGGAAGGTGTGTGAACTCGGGGGAATCTGAAGGGTCCGGCTCGGAAGGGTCCGGCAAGGAGGAACCACGATGGACCGACGATCGCCGATCTCCCGCCGTAATCTCCTGCTCGGAAGCGCCGCCGCGTTCGGCGTTCCGGCCGTCCTGGCCGCGTGCGGCTCCGACTCCCCAGCGCCCGGGCAGCCGACCGGCGGCGGCCTGGGCACCGTCACGATCGGCTCGAACGCCTCCGACGAGATCCCGAAGAAGTCCCTGGACACCGTGGTGAAGGGCTTCACGCAGGCCACGACCCGGATCAACACGGTGGACCACAACACGTTCCAGGAGAACATCAACCGCTATCTCAGGGGCACGCCCGAGGACGTCTTCACCTGGTTCGCGGGCTACCGGATGCAGTTCTTCGCCGAGCAGGGGCTGGCCATCGACATCTCGGACGTGTGGCGGGAGATCGGCGCCGACTACACGCAGGCGTTCAAGGACCAGTCGACCGGCATCGACGGCAAGCAGTACTTCGTGCCGTTCACGTACTACCCGTGGGCGGTCTTCTACCGCAAGAGCGTCTGGCAGGAGAAGGGGTACGAGCCACCGGCCACGCTGGACGAGTTCACCGCGCTGGCCAGGAAGATGAAGACCGACGGGCTCATCCCGATCGCCTTCGCCGACAAGGACGGCTGGCCGGCGATGGGCACGTTCGACATCCTCAACATGCGGATGAACGGCTACGACTTCCACATCGCGCTCATGGGCGGCAAGGAGTCGTGGACGGATCCCCGGGTCAAGCAGGTCTTCGACACCTGGCGGGGGCTGATGGAGTTCCACCAGCCGGCCGCGCTGGGCCGTACGTGGCAGGAGGCCGGGCAGTCGCTGGCGCAGAAGAAGACCGGGATGTACCTGCTCGGGATGTTCGTCGCCCAGCAGTTCCCCGAGGCCGACCGCGACGACCTCGACTTCTTCACCTTCCCGGAGATCAACCCGACCTACGGCACCGACTCGATCGACGCCCCCATCGACGGGTACATGATCTCCGCCAAGGCCAAGAACGTGGAGGGCGCCAAGGCCCTGCTCAAGCACTTCGGCCAGGCCTCCTCGCAGAACATCGCCACCAGGCTGGACCCCGGCACGCTGGCCGCCAGCTCCAAGGCCGACACCTCCGGCTACAGCGCCCTGCAGAAGCGCGGCGCGGAGCTGGTGTCGAAGGCCACGCACATCGCCCAGTTCCTCGACCGTGACACGCGGCCGGACTTCGCCTCCACGGTGATGATCCCGTCGCTGCAGTCGTTCGTGAGCAAGCCCGACGAGATCGACTCGCTGCTGACGAGCATCGAGAAGCAGAAGGCCAACATCTTCCGCTGATGGCAGTCAAGACCCGCCGCTACTCCGCCCGGGACGTGACCGTCCTGGTCATCGGGCTGGGGATGGCCATCGCCGTCAACGTGAGCTTCATCTGGGGGCCCACGCTGGCCTCCATCGGGCTGTCCGGCACCGACTGGGGCGGCATCGGGCCCATCGACTGGGTGGGCGGGCAGAACTACCACGACCTGTCGGCCGAGTACCCGCCGTTCTGGTCGGCGGTCCGCAACAACGTGTTGTGGCTGGCCTTCCTCGGGCTGGTCGCGACGCCGTTCGGGCTGTTCTGCGCGGTGCTGCTGGACCGGCGGCTGCGGCTGTCGCGGGTCTACCAGAGCGCCCTGTACATGCCGGTCGTGCTGTCGCTGGCGGTGGTCGGCTTCATCGCGCAGCTCGTCTACTCCACCGACTACGGCGTGCTGAACGCGGTGACCGGGCTGAGCGTGGACTGGCTGGGCGACAGCTCGGTCAACATCTGGGTGGTCATGGTCGCGGCGGGCTGGCGGCACGTCGGCTACGTCATGATCATCTATCTGGCGGGGCTCAAGGCGGTCGATCCGGCGCTGAAGGAGGCGGCGGCCATCGACGGGGCCAGCGAGCGGCAGGCGTTCTTCCGGGTAGTGTTCCCGACGCTGCGGCCGGTCAACGTGATCGTGCTGGTCATCACGGTGATCGAGGCGCTGCGGGCGTTCGACATCGTCTATGCCATCAACAAGGGCAGGAACGGGCTGGAGCTGCTGTCGGTGCTGGTCACCGAGAACATCGTGGGCGAGGCCAGCAGGATCGGGTTCGGCTCGGCGATCGCGGTGATCCTGCTGGTGATCTCGATGGGGTTCATCATCACGTACCTGTCGCAGCTGTTCAGGGAGGAGCGATGACCCTCACCGCCCCGGCCCCCGCTCCCCCGGCCCAGGAGCGGCGCGCCCCCTCGCGGCGCCCGGTCCGGCCGCTGCGCGTCCTGCTGCACGCCTTCCTCGTGCTGGTGGGGCTGGGCTGGCTGCTGCCGCTGGTGCTGGCGGTGTACGCGTCGCTGCGGCCGTACGACGAGACCGCCCGCCTGGGGTACTTCTCGCTGCCGGAGAACCTCACGCTCGACTACTACGGAAAGGCGTGGAGCCAGGCCGAAATACCTCACTACTATCTGAACACGTTGATCATCGTCGTTCCCGGCGTGCTGATCACGTTGGCGCTGGCCTCGTTCACGGCCTTCGCGATCGCGCGGCTGCGCATCCCCGGGCGCAAGACGCTGCTCATCGTGTTCACCGCGGGCAACCTGCTGCCGCCGCAGGTCCTCATCACGCCGCTCTACACGCTCTACACGCTCGTCCCGCTGCCCGCCTGGCTGTCGGACTCGCAGTCGCTCTACGACTCCTACCTGGGGCTGATCCTCATCCACGTGGCGTTCCAGTTCGGCTTCTGCGTGTTCGTGATGGCGAACTTCATGCGCACGATCCCCGTGGAGATCACCGAGGCGGCGCTGGTGGACGGGGCCGGGGTGTGGACGCGTTACTGGCGGCTGACGCTGCCGCTGTGCCGTCCGGTGCTGGCGGCGCTGGCCACGCTGCAGTTCACCTGGATGTACAACGACTTCCTGTGGGCCCTGGTGCTGATGTCGTCGGGCGACAAGCTGCCCGTCACCTCGGCGCTGAACAACCTGCGCGGCCAGTTCTTCACCGACTACAACCTGCTGGCCGCCGGCTCGGTGCTGGTGGCGCTGCCGACGCTGATCGTCTTCCAGATGTTGCACAAGCAGTTCGTCGCCGGGCTCACGCTGGGGTCCACGAAGGGTTAGAGCAGCGCACGGAATCGGGCGGCCACCTGGTCCCACGCCCATTCGCGGGCGACCCAGTCGCGGCCGCCCGCGCCCATCTTGCGCGCCTTGTCGGGGTCGGTCAGCAGCTCGACGATGGCCTGCGCCACCTCGTCCGCGTCCTCCCCGTTCACCACCAGCCCCGTCTCGTCGGCCCGCACCGCGTCGGGCGCGCCGCCGGACGCGCCCGCCACCACCGGCAGCCCGGTCGCGGACGCCTCCAGGAACACGATCCCGAGCCCCTCCACGTCCACCCCTCCGAACCGGGTACGGCACGGCATCGCGAACACGTCCGCCGCCGCGTAGTAGCCGGGCAGGTCGGCCGCCGGCACCGTGCCGGTGAACCTGATCGACTCCCGCCCGGCCGCCAGCCGCTCCAGCCGCCCTCGGTACGGGCCGCCGCCCACCAGCAGCAGCACCGCCTCCGGCACCGCGCGCAGCACCTGGGGCCAGGCCCTGATGAGCTGGTCCTGGCCCTTGCGCGGCACCAGGCGCGACACGCACGCGACGACCGGCCGGCCCGGCAGTCCCAGCTCGGCCTTGGGCGCGCCGGGGTGGAACTGCCCGACGTCCACGCCGGGCGCGAGCCGTACGAGCTTGTCCGCGGGGATGGCGGCGGCCAGCCGCTGGCGCGTGTACTCCCCCAGGTACGTCACCACGTCGGCGTGCCGGCCGATCCTGCGCAGCACCGAGCGGAAGCCCGGCGCGCTCGCCCACGACGCCTCGTGGCCGTGGGTGAGCATCACCACCCTGCGCGCGCCCGCCCGGCGCAGGCGCGGCGCGAGCAGGCCGAGCGGCGCCGCCGCGCCGAACACCACGGTGTCCGCGCCGTGCTCGGCCACCAGCCCGGCCGCCGTCCGCGCGACGGCCGGGGTGGGCAGCATGAGCCGCGTCGGGTGCCGCACGATCCGGTACGGCTGGCGCCGGTCGAACTCCGCGCACCCCGGCCAGGCGGGGGCGTAGACGGCCACGCCGGGCGTGCGCAGCGCGAGCCCGTGCACGAACGACTGGATGCCGCCCGGTCGGGGCGGGAAGTCGTTCGTCACGAAGACCACTCTGGGCCCGGCCGCGGGGTCGGTCACGGTACGGGTACGCCGTTCAGCTCGGCCCATGAGCGGGCCATGGCGATGCGCTCGGGGCTGGAGGGATGGGAGGCATAGAGCACATATTCCACCGCATTAGGCGACAAGTCGGAAATATTGGTCACTGCCAGGCGTTTCTGCATGGCGATGAACGTGGCGGGATCCTTCGTCAGGTCGAGCGCGTGGACGTCGGCCCGGGCCTCGATGTGCCGGCTGACCACGTTCTGGAACGGGCCGACGAGCAGCGAGCCGACGGTTGCGAGCCCCACCAGCGCGCAGACCGCCCGCGGATCGGTGATCGAGGTGACACCGGTGCGCCGCCGGACCGGGGTGAAGACGAGGAACAGCGCGATCGCGCCCAGCCCGGCGCCCAGGCCGCCGATGAGCGTGCCGTGGAGCACGTCGTCGTACTTGGCGTGGCCCAGCTCGTGCGCCACGACCAGCTCGACCTCCGGCTGCGGGGCCCGGAGCAGCGTGTCGTAGACGACGATGCGGCGCGTGGCGCCGAAGCCGGACACGTACGCGTTGAGCGCCGTCGTCCTGCGCGAGGCGTCGGCCACCAGCACGTCCTCGACCGGCACGCCGTCCCGCTCGGCCATGTCGAGCAGCTTCGTCCGCAGCGCGCCCTGCGGCATGGAGGTGAAGTCGTTGAACATCGGCTCGAACACCACCGGGTACACGAACGACGCCACCACCGTCAGCGCGAACGCCCCCACCGCGGCGGGGATCCACCACCGCCGCACCTTGCGGGCCAGCGCCACCAGGGCCGTCAGCATCACGCAGAGCAGGAACACCTCCACGCCCAGGTTCTTCAGCCGGTCGCCCGCCCAGCCGGCCCAGTCCTGGGTGGACAGGCCGTAGTCGCGCATGATCGTCTCGAACCAGACGCCCAGCGGCCACCTGACCAGCTCGACGATCGCGGTGATGACCACGACGCCGAGGATCACCCGCAGCCACCAGGGGCCCTTGAGCCACCCCACCGCCCTGGCCCCGAGCGGGGTGGCGAGCAGGAGCCCGGCGAAGACGATCGTGAGCGCGAGCGACAGGTAGCTCGGCAGGCTCGTGGCCGCGTCGAACGCCTCCGCCCTGGCGATCTGGGCGGCGGTGAAGTCGCGGGCCGGATCGGGCGGCCCGCCGGTCAGCACGTGCCACGGAGTGGTGAAGGCGGTCACCGCCAGGATCACGACGCCGAGGAGCACCAGCGCGACGGCGGCCTGCCGCCTCAGCCCGCTCTCCCCGGCGGGCGGCCCTCCGTTCACGGGCGTCTCCCCACCGTCTCGTGTCCACGCTCGGGCTCCGGCTCGGGTCCGGGCCCCAGGCTCGCCCGGCACCGCCTCTCCGGCACCCTGGAGGACCGTCTCAGGAGCCGCCCCACGAGCCGCCCCACGAGCCGCCCCACGAGCCGCCCCACTGGCCGCCTCACCCGCCGCCTCACTGGCCAGTTCCCCGGCGGCCGCCCCGCCGCCGTGTCCGGCCGTCCCCGCCGCCGTGGCCGCACCCTCCGGCGGCCCGGCGCCCGGCTGCCCGGCGCCCGGCTGCCCGGCGGCCACGGCGGCCATCGCGCCGTCCGGTGCGCCGTCCGGGGGCTCGTCCTGCCGTGCCGCGTCGTCCTCGTCCTGCCGTTCGCTCATCTGCCTCCCCTTCACACGAGCTGATCCCGCACGTATTCGCGCCACCGTGCCGTCAGCGTGGCGACGGAGAGCCCCAGTGAGGCGAGTGCCCGGTCGAGGCCGGCCGCCTGAGCTTCACGGTAGAGCCTCACCAGGGTCCCTTCACCGAACCGGTCAGCCAGGAAGCGACACGCCAGCCAGGCCTCCTGGTAAGCCCGCGCCAGCCGGTCGGGGGCCCGCCCGTCGGCCGCGAAAGCCGCAGGTGCCGGCAAAGCGTTCGGCAGGCGCCCGGCGCGGACCTCGGCGGCCAGCTCGGCGGCGGCCGTCGCCACGGGGAGCCCGGCGTCGCGGTAGCCGACGTAGTCGGCGAAGCCCTCGTAGAGCCAGACGGGGAGGTGGTCGGTGCCGGCGGCGACGTGGGTGAGCTCGTGGGCGAGCACCACGTCCCTGCCGGTGGGATTGAGGGTGGCGAAGAGCTCGGGTACGACGATCACCCGCCCGCGGTCGGCCACCGCGGCCAGGCCGTCCAGCCGCTCCACGCCGGCCAGCCGGGCGGCCTCGCGGGCGGAGTCAGGGACGACGACCAGGGGGCGTACCGGCCTGCCGAGCACGGCCGAGACCCGCAGCCCGGCCCGATCGGCGAGCCGCGCCATCTCGTCGAGCGAGCCCGCGCCCTGACCGCCCTGGCCGACCCGACCCTGACCGACCTGACCGACATAGCTGACATGACCAACATGGGCGACGACAACGGACCGGCCGCCGCGCCGGACGACCGTGCGGCCGCCGGGCCACAGGTCGAGGATCCCCGAGGGGAGGACCGGGGGTTCGGGGCCACCGGCGAGGGCGAGGAGCAGCAGGCCGGCCACCGCGGCTCGTCGGCTCACCTGCTCGGACACGATGCCCGATCGTAGCCCCACCACATGAGTGCTCCCGCGGACGCGCGAGAGCCCCGCCCGAATCCAGGAAGGTCTCCAGGAATCCGGACGGGGCTTCTTCACATGCCGGGACGGACCGCGCCGACGAATGACGACTTACGCCATCCGCCCAGCTTGTCGATGCGCACCCGTTCGCCTGTCCGTGGCGAGTGGATCATCTTGCCCTTGCCGACGTACATGCCCACGTGGCCGAGCCCGCTGAAGAACATCAGGTCACCCGGCTGGAGGTTCCGCCAGGAGATCCTGCTCTTGATGCGGGCGAACTGGCTGCTCGCCACGCGCGGGAGCGTCACCCCGGCCCTCTTCCAGGCGAACTGGACGAGTCCGGAGCAGTCAAACGAACCAGGTCCTGTGCCACCGTAACGGTACGGGTCACCGATCTGATCCTTGGCCACGGCGACGGCCTTGCGGGCCTTCGCTTTCTGCCGAGCGATCCTGGCCGCCCGTCGCTGGGCTGCCGTGGCCGACGTCGACGTCTTGGCGGTGGTCTCCGCCTTCGCCGTCTCAGCGGCCGATTCGCTCGTCGTCGCCGCCTGAGCCGTTGGGGCAGGGAGGATCAGACCTCCGGCCGTCACGGTCATCGTGAGCGCTACGCCGCTCAGGGCAAGGCGGGACAGGCGGGGGTTCTGCAGGGAGGTAGACAGGATTTCTCCTTGTGTCTTCCACGAACGCCTACCGGGTTAGCTGACGGATTCGGGCCTGGAAGTCGCCCTACGGCGCGATGACGCGCCGATTCACCCCTGATCCCTGGGGAAACGTGGGATCGCTGGGTCCCCGGCTCCGTGCCTCCTGGCTGCACGGACTCGGCAGGTCGTCACCCCGATTGATTGCGATATGCAGATATCTGGGGATATCGGGGACGACCGGCGGATTCTTTTCTGTCTCGCATCGGGAGGGACCGATGCGGGTTCGCGGTGTCATGGCTTGTTCACCGCGACGACGCCAGAAGCTACGCCGAAAGGTCAAGGATCGGCAAAGCGGGAGTCAGGTTGTAAAGATCAGACAGCAGGGCCAGTAAGGAAGGAAACCCCTGCTGGAACACCAGGTTCCGTTATCCAAATGTGACCCTGCTCACACTTCTGACAGCCCGCGCTTGTCAGGCGTCGTTTGTCGCGTTTGTCACATTTTTCGCAGGAATTGACGGCCGTTTCGCGCCGTGGGAACGCTCCCGCCCCGGATCGCACGCCGGCAGACGCCACCTACTATGTGGCATCGTAGAAGCGGATGTGAGGCCGAAATCCGGTCGGGCGGGAGCCGAAAATGTTACGGGCGGACCGCGCCGACCAGGGAGCGGCCGTACGCGGAGAGCGCGACGACCTTCACGACGTCGCCCGTCTGCGGCGCGTGGACGATCTGCCCGTTGCCCGCGTAAATGCTGACGTGGCCCAGGCCCTCGCTGAAGATGAGGTCACCGGGCTGCAGGGAGTCGAGGTCCACCTTGCGGCTCGCGCCCCACGCCCACTGCTGCCACGTCGTACGCGGCAGCGTGACGCCGGCCGCCGCCCAGGCCGCCTGGGTCAGGCCCGAGCAGTCGTACCCGCGCGGCCCCGTCCCGCCGTAGATGTACGGCTTGCCCACCTGCGCGTACGCGAACCGCAGCACCGCCGCCGCGCTCCCCGAGGCCGGGCCCGTGTACTTGATGCCCGTGCTGTTCGGGTTGCCGGGGTTGTAGGCACCCAGCTTGTCCAGCAGCTTCTTCTGGTCGACGATCAGCTTGCGGATCTCCGAGCGCTCCTTCTCGACCGCGTCGCGCTCCTTGTCCGCCTCCTCGAGGGCCTCCTGCGCCTTGTCGCGCTCGACCTTCAGCCCGCGGTTCTCCCGGTCGAACGCCGCCAGCTTCTCCGCGCGCTCCTGCGCGAGCTGACCCGCGACGGCCAGCCCCGACAGCGTGCTCTGGGGGTCGTCCGAGGTCATGATCCCGGGCCAGGAGGTGACGTCCTCACCGAGCTGGTAGCTGTCGACGGCCATGCCGATCACCTGCGCGCGCAGGTCCGCGACCGTCTCCAGCTTGCGCTTGTAGCTGTCGTTCAGCTTGGTGAAGGTGCTCTTGGCCTTCTTGTAGCGCTCGTTCGCCGTGTTGAACCGGTCGACGACCTTGTCAGCCTTGTCGTTGAGCTTCTCGAGCTTGGCCTTGGCCTGGCCGAGAGTGGGTTTGGGATCAGCCATCGCCGCTCCCATCGGGCACATCACCAGCCCGAACGCGAGACCCGCGGCCACCGGCACCCGGCCAAACCTCACAGTGTCGCCTCCCAGGGATTACATCTGGGGCGAAATAGTACAGAAGTGGCGGGTGGGGTCTGCCCCAAACGCACCAATTCGTAATCTAGGCGCGGCCCAGTCTGCGCAGCAGCAGACCTGACGGAACCGGTCTGGCACCCATGCGCCTGACCGACTCGGCGACCTCGCGGTCCGACGACACCACGGCGATGGCCCGGCCGGGCGGCTCGGCGCGTACGAGCTGGCGGATGAGGTCGTCGGCGATCTCCCCCGGCGCGCTGAACAGCACCCGCACCCCGCGCGGCGCGACCACCTGCACGGGGACGTTGAGCTCCGCCCCGTCGAACACCACGGTGACCTCGACCCTGGTCTGCGCCACCAGCCCGCCCAGCGCGGTCATGAGCCGGTTGCGCTGGTCGGCGAGGGTGAGGGTGCCGTAGCCGGTCTTGGTGACGTTGTAGCCGTCGATGATCAGGTGCACCTGCGGCAGCGCCAGGAGCTGGTCGAGGAGCTGCGGGTCGTCGTCGGCCAGCGCACGCGCGGGCACCCCGCGCACGCCGGGACGCTCGCCGGTGACGGCCGCGACCGAGTCGGCGGGCCGGCTGATCGTGGTCGGCAGGGCCAGCTCGCGGCGCAGCCCGGCCGAGGCGTCCTGCAGCGCGTCGAGCAGCACCCGGACGCGCGCGTCCTCGATGCTCCGGCCCTCGCGGGCGGCCCGGCGCGAGGCCTCCAGCTGCTTCTCCACGTCGGCCAGCCGCTCGCGCAGCCGCCGCAGCTCGGACTCCCCGGCGCTGCCGGCGGCCGAGGCGGCCGTCTTGGCCTCCTCCGCCGCGTGCTCCATCTCCTCGGCCCGCCGCACCGCGGCCTTGGCCCGCTCGCGGGCTTCGTGCAGCTTGCGGCGCAGGTCGGAGTTCTCCGCGCGGGCCGCCTTGATCTGCTCGCGCAGCCGGTCGGCCTCCTCCTTGGCGGCGCTCTTCTGCGCGGCGAGCTGCTCGCGCAGCCGGGTGACCGCCTCCTCGCGCTCCGAGCCCTCGGCCGCCACCGCCGACTGCTCCAGGTCGGTGCGGGCGGCTTCGATCATCTCCGCCCAGCCCGGCGGCCGGGTGAGGTAGGCCGCCGCGGCCACGAGCACCGGGTCGGCGGCGGGCGGCACGTTGCCCTCGGCCAGCGAGGTGACGAGCTCCGGCCAGCCCGCCGCCACCGACTCGGCGACCAGCTCGCGGAACTTCTTGTCGTTCTCCAGCTGCGCCGCGATCGGCGCGCTGCCCAGCTTGGCGCGCTTGCGGGGGTCGAACTTGGCGATGCCGCGCAAGGGCGGCGGTATGGAGGTGGAGGGCATCGTCCCGAGGACTTGAGAGGCCAGATCGACCACATTGAGCCGCACCTGCTCGGGAAGCGGGCGAGACAGGCCTTCACCCGCTGAACTCATCCCACTTGTCCCTTCGTGACATGCCCTTTCAGACAAGGGTACGGCTGTTGCGTACCTGACCGTAACGGCCACTCCTGTATGGACAAGCGCTTGCTAGGCGGTATACGACTGTCGAAGGGCAGATGTCCAGGCGGGAGACCCACGGTGACCGAGCAGATGCGCACCTCCACACGTGACCTGGAAGAACTGCGTCGACGCGCCACCGCCTGGCTGCGCGGCCGGGTCGGCGGAGACGCCACGGTGTCTGAGATGTCCAGGCCCTCGGGCAACGGCCTGTCGAGCGAGACCCTCTTCTTCACCGCTACGTGGAGTGGGAGCTCCTCGCGCTGCGTGGCCAGGCTCGCACCTGCGCCGGAGGCCGTTCCGGTCTTCCCTTCCTACGATCTGCGGGCCCAGTTCGAGATGATGCGGCTGGCCAGGGAAAAAGCTGGGATCCCAGCGCCCCTGGCCCTCTGGTTCGAGCCTGACCCCGAGCCGCTGGGCACCCCGTTCTTCGTCATGGAGCAGGCGGAGGGCGAGGTGCCGCCGGACGTGATGCCGTACACGTTCGGGGGCTGGCTGCACGACGCCTCCCCCGAGGACCAGCGCGGGCTGCAGGACGCGAGCGTGGGGATCCTGGCGGCGCTGCACGAAAGCGCGTTCACGCCGCGGGAGCTGGCCCCGTTCGGGCCCGCCGGGCTGCGCGCGCACGTCGACGCGCAGCGCGCCTACTACGAATGGGCGCACGGCGCGCACCGCATCCCGGTGCTGGAGCGCGCGTTCGGCTGGCTGGAGGAGCACTGGCCGGAGAATCCCGGGCCCGACGTGCTCACCTGGGGTGACTCCCGGATCGGCAACATCATGTACCAGAAGTTCCGCCCGGTCGCGGTGCTCGACTGGGAGATGGCCGCCGTGGGGCCGCGCGAGCTGGACCTGTCCTGGATGATCTTCCTGCACCGGTTCTTCCAGGACCTCACGGTCGGTGCGGGCCTGCCCGGTATGCCCGGCTTCATGCGCCGCGAGGACGTCTGCCGCACCTACCGGGAGCTGACCGGCTACGAGCCGCGCGACCTGGACTTCTACGAGATGTACGCCGCCCTCCGCCACGGCGTCATCATGGCCAGGGTCTGGCAGCGCCGGATCCATTTCGGCGAGCAGCCCATGCCGGACGACCCCGACGACCTGGTGCTGCACCGGGCCACCATCGAGCAGCTGCTGGCCGGCTACGAGCCGGCGTCGTAGACGAGCAGCGCCACCTGGACGCGGTTGTTGAGGTGGAGCTTGGTGAGGATGCGTGAGACGTGCGCCTTGACCGTGGGCACGCTCATGTAGAGCTCGCGCCCGATCTCGGCGTTCGACTTGCCCTGCCCCACGGCGGTGGCCACCTCCCGCTCGCGCTCGCTGAGCCGCCGGAGCAGCTTCCTGGCCCGTTCGGTACGCTCCCCCGCCCCGCCGTCGGACACGTGCGTGATGAGCTGCCGCGTCACCGCCGGCGACAGGATCGGCTCCCCGGCGGCCACCTTCCTGATCGCCTGCACCAGGTCACCCGGCGCGATGTCCTTCAGCAGGAACCCGGCCGCCCCCGCCCGCAGCGCCCGCAGCACCTGGGCGTCGGCGTGGAACGTGGTCAGCACCACCACCTCGGGCGGCGCGGCCGTGCGGCGCAGCGTCTCGGTGGCGGTGAGCCCGTCGATGCCGGGCATGCGGATGTCCATCAACACCACGTCGGGCCGGTACCGGGTCACCAGGGGCGGCACCTCGGCCCCGTCGCCGGCCTCCGCGACGATCTCGATGTCGCCCGTGCCGCCGAGGATCATCGACAGCCCGGCCCGCACCATCGCGTCGTCGTCCACGATCAGCACCCTGATCGGGCCGCCCTCGGCCGTGGGAATGGTCACTGGTCTTCCTCCCGGGTGGTCTCCACCGGCCACGGCAGCCACGCGCGCACCACGAACTCGCCCTCCGGTGTCGCGCCGTGCTCCAGCCGGCCGCCCGCCAGCTCCGCCCGCTCCGTCAGGCCGATGAGCCCGGCGCCGGCCCCCGGGATGCGCGCGCCGTGGCGTGCCCACAGGCGGTTGCGCACCTCCACCGACAGCCCCCCGCCGCGCGTTCCCTCGACGGTGACGGTCACCGGCACCCCGCCCGCGTGCTTGCGCGCGTTGGTGAGCGCCTCCTGGACGATGCGGTAGAGGTTGCGGCCCGGCCCCTCCGGCGCCTCACCGGCCCGCAGGTCGAGCCGTACGTCCATGCCCGCCTGCCGGCACTCCTCGACCAGCGCCGGCAGGTTCGCCAGCGTGGGCTGCGGCCGGTCGGGCACCATGCCGCCCCCGTCGTCGTCCCCGTCGGAGGTCGAGTGGCGCAGCACGCCGATCACCTCGCGCAGGTCCTGCAGCGCCAGGTGGGCGTTGGTCCTGATGGCGCCGGCCGCCCTGGCGATCTCCGCGGGCGGCGCGTCCGGCCGGAACTCCAGCGCCCCCGCGTGCAGGCTGAGCATCGAGATGCGGTGCGCCAGCACGTCGTGCATCTCCCTGGCGATGCGCTCGCGTTCGAGCCGCTTGGCCTCCTCCGCGGCGGTGTCGGCGCGCTCGCGCAGCGACCAGACGAGCTGCCGCCTGGCCCTGATCACGATGCCCCACGCGAACACGGTCAGCACGATCGCCACGCCCAGCGCGGCCGCCCAGCCCCTGTCCAGGTCGCTCTGGGGCCGCAGGATCACGTAGGGGGCCAGCGTGATGAGGCTGAGCAGCGTGATCGGCCCGGAGACCTTGAACGGCCGGTGCACCGCCACCGTGAACAGCGCCACCACCGAGGCCCCGCCGACCAGCTCCAGGTAGGAGGACAGGACGGTCAGCACCACCGCGAGCCCGACCGGCCACCTGCGCCGCAGCCACACCGACGCGCACGCCAGCGCCCCCGTCACCTGCTCGACGGTGAGCAGCGGCTCGGGCTGTTGCTGCGTCTCGAGCTCGATCAGGGACAGGAACGTCAGGCCGCAGGCCATCAGGAACATGACGGTGTCGACGATCCAGTCGCGCGTCGAGCGCCGCACGCGCCGGCCCTCGCGGGCGTCACCGAGCAGCACGGACGGCAGCGCCCACCGGTATTCGTGGGCGGGACCGTCTCCCCGCAGTTCCGTCACGTTCATCGAGGTTAGGCCCTGCCGGCGGTACGGCGACAGCGACCAAAGTCGGTGTCGGCCGAGACCTACGGCCGACGCGGGCGGCCCGCGCGAGCGGCGAGGCTGATGGCATGCAAGCGGTGTTGACGGTGTTCGGCTGGCTGCTGCTCCTCCAGGGTGTGGGCGGCCTGGTGAACACCCTGCTCGGATGGTGGCGGTGGGCGCACGACCTGCTCGTGGTCAACCTCCTGCCGTTCTTGAAGGGATATGAGGTGTTCGCGGCCATCGTGATCGGCGTGCTCGGCTTCGTGCTGCTCGCCGTCGCCGAGTCGGTGAAGAGCACGGAGGGCGGGGAATGAGCGGGACCACGTTGCGCCCGCCGCGCAACCAGGCCGATCCGCGGGCGGTCCCGTGGTGGACGGTGCAGTGGCTGATCCTCATGGTGCCGGTGGCGGGGGCGGCGGTGGCGGCGTACTGGATCTTCACGGACCGGGCCGTCTGGCTGGGCGCCGTCGTGGCGGTGTTCGCGGCCGGGTGCCTGGTGCTGGCCGTGGTGGCGCCGCGGGCCTCGTACCGGGTGGAGCGCTGGGAGGTCACCGACCAGGCGGTCTACACGCGCAAGGGGTGGCTGACGCACACCTGGCGGGTGGCGCCGATGTCGCGGATCCAGCGGGTCGACACCGCGCGGGGGCCGGTGCAGCGGCTGTTCGGGCTGGCAGACGTCACGGTGACCACCGCCTCCTCGGCCGGGGCGATCAAGATCGAGGCCCTGGACCACGAGGTGGCGGCCGAGCTGGCCGAGCGCCTGACCGCGATCACCCAGGCCACGCCGGGGGACGCGACGTGAAGGCGGAGCGGGACACACCGGACGGCACGGTGACAGAGCACAGGACAGGGGCCGGGGCAGGAGCAGGGGCAGGAGCAGGGACAGGGGCTGAGACCGGGACATGGACAGGGGCTGAGGCAGGGGCCGGGACGGCGGGCGGGAGGCCGGCTGGGGGTGGGGCGGTGGCCGGGACGGCGGGCGGAGGTGCGGCCGTGACCGCGGGTGATGGGTGGCGGCGGCTGTCGGGGCGGAGCCTGTGGGCCTCGGCGGTCAAGTCGCTGGCGCTCGTGGCGGGCGCGACAGCGGGCCTGGTGCGCTTCCTGACCGGCCGCGACTGGCCGGTCGGCGGCGTGGTGGCGGTCTGCGCGGGTGCGGCGGTGCTGATCGTCGCCGCCGTGGTGGCGTACGACGTGCTCCGGCTGCGCGCCACCCGCTGGCGGCTCACCCCCGATCGCCTCGAACTGCGCTCGGGCATCACCACCCGCCAGCACCGCTCGTTCCCGCGCGACCGGGTGCGCAGCGTCGATCTGCGCGCCGATCCGGTGAACCGGGTGTTCGGCCTGACCGTGGTCAAGGTCGGCACGGGAGAGCACGCCGCCGACGGGTCCGAGCTCGCGCTGGACCCGCTGGACCGGCACGAGGCCGAGGCCCTGCGGCGGACCCTGCTGCGCCAGGAGACCGCCGAGGAGACCGGGGACGGGCCGCCGCTGGCGGAGCTGCGCTGGTCGTGGATCAGGTACGCGCCGCTGTCGGTGTGGACGTTCACGGGCGCGGCGGTGCTGCTCGGCGCGCTGTTCAAGGCGCTCGGCTCGTTCGGGGTCAAGAGCTTCGCCACCCGCCTGGCGACCGGCCTGTGGGAGTGGGTGGTGGCGCAGCCGCTGCTGGCGGTCCCGCTGCTGCTGGCGGCGAACCTGGCCGTCGGCGTCCTGGGCTCGGTCCTGCTGTTCGCCGAGGCGTGGGGCCGCTACCGCCTCGACCGCGAGCCCGGCCGGCTCCGGCTGCGCCGCGGCCTGCTGACCACCCGGTCCCTGACGCTGGAGGAGCGCCGGCTGCGCGGCGTGGAGCTCGGCGAACCCCTGCTGCTGCGGCTCGGCGGCGCGGCCAGGGTCACGACCATCGCCACCGGGCTGGGCAGGAAGCCCGACGACGAGACCGAGGACGCGGCCGCGCTCACCCCGCCGGTCCCCCGCGCCCTGGCCCTCCGGATCGCCGCCCGGGTCTCCGGCGCCGGGTTGCCCCCGCTGGTGCCGCACCCGCCGGCGGCCCGGCGCAGGCGGGTCGTCAGGGCCGTCGTGGCGGCGGCGGTGGCCGTCGCGGCGGCCGCGTGGCCGTGGCCCTGGGTGTGGGTGGGGAACTGGGTGTGGGTGGGGCCAGTGGTCGTGGCGGCGTACGGGCTGTGGCTCGCGGTGGCGAGCGCCGCGAGCCTCGGTCACGCGCTGGGGGCCCGCCACCTCGTCACCCGCAGGGGCGCCGTGGTCCGGCGGACGATCGCGCTCGACCGCCGGGGCATCGCGGGCTGGACGGTCACCGAATCGTTCTTCCAGCGGCGCTCCGGCCTGCTGACCGTCACCGCGACCACGGGCGCCGGAAGGGGTCACTACGAGGTGGTCGACGTGGGCCGCGGCGAGGGCCTGGAGCTGGCCGCGCGGGCCGTCCCCGGCCTGCTCGAACCGTTCCTGGCCCGGGAGAGGCAGCTCCGGGAAAAGCAATGAGCCGCGTGATCCCCCATGCGTTTGCCCATGCCCCTGTACTGGACAAACCTGATCGCGCGGCTCAGATTGCTTGCCTACTTAAAGGTATTTGTCCGACTTGCAGCCGGGTTGCAACCCCATTAACCGCCGTCAGTGCTCGCCAGTCAGGTACGCCCTAGCTCCCGGCGGGCTGCTTCGCCAGCGCCTCCAGGTACGCCCTGGACAGGGTGAGCGCGCCCGCCATCGCTTCCTTCTCGGACATGAGCTCGACCTTGGGCGAGTTGGTCTGCTCGTCCGCCGGCCGCTGGTGGCCGGAGTAGTCGACCCGGACGACCACCGAGCCCTTGCGCATGAGCACCGTGCCGCTGGAGGCCGAGACCGCGCCCTGCCTGGTCTGCACGAACTGCCGGTAGGCCTGGTCGCCCAGCCCCTTGACGTCGGCCAGCTTGCCCCAGGTGATGCCGCCCATGGAGGAGTCGGCGGTGAACTTGTCGCCGCCCTGTTCGCTCACGTAGTAGGCCTTGGCCGCGGGCTCGTCCACCGCGCCCGCCCGGTTGGTGAACCGGTGCACGGTGATCATCGCGCTGCGGATCTTCGTGACGCCCTCGCCGCCGGAGAGGTCCAGGTTGAGCCAGCGGCACTCGGTCTGCCGGTCGCTGCCGGCCTCGGTGCCGCGCGCCCGGGTGGTGGGCTCGGGCACCAGCCGCGTGGCCGTCGCGGTGACGGCCGCGCAGTCGGCGGGGAAGGAGGCCAGCACGGTGGGCGAGGGCGTCGGGCGGGCGCTCGGCGAGAGTGTCGGCGACGGCGACGGCGACTTCTCGGCCTTGGCCAGCACGTTCGGGTGCTGCGCCTGCCAGGCGGCCACGCCCTTGGCGAAGTGCGCGACCAGGCCGCTGACCTCGCGGATGGCGTTGGCCTCGGTGACCGCCTGCGTGGTCTCGTTGCTCAGGATCTGGGCGTCCTTGCGCTGCTGGCCCGCCTGGTATTTGACCTCGATCGTCATGTCGCCGACGCGGGCGTGGGCGGTGCCGTAGGCGTACCAGAGCAGCTTGCCGTCGCGGCGCCAGGTGTATTGGGCGAACGCGCCGTCGCCGACGCCCGGGATGTCCTTGATCGGGGAGATGTACTGCTTCTCGTCGGGGTCGAGGGACGGCTTGGCGGTCTCGCCGTATTTGCCGCCGCGGTATTCGACCTCGTACGAGTTCTGTGCCATCGCCCGCCCGGTCTTGGCCCCTTCGCCCTTGTGCTGCTCGACCCTGACGTCGATCTCCCGGCTGCGCCAGAACTCGCCGAACGAGATGCGCTGGTTCATCCAGTTGCAGGTGAAGTTGACCGTGTAGTCGCTGTCCCTGGACGACCTGGCCACGGTCGCGTCCGGCACCAGCCGGTCGGCCTCGTCCTTGGGCAGCATGGCGCACACGTCGGGGGCCGTCGCGGCGGCCTGGGGCTGCCGGGACGGCGACGTCTGGACCTGCGGGGGCGAGGTGACGCCGGAGATCTTGCCGTACAGGAAGTAGGCCCCCACGCCGCCCGCCGCGACCAGCACGACGAGGGCGGCGGCCAGCGTGGGCAGCACCCAGGCGGGCCGCCCCGGCCTCGGGGGCGGCGGCATGGGAGGGCCGGGGAGCGGGCCCATCGGAGGCCCCATGAAAGGCCCGGTGGACGGCATGCCCGGCGGCTGGAACTGCCTGCCTGGCACCTGGTGAGGGGTGGTGGGCGGCTCGTACTGGCTTCCGGGGTTCACTGGCGGGACTCCTGGGGTTGCCCTGACATGCGGGGAGACATGCTAGTCACGCCCCTTGCAAGGGGCTTGCAGCACCGTCCACGGCCTCATCGCGACAGCGCCGCCGAGACCAGGCGGGCCGCGGCGACGGCCGCCTCCTTGTCCGCCGGGGCGGTGGCCGCCGCGTCCTCACGGTGCCAGATCACCTCGCCCAGCAGATTACTCGTGCGGAAGAGCAGCGTGCTGTACGCGGTGCCGCTGTCGGTGGAGGTCAGGTAGTACTTGAAGGTGTTCTGGACGATCGCCGCCTCCCCCACCCCCGTGACGTCGGCGACCGCGCCGCGCTTCCAGCGCCGGTCACTGCCCTCCGCGGCGGCGCGGGTGGTCTTCTCGCTGGCGAAACGGCGCTGCGCCACCTCGGGGCCGCCGAGGTCGCCGGTGGGGCGATCCACCCAGGCCCGCACGACGAGCCGGCGGGCCGAGACGGTGCCCTCGCGGATGAGCCACTGGCACTCGCCGGGCCGGGTGAGGCTGCGCTCGGGGGCGCCCTTCATGAGCCGGGCGGCCTCGGCGCCGCTGAGCAGGGAGCAGGGGTCGGGCGCCGTGGCGTAGGCGCCGGTCTCCTGGTCGGGCCCGCCGAGGGCGGAGGCGGCGTACCAGCCGCCCCCGCCCAGCGCCACCACGGCGGCGAGCGCGGCGGGCAGCAGCCACCAGCGGCGGCGGGCGGCGGGGCGGTGGGGGCGGGGAGCCGTGTCGGGGTCGGTCAGCGGGATCAGCGCCTGGCGGATCTGCGCCGCGGTGGGGCGGGTCGCGGGGTCCTTGGCGAGCATGGCCATCAGCAGGCCGCCCAGGTCACGGCCGGCCCTGGCCGGGAACGGCGCCTGGTGCAGCAGCACCGCGGCCGCGACCGCGGCGGGCAGCTCCCGCTCGAAGGGCGCGCGGCCCTCCACCGCGGTGTACAGGCTGGCGCCCAGCGACCACAGGTCGGAGGCGGGGCCGGAGGGCTCCTCGTTGAGCCGCTCGGGGGCCATGTAGCCGGGCGAGCCCGCGCTGCCGTACCGGTCGCCCCGCCCGCCCATCGGCGCGGCGATGCCGAAGTCGGTGAGCATGGCCGAGCCGTCGCCGTCGAGCAGGATGTTGGCCGGCTTGACGTCCTGGTGCAGCATGCCGTGCGCGTGCGCCACCTCCAGTGCCGACAGCACGCGCAGCCCGATCGCGGCCACGGACGAGGGGGGCAGCGGCCCCCGCTCCTTGATCACCTTGTCCAGGGAGCGGCCGGTGACCAGGTCCATGATGATCCACGGCTGGTCGCCCTCGAGGACGACGTCGTGCACCAGCACGATGGCCGGGTCGCGCAGCCGGCCCGCCGACCTGGCCTCGTGGATGGCCCGGTCGGCGAACTCCGCCCGCTCGTACGGGCTCATCCCCTGCGGCACCCGCACCTGCTTGACGGCGACCTGCCGGTCGAGCGTCTCGTCGATCGCGCGCCACACCGTGCCCGCGCCGCCCTGCCCGAGCCGCTCGATCAGCCGGTAACGCCCGGCCAGCAGGTAGAGGTCACCGGGCATTGCGCAACGCCTGCTCGCTCGCCTGGGCGGCTCTCAGGGCCGCCTGCCTGACGTCCTCGTCGGTCGGCTTGTCGGCGAGCGTGGCGTATTCGACGCTCACCACCAGGTTGGCCAGCCGGTAGAAGACGTGGGCGGAGTGCACCCGGCCCGTGGATCCCTTCAGCTCGAAGCCGAACGCCTCCTCGCCGAGGCCGGTGATCTGGTGCACGGGGGTGCGCTTTGCCTTCCTGGAGGTCTTCACGCCGATCTCGGGCCAGGTCCAGTCGATGTCCTCGTATTTGGACCAGTAGCGCTTCTGGTTCTGGAAGAGCGCGCGGGCCGAGACGTCGGTCATGGACCACGGGTCGACGGTGTCGGAGTCCTTCTGCAACTGCAGGCCCACGCCGGTGCCCGGGACCGGCCAGCCGCACTTGGGGCCCACCTCGTCGGAGTCGGGCTGGGCCTTGGGCGGGCTCTGCGTGCGCAGCAGCCTGCCGACCTCCTGCTGCGGGATCAGCGTGCACACGTCCATCGGCACGGTGAACGCCGCCTGCGCCGCGCCGTCCTGCCGGTTCAGCAGCAGGAAGGCGGCCGCGCCCGCCGCGACGACCACGACCGTGCCGGCGGCGATCCAGAGCGCGGCCCGGCCGCGCCGCGTGACCGTGCCGGGCACGGTCACGTCGTGGCTGGCGGGCAGCCGGGGCGCGGGCCCGCCCGCGGCGACCTGCCTGAGCGCCTGGACGGCCACGGCCGGATCGGGACGGGCGGCGGGGTGCTGCGCCATCATGGCGGCCAGCAGCGGCCCGAGCGGGCCCGGCGCGACGGGCACCGGCTCCATCAGCGTGGCGCGCACCCGCTGGGCCACCGACCCCGCGTAGGCCGGCGCGCCCGTCACGGCGACGTAGAGGGTGGCGCCGAGCGACCACAGGTCGCTGGCCGGGCCGCCGGGCTGGCCGTCGAGCCGCTCGGGCGCGATGAAACCGGGCGAGCCGATCATCATCCCGTGCTCGGTGAGCGAGGCCTGCCCCTCCTGCCTGGCGATGCCGAAGTCGGTGAGCACCACCCGGCCGCTCTCGGTCAGGAAGACGTTGCCCGGCTTGACGTCGCGGTGCTGCAGCCCCTGGGCGTGGGCGACGCCCAGCGCCTCCAGGACGTCGGCGCCGATCCGCGCGGCGTGAGCGGGCGGCATGGGGCCGAACTCGCGTACGGTCTCGGCCAGCGTGCGGCCCCGCAGCAGCTCCATGACCAGCCACGGCCGGTCCTGCTCCACGACGACGTCGTGCAGCGCCACGATGCCGGGGTGGCGCAGCCGCGCGGTGGCCTGCGCCTCGCGCACGGCCCTGGTCACCGAGTCGGAGCGCTCTTTGGGCGACATGCCTTCGGGCAGCGTGAGCTCCTTGACCGCGACATCGCGATCAAGCATCTCGTCCCTGGCCAGCCACACCGTCCCCATGCCGCCCGCGCCCAGGGGGCGCAGCAGGGAGTAGCGGCCGGCAAGTCTTCCCGCGGACATAAAGGGAAGGGTAACTAAAGACCAAGAGGGGTGGTGACTCGTTCCTGTCGGTCCCCCTCTCTATGGTCTTGGTTCGTGGATCCGGTTCAAGGCACTCTCGACGAGCTCGGCACCCCGCTGAGCGACGTCACGTTCGTCGTGTTCGACCTCGAGACGACCGGCGGCGCGCCTGCCGAGGACGCCATCACCGAGATCGGCGCGGTCAAGGTGCGGGCGGGCGAGGTGCTCGGCGAGTTCTCCACGCTGGTCGATCCGGGAGGGCCGATACCGCCGTTCATCTCCGTGCTGACCGGCATCACCGACGCCATGGTCATGGCCGCGCCGAAGATCGAGTCGGTGCTGCCGAGCTTCCTCGAGTTCATCCGCGGGGCCACGCTGGTGGCCCACAACGCCGGCTTCGACACCCGCTTCGTCAAGGCCGCCTGCGCCGCGCTCGGCTATCCCCCGCCGGCCAACCCGGTCGTCGACACCGTCGACCTGGCCAGGCGCGTGCTGACCCGCGACGAGACGCCCAACGCCAAGCTGGCCACGCTGGCCAGGTTCTTCCGCAGCCCGGTCGAGCCGTGCCACCGCGCCCTGCAGGACGCCAGGGCCACCGTGGACGTGCTGCACGGGCTGATCGAGCGGGCCGGGTCCTTCCAGGTCCACACGCTGGAGGAGCTCAAGTCATTCGTCCGGGCCCCCACGCCGGAGCAGCAGCGCAAGCGCCATCTGGCCGAGTCCGTGCCCCACGCGCCCGGCGTCTACCTCTTCGAGGACGAGCGCGGAGAGGTCCTCTACATCGGCAAGAGCACCAACCTGCGCAACCGGGTGCGCTCCTACTTCACGGCCGGCGAGACCCGTCCGCGCATCCGGGAGATGATCGGCATCGCCGAGCGGGTGCGCCACATCGTCTGCTCGACCGCGCTGGAGGCGGAGGTGCGGGAGCTGCGCCTGATCGGCGGCGCCAAGCCGCGCTACAACCGCCGCTCCCGCTTCCCGGAGAAGATGGTGTGGCTCAAGCTCACCTCCGAGGTGTTCCCGCGCCTGTCGATCGTGCGCGAGCTCAAGGACGACGGCGCCACCTACCTGGGTCCCTTCAGCAGCGCCCGCCTGGCCGACGACGCCCGCATCGCCCTGCACGAGGCGGTCCCGCTGCGCCAGTGCACCCAGCCGGTCACGCTGCGCACCCGGCGGGCAGCCTGCGTGCTGCACGAGATGGGCCGCTGCGGCGCCCCGTGCGAGGGCCGGGAGAGCCCGGAGGAATACGCGCTGCACGTCGAGAGCGCGCGCCGCGCCATGACGCTCGACGCCTCGCCCGTCTTCACCGCCGTGTCGGCCCGCATGGAGCGGCTCTCGGTCGAGCAGCGCTACGAGGAGGCGTCCGTCGACCGTGACCGGCTGGCCGCGTTCGTCCGCACGGCGGCCCGCATGCAGCGCCTCAGCGCCATCACCCGCATCCCGCAGCTCGTCGCCGCCAGCCCGGCGTTCGGCGGCGGCTGGGACATCCACGTCGTCCGCTACGGGCGGCTGGCCGGGGCCGGGGTCATGCCGAAAGGCACCCATCCCACCGCTTTCGTGGCCTCGCTGACGGCCACCGCCGAGGTGGTGCTCCCCGGGCCCGGCCCGGTCCACGCCGCCAGCGCCGAGGAGACCGAGTGCATCCTGCGCTGGCTGGAGTCACCCGGGGTGCGGCTGGTGGAGGTGGACGGGGAGTGGAGCCTGCCCGCGCGGGGCGCAGCCCGCCACAAGGCGCGCATCGACCTCGCCTACCGCCATCTCGACCAGCGCCGCAATCGGGAGGGGCGACCTTTGGGGTGAAACGATAGAGTTGATGCATGGTCACGGCTATCGTCCACATCAATGCAGAGGTAGACCGGATCCCGGAGGTCGCCCAGACGATCGCCGAGATCGAGGGGGTCAGCGAGGTCTACTCCATCACCGGCGAATACGACCTGCTGGCCATGGTCAGGGTCGCCGCGTACGAGGAGATCGCCGAGGTCGTCCCGGGGCGGATCAACAAGGTGGCCGGGGTGCTCCACACCGAGACGCACATCGCCTTCCGCGCCTACTCCAGGCACGACCTGGACGCGGCCTTCTCGATCGGCTTCCCCGAGGCCGACTGACCGCCGCCACGAGGACCGGCCCTCCAGGGGGTCCGCTGCCGCATGCCCACGAACCGGGGCCTGCGCGGTGCGGCCTCGACACCCCGGCCCAGGCGGCACGCCTCGGGGCGCCCGCACCACCCGCGCCCCCATGCGAACAGGTCCCGTTGCGCCACCCCGTTCTCCGCCGCGCCGGACCGGCGGCGCCGTCCCACCACCCGGAACGCCGGACGGGCCCGGACGAGGAGATCCTCGTCCGGGCCCGTCCGGTTCGTGGCGTCAGGGTCAGTGACTGATGCTGCGGTCGTCGCCACCGGAGCCGATGGCGGCGTGCTCCTCCTCGTGCCCGTGCCCATGCCCGTCGTCCAGCGGGATCTTCTCCCCGCCGTACGCCTTCGACATGCGCCCGCGCAGCTTGCCGAGCGGGCCGCGCATGCCCTTCGGCGGGATGCCCGAGGTGTCCTCGTCCACCGGCAGCATCGGCACCGGCGTCTTGCCGCGCATGTGGGCCTCGATGTCCTCCGACGGAGGCGTGTGGACCTCGATGAACTCACCGTGCGGCAGCCGCTTGATCACGCCCGACTCCACGCCGTGCGAGATGACGGCCTGGTCGGACCGCTGCAGGCCGAGGCACATGCGGTAGGTGATCAGGTAGGCCAGCGCCGGGGCGACGAAGATCAGCACTCGACCGGCGTAGGTCGTGTGGTTGAGGCTGACGTGGAAGTTCGCCGCGATCTCGTCGTTGGCGCCGAGCAGCCACAGCACACCGTAGAACGTGATCGCCGACATGCCGATCGAGGTGCGGTGCGGGTTGTTGCGCGGACGGTCGGCGACGTGGTGCTCGCGGTTGTCGCCGGTCACCCAGCGTTCCAGGAACGGGTAGAGCGCCAGGCCCGTCATGATGATGCCCATCGGCACCAGCGCCGGGATGATGACGCTCAGCGGCAGCGTGCCCGCGTGGGACGTGCCGAAGAGGTTGATCTCCCACGGCGGCATGATGCGCAGCGCGCCTTCGAGGAAGCCCATGTAGAAGTCGGGCTGCGAACCGGCCGACACGTCCGCGGGCGTGTAGGGGCCGAACAGCCAGATCGGGTTGATCTGGGTGAACGTCGCCAGACCGCTGATCACGGCCAGCGTGAACAGGAAGTACGCGCCCGCCTTGGCCATGAAGGCCGGGTAGAACGGCGCGCCCACCACGTTCTTGTTGTCGCGGCCCTTGCCCGGCATCTGCGTGTGCTTCTGCACCCACATGAGCACCATGTGCGCCGAGATCAGCGCCAGCAGGATGCCCGGGATGAGCAGGATGTGCAGCGAGTAGAACCGGGAGATGACATCCTCACCCGGATATTCCCCGCCGAACAGGAAGAACGTGATGTACGTCCCCACCAGCGGCAGCGAGATCGCCACACCCTCGGTGATCCGCAGACCGGCGCCGGAGAGCAGGTCGTCGGGGAGGGAGTAGCCGGTCAGACCCTCGGCCAGCGCCAGCGTCAGCAGCAGCACGCCGATGATCCAGTTGAGCTCGCGCGGCTTGCGGTAGGCGCCGGTGAAGAACACGCGCAGCGCGTGCACCATCATGCCGGCAACGAAGAGCAGGGCCGCCCAGTGGTGCATCTGCCGCATGAGCAGACCACCACGGACGTCGAAGCTGAGCTCCAGCGACGATGCGTAGGCCTCGGACATCAGGACGCCCTTGAGCGGCGCGTACGAGCCGTCGTAGGCGATCTCCATCATGCTGGGCTTGAACCAGAGCGTCAGGAACGTACCGGTCAGCAGCAGGATGATGAAGGAGTAGAGCGCGATCTCGCCCAGCAGGAACGACCAGTGGTCCGGGAAGATCTTGCGCATGTTGCGCTTGAGGAAGTTGGCCCCGCCGAGGCGCTCGTCGAGGAAGTTCGACGGCCCGGCGATGGCCTTCGGCGTCGTCTTCAGCTCGTCACTCATGCCTGGCCTCCCTTCGACCTGGCCTCGGCCTCGGCGTCACCGCGTTCCCAGTAGCTGGGGCCGACCGGCACGTCGAAGTCACCCTGGGCGATGAGGTAACCCTCGGCGTCGACGGTGATCGGCAGCTGCGGCAGCGGCCGCGCGGCCGGGCCGAAGATGACCTTCGCACCGTCGGCGGCGTCGAACGTCGACTGGTGACACGGGCAGAGGATGTGGTGGGTGTTCTGCTCGTACAGGGCCGCGGGGCAGCCCACGTGGGTGCAGATCTTGGAGTACGCCACGATGCCGTCGTGCGTCCAGTTCTGCCGGACGCCGCTCTTGATCTCCTCCGGACGGAACTTGATCAGGATGAGCGTGGCCTTGGCCAGAGCGGTCAGGTCGTGCTGGTAGCCCTCGGGGACGACCGACAGGATGCCGCCGGGCGAGTTGAAGTCGGCCGCCCTGATGGGCTGGCCGGTGCCCTCGACGACGAGCCTGAGCGGCTTGCCCTCCTTGGTCTTCTCACCCCAGACCGTGTGCCGCAGCGTCTTGTTGAACTTGGCGCCGGGCATCTTGCTGTTGTCGAGGTCGCGCAGCAGCACCAGCGGCACCAGGCCGAGCGGCGCGGCCGCGAGCAGCAGCGTGCGGCGCAGCAGCTTGCGCTTGACGAAGCCGCTCTCGTTGGCGCCCTGGATGAACGTCTCCGACACGACCTCGCGGTCGTCCTCGTCGGAGGCCATCGCGTGGCGCTCCTGGACCAGGGAGTATTTCGGCATGATCTGGCGGACCCAGATCACGATGCCGACCGCCAGGCCGAGGATCGCCACCGTGAGCGAGCCGCCCAGCGCCAGGTTGGACGTGCCCGTCGCCTCGGGGCTGCCGACCTGGAACACGACGTAGGAGATGATGAACGCGATGGCGGCCAGGAAGGTGATCGTGAAGCAGAGCGCCACGATCTTCTCGGCCTTGCGGGCCTTGGTCTCGTCCTGGAGCGTGACGCCCGGGACGTCCTCTTCGGCTTCGGCCGCCTCGGCGGTGCCGAGCATCGAGGTGCCCGGCGCGGGGGTGCCGATGACGCGCTTGGGGACGCGGTCGTCCGGCTGCTCGATCTCGTGCTCGTTGTCTGTCATGACTTCTGTCGCTTCTTCGCGGTGATCCAGATGGCGGCGAGTGCGAGGGCCGCGATGCCCACCACCCACGCTACGAGACCTTCGGTGACCGGGCCAATGCGGCCGAGGCCGAAACCACCGGGGTCCTTCTGCTCACGGACCTGGGTGATGTAAGCGATCATGCTGCGCTTCTCTTCGGGCGTGATCGTCGAGTCGTTGAAGACCGGCATCGCCTGCGGCCCGGTGACCATCGCCTCGTAGATCTGCGTCGGCGTCGCCTCGTTGAGGTTGGGGGCGTACTTGCCCTGCGTGAGGGCGCCACCCGCGCCGACCCAGTTGTGGCACTGGATGCAGTTGGCGCGGAACAGCTCGCCGCCCTTGCCGGCGTCACCGAGCTTCGGGTCCACCTGCTCGTGGCCCGGCACCTGCGGGCCGCCGCCGAGCGACTGCACGTAGGCCGAGATCTGCCGCGTCGTCGTCTCGTTGACCCAGGGGGCCAGGGGCTTGCGCGGAGCCTGCGGCCCCGGCGCGCCGGCCGGCATGCGCCCGGTGCTCATCTGGAAGTCGACGGCCGCGGCGCCGACGCCGATGAGCGTGGGCGCCGTGGTGGTGCCCTGCGCGCTCATGCCATGGCAGCTCGAACAGTGCTGGACGAACAGGCTCTTGCCCTCGGCCACGTCATCGACCTTGCCCGCCGCCAATGCCGCGTCGGCGGGCTTACCCACCTGGACAAAGGCGGTGTATGCCATCCCGACCAGCGCCAACGCGAAAATCAGGACGGCGTATCTCGCGAGGGGATGCCGCCGCCAAGCGGTGATCCTAGTCACAGAGATCCCGTTCCTTAACGAATGATGTAGATGGTCGCGAAAAGACCGATCCAGACGACGTCTACGAAGTGCCAGTAGTAGGACACGACGATCGCGCTGGTGGCCTGCTCATGCGTGAAGCGCTTCGCGGCGTACGTGCGTCCCAGCATGAACAGGAACGCGATCAGGCCACCGGTCACGTGCAGGCCGTGGAAGCCCGTCGTCAGGTAGAACACCGAGGTGTAGGCGTTAGCGGACAAGGTCGCGCCCTCTGACGCCAGCTCCATGTACTCGTACAGCTGCCCGGCGACGAAGACCGCGCCCATGAGGAAGCTGACGATGTACCAGAAGCGGAGCTTGCCGACCTGCCCCTTCTCCGCGGCCCACACGCCCAGCTGGCACGTCACACTCGACAGGACCAGGATGATCGTGTTGACCGTCGCGAACGGGATGTTCAGGTGAGCGCCCTCGGCGAGCTCGAGGCCCGCCTTGTGCAGCGCGGGGCCCCATACGAGGCCCTGGCCCTCGCTCACCGACCGGATGGTGAAGTACATCGCGAACAGCGCCGCGAAGAACATGAGCTCAGAGGACAGCCAGACGATCGTGCCCACGCTGACCAAGTTGGGTCTGCGGTACGACTGTGCTGTCGTCGTCGAAGTTATTGCGGATGCTGTCGCCACGGGCAGCATTATTGCGGCTCCGGTGGTCGGTCCGGCGCACGACCCCCCGTTAGGAGGTACAAACCGGGAGCCAACCTGGGATAATCGACACAAAACACCCACCAGGCATGGTGGCCTGGGTCTGCACCCCGACGCACCGGTACGATCCCAGGTGACCATACCGTTTCGACTGATAGTGAGCGCGACCGATGTCCACTGGGAGCACCGACGAGAAGATGAAGGTCCTCGTCTACAGCGATGACGCCTCCACCAGGGCCGAGGTGAGCCAGGCCATCGGCAGGCGCCCCGCGGCCGACGTACCCCTCGTGGAGATCGTCGAGTGCGCCACCGAGCCCAAGGTCCACCAGTGGCTCGGCTCGGGCGAGATCGACGTGGCGGTCCTCGACGGCGAGACGCAGCCCGCGGGCGGCATGGGCGTCGCGCGCCAGGCCAAGGACGAGGTCTACGACTGCCCGCCCATCTGCCTGATCATCGCCAGGCGCGACGACCGCTGGCTGGCCGACTGGTCCAAGGCCGACGCCGTGGTGCCGCAGCCCCTGGAGCCCATGGTCCTGGCCGACACGGTGGCCGACCTGATGCGCCGTCGCTCCTCCACCCGCCTCAACGCTAAGTAGGTGCCCATGGACTCCCGGACGACCTGGCCCACCCTGCTTTCCGCTCTCCTGTCCGGAGAGCACCTCACATCCGACGAGTCGGCCTGGGCGATGCGGGAGATCATGTCCGGCGCCGCGACGCCCTCCCAGATCGCCGGCTTCGTGATCGCGCTGCGCGCCAAGGGCGAGACGGTGGCCGAGGTGGTGGGCCTGGCCCGCACCATGCTCGACCTGGCCACGCCGCTGAGCGTGGAGGGCCCCGTGGTCGACGTCGTCGGCACGGGCGGCGACCGGGCGCACACCGTCAACGTCTCCACGATGGCCGCCATCGTGGCCGCCGCCGCGGGCGCGCGCGTCGTCAAGCACGGCAACCGCGCCGCCTCGTCCTCCTGCGGCGCCGCCGACGTCCTCGAGCACCTGGGCATCCGGCTCGACCTCACGCCCGAGCAGACCGCGCAGGTGGCGCGCGAGGCGGGCATCGCCTTCTGCTTCGCGCCGGTCTACCACCCCGCGCTGCGCTTCGCCGGCCCCACGCGCAAGGAGATCGGGGTGCCCACGGTCTTCAACTTCCTGGGCCCGCTCACCAACCCGGCCCGCCCGGCCGCCCAGGCCATCGGCGTCTACGACGCCGCCATGCTGCCGGTGCTCGCGGGCGTCTTCGCCGAGCGCGGGGTCTCCGCCCTGGTCTTCCGCGGCGACGACGGCCTCGACGAGCTCACCATCGCCGCCACCTCGACCGTCTGGGTCGTCAAGGACGGCACGGCGACGCAGACCACCTTCGACCCGGCCGTGCTCGGCATCCCGCGCGCCGACGTGGGCGCGCTGCGGGGCGGGGACGTGGCGTTCAACGCCCAGGCGGTCCATGACCTGGTGCGGGGGAAGACGGGGCCGGTCCGCGACGCGGTGCTCCTCAACGCCGCCGCGGCCCTGGTGGCGCTCGACGGGCCGGGGGACGATCTGGACTCGGCCATGATCGACGGCTACGCCCGCGCGGTCCAGGCCGTCGACTCCGGCGCCGCCGCCGCGGTCCTGGACCGCTGGGTCGAAGCCAGCAGCTCCTTCCGCCCCGCCTGACCCCCACCCCACCCCGGACTCCCCGGGCCCACGCGGCCAACCCGCTGGGCCCGCCCGACCCACCCCGGGCCACGCACCACCCACCCGGGCCTGCCCGGCCATGGCCAAAGCGCCACGTCCCCGGGCCACCGCCTCGCCCGCCCCGTAACCCGTCGGTGCTCCCTCGTGGGCAGGGCACCTCAGCAGGCGGGCGCGCCTTGCCACGGGCCACGCGTCAGGGGCGCTCTTCCGGGCGTCGTCCCTCAGACAGACATCCGGGACGTTTCAGGCGTCCGCGTGGCGTGACCCCGCCGACGCGCCACCGAGCAACCGCCCACCACGGCCGGCGCAGGAGGCGAAGCCCCCGCCGGTCAGGGCAGGGTCGTGGTCGGGCCGGCCTTGAGCGCGCTCCACTTGAGCCACTGCTTCCAGGTCTCCTGCCAGTGCCCCCACCCGTTCGTGGGCTCCAGCTTCCGGGGCGACCCCGTGATGATGATCGGATCCCCGATCAACGTGTGCTTGATGAACCACGCCGCGTTGGCCGGGCTGATGTTCACGCACCCATGGCTGACGTTCGAGTTCCCCTGCGACCCCACCGACCACGGCGCGCTGTGCACGTACTCGCCGCTGTTGGAGATCCGCACGGTGTTGTACACGGTCAGCTGGTAGTACCCGGGCGAGCCCGGTCCGATGCCCGGCGAGGTCATCACCGTGACGGGCTCGCGCGACATGGCCAGATGGATGCCGGAGGTCGTGTAGTACTTCCACTGCCCGCCCTGCCCCGCGCTCATCGGCATGGTGCGGATCTTCTTCCCGTCCCGCCGGACCACCAGCACGTGCTCGTTGGTGCTGCCCTTGGTGATCTGCGAGCGGCCGATCTTGAAGTCGAGCCGTACGTCCCGCTTGCCGTACATGCCCGGCCCCCCGCGCACCCCCGCCAGCTTGGCCTCCACGCGCACCTTCGTGTGCGCCGGCCAGTACTTCTGCGGCCGGAAGTCCACGTGCTGGCTGTCGAACCAGTGCCAGGCCCCCTCCACCGGCTTGGAGCTGTGGATGCTGAGGTTGCGCTCGACGGCGACCCGGTCGGTCACCGGCTTGTCGAAGGCGATCATGACGGGCATGCCGACCCCGACGGTGAGGCCGGTGTCGTCCTTGTTCGGGGTGATGGTCTTGATGTCGAACGTCTGCTTGCCCTTGACCGTCCTGAACGTGCTGCGCGTCTCATTCTGCTTGCCCGCGGCGTCCACGGACACGGCGGTCACGGTGTAGTCGGTGCTCGGCCGGGCGGTGCCGACGCTGCGCCAGCGGGTGCCGTCGGAGCTCAGGACGCCTTTGAGCGGCCCCGACTTGCCGCCTTCCACCTGTACGCTCCTCAGCTTGCCCCCATGGGCCGAAACCACCACGGGCTGGTCCGTGGGCACGTTCGAGGTCTTGTCCGCCGGAGAGACCCCCACAGGGGCGCTGCGTGCCCCGCCCGCCATCGCGACCCCCTCGGGCTCCTCGGCCGGGCCGGCCGCCGAGCACGCCGTCAGCAGCGCCAAGGCCAGCAGGCCGGCCGATCCATACGCTCCGCGCCCCACGAGTACTCCCTCGCCCAAGATCCAACCACTTCTGCCTCCTTTATTACCCTGAGTGATCGAATCACCACATCCGCGCCCTGGTAAAGAACACCAAAAAGCGGGCGTCTCCCGTGAGGGAGAGCGCCCGCTCCAGGTGTGGGGCTCAGTGCGAGAAGTGACCCCGGTAGTACTGGAACACGAACCCGATCATGGCCATGATGATCAGGAACACACCGATCAGGAACATCCAGAAGCCGATCACGAACCCGGCGAAGGCGAAGGCCGCCGCCAGGCACAGGAACAGCGGCCACCAGCTGCTCGGGCTGAAGAACCCGATCTCGCCCGCGCCGTCGCTGATCTCGGCCTGCTTGTTGTCCTCCGGCTGCGCGCCGATGCGCCGCGCCGTGAACATCAGGTAGTAGCCCACCATGAACGCGAACCCGACCGAGATGGCCATGGCCGTGGTGCCGACCGGCTCACCCTGACCCGTCGCCGCCTTGGTCCAGAACCAGTAGGCGATGTCGACGCCGGCGAAGAACACGCCGCACAGCAGGAACAGCCAACCCTGGACCTTCATCAGGCCTCAACCTCCTGGGCGGACTTGGCGGAGACATGCGGATAGTGCAGGTCGAACGCGGGACGCTCCGACCGGATCCGCGGCAGCGAGGTGAAGTTGTGCCGCGGCGGCGGGCAGGAGGTCGCCCATTCGAGCGAGCCGCCGTAACCCCACGGGTCGTCCACGGTGACCTTGGGCGCGCTGCGCCAGGTCTTCCAGACGTTGTAGAAGAACGGCAGCGTCGAGGCGCCCAGGATGAACGCGCCCACCGACGAGAGCAGGTTGAGGTCGGTGAAGCCGTCGGCCGCGCTGTAGTCGGCGTAACGGCGCGGGAAGCCCGCCATGCCGAGCCAGTGCTGCACGAGGAACGTGGTGTGGAAGCCGATGAACAGCAGCCAGAAGTGCAGCTTGCCCAGCTTGTCGTCGAGCATCTTGCCGGTGAACTTGGGCCACCAGAAGTAGAAGCCCGCGAACATGGCGAACACGACGGTGCCGAAGACCACGTAGTGGAAGTGGGCCACGACGAAGTAGGTGTCGCTGATGTGGAAGTCGAGCGGCGGCGAGGCCAGGATGACACCCGTCAGACCGCCCAGCAGGAACGTGATCAGGAAGCCGACCGAGAACAACATCGGCGACTCGAAGCTCAGGTGCCCGCGCCACATCGTGCCGATCCAGTTGAAGAACTTCACGCCCGTCGGCACCGCGATGAGGAACGTCATGAACGAGAAGAACGGCAGCAGCACCTGCCCGGTCGGGAACATGTGGTGCGCCCAGACCGTGATGGACAGACCGGCGATCGAGATCGTGGCGCCGATGAGGCTGATGTAACCGAAGATCGGCTTGCGGCTGAAGACCGGGATGATCTCGGTGATGATCCCGAAGAACGGCAGCGCGATGATGTAGACCTCTGGATGGCCGAAGAACCAGAACAGGTGCTGCCAGAGCAGCGCGCCGCCGTTCTCGGAGGCGAAGATCTGGGTGCCCAGCTTGCGGTCGGCCTCCAGGGCCAGCAGCGCGGCGGCCAGCACGGGGAAGGCCATCAGCACGAGCATGCTGGTCAGCAGGATGTTCCAGGTGAACATCGGCATGCGGAACATGGTCATGCCCGGAGCGCGCATGCAGATGATCGTGGTGATGAAGTTGACCGCGCCGAGGATCGTACCGAGGCCCGACAGCGCCAGACCCATGATCCACAGGTCGCCGCCGATGCCCGGCGAGTTGATCGCGTTGGACAGCGGCGTGTACGCGAACCAGCCGAACGAGGCCGCGCCGCCCGGGGTGAAGAAGCCCGACACGGCGATGATGCTGCCGAACAGGTAGAGCCAGTAGCTGACCATGTTCAGGCGGGGGAAGGCCACGTCGGGGGCGCCGATCTGCAGCGGCATCAGCTCGTTGGCGAAGCCGGCGAACAGCGGCGTCGCGAACATCAGCAGCATGATCGTGCCGTGCATGGTGAACAGCTGGTTGAACTGCTCGTTGCTGGTGAACTGCAGCCCCGGCTGCGCCAGCTCGGCCCGCATGATCAGCGCCATGATGCCGCCGATCAGGAAGAAGGCGAACGACGTGATCAGGTACATGTGCCCGATGATCTTGTGATCAGTCGAGGACAACCACTTGGCGATGATCTGGCCCTTGGTGACGGGCCGGACCGTCGTGGTCCTGAGTGGCTCTTGGATGGCGGTCACTGGGCACTCCCCGCCTGGTGCGTCGCGATGTACTGGTCGAACTCTTGCTGTGAAACGAGCTTCACGGAGAACAGCATCCGGCTGTGGTCGACACCGCACAGCTCGGCGCAGCGGCCGGCGTAGGTGCCCGGCTTGTTCAGCGTGGTGATCTGGAACTTGCGGCCCGGGTTGCCCTCGGGGATGCCGGGGATGACGTCACGCTTGAACAGGAACTCCGGCACCCAGAACGAGTGGATGACGTCGTCGGTCGACAGATCGAACTCGACCTTCTTGTTCACCGGCAGGACCAGCTGGGGGCCCTGCTTGTAGTCGCTCACCGGAGTGCCGGCGACGGGCTGCAGCGTCTTCCCGTCGGTGGTCGTGGTGAAGCGCCAGCTCCACTGGAACGCCTCGACCTTGACCTTGACGGTCGCGTCGCCGTCCACCTTGGAGAGCACCTCGCTGTCACGGGCGGTGAAGTAGAAGAACACCGACACCATGACGAGCGGGATCAAGGTGTAGAGCATCTCGATCGGCAGGTTGTAGCGCACCTGCGGCGGGAGCTCGGCCTTGGCCCTGCGCTTGCGGTGGAACACGGCCGCCCACAGGATCAGGGCGATGACGACAGCGCCCGTGGCGAGTGCGGCGATCCAGGCCCCGTTCCACAGACTCTGGACCACGCCACCCTGCTCGGTGATGTGGTCGGGAAGAAGGCCGCGAGACCAGTCGGCCTCGGGGACGTCATTAGCACACGCCGTAGCAGTGGCCAGCAGCAACGCCAAAGCGGCGGCGCGCGGCACCCTGCGCCGGGCCAACGAACGCCGCGTCGTACGGCGAGTCGGACTCACGGATCGCCTACCCCACAGATGAAGCCCAAGAGTCTCTCCCTTGGGCGCTCGTATTTCTGTTTTCTGTATCAAGCACAGACTGACAAGCAGACACATTAGCGTGCAGGGGCCTCGCCCTACCGCGCGACCCCTCGATGGCGCCGGAAGTGGGACGATGAGTCTCGTGGCGTATTTCGACGCGGCTTCGAGCGAGCCGCTCCACCCCCAGGCACGCGAGGCGCTGCTGGCGGCGGTCGACGCCGGCTGGGCCGATCCCGCGAGACTCTACGGCCAGGCCCGCCGCGCGCACCTGCTGCTGGAACAGGCCCGCACGGAGGTGGCCGAGGCGCTCGGCGCGCGCCCCGACGAGGTGTCGTTCACCTCTTCGGGCACGCAGGCCGTGCATCTCGGCGTGCTCGGCACCCTACACGGCAGACGCAGGGCCGGACGCCACCTGGTGACCAGCGCGGTCGAGCACTCCAGCGTGCTGCACGCGGGCGCCGTCCACGAGCGCGAGGGCGGCACGGTCGAGACGGTGGGCGTGGGCCTGACCGGGCGCGTGGATCCCGATCGGTTCGCCGAGGCGGTCGCGCGGCCCGGCACGGCGCTGGCGTGCCTGCAGACGGCCAACCACGAGGTCGGCACGCTGCAGCCGGTCGCGGAGGCCGCCGCGGCCTGCCGGGCGCACGGCGTTCCGCTGCTGGTGGACGCGGCGCAGACGGCCGGCCGGATGCCGGTGCCGCCCGGCTGGTCGGTGCTGACGGCCAGCGCCCACAAATGGGGCGGACCGGCCGGTGTGGGCGTGCTGGTGGTGCGCAAGGGCACCCGGTTCCGCTCCTACCTGCCGGAGGACGAGCGGGAGCGGGGGCGGGTGCCGGGCTTCGAGAACGTGCCGGGCGTCGTCGCGGCGGCCGCGGCCCTGCGCGCGATGGCCGCGGAGGCCGAGCGGGAGCAGGCGAGGCTTTCCGGGCTCGTCGCCAGGATCAGGGAGACGGTCCCGAAGCTCGTCCCCGACGTGGAGGTCATCGGCGACCCCGTTGACCGGGCGCCGCACATCGTGACGTTTTCGTGCCTGTACGTTGACGGCGAGGCGCTGCTGACCGAGCTCGACAAGGCGGGATTCGCCGTATCGTCCGGAAGTTCGTGCACCGCTAGTACGCTTCGTCCATCGCACGTCCTGGAAGCGATGGGCGTGCTGACGCATGGGAATGTCAGGGTGTCGCTGCCCATGGGCGCCGCGGCGGACGAGGTCGACAGGTTCCTCGCCGTGCTGCCCGATCTGGTCCGCCGCATCCGTCAGGACGCAGGAGTCGCATGACCGAGGTTACTCAGCCGGCTTTGACGATCGACGCGCTCGGGAAGAAGTGCCCGATCCCGATCATCATGCTCGCCGAGCAGATCAACTACGTCCCTCTGAACGCCGTCGTGGCCGTGCTGGCCGACGATCCGGCGGCCTATACGGACGTGCCGGCGTGGTGCAGGCTGAAGTCTCATCGCCACGTCGGGTCGTACGAGCTGCCCGAGGGCGGCTGGGCGATCCACGTCAGGCGCAACTACTGATTTTCCGGCCCGTCCAAAATTCCCGATTCAGCTCCGCACACCGGGTAGGGGCTTTCCGTACGAGTCATCGACCTCAGGGGAAAGCCATGATCAGCGGACATCCGCACGAAACCGCCCGCGATGTCATGAGCGCGGGGGCGGAGTGCATCAGCGCGCACGAGACCCTCGACCGGGCGGCGCAGATGATGCGCAGGAGCAACGTGGGAGCGCTGCCCGTGTGCGGGCCCGACGACCGCGTGACCGGCATCATCACCGACCGCGACATCGTGATCAAGTGTGTCGCGGCCGGCCACGACCCGGCGCAGGTGACGGCCGGGGATCTGGCGATCGGGCTGGTATGGGTGCCGTCGGACGCCACCGTGGAGGACGCCCTGGCGCGCATGGAGGAGCACCAGATCAAGCGGCTTCCGGTGATGGACGAGGGCCGCATCGTCGGCATGATCAGCGAGGCCGACCTGGCCAGGCACCTGCCCGACGACCAGCTCGCCGAGTTCGTCCACCGCGTCTACGCCATGCGCTGACCTCCGGACGCGGCGTTTCAGGGCTCAGGGGTGGTAGCAGCGGACGTGCTCGGCGATCTCGGCGGCCGCCTCGGCGCCGTACGCGGCACTGAACCGCTCGAGGAAGGACGTCTGGCCGAGCTCGTACTCCTGGCCGCCCACGCGCTCGAGCACGTGCGTGGCGGTGAGGTTGCCGATCTGCCCGCACCGCTCCAGGGGCAGGCCCCAGGCCACACCGGACAGGAAGCCGGCGCGGAAGGCGTCACCGACGCCGGTGGGGTCGGCCTTGCCCCGCTCGGGCGCCGGGGCGACCTGGATGGACGGCTCGCCCTGGCGGTCGATGACGGCGCCCTTGGGGCCGAGCGTGGTGATCCGGACGCCGACCCGGCCGAGGATCTCCTCGTGGGACCAGCCGGTCTTCTGCTCGATCAGGCCCTTCTCGTAGTCGTTCGAGAACAGGTAGGCGGCGCCGTCGACGAGCTGGCGGATCTGCTCGTCCTCCATGCGGGCGAGCTGCTGGGAGATGTCCGCGGCGAACGGGATGCCGCGCTGGCGGCACTCGTCGGAGTGGCGCAGCATCGCGTCGGGGTCGTTGGGGCTGATCAGCACCAGGTCGAGCCCGCCCACACGGTCGGCGACGGGCTGCAGCTCGATGAGCCGCGCCTCGGCCATGGCGCCGGTGTAGAACGAGGCGATCTGGTTGTGGTGCTCGTCGGTGGTGCACAGGAAGCGGGCGGTGTGCTGGGTCTCCGAGATGTGCACGGAGCCGCAGTCGACGCCGTGGCGCTCCAGCCACGAGCGATAGTCGGCGAAGTCGTTGCCGACCGCGCCCACGAGTATCGGCTTGAGGCCGAGGCAGCCCATCCCGAAGGCGATGTTCGCGGCGCAGCCGCCGCGACGGATCTGGAGGTCATCGACCAGGAACGACAGTGACACCCGGTCGAGCTGCTCGGCGATGAGCTGATCGCCGAAGCTTCCAGGGAAGGTCATCAGGTGGTCTGTCGCGATGGAGCCGGTTACGGCGATGCGCACGGGGTTCTTCTTCCTCGTTGTCAGCAGGCCAATGGGCCCCACGAGGATACGCGAAGGTCCCGCACGCACAAAGGCGAGCGGGACCTGGCGACCACCGGCGACCCGGACTAGTTGAACGAGTCACCACAGGCGCACGAGCCCGTGGCGTTGGGGTTGTCGATGGTGAAGCCCTGCTTCTCGATCGTGTCGACGAAGTCGATCGAGGCACCCATGAGGTAAGGGGCGCTCATCCGGTCGGTGACCACACTCACGCCGCCGAAGTCCGACACGACGTCGCCGTCCATCGACCGGTCATCGAAGAAGAGCTGATAGCGCAGGCCGGAGCAACCTCCCGGCTGCACGGCGACCCGCAGCTGCAGACCCTCCTCGCCCTGCTGCTCCAGCAGGCTCTTGACCTTCGCGGCGGCCGCGTCAGTCAGGATCAGGCCCTGCGTCGTGGTCTCGCTGCTCTCAACCGTCATCTGCTGACTCCCTAACCCGGCTGTCTGTTTCCGACGTCCTACTAATGACGCTACCAACACCAGCGCGATGCCACACATTCCCGGGGTCCCCTCCTCTGGAACAACCCCCGGAATAACCACGTACGCCCATGTGTCATGATGAGTATCGTCACAACGACGATAAGGGGGTATGGCCATGGCCACCCAGACTGGGCTGCCGCTCTTCGTCCTCGGCCGGAACGCCGATCCGCACAGCGAGAAGGGGGTCGACTGCCCCGGCGAGCTGCCGCCGGCCTCCGACCCCGGCCTGGTGGAACGTGCCCGCAAGGCCAAGGAGGCGCTCGGCGACCGCCTGTTCGTGCTCGGTCATCACTACCAGCGCGACGAGGTCATCCAGTTCGCCGACGTGACGGGCGACTCGTTCAAGCTCGCCCAGCAGGCGGCCGCGCGGCCCGGGGCGGAGTTCATCGTCTTCTGCGGCGTGCACTTCATGGCCGAGTCGGCGGACATCCTGACCGGCGACGCCCAGAAGGTCGTCCTTCCCGACCTGGCGGCCGGGTGTTCGATGGCGGACATGGCCACGTTCGACCAGGTCGAGGAGTGCTGGGAGGCCCTGGAGGACGCCGGGCTGGCCGATCAGGTGATCCCGGTCACGTACATGAACTCCAGCGCCGACATCAAGGCGTTCTGCGGCCGGAACGGCGGCGCCGTGTGCACCTCCTCCAACGCCCGCCGCGCCCTGGACTGGGCGTTCGAGCAGGGCCAGAAGGTGCTCTTCCTGCCCGACCAGCACCTGGGCCGCAACACGGCGGTGCTGGAGATGGGCATGTCGCTGGAGGACTGCGTGGTGTGGAACCCGCACCGCCCCAACGGCGGCCTGACCCAGGAGGAGCTGGAGCGCGCCAGGATGATCCTGTGGCGCGGCCACTGCTCGGTGCACGGCCGCTTCACCGCCGAGTCCGTGGACGACGTACGCGAGCGCATCCCGGGCGTGAACGTCCTCGTGCACCCGGAGTGCCGCCACGAGGTCGTGCTCAAGGCCGACCACGTGGGCTCCACGGAGCACATCATCAAGACCCTGCAAGCGGCCCCCGCGGGTTCGAGCTGGGCGATCGGCACGGAGCTGAACCTGGTCAAGCGCCTGGCGCAGACCTTCCCGGACAAGAACATCTCGTTCCTCGACCGTACGGTCTGCTACTGCTCGACGATGAACCGGATCGACCTGCCGCACCTGGTGTGGGCGCTGGAGTCGCTGGTGCTGGGCGAGGTCGTCAACCAGATCACGGTGGACGAGGACACCACCCACTGGGCCAAGGTCGCCCTGGACCGCATGCTGGCCCTGCCTTAAGCCCTGCCCTGAGCTCTGCCTGAGCTCTGCCTGAGCTCTGCCTGAGCCCTGCCCTGAGCCCTGGCCGGTCAGCCCCGCGGTGCTTGTGTCGCGGGGCTGACCTGCGCCAGGAACGCGCTGACGGCCTCACGGAAGCCGTCCGGGTCCTCGGTCCAGGGCAGGTGCCCGGCGCCCGCCAGGACCACCCTGGTCACGCGCGGCAGGGCCCGCTCCAGCGAGTCGACCGCCCAGCGGGGCCGGATGTCGCGGTCGCCGTCCACGATCAGCACGGGCACCTCCAGCGTCGCGCACCGCGCCCGCAGCTCGGGGGAGCCCCATTCGCGGGCGTTCTCAGCGTTGATCGCGGCGTTGCACGCGAAGTTGACGCCCAGCCACGGGGTGGCCATGCGCTCGGCCTGTTCCAGCGCCCGGTCGCCGGTGAAGTCCGCCGACCACTGCAGCACGGAGAGCTCCCGGTCCTCGGCGGGCGTGCGCTCGCGGTTCTTGAGCTCCGCCCACCGCTCCAGGTGATCGCCCAGCCTGGCGCGCAGGTCACGAGAGTAGTCGTCGTGCCAGGGGGCGTCCGGGTCGATGCCGGTGCCGGCGACGTACACCAGGCCGCGTACGCGCCGGGGGTGGTCGAGCGCGTAGCGCAGGGCGAGCTGGGCGCCCCAGGAGTGGCCGAGCAGCACCATGCCGTCCAGCCCGAAATGACGCCGCACCGCGTCGAGGTCGGCGACCGACCGGCCCACCGAGTACGGCCCGCACCGCTGCGACCGCCCGCACCCCCGCTGGTCCCACCGATGCACGGCGGCGCCTCCGGCCAGCAGCGCGGCCACGTCATCCAGCGTGTCCCACAGCCCCGGTCCTCCGTGACAGAACACCACAGGGACACCCTGACCGGCCCGGCACGCCCACAACCGCACGCCGTCCTCGGTCACCACCGTCTCATCCACGCAGACCAGTCTGTCCCCCGCTGATCACCGAAGCCAAGCCCTCCCGCCGCGGTCGCACCACGCGCCTCTTGCCGTCTGCCCCACCCGGCCCCGGGCGCACCCGGGGCGCCCGCGACCGCTTCCCCGCGCCCGAGCGCGCCCCGCAGCCCCCCAGCGCCGCGAACCAGCGACCGCCCCTCACTTCGGCGGGGGTCCTTTGGGGAGGAAAGGACGCCGCGAGGGTCGCGTGGCAGGCTCGGGCGCACGGCGGGGAGGACGTGCGGGCAAAACGGCGGGGTGCGGACGTACCGGCGGGACGGCGAGAAGGGGACGTGCGGGCGGGACGACGGGGAGGGGGCGTGCGGGGCCGGGCTAGGCGAAGTCGTAGCCCAGGCGCACCCGGACCGTGAGCGCCTGCCGACCGGGCTGGACCGAGTTCCCGGACTCGGCGGCCATCAGGCTCGCGCGCATCGGCACCGGCGGCCCGAACCCGTGCTCCTCGGTCACCGACACCACCCGCCCCAGCGGCCGCCCGGCCAGCTCGGCGTACTGGGCCGCCTTGGCCGCGGCGTCCCTGAACGCCCTGACCCTGGCCTCGGCCTGGGCCGCCGCCTGGTCCGACAGCTCGAAGGCCACGCCGTTGAGCCTGGCCTCCTCCCCCACCCCGGCCACGGCGTCGATGACGCGGTCGGCCTGGCTCACGTCGCGGACCACGACCTCGACCCCCTGCGCCGCGCGGTAGGCGGCCACCTTGGGATAGGCCTCGTACTCGGGCCCCAGGGACAGCTCCACCGTGGTCACGTCCCGCGGCTCGATCCCCGCCTGGCCGAGCACCTGGGAGAGCCGGGCCGCGGCGGCACGTACGGCGGCGAACGACTCCGCGGCGGAGGCCCGGCGGACCTCGACGCCCGCGTGCAGCCGCAGGGTGTCGGGCTCGGCCAGGACGACGCCCTCGCCGGTCACGGTGATGTCCATGGCGCGTCCCCTCCGGTGGGTTCCCCTTGATCCTAGAACGTGCCGCCCGCGCCGCAAGGACCTACGGGGAGGCCCCGCCGAAGCGGAAGCCCATCCGGTCGAACTCGGCCTTCCCTGGCGCGGTCGCCGGCACCCTGCTGACCTGCCCGGCCAGGTCGACCACGACGGTGCCGCACGCGTTACGCCAAGGCCGACACCGCGTCGGCGACGGCCTGCGGGGCCCGGAGCGGGATCTGGCGCCCGGACCCCGGCAGGCGTACGTGCTCGGCGCCGAGCTCGTCCGCCAGCCGCTCCAGGCAGCCGTCCCCCCGCTCACCGGTCCGGCCCGCGCTGATCACGGTGACCGGCACGTCCGGGAACGGCTTCTCGGCCCGCAGCCGGTGCAGGTCGGCGGCCATGTCGCGGCGGGCCAGCCACTCCCCGGCCATCGCGGCGGGCACCTTGCCCATGCTGTAGACACCCGACGGGTCCGGCAGCCCGGTGAGCAGCCGGTGCGCGGCCGGCCCGGTCAGGCGGGCCAGGAAGGTCGCCCCCCACGTGCCGCCCAGCGCGGGCAGCCACCTGCCGGCGGCACCGGCGAACGGCAGCGGCCGACGCCCGCCCGCGCAGGCCGGGTCCACGAGGACGAGCCTGGCCAGGCACAGCGGGTGCAGCCGGGCGAACGCCTCCGCGTGCCAGCAGGCCACGCCGTGGGCGACGACGGTGACCTGCTCGGGGTGGGAGGGGGACAGCGCGGCCAGGCGGGCGACCTCGGCGTACAGGGTGGGCGGGGCGGGCGAGCGCGGGCTGAGGCCGAGCCCGGGGCGGTCGAAGCGGATGACCCGGCGGCTCCCGGCGAGCCGGTCGGCCACCGCGTCCCAGTGGAACCAGGCGCCCCCGTGCCCGGCCGTGATCAGCACCGCCGGCCCGTCGCCGGCCACGACGACGTGCGGTTTCCCGTAGCCGGCCGTCTGGTCGGCCGTCCCGGGCAGGACCCTGGCGCCGCCCACGCCGCCCATCCGGCCGGGCGCGACCCTCGGCTCCGCCTCGGCGTCCGGGTCGTCCCAGTCGGAGACGAGCAGGTGGAGCGCCACGTACACCAGCCAGACGGCGACCATCGTGAGCTGGGCGCGATGAGCCAGGCCCACCCCGTGCCCGGCGGCCAGCGCGACGGCGGTGAGCAGCGTGGCCGCCAGGCCGAGCCAGGTGAACAGCCACGACACCCACGACCGCCAGCGGGCGCTGAGCAGCACCATGGCGGCCAGCACGGCCACCGCGCCGAGCACCCCCGCCAGCGCGTGGACCAGGTGCCCGGACGACGTCTCCCGCCGCGCGCAGAGCGGATCGCTGAGCGCGGCGCAGTCCAGGGGGAACACCGCGGCCACGAAGGTCAGCAGCCCGAACGCGGCCAGCGCCAGCCAGCCCGGCCACTCGCGCGCCACCCTCGGCACGAGCGCCACGCCGAGCGCGCACGCCAGCCCAGACAGCGCGTCGCTGACCCGGAACAGGCGCGTCCACGGCTGGTCACGGGCGGCCAGCTCGCTGACGTAGCCGTCGGTCCTGTCCACCGCCGGCGTGGTGAACTGGCCGGTGATCCAGGCGCTGCCCAGAACCGCCGCCACGATGAACGCGCAAGCGGCGAGCACGAACAACCTTCGCTCCACGTGATCATTAGATCACTAGGGGCGATCATCGCCTATGAGCGCCCCGGTCAGAGCCCGGGAGCCCCCCAGACGGGGAACCAGCGGCTGAGATCCTTCTCCAGCGGCAGCTCGCCCTCCAGGGCGCCCCGGGCCTGCAGCTCGAGCGCGTTGTCGCGCCTCTGTCCTGGCATGGGGGCGAACGGGTAGAAGGTGCCGCGTTTGTACAGGTAGACCACGGCCAGCCGTCCTTCGTTCGGCCCCGTGAAGGACACCAGCGAGCACAGCAGCGAGGGCCCGAACCCGGCTCCCTCCAGCGAGGAGTTGACCGCGTGCAGCTCGGTGACCAGGTCGCTGAGCGCGTCGGGCGAGCGGCGCACCAGGAGCCAGGTGTAGCCGTAGCCGTCGTCGGACTCCTCGACGCGCTCGCCGAGCAGCGCTTTGACGTCGCGTTCGAGCGTGGCGAAGGCGCCGCCCTCGGCGGCCCTGAACGCCACGGAGCCGAGACCGGTGGGGACGAGCCCGGTCGCGGCCTGCAGCGTCACGGCCGCCGACGGCAGCGCGAACAACGCGTCGAGGTTGGGCTGCACCGGCTTCGACCTGCCGAGCAGCGCGTCGAGCCAGCCCATCGTCAGCCCCTTCCGAGTTGCCGCGAGATGTTCGCCAGCTGCTCCAGCCGCCGATCCAGCGACGGATGGGTGGAGAACAGGTTCGCCAGCGACTGCCCCCCGGCCAGCGCCGGGGCGAAGTAGAAGGCGTTGAACGGCTCCGCCTCGCGCAGGTCGCGGGTCGGGATCCTGGCCATGTCGCCGGTCACCTTGGTCAGCGCGCTGGCCAGGGCCGAGGGGCGCTGCGTGAGCAGGGCACCCGCCCGGTCGGCGGCCAGCTCCCGGTAGCGCGACAGGGCGCGGGTGAGCAGGAAGCTGACGGCGTACACGAGGACGGAGACCAGCAGGACGATCGCGCCGATCGGCACGCCGCCCTGGCCGCCGTTGCGGCGGCCGCCCAGCCCCGAGTAGAGCGCGAACCTGGTCATCAGCCCCGCCACGATCCCCAGGAACGAGGCGATCGTCATGACGGCCACGTCGCGGTGGGCGACGTGGGAGAGCTCGTGGGCGATCACGCCCTCGAGCTCCTGTGGCTCCAGGCGGCGCAGGATGCCGGTCGTCACGCAGACGACGGCCCGCTTCTGGTTGCGGCCGGTGGCGAACGCGTTGGGGACGTCGGAATCCGCGATCGCCACCCGTGGCTTGGGCATGTCGGCCATGGCGCACAACCGGTCGATCAGGCCGTGCAGCTCAGGGGCCTCCTGTGGGGAGACCTCCCGCCCGTGCATCGCGAACAGCGCGATGCGGTCGGACAGGAAGTACTGCACCAGCAGCAGGCCGCCTGCCAGCACCAGCACGGTCAGCGCCCGAACGCCCAGGGCGATCAGGACGCCGACGAACACCACGTAGAGGAGGCCGAGCAGGAACATCGTCACGACCATGCGGCTGGTCAGGCCGCGGTCGGACGCGAACCGCGTGCTCACGGGCTCAGCCCGGGATGAGGCCTTGGTCGCCCAGCATCTCCCGGACCTCCTCGATCGAGGCGTCCGCGGGGGGAAGGATCAGCTCTGACGGCTCAAGGCTGTCGTCGGGGAGCGCCTTGCCCACGTGGCGCACCTTGTCGAGCAACGCGTGCAGCTTGACGCGGAACGACTTTTCGTCGCCCGCGTCGATGGCCGCCTCGAGCTCGGTGTCCAGCTCGTTGAGGACCGAGATGTCGTCGGCGGAGATCTCCACCTGACCCTCGCCCATGATCCTGACAATCATGCGCCCTCCCCTGGCTGGCGCAGCTGCTGGGTGCCCCCCTGCTGCTGCGGCTGAGCCTGCGGCTGGGCCTGCTGCTGCGGCTGGCCCTGCTCGATGGCGCCCTTCGGCGCCGGACCCTGGCCCAGCTCGGCCTTCATCCTGGCCAGCTCCAGCTCGACGTCCATGCCGCCGCCCATGCGGTCGAGCTCGGCCTGGATGTCGTCGCCGCGGGTGCCGCTGTAGTCGTCGAGCGCGCCGCTGGCCAGCAGCTCGTCGATGGCGCCGGCACGGGCCTGCATCTGCGCCGTCTTGTCCTCGGCGCGCTGGATCGCCAGGCCGACGTCGCCCATCTCCTCGGAGATGCCGGAGAACGCCTCGTTGATGCGCGTCTGCGCCTCGGCGGCGGTGTAGGTCGCCTTGATGGTCTCCTTCTTCGTGCGGAAGGAGTCGACCTTGGCCTGCAGCCGCTGGGAAGCCGTGGTCAGCTTCTCCTCCTCGGCCTGCAGGTTGTCGTGCTGGACCTTGAGGTCGGCCATCTGCGTCTGCAGGTTCGAGCGGCGCTGGAGCGCCTCACGGGCCAGATCCTCACGTCCCACGGACAGCGCCTTGCGGCCCTGCTCCTCATAGCGCCGGGCCTGGTTCTCCAAGCCGGTTATCTGGAGCTCCACCCTCTTGCGAGAGGTGGCGACGTCGGCCACCCCCCTGCGCACCTTCTGCAGCAGCTCGAGCTGCCGCTGATAGGAGTAGTCAAGGGTCTCGCGCGGATCCTCCATCTTGTCCAGGGCCTTGTTGGCCTTGGACTTGAAGATCATCGAAAGTCTCTTCATCACGCTCATGCGCGTCGGCCGTCCCCTTCTAGGTCGTGCTGGTGTCAATCCCAATGCAGCGCAGCCGCCTTGGGATTACCCTACGCATAACGCACGGGGGCGTCACTAAGTTGCAGTCCAGGTAGGGTTGACGTCGTGTTGCGACGCCGTTCCCAGACCTCCGTGGACGACACCCCCGTCCCCGTTGACGATCCTAAGCCCCAGGGTAAAGGTCGTCCCACACCCAAGCGCCGGGATGCCGAAGGCAAACGACGCCAGTACGTCTCCGCGCCGAAGGACCGTAAAGAGGCCTATCGGCAGATGCGGGCGAAGCAGAACGCCGAGCGCCAGCGTGCCCGCGAGGGCATGCTCGCAGGTGACGAGCGGTATTTTCCCGTTCGTGACAAGGGCCCCGCGCGCAAGTTCGCGCGTGACTGGGTCGACTCGCGGCGGCTGCCGAGCCAGTATTTCCTGCCGTTCTCGCTACTGATCCTGCTGGCCACGTGGATTCCCTGGCCGATGGCGATCCGGGCCCAGGTGCTCGGCTACGTCGTCACGATCGGCTGGCCGATCATGATGATCGGCGTGGTCGTCACCTCGGTCTACGTGGCCTGGAAGGTGAAGAAGCTGGTGGCCGAGAAGCTGCCCGGCGAGAGCGTCAAGGGCGTGGGCTTCTACGCGGCGATGCGGGCGCTGCAGATCCGCAAGCTCCGCTTCCCGCCGCCCGCGGTCCTGCCCGGCGGAAAGCCGGTGCCGCCCAAGCGGTGACCTCCCCGGCCGGCGCGGCTCGCCACCGCTCTCACGACCGCTCCCAGCGCAGCACCCCGCGCTCCACCACGGGCCGCCGGCCCTCGACCGGGGTGCCGTGCTCCAGCGCGTCGGCCACGGCCCGCATGAGCGCGTAGTAGGACGGCATCCGGGGTGCCATGCCGCTGGACGAGTCGTCCCAGCCCACGGCACCTCCCACGGAGTCGACCACGGCGTAGGCCATGACGTCCGCACTGCGCCCCGGGTAGTACAGGAACGGGATCATCCGCCCGTTCCAGTACTCGACGGTCGGGTCGGGGCCGCGGTCGGTGCGTCCCCAGGAGCACAGCGCGCGCCAGGAGTCCCTGATCCGGCGCGTGCTGAGATTGACCGCGCCGTCGGGCCAGGAACCGAACCCGAACGCCCGCTTCCCGCTCGCACCGTTGTGGCGCAGCAGGGAGGCCCGCAGGTCGTCGGGGAAGTCCACACCCATCTGCGACTCGGCGACGGCGATCGTGCGCGCCTTGCCGGGCCCTCCCAGCGTCCGGTACGTGCGGGGCGCGTTCGCCTTCAGCCACCGCTCGACGCGCCTCCACTGCCGGTCCACGGCCCGCTTCACCCGCGGGTCGATCGGCCGCACGGTCACCGGGCGCGGCGCGGGCGAGCAACTCGGGTCGGGGATCTCGCTCGGCGCCGGGGTCGGCTCGGGAGTCGGCACCGGAGACGTCACGGGGGACGTCACAAGGGACGGCACGGGGGACGGCGCCGCGGGTGGGGCGCCGTGCTCGACCGCCGCCAGGGCCTCCGGCCGCAGTTCGCCGGCCTGCCGGTCCGCCCCGGCGGCCCGCTCGTGGGCGGGCACCAGCGCGGCCACCAGGGTGAGCGCCACGAGCACCGCGATCAACACCCAGGCTGCGACCATCCTCATGGACCGGGCCGGACGGGGGCCCGGCGCCGGGGGCGCGGGCTGCCTGGCGGGCATGCGGGCGCGACGGCGCAGCCTGACCGCGATCGCGGTCAGGATGGCCGCCGTCAGCGCCAGCCGTACGAGCTTCAGCACGTCGCGCACCCTATCCCGAAACGGATCACCCCATGCGTCGGGATTAAGGTCGGATGCATGGAATTCCGACACCTCGGTCGTAGCGGTCTCATCGTCAGTGAGATCAGCTACGGCAACTGGCTCACCCACGGCTCCCAGGTCGAGGAGGACGCCGCCAAGCAGTGTGTGCAGGCGGCACTCGACGAGGGCATCACCACGTTCGACACCGCTGACGTCTATGCGGGCACGAAGGCCGAGGAGGTGCTCGGCCGGGCGCTGAAGGGCGTGCGCAGGGAGTCGCTGGAGATCTTCACCAAGGTCTACTGGCCGACCGGTCCCGGCAAGAACGACCGCGGTCTGTCGCGCAAGCACATCACCGAGTCGATCAACGCCTCGCTGCGCCGCCTGCAGACCGACTATGTGGACCTCTACCAGGCGCACCGCTTCGACAACGAGACCCCGCTCGAGGAGACCCTCAAGACCTTCGACGACCTCGTACGCCAGGGCAAGGTCCTCTACGTCGGCGTCAGCGAGTGGAACGCCGACCAGATCGCCCGCGCTCTGAAGATCGCCGACGAGATGGGCTTCGACCGGATCGTGTCGAACCAGCCTCAGTACTCGATGTTGTGGCGCGTGATCGAGTCCGAGGTCGTCCCGTTGAGCGAGAAGGAGGGCGTGGGCCAGATCGTCTGGTCGCCCATCGGCCAGGGGGTGCTGACCGGCAAGTACGTGCCCGGCCAGCAGCCGCCGGAGGGCTCGCGGGCGACCGACAAGAGCGGCAGCGCCATGATCGCCCGGTTCATGAACGACGACGTGCTCGCCCGCGTACAGGAGCTCAAGCCGATCGCCGCCGACCTCGGGCTCAGCATGGCGCAGCTGGCGATCGCCTGGGTGCTGCAGAACCCGAACGTCTCCAGCGCCATCGTCGGGGCCACCCGGCCCGAGCAGGTCCGCGACAACGTGAAGGCGGCGGGCGTCAAGCTCGATGCCGACGTGATGAAGCGGATCGACGACGTGCTCGGGTCCGTCGTGGAGCGCGACCCGTCCAAGACCATGAGCCCGAGCACCCGCCCATAACCCCATCAACAACAAAAACCCCTTGAGCCGCAGCAGCGCTCAAGGGGTTTTTCAGTTATCCGGCACTCACTCCGGACGCAATGACAATCCCGCGTATTCCACGCGGTCCTCATCTAGCAAAGCGACCTGCTCAACACCGGATTCCAGCAGGTCACGCCAGTTTTCCCCGAGCCAGGACTCCGCGTCGGCCTGGCTCGGAAAAACCTCTCGCGGCAAAGGGCGATCTGTTACCTCACCACCATTTGCATTTTCATAACGCCACCGCCATGTCATGCCATACGCTCCTTTTCCGCGGGTTCGCCGGCGCACCCTCCGCAGGCACTGGAACCCTACTCCCGAGCTTGGAGGTCAATCGATGCTGCGCGCATGTCGTGTTGCGGCCGGGGTCGCCCTCGGGGCGGCCGCCTTCCTCTCTCTCCCCCATTCCGCCCTCGCCTCACCCTCCATCGCACCCGGCGAACCGGCGCCCGGGGCGGCCGATCCGCACGCCCCGCGGTCGTGGAGCGCGTGGCGCAGCGACGGGACGGCGTGGCTGTCCACCGCGCCGGGCGACACCCCGGAGGGCGGCTCGGTCATCGGCTGGCGCTTCTCGGTGGCGCCGGACGGCGCGGCGGGCGAGTCGCCGGGCGGGGACCTGCCGTCGTTCGAGGCGGTGTGCGGCAAGGAGACCGCGGCCGCCGGGCACAAGCGGGTGGTGGTGGCGGTGGACTTCGGCGACGGGGACGCCGACCCGTACCCCGGGGAGCAGCCGCCCGCTCAGGGGGTGCTGAAGTGCGTGGCGGGCGCCGAGGACGCCACCACGGCCCAGCTCCTCGCGTCGGCCGCCAGCGTACGCGTGGACGCCCAGGGCGGCGTGGTGTCCGTGGACGGCTACCCGGCCCGGCCGCAGACCGGCACGGACCTCCCGGCCCCGGCCGTAACCCCGGACGGCGGGGGCGGGCCGCCGATCATGCTGCTCGCGGGCGGGGCCGGCGCCCTGGCCCTGCTCGGCGCCGGCGCCGTCCTCGCCACCCGCCGCCGCACCCGCCCCACCACCCCAGCCAACCGCTGACCCCCGCCCCCGCGCACCACGACCCACCGCGCCGGCCTGGCACGTGGGCGGTGAGGCGGCGAGCGTGCCGCCCGTTGGCCACCGCCCGGCCCGGCCTGACGCACGGCCTCGTCCGTCAGCGGCCCGCCCGGCTGACGCCCCATGGGACCCGCGCGGGGGACGGCCCAAGGGCTCACCCGTCCGCACGGCTGACGTCTCACTGGGAATCGCCAGTCCGCCCCGCCCAACGCACGGCCGGAAGCCGCTCGCGCAAGACGACGCAGGACACCCTCGGCCAGGCTGCCGGCGCCTGGGGACGGCCGGGCGTCGCGGAGGCCGTGGAGGGGCTCTGCTGTGCGTGGGACCGGCGCAGGGCCGTGAGGGCCTCCTGCGCGTCCGGGCGGGCCTGAGGGGCGGTGGAGGGCCGGGTGGGGTGGGTCGCCGCCGAGTTTGTACGCTCGGCGCGGTGAAGGTCCTTCTCACCGGCACCGGGGGCGGCGCGGGCTGGCCGGAGCCCGGCTGCCGGTGCGCCTCGTGCGCCGGCCTGCCGCCCGGCCATCGCCGCCCGTTCGGCCTCGTCGTGGACGGCGTGGTCCCGTTCCCCTTCGTGAGCCTGCCGCGCGGGTACCGTGCCTGCGCCGACGGCCTGGGGCTGGTTTGCCCGGACGGCTCGCGGCTTCTCTGCCTGCCCCAGGGGCGGCCCGTGCCGCCGGACGGGCCCGCCAGGTACGACGTGGTGCTCATCGACCTGCTCGACCGGCCGGAGCGTCTCGGGGAGCTGCGGCGGGCGGGGCTGGCGGACGGCGCGACCCTGGTGGTGGCCGTGGGGCTGGATCACCGGATCCGGTCGGAGGAGGAGCTGGCCAGGCGGCTGCGGCTCTGGGGAGCGCTCGCCGTCCCCGACGGCACCGAGCTGGAGACCGGCACTGAGCGGACCCCGCAGGTTCCGCGGGAGAGCGCGACGCAGCTCCCGCAGGAGAAGGCGAAGCAGCCTTCGCAGGAGGGCGCGACGCGGGTTCCGCCGGCGCAGCGTGGCGGACGGGTGCTGCTGCTGGGCGGGTCCAGATCCGGGAAGTCGGCCGAGGCGGAGTTGCGGCTGGCGGCGGAGCCGCACGTGACCTACGTGGCCACCGGGCCCGGCGGCGCGGGCGACGGCGAGTGGGCGGCGCGGGTGCGGGCGCACCGGGAGCGGCGGCCCGCGCACTGGGTCACCGCCGAGACGACCGACCTGGCCGGGACGATCCGCACGGCCACCACGCCGCTGCTGATCGACGGGCTGGGGACCTGGCTGGCGGCGGTGTTCGACGAGCACGGCGCCTGGGAGGGCGATCGCGCGCCCGTCACGGCACGCTGCGACGAGCTGGTGGCAGTGTGGCGGCAGGCGTCACAGCCGATCGTGGCGGTGTCCGACGAGGTGGGGATGGGCGTGGTGCCCGCCACGGCGAGCGGGCGGGCGTTCAGGGACGCGCTCGGGCGGCTCAACGAACGGCTGGCCGCCGAGTCGGAGTATGTGGCGCTGGTGGTCGCCGGGCGCCTGCTGGAGCTGTGACCAGGGAGTCACCGGGCGCCTGCTGGAGCTGTGACCGGAGGTTACCGGCGGGCCGCTCTGGCGTACCAGCGGCCTTCCACGCGGTCCACGTTCAGGGAGCGGCCGAAGCAGTCGCTCAGGCGGGCCGAGGTGAGCACGTCCGCCACCGGGCCGGCGGCCAGCACCCTGGCGTCGCGCATGAGCATGGCGTGCGTGGTCGTGGCGGGCACCTCCTCCACGTGGTGCGTCACCGTCACGGTCGTGAGCACGGGCCTGGTGGTGGCGAGGTCCTCGACGGCGGTGATGAGGTCCTCGCGCGCGGGCAGGTCGAGCCCCGCGAACGGCTCGTCGAGCAGCAGCACCGCCGGGTCCGCCATGAGCGCCCTGGCCACCCGGATCCGGGCCCGCTCCCCCTGCGAGCAGACGCGGAACTTCCGGTCCGCCAGGTCCTTGCAGCCCAGGTCGGCCAGCAGCCGGTGGGCCCGCTCGCGCTCGGCGTCGCCGTACTTGTCCCACAGCGGAGCGCTCGTCCCCGTGTGCCCGGTCAGCACCACGGTGTGCGCGGTCGCGCCCTCCTCCTCCATCAGCTCCTCGTCGATCAGGTGCTGGCTGTCGGCGACCAGGCCGATGTGGCGGCGCAGCTCCCGCACGTCGACCCGGCCGAGCCGGTGGCCGAGCACCCTGACCGCTCCTTCGCTGGGGTGCCGTACGGCGGCCGCCAGCGACAGCAGGGTCGTCTTGCCCGCGCCGTTGGGCCCGAGGATCACCCAGTGGTCGCCGTAGTCCACCTGCCAATCGACGCCGTCCAGCAGCGATTTGCCGACAACCCGGACACCTACGCCTTCCAGTTCAACCACGTGCATCCCGCCACACTAGTGGGCCCTAGGATCGTCCGTTATGCGACTGATGGACGGGCTGAGGTTCGCTGTGGGCACGCTCTGCGCCTTCCCCGTTCGCGTCGAACGAGTGGATCGGCAGGTGGCGGGGCAGGCGATGGTGCTGGCCCCGGCCGTCGGGCTGGCGCTCGGCCTGGTCGCCGCGCTGCCGCTGCTGCTGCCCGCGCCGCCCCTGCTGGGAGCGGTGCTGGCGCTCGGGCTGCTGGCCCTGCTGACCCGCGGGCTGCATCTCGACGGGCTGGCCGATCTCGCGGACGGCCTGGGCAGCGGCAAGCCGCCGCCCCAGGCGCTCGACATCATGAAAAAGTCGGACATCGGGCCGTTCGGCGTGATGACGCTGGCGCTCACGCTGATCGTGCAGGTCGTGGCGCTCGCCGACGCGGGGTTCTGGGCGCTCGTGACGGCCTGCGTGGCGGGGCGGCTGGCGCTGACGTGGGCCTGCCGGTCCGGCGTGCCCGCCGCCCGCCCCGACGGGCTGGGCGCGATGGTCGCGGGCACGGTACGCCGTCCCGCCGCCTGGCTCGCCACCCTGGCCGCGCTGCTCGCCACAGCCGTGATCGGCCTGCTCCCCGCCCCCGGCACGGACCTGTGGGCCTGGGGCGGCGACGACTCCGCCGGCTGGGGCCGCGAGCTGTCCGTCACCTACGCCGAGCCCTTTCTCGCCGGCGCGTGCCCGCAGGCGGACGAGCCCGGCCTGCGCTACTACGACATGGATTCCGAGTACCCGATGGGCATGCTGTCGGCGAGCGTCGAGTGCGAAGCGGCGGCGTTCACGGGCCTGCTGGTGGCGCCGGTCGCGCTGCTGGCCGGGCTCGGCGCCGCGCTGCTGCTGCTCCGGCACGCCAGGCGCCGCCTCGGCGGGATCACCGGGGACGTGCTCGGCGCGCTCGTGGAGACCGCCGCGGCCGCCACGCTGGTGGTGTACGCGATCCTCTGCTGAGCCTCGCGGACGCGGCGGCCGGGGGCGCGGGCTCCGGCCGGGCGATCAGGCCACCGGTTCGGCGGACTCGGCCGGTCGGGGCTGCTGCGGGCGTACCGGGTAGAAGCGGAGCACGACCGCGCCCAGCACCGCCAGCAGCAGCCACCCCACCACGCCGGTGATCCCGGCCAGGAGCTCGTTCGGCGGGTCGGAGGCGTCGCCGAGCAGCAGCGCGACCGAGGCGATGGCGTTCAGCGAGGCGTGCGCCACCACCGCGGGCCACACGCTGCCCGTACGCAGCCGCAGCCACCCCAGCAGCACGCCGGCCAGTACGCAGAAGCCGATGAAGGCCAGCGCCGCCCAGGAGCCGAGCCTCGGGTAGTTGTAGCCGAGCAAGGTGAGCGGGGCGTGCCAGAGGCCCCAGACGAAGCCGGAGATGAGCAGCCCGGCGAGCACACCGTTGGTGGCCACGAGCCGCGGCACCAGCCACCCCCGCCAGCCCCACTCCTCCCCCAGCGCCGGGATGCCGTTCAGCACGGGTCCCGCCGCGACGCCGATCACGATCTGAAGCAGGGCGACCGTGCCGAGGTCAGCGGGCGCCTGCACGCCGCGGGCCTCCATCGCCTCCCGGTAGATGCTGAGCCCGTCGAGGTCCAGCGAGACCAGCCCCAGGGCGGCGCTGATCCCCATGGCCACGAACACCAGCAGCGGCACGCCGAGCCAGGCGGTCAGGACGAGCAGGCCGGTGCGCCCCTTGCGCTCCCCGAGCGTGAGGCCGGTCTCCCTGGCCCACTCGCGGAACGGCGTGCGCGAGACGGCCCACACACCGAGCACGCCGACGGCCGGCGTGAACATCAACAGCGTGCCCAGCGCCTGTGTCAGCGGCGAGCTCAGCCCGCCGCCGAGCCACAGGGGCAGCGCCGCCGCCCAGGACAGCCCGAAGGCCAGGACGATGAAGACGAGCAGGGGTCTTTTCATGACTGGACACGCTCCGCGATGAGGGCGTTGATGAGGGATGCGCCGCGCTCGGCGTCGTCGACGCTGATCGCCAGCTGACCGCCCGTACGGTAGCCGAGGACCAGGCATTCGCCGCCGCGCAGCATGATGGTGGCGCTCCCGGGCACGCCGCGGAAGCCCCAACCTCCGACGTCGCCCGGCACGCGCTCCTCCCGCCAGGCCGCGGCGATCCTGGACAGCGGGATCCTGCGTCTCGGCCGGCCGAGCGGGCCGAAGCCGATCGTGACCGCGTCGTCGCCGACCATGACGGTGGCGGACGCGGTCGCCAGCCCGGCCACGAGCACGATGACGGACGCGGACAGGGCGGCGGCCGGCACGCCCGAGGGGAGCAGCCCCGAGAGGGCGAGCACGGCCAGCACCGCGGTGGCGGCCAGTGCGGCGAAGGCGATGGCCGCCAGCCACCGGTTGACGACGCGGCTGACCCAGACCGCCCGCTGCCCCGGCCTGAGCCTGAACACGGGCGGCGCCTGGCTCCCGGCGGACGGCTGGTCGGGCGCGCCCCTGACCGCGTACGCGGCCAGGGCCCCGGTGGCGGCCATGGCGGCGAGCACCGCCGGGATGTGCCAGCCCGGCAGCAGGGCCTCCCGCCAGCTGGAGGCGTCGAGGTTGACGGCCAGCGTCGAGGCGGTCGTGCCGAGCAGCAGCACGCCCAGCCCGACCAGGCAGCCCCAGCACGTCATCCGCTGCGCCCGCCGCCCCTGCGCGCGCAGGCCGAGCACGAAGAAGACCAGCCACAGCACGGCCCAGAGAACCTCGGTGGCGAGCACGTGTCCCGTCAGGGAGTTCGACCCGTCGGGCACGGCGCCCGACGTCCCCCAGTGGGTGGCGAGGGGGTCGGGCAGCCGGTCGCGCAGCATCGAGGGGGCCAGGGCGAGCGCACCGGCCACGATCAGCCACCACGCGACGGCGACCACACGGGCTCTCATGTCAGTTCCTCCAGGATGGCGATGAGGTCGTCACGGCTGTAGCCGTGCTTCTTGGCCTCCTCCAGCAGCTCGCGCGCCCGCTGGGCGAGCAGGGCGCGGCCGTCGGCGCGGCCGGCCACGCTGACGCCGCGGCCGCGCCTGAACTCCAGCAGCCCCTCCTCGCGCAGGTCACGCAGCGCGCGCAGCACGGTGTTGGGGTTGATGCCCAGCGCCTCGGCCAGGTCGCGGGCCGGCGGCAGGCGGTCGCCCGGCCGGTACGCACCCTCTCCGATGGCACGGCGGATCGCGCCCGCCACCTGCTCGTGCAGGGGCCTGGCGTCGTTGAGATCGAGCGTCAGCAACATGGTGCTAATGACACTAGCACCATTCATCGCAGAACACTGACCGATGATTGGTAGGATGAACCCCTGTTTGTGAGTACGCAGAAACCGTGGATAGCATCGGTTTACGTGACCACTGTGCGGCTGAACTCAGCAGATCCAGTCTCCATCGACACCGACGCGTTGATTGTCGGCTTCGGGCCGGGCAACACCCCCGCGTCGGGCGCCGAGTCCCTGGAAGCCGCCTTCGGCGGCAGGCTCGCCGGCTCGCTCGACGCCGTCGGGTTCTCCGGCAAGGCCGGGGAGCTGGTGAAGCTGCCGACGTTCGGCGCGATCGCGGCCCCGCTGCTGGTCGCCGTGGGCCTGGGCGACTCCCCCGACCTCGAGGGCCTGCGCCGCGCCGCCGGCGCCGCCGTGCGTTCCCTGGCCGGCACCTCCCGCGCCGCGCTCGCCCTGCCCGCGGACACCGCCGAGCAGGCCGAGGCCGTCGCGCTCGGCGGGCTGCTCGGGGCGTACGCCTTCTCCCGTTACCGCACGAACGGCGAGCAGAAGGCGCCGGTCGCCGAGCTCACGGTGGTCTCCGGCGAGTCCGGGCCCGCGGCCGAGCGGGCGAGCGTGCTGGCCGAGTCGGTCGCCCTGGTCCGCGACCTCGTCAACACGCCTCCCTCCGACCTGTGGCCGGCCAAGTTCGCCGAGCTGGCCGAGCAGGCGGGCGGCAAGGCCGGGCTGAGCGTCGAGGTGCTGGACGACAAGCAGCTCAAGGACGGCGGCTACGGCGGCATCGTCGGCGTCGGCCAGGGCTCGGCCAACCCGCCGCGCCTGGTCCGCCTGGCCTACAGCCACCCGGAGGCCGGCAAGACGCTCGCGTTCGTGGGCAAGGGCATCACGTTCGACTCGGGCGGCCTGTCGCTCAAGCCGGCGGCGTCCATGGACTGGATGAAGTCCGACATGGGCGGCGCGGCCGCCGTGCTCGGCGCGATGATCGGCATCGCCCGGCTCGGCCTTCCGGTCAACGCCGTCGGCTACCTCTGCCTGGCCGAGAACCTGCCGAGCGGCACCGCCCAGCGCCCCTCCGACGTCATCCACAGCTACAGCGGCAAGACCGTCGAGGTGCTCGACACCGACGCCGAGGGCCGCCTGGTGCTCATGGACGGCATCGCGCGCGCGGCCGAGGACGGCCCCGACGTGATCGTCGACGTCGCCACCCTCACGGGCGCCCAGATCGTCGCGCTCGGCTGGCGCACCGCCGGCATCATGGCCAACGACGACGCCGTCAGGGAGCTGGTGGTCGAGGCCGCCGCCGCCGCCGGCGAGAGCGCGTGGGGCATGCCGCTTCCGGAGGAGCTGCGCAAGGGTCTCGACTCGCCGATCGCCGACATCGCCAACCTCCACCCCGAGCGCTGGGGCGGCATGCTGGCGGCGGGAATCTTCCTGAAGGAGTTCGTGCCCGACGGGGTGCGCTGGGCCCACATCGACATGGCCGGGCCCGCCTTCAACAAGGGCGAGCCGTACGGTTACACCCCGAAGGGCGGCACCGGCGCCATCACCCGGACCCTGATCGGACTCGCAGAGCGGCACGCGAGCATCTGAAACAAATGAAAAGATGACGGCATCACGAACACCCCGACAAGGAGCACTCCTGTGGCCTATGACATCGTCGTCCTAGGGGGCGGCAGCGGCGGTTACGCCTGCGCGCTTCGGGCGGCTGAGCTGGGCAAGTCGGTCGCCCTGATCGAAAAGGACAAGATCGGCGGCACCTGCCTCCACAGGGGATGCATCCCCACGAAGGCCCTGCTGCACTCCGCCGAGGTCGCCGACGAGACCCGCGAGAGCGAGTCCTTCGGCGTCAAGGCGCGTTTCGAGGGCATCGACGTCCAGGGCGTCCACGCCTTCAAGGACAAGATCGTCACTCGCGCCTGGAAGGGCGTGCAGGGCCTGCTGAAGGGCGCGGGCGTGACGATCGTCGAGGGCGAGGGCCGCCTCGTCGGCGCCAACCGGATCCAGGTCGGCTCCGAGGTCTACGAGGGCCGCAACATCGTCCTGGCCACGGGCTCGGCCCCCAAGTCGCTGCCCGGCCTGGAGATCGACGGCGAGCGCGTCATCACCAGCGAGCACACGCTCAGGATGGACCGCGTGCCCACCTCCGTGATCGTGCTCGGCGGCGGCGTGATCGGCGTCGAGCTGGCCAGCGTCTACCGCTCGTTCGGGGCGGAGGTCACGATCGTCGAGGCGCTGCCGCACCTGCTGCCGACCGAGGAGGAGTCCAGCTCCAAGCTGCTGGAGCGGGCCTTCCGCCGCCGCGGCATCAAATACGAGCTCGGCGTCTTCTTCGACAGCGCCAAGACCACCGAGACGGGTGTGGTCGTCACGCTGGCCAACGGCAAGACCCTCGACGCCGAGCTGCTGCTCGTCGCGGTCGGCCGCGGCGCGGTGTCGGCGGGCATGGGCTTCGAGGAGCAGGGCATCGCCATCGAGCGCGGCGCGGTCGTGGTCGACGAGCACTGCCGCACGTCCGTGCCCGGCGTCTACGCCATCGGCGACCTGATCCCCACCCTGCAGCTGGCGCACGCCGGGTTCGCGGAGGGCATCATGGTGGCCGAGCACATCGCCGGTCTCAACCCGCCGCCCATCGACTACGCCGGCGTGCCGCGCATCACCTACTCCGACCCCGAGGTGGCCTCGGTCGGGATCACCTCGGCGCAGGCGGCCGAGCGCGGCATCGAGGTCGTCGAGCAGGTCTACGACCTCGCGGGCAACCCCAAGAGCCAGATCCTCGGCACCTCGGGCGCCGTGAAGGTCATCGCCCAGAAGGACGGCCCCGTCGTCGGTGTCCACATGGTGGGCAGGCGCATCGGGGAGCTCGTCACCGAAGGCCAGCTGATCTACAACTGGGAGGCGCTGCCCGCAGAGGTCGCCCAGCTCATCCACGCACACCCGACGCAGTCCGAGGCAGTCGGTGAGGCGATGCTGGCCCTGGCCGGCAAGCCGCTGCACGTACACAACTAGTCCAGCCCTCGAGATCAGAACGCGAGAGAAGAATAACGATGCCGGTCTCCGTACAGATGCCCCAGCTCGGCGAGAGCGTGACCGAGGGCACGGTAACCCGTTGGCTGAAGAAGGAGGGCGAGCGCGTCGAGGCCGACGAGCCGCTCCTCGAGGTGTCGACCGACAAGGTCGACACCGAGATCCCGTCGCCGTCCGCGGGTGTCCTCACCAAGATCGTCGTGGCCGAGGACGAGACGGTCGAGGTCGGGGCCGAGCTCGCCATCATCGACGAGAACGCCCAGCCGGGCGCCGCCGCTCCGGCACCGGAGGCGGCCCCCGCGCCGGCTCCCGAGCCCGAGCCGGAGCCCGAGCCCGCCCCCGCGCCGGCTCCCCCGGCCTCCTCCATCCCGCAGCCCGCTCCGGCGCAGCCCGCCCCGGCTCCCGCTCCGGCCCCCGCGCCTGCCCCGGCCCCCGCGCCGCAGGCCGCTCCCCCGGCGCAGCCGTCGCCGATCGCCACCACCCCGGCCGCCGAGCCCACGCCGCTGCCGTCCTCGGGTGACAGCCCCTACGTGACGCCGCTGGTGCGCAAGCTCGCCAACGAGCACGGCGTCGACCTCGACAGCATCAACGGCACCGGCGTGGGCGGCCGGATCCGCAAGCAGGACGTCCTCGAGGCCGCCAAGGCGCAGCGCGAGAAGGCCGTCGCGGCCCAGCCCGCGGCCCCGGCTCCCGCCGCCGCCCCGGCCGCCGCTCCGGCTCCCGCCGCGCAGGCCGCCCCGGTCGCCGCGGCTCCCGAGCCGGTGGAGGTCGACACGACGCTGCGCGGCCGTACGGAGAAGATGACGCGCCTGCGCCAGACGATCGCCAAGCGCATGGTCGAGTCGCTGCAGACGGCGGCGCAGCTCACCTCGGTCGTCGAGGTCGACGTGACGAGGATCGCGCAGCTGCGGGCGCGGGCGAAGGACGACTTCCTGCGCCGCGAGGGCGTGAAGCTGACCTTCACCCCGTTCTTCGCGATGGCCACGGTCGAGGCGCTCAAGCAGCACCCGAAGCTGAACGCCACGATCAACAACGAGACCAACGAGGTCACGTACTTCGACGTGGAGAACCTCGGCATGGCGGTCGACACCGAGCGCGGCCTGCTCGCGGCGGTCGTCAAGAACGCCGGCGACCTCAACCTGGCCGGTCTCGCCCGCAAGATCACCGACCTCGCCGAGCGCACCCGCAACAACCAGGTGACGCCCGACGAGATCACCGGCGGCACGTTCACGCTGACCAACACGGGCAGCCGGGGCGCGCTGTTCGACACGCCGATCCTCAACCAGCCGCAGGTCGGCATGCTCGGCACGGGCGCCGTCGTGAAGCGGCCGGTGGTGATCGACACGCCTGAGGGCGAGGTCATCGCGGTGCGGTCGATGGTCTACCTGGCGCTGACCTACGACCACCGGCTGGTCGACGGGGCCGACGCGGCGCGCTTCCTGACGACGATCAAGCGTCGTCTGGAGGAGGGCCGGTTCGAGGCCCAGCTCGGTCTCGCGTAAGGCGGATCGCTGATCGGCCGGGCGGCTCCTCGACGGGGCCGCCCGGCCCTTCGCCTGTTCGGGGGCGGGGCGGCGTAGTGTGAGTACATGGCGATCATCGTGACGGGTGCGTCGGGGTTGCTCGGGACGGCGCTGGTGGCGGCGCTGCGGGGCGAGGGGCGGGAGGTCGTCCGGCTCGTCCGCCGCCCGCCGCGCGGGGACGACGAGGCGTTCTGGCAGCCCGAGGAGCAGGTCGTGGACCTGGCCCCGCTGGAGGGCGCCGAGGCGGTCGTGCACCTGGCCGGGGCGTCGATCGCGGACCGGCGCTGGACCCCGGCCTACAAGCGCGAGCTCGTCACCAGCCGGGTCCAGGGCACGCGGGTGCTGGTCGACGCCCTGCGGGGGCTCTCCAAGCCGCCCGAGGTGTTCCTGTCGGCCTCGGGGGTGGACTTCTACGGCGACACCGGCGACCGGGTGATCGACGAGAGCCAGGGCAAGGGCAGCGGTTTCCTGGCCGACATGTGCGAGCAGTGGGAAGGCGAGGCGGAGCGGGCCGGGGAGGCGGGCATCAGGACCGTGCGGTCGCGTACGGGGCTGGTGCTGACCCGGAGCGGCGGGGCGCTCGGCCGGATGTTGCCGATCTTCCGGATCGGGCTGGGGGCGCCGCTCGGGTCGGGGAAGCAGTACTGGTCGTGGATCAGCGTGGACGACTGGGTGGGCGCCGCCCTACATGTGTTGAAAAATCGGGACATCGTGGGGGCGGTCAATTTCACCTCCCCTACGCCCGTCACCAACGCCGAGTTCACCAGGACGCTCGGAAAGGCCCTGCGCAGGGGCACGATGCCGATCCCCGTGCCGGCGTTCGCGCTGGCCGCCGGGCTCGGCGAGATGGCCCGCGAGACGCTGCTGCCGGGCCACCGCATCATGCCCGCCAAGCTGACCGCCGGCGGCTATCGCTTCTCCCATACGAGTCTCGACGAGGCGCTGCGCGCCGTACTGTAGGGTGCCGTCCGTTCTTCAGCAGGTGGGAGAATCTTGACATGAGCCGGTCAGGACAGTCACACATCCTCGCCATCGGAGGCGGATCGTTCCGCCCCAGCAGGCGCCACAACAGCATCGAGGCCAGCCTCCTGTTGCGCTACGGGCTCGACCTCACCGGACAGGACCGGCCGAAGCTGGGGCTGGTGGCCACGGCGCTGGGCGACTCGTCCGACTGGGTGCTGAAGATGTACGGCGCCTTCGCGGGCTGGGACGTCGAGGTGAGCCATCTGACGGTCTTCCCGATGCCCAACGTCGCCGATCCGCGGGCCTGGATGCTCGAGCAGGACATGATCTACGTCAGCGGCGGCAGCGTGGCCAACCTGATGGCGTTGTGGCGGCTGCACGGGCTCGACGAGGCGTTCGAGGAGGCGTGGCGGTCCGGGGTGGTGCTGTCCGGGCAGAGCGCGGGCGCGCTGTGCTGGCACGTCGGGGGCAACACCGACTCCTTCGGGCCCGACCTGCGGGTGTGGGCCGAGGGGATGGCGCTGCTGCCCTACTCGTGCGGGGTGCACTACAACTCCGAGCCGCAGCGCCGGCCGCTGCTGCAGGAGTCGGTGGCCGCCGGCGAGCTGCCCGGCGGTTACGCCGCCGACGAGGGCGTCGGGCTGCACTACGTGGGCACCGAGTTCATCCAGGCGGTGAGCGTCGAGCCGGGCGCGCACGCCTACCGGCTGGAGAGCGAGGGTGCGGGAAGGGTAAAGGAGTTCAGGATCGAGCCACGTCTCCTGACCCCCTGATTACCCTTCAAGGGTGAGGGAACGGCACAATAGGCTCATGCGCCCCATCCACGGGGACGATCCCCACGCACTCGCCATCGTCCGCCTTGGTGTCGACGTTCCCTACGAGCAGGCCTGGTCGCTGCAGCGCTGGGTGCACGGCAAGCGGGCCGCCGGAGAGCTCACCGACACCGTCCTCGTCCTCGAGCACGCGCCCGTCTACACGGCGGGCAAGCGCACGGCCCCGCACGAGCGGCCGTCCGACGGCACCCCGGTCATCGACGTCGACCGGGGCGGGCGCCTGACCTGGCACGGCCCCGGGCAGCTCGTCGCCTATCCGATCGTGGCCGTCACCGACGTGGTGGCGTACGCCTGCCGCCTCGAGGAGACGATGATCCAGGTGTGCGCCGACTTCGGTGTCACGGCCCGGCGGGTGTCCGGCCGCGGCGGCGTGTGGGCCGCCGGCGACCCGGCGCTCGGCCTGCCCGACCGCCAGCTCGGCGCGGTCGGCCTGCGCGTCTCGCGCGGCGTGACCATGCACGGCTTCGCGCTCAACTGCGCCAACGACCCGCGCTGGTACAACCGCATCGCCCCGTGCGGCTTCCCCGACGTGGGCGTCTCGTCGCTGTCGGCGGAGACGGGCCGCCGCATCGTGGTCGAGGAGGTCATGCCGATCGCGGAGAAGCGGCTGGCGGAGGCGCTCGGCAAGGAGGCGTTCGAGCTCCACGAGGAGGACCTGCTCCGCGACAGCCCGCGCGGCCGTTGACGCGGGTGTCGACGCGGCCATTGACGGGGCCATTGACGGGGCCATTGACGGGGCCGGTAATCGAATCGGCATCCAACGGCAGCGGAATCGCGGAGATCCCGGGCTTACGATCGCCCGTGTGAAGCGCCTTTCCGCTCTCGTGCTCGCGCTCGTGGTCCACCTGCTGACGCTGGCCTTCGTGGTGCTGGGCGGGTGGATCATCATCCGGGCCCCCGGCTCGATCCTGTCGTGGCTCCTCGGCGCCGTGAGCCTGGCCATCGGCTGGGCGCTGCGGCCCAGCCTGGGCCGGTTGCCCGCCGACGCCGAGGTGCTCGACCGCGCCTCCGCCCCCGAGCTGTACGGGGCCGCGGACCGGGTGGCCGACCGAGTCGGCGTCAAGCGGCCCAGGAAGGTCGCGGTCGGCGACCTGGACCCGCACACCCGCTACGACCGGGTCGGCCTGGCGCGCACCCCCGTCCTGGTCGTCGGCCTGCCGCTGTGGCTGGCGCTGCCCCCCAAGCAGCGGGTGGCGGTGCTGGCCACGGCGTACGCGCGGCTGCCGACCGGCTCCGAGCGGGTGGTGAGCGAGGCCCTGGCCACGCTGGAGTCCTGGCGGGACGCCCTGCTGGGAGCGGCGGCGCCGCTGAAGGTCAGGGAGGAGGCGCAGACAACAATCGCGGCCTCGTCCCTGGGGGCGATGGACCACCCGGGCACCACGTACGAGGTGGCGGGCGCCTTCGGCCGCCTGGTCGGGCGGGTGCTGGGCGGCCCGGTGCTGCTGCTGCGCTACGTGCTGACCCGGCTGGCCCGGGCCGGTGAGAGCCGTACCCTGGCCAGGCAGCGGGCGCTGGCGGAGCGGGTGGCCACGGCGGAGGAGCTGGCCGAGCTGGAGGAGCTGGCGGCGGGCGGCTACCTGGCGCCGATGCAGGCGGCGGCGCTGCGCGGCGAGAGCGTGTCGTCGATCAGGCGCGACGCGCTGGCCAGATTCCAGCTCACCGACGACGGCGTGCTCCCCTCGCCCCCGCACTCCGAGCTGCTCGGCACCCGCGAGTCGGAGCGGATCGACGAGGAGTTGCAGGCCCACTACACCCGGGCGATCCGGGGTTTCGGGCTCATCTCCTGACCCTGGAACAGGCCGCTTCCCCAGGAGACGTAAGCTGAGAACGTGACCGTTGCTCCTGAAGGCCGCAAGCTCCTCCGCCTGGAGGTGCGTAACGCCGAAACCCCTATCGAGCGCAAGCCCCCGTGGATCAAGACCAAGCTGAGGACGGGCCCCGAATACACCGAGCTGAAATCGCTCGTGCGCCGGGAGGGCCTGCACACGGTCTGTGAAGAGGCGGGCTGTCCCAATATCTACGAGTGCTGGGAAGACCGCGAGGCGACCTTCCTCATCGGCGGCGACCAGTGCACGCGCCGCTGCGACTTCTGCCAGATCGACACCGGCAAGCCCAAGGAATACGACCGCGACGAGCCGCGCCGGGTGGCCGAGTCCGTCCAGCAGATGGGCCTGAAATACGCCACCGTGACCGGCGTGGCCCGCGACGACCTGCCCGACGGCGGCGCCTGGCTCTACGCCGAGACCGCGCGCCAGATCCACGCGCTGCTGCCCGACTGCGGCGTCGAGCTGCTGGTGCCCGACTTCAACGGCAACCGCGAGCAGCTGGAGGAGGTCTTCTCCAGCAAGCCCGAGGTGTTCGCGCACAACGTCGAGACGGTGCCGCGGATCTTCAAGCGCATCCGCCCGGCGTTCCGCTACGAGCGCTCGCTCGGCGTGATCACGATGGCCCGCGAGGCCGGGCTGGTCACCAAGTCCAACCTGATCCTGGGCATGGGCGAGACCCGCGAGGAGATCGTCGAGGCCATGCGCGACCTGCACGCGGCCGGCACCGACCTGCTGACGATCACCCAATACCTGCGGCCGACGCCGCGCCACCACCCGGTGGAGCGGTGGGTGAAGCCGGAGGAGTTCGTCGAGCTGCAGGCCGAGGCCGAGGCCATCGGGTTCGCCGGCGTGCTGTCCGGGCCGCTGGTGCGCTCGTCCTACCGGGCGGGCAAGCTCTACAAGCAGGCCATCGAGGCCCGCCAGACCGCCTGACCGGCAGATTTCAGCCCCGGGACGCCCGTCGTCCCGGGGCTGCTCCGTGCCGGGCCACTGCTTTGCCCGGTGCGCGGGGCCGGGCGGCGTGGCTACCATGGCAGCCCTGTCGACGAGGGGGAGCGACTCCGGCATGGCCGTTCTGATCCGCACCAGCGACTTACCCGCGAAGCGTCGCCACGAGGCGTGGCGCAGCATCGTGTGCGACACGCTCGGCCCCCTCGACCTGCGCATCGACCCCGACGCGCCGTTACGCGGCGAGATCGAGTTCGGCAAGCTCGGCGACGTGGGCGTCGGCCGGATCGACACCTCCACCCCCCACAGCGTGCACCGCACCTCGGGCCTGATCCGCCGCGAGAATCCCGGCCTCTACCGGGTGGTGCTCGCCCTGTCGGGCAGCCCCCGCCTGGCCCAGGACGGCCGCCAGACGCAGCTCAGCCGGGGCGAGTTCGCGATCTACGACTTCACCCGGCCCTACGAGCTGGCCTACGACTCGGCGGTGCGGCTCGCGGTGTTCAGCCTCCCGCACGACCAGCTCAGCGTGCCGATCGACGCGGTGGCGACGCTCGCCGCGCTGCCCATCGGGGCCGAGACGGGCGCCGCCGCGCTGGCCGTGCCGCTGCTGCGCCGGGTGGCCCTCGACCACGAGACCTACCGCCCCGGCAGCGCCGCGAGGTTGTCGACCGTGGTTACCGACCTGGTCAGCGCGGCCGTCGCCGAGCGCCTGGAGCTGACGCGGTCGCTGCCCGGCGACGCGCGGCAACGTACGCTGCTGCTGCAGGTGCACGCCTTCATCGAGCAGCACCTGGGCGAGCTCGACCTCGACCCCGCGACCATCGCGGCGGCGCACCACATCTCCGTGCGTTACCTGCACCGGCTGTTCGAGTCGGAGAACACGACGGTGGCCGCCTGGATCAGGCAGCGGCGGCTCGAACGGTGCCGCACGGACCTGCTGGCGGGCGGCACCGAGTCCGTCAGCGTCGTCGGGGCCCGCTGGGGGCTGCCCGACTCGGCGCATTTCAGCAGGTTGTTCCGGCGCGCGTACGGGATGCCGCCCGCCGAGTACCGCCGCGCCAACACGGTGCTGACACGGTGAGCTGACGCTGTGAACTGACACTGTGAACTGACACTGTGAACTGACACTGTGCGCTGAACGTCAATCCGCCTGGCGTCCAGATCCAAGACCGGCGGGCCCTTTCTCAGCAGACTGATGGTTGTCAGCGAATGAGAGAAGGGATCAGGAAAATGCAGCTCTTCGTCAACCTTCCGGTCAAGGACATCGAGCGGTCGAAGCAGTTCTTCACCGACCTCGGCTTCACCCTGTTCGGCATGGCCGACAACATGGCGTCGGTGGTCATCAGCGAGCAGACGCAGGTCATGCTGCTGGCCGAGGACGCGTTCGCCTCGTACATCACCAAGGAGATCGGCGACGCCGGCAAGAGCACCGAGGCGATCCTGGTGCTGGGGCTGGAGAACCCGGCGCAGGTGGACGAGCTGGTGGACAAGGCTCTGGCGGCCGGGGCCACGCCGGCGGGCGTCAAGCAGGAGGACGGCGGGTTCCGCTACCAGCGCGGCTTCGCCGACCTCGACGGGCACCACTGGGAGGCGCTGTGCCTGGTGCAGCCGGCCCAATGAGCTCGTGCCCGGAGGAGTCCGTGAAGTCGGCCGACGGCACCGTCATCGCCTTCGACCGGCGCGGTGAGGGTCCGGCGGTCGTGCTGGTCCAGGGAGCGTTCGCGGAGCGGCGGCAGCCCATGATGACCGCCATCGCGAGCGCCCTGGCCCGGTGGTTCACGGTGTTCAGCTACGACCGCAGGGGCCGGGGCGGCAGCGGGGACACGCCTCCGTACGCGGTGGAGCGGGAGATCGAGGACCTGGCCGCCGTCGTGGCGGCGGCGGGCGGGTCGGCGATGGTGTTCGGCGGCTCGTCGGGGGCGGCGCTGGCCCTGGAGGCGGCCGCCGTCCTCCCGGCGATCTCGAAGCTGGCCGTGTGGGAGCCGCCGTACCACGTGGACGAGAGCGCGCCCGCGCTCTCCCCGGGCTTCACGGCCGAGCTCGGCGCGCTGGTCGCGGCGGGCCGGCGGGCGGAGGTGGTGGAGCGGTTCATGGCGGCGGCCGGGGTGCCGCCGGAGGCCGTGGCCATGATGCGGGCCCAGCCGACCTGGGAACAGGCCGAGGCCGTCGCGCACACGCTGGTCTACGAGGCGGCCGTGCTGCGGGCCGGTGAGGAGCTGCCCGCGGCGCGGCTGGCCGCCATCGGGCAGCCGACGCTGGTGCTCAACGGGGCCGACAGCCCGGCGTGGATGGCGAAGGCGGGCGTGGCGGTGGCCGCGGCGGTGCCCGGGGCGGTGCTGCGGGTGCTGGAGGACCAGGCGCACAACGTGGCGCCGGAGGCGCTGGCGCCCGAGCTGCTGGAGTTCTTCGTGGCGGGGTGACGCTTTTCATTACGCAAAGGTCACAAACCTATCGAGCGCTCGGTTTCCTGGTGAACACTGTGGGGCGTGGACCTCGACGAACTGATCTCCCGGCTCGACCTCCCCACCAAGATCCGCCTGCTCACGGGGGCCGACATGTGGTCGCTGCCGCCGCTGCCCGAGATCGGGCTCGACGCGCTCGTGATGAGCGACGGGCCCATCGGCGTACGCGGCGGCCAGTGGCGCCCGGGCGACCCCTCGATCGCCCTGCCGAGCCCGACGGCGCTGGCCGCCACCTGGGACGTGGACCTGGTCAGGCGGGCCGGGCGGCTGCTGGCCCAGGAGGCGCGGCGCAAGGGCGTGCACGTCCTGCTCGCGCCCACGCTCAACCTGCACCGCTCGCCGCTCGGCGGCCGGCACTTCGAGTGCTTCTCCGAGGACCCGTTCCTCACGGGCGAGATCGGCGCCGCCTACGTCGAGGGCGTGCAGGAGGGCGGGGTCGCCACCACGCCCAAGCACTTCGTGGCCAACGACTCCGAGACCGACCGGTTCACCGTGGACGTCCTGGTGGCGGAGAAGACGCTGCGCGAGCTGTACCTGCGGCCGTTCGAGCGGGTGGTGGCGGCCGGGGCGTGGGGCCTCATGACCGCCTACAACGGCGTGAACGGCACCACCATGACCGAGCACGCGGACCTGGTGCACGGGGTGCTGAAGGGCGAGTGGGGGTTCGACGGGTGCGTCGTGTCCGACTGGACGGCGGTGCGCTCGACCGAGGCGGCCGCCCTCGGCGGCACGGACGTGGCCATGCCGGGGCCGAAGGGGCCCTGGGGAGGCCGGCTGGAGGCGGCCGTACGGGAGGGGCGAGTGCCGGAGTCGGCCGTGGACGATCGCGTACGCCGCGTCCTGCGCCTGGCCGAGCGGGTCGGCGCCCTGCGCGGCGCGCGGGAACGGCCCGTGGAGACGGCGGCCGTCGACGGGGTGGCGCTGGCCCGCGAGGTCGCCACCCGCGGCTCCACCCTGCTCACCAACGACGGCGTCCTGCCGCTCCGGGCCGATGCCACGATCGCGCTCATCGGGGCGGCCGCCCGGGAGGCGCGCGTCATGGGCGGCGGCAGCGCGCAGGTCTACCCCGGGCGCGTCGTCTCGCCGCTCGACGGGCTGGCCGGCCGGGCCGAGGTCCGGTACGCCGTGGGCACCGACCCGCGCATCCGCCTGGCACCGCTGCCCGGCCCCGTCACGGCGCTGTTCCTGGACGAGGCGGGCGAGGTGCTGTCCGAGCAGGCGCTGGCCGACGGCGAGGCGCGCTGGATGGGGCAGTTGCCGCCCGGCGTGGACGGCGAGCGGCTCAGGGCGGTCCGGCTGCGGGTGGCGTACCGGCCGGAGGTCTCCGGCGCGCACGAGCTGTCGGTGGCCGGCGTGGGCGCCTTCGACCTGACCGTGAACGGCGAGAGCGTCCTCGACGAGAGCATCGGCCTGGACGTCGGCGACCCGGCCGCGGCGTTCCTGGCGCCGCCCGAGCGCCGGGTGCGCGTGGCGATGGCGGCGGGCGGGACGTACGAGCTGGCCCTGACCCATCCGGCGAGCACGTTCGCCGGCATGACCTTCGTGTCCTTCACCCTCGGCCACGCCGACCCCGGCCCGGGCGAGGACGAGCTGATGGCCGAGGCCGTGCGCGTGGCCGGCGAGTGCGACGTGGCGGTGGTCGTGGCCGCCACCACGCCTGAGGTGGAGAGCGAGGGGTTCGACCGCGCGGACCTCGTCCTGCCGGGCCGGCAGGACGAGCTGATCCGGGCGGTGGCCACCGCCAACCCGCGGACGGTGGTCGTGGTCAACGCGGGCTCGCCGGTCGAGATGCCCTGGCTGGAGGAGGTGGCGGCGGTGCTGGTCACCTGGTTCCCGGGGCAGGAGGCGGGGGCGGCGCTGGCCGACGTCCTGTTCGGCGACGCCGAGCCGGGCGGGCGGCTGCCCACGACCTGGCACCGGCGGCTGGCGGACGCGCCGGTGACGTGCGTGACGCCGGTGGACGGGAAGCTGGCCTACGACGAGGGCGTCCGCATCGGATATCCGGCGTGCGAGGGGTTGTCGCCCGCGTTCTGGTTCGGGCACGGGCTGGGGTACACGACGTGGTCCTACGACTCGATCGCGGCCGAGGGCACCAGCGTGTCCGTGGCCGTCACCAACACCGGGACGCGCCCGGGGCGGGAGGTCGTGCAGATCTACGTCGAGGGCCGGCTGGCCGGGTTCGACGTGGTCGAGGCCGATCCGGGGCAGACCGTGATCACCACCGTGTTCCTCCCGGAGCGGGCCTTCCAGGTCTGGGAGAACGGCTGGCGTACGGTCGAGGGCGTGCACACGGTGCGGGCGGGCCGCAACGCGAGCGATCTTCCGCTGTCGGCAACGGTGAAGATGTAGTCACAACGGGAAAAACGACCGGGCCGCGTTTTCCATACTGCACCAGTTGGTTTGTATCCTTCTGAGCATGGCAAAGTCCGAGGATCCAGAGAAGCCGGGGCGCATCAAGCAGCTCCGCATGATCGCGCAGATCATCAAGCAGGCCAACCCCAAGGGAATGCCGATCGTCTTCCTCTCGGCGGTGGGCACGCTGGCTGTGGTCGTCGTGATCGGCCTGGTCACGGACTACCTGTGGTATTCGGTGTTCATCGGCGTGCTGGCCGCGTTCACCGTCGGGCTGGTGGTGTTCGGGCAGCTCGCGCAGCGGGCCCAATACTCGATCCTGCACGGCCAGACCGGCGCGGCGGCGGCCGTGCTGCAGGGCATGCGGGGCAACTGGCAGGTCACCCCGGCCATCGCGGTCAACCGTGACCAGGACCTGATCCACCTCGTGGTCGGCTACCCGGGCGTCGTGCTGGTGTCCGAGGGGCCGGGCAACCGGGTGGCGAAGATGCTGACGGCCGAGAAGAAGCGGATCGCGCGGGTGGTGCTGGGCGTCGAGATCTACGACGTGCAGTGCGGCGACGGCGAGGGGCAGGTGCCGCTCGGCAAGCTGCAGCGGCACATCATGAAGCTGCCGCGCAACCTGAAGAAGCCCTCGGTCAACGAGGTCAAGGACCGCCTGCGCTCGCTGCCGCGGAACATGCCGATGCCCAAGGGCCCGATGCCCAAGGGCGCCCGCATCCCGCGCGGCCCCAAGATGCGCTAGTGCTGTCGGCTTCGTCGCGGGCCAACCGCGGCTGGTGGGACGGCAACGCCGACGACTACCAGGTCGAGCACGGCGGGTTCCTGCGCGACAGCGGGTTCGTCTGGGGGCCCGAGGGCGTGGACGAGTCCGAGGCGCGCCTGCTCGGCGAGGTGGACGGCCGGCGGGTGCTGGAGATCGGCTGCGGTGCCGCCCAGTGCGCGCGGTGGCTGGTGACGCGGGGTGCGGAGGTGGTGGCGTTCGACATCTCGCACCGCCAGCTCCGCCACTCCCAGCGCATCGACCTGGAGACCGGCCTGCGCGTTCCCGTGGTGCAGGCCGACGCCGAGGTGCTGCCGTTCGCCGGCGGCTCCTTCGACGTGGCCTGCTCCGCGTACGGGGCGCTGCCGTTCGTGGCCGACCCCCTGGCCGTCTTCCGCGAGGTGCGCAGGGTGCTGCGGCCGGGCGGGCGGTTCGTGTTCTCGGTGAGCCATCCGATCCGGTGGGCGTTCCCCGACGATCCGGGGCCGCGGGGGCTGACCTCCGACCGGTCCTACTTCGACCGGTCCCCGTACGAGGAGCGCGACGAGCGGGGCGAGCTCACGTACGTCGAGCACCACCACACGATGGCCGACTGGGTGAACCTGCTGGCGGCCTCCGGCCTGACGATCACCGGGCTGCTGGAGCCCGAGTGGCCCGAGGGGCACGAGCGGGCGTGGGGCGGCTGGAGCCCGCTGCGCGGCCGCCACCTCCCCGGCACGGCCATCTTCAGCTGCGCGAATATCTAGCCGCCATGGCGTGGAAGACCTCCTTGGGCTCCCACGCCCTCTCGTCGAGCATCCTGACCACGCCGTACGCCCCGAGGTCGGCCCCGCCCGGCCGGTTGTAGGCCGCCCAGGTGAACCACAGCGCCGTCTCGACGCCCTCCCGCTCGAAGAGGTCGACCAGCTCTTCGAGGTAGCGGACCTGCTCACCCTCGTCACGCACCGCGCCGTCCGGCACGGACCAGGCCATGCCGCCCAGCTCGCCCGCCCCCGTGTACGCGCAGGTGCCGAACTCGGTGACCGCGACCGGCTTGCCGTGCTTGAAGTGGGCGCGCAGCTCCTCGGTGAAGGTGTCCTTGTTGTACGCCGCCCGGTAGGCGTCCGTGCCGACCAGGTCGAACGGGGCCCAGTCGACGTCCTCCCACGGCCCCGAGGCGTAGGTGATCCGGCCGCCGAACCGGGCCCTGGCCACCTCCGCCGCCTCGCCCAGGAAGTCGTTGAAGCGCCGCATCACGGGCCCCAGCGAGGTCCACCAGTCCAGGTCGGCCGTGCCCATCCGCGTCAGCCGGTCCATGTAGCCGTCGCCGGGGATGTAACCGGGGCAGAAGGCGCTGGTCTCGCAGCCGGTGACGAGGACGACCTCGGCGCCGGTCCGGCGGACGGCCTCGGCCCGTTCGGCGCAGTCGGCGTACAGGGAGAGGGTCTCCTCGGCCGGGACGTCCACCGGGAACGGCGCGAACCAGACCTCCAGGCCCGCCGCGGCGGCGTGCTCGGCGGCCACGCTCAGCCGCTCGGGGTCCCCGCCCGAGACCCGGACGACCCGGCAGTGCAGCTCGTCGGCGATGACCCGCATCTCGCGGGCGACGGTGCCGGCGTCGAACACCTTGCGCGACCTCTCATCGCCCGGCAGGAATCCCGTGTCGTAGTTGATGCCCTTTTTCACGATTTTTCCCCTTTTATCAATGAGAAGCCGTGTTCCAGGAGGTCGAAGGCCAGCTCGACCTCCTCCCCCAGCAGCCGTCCCGCCTCCTCCAGCGGCACCCCCGTGGAGAGCCGGTGGAAGAACGCCTCCTGCAGGGTCGTGACGGCGGCGGTGATCTGCGCGGCCATGATCTGGGGCGCGAGGCCGTGGCCCGGCATGGCCTCGGCGAGCGCGGTGGCCAGCTCGTAGCGCTGACCCATGTTCGTCTGGTGGACGCCCGCGAGCAGGGCCGGGCTGGCCGAGATCACCCGGACCCTGGTGATCATGCCCTCGACGTCCACCTCGCCCGTGTCCTGCCGGGCCATCCCCCGGTAGTGCTCGCGCAGGGCGTCGAGCGGCGACTGACCGGCCTCGCGCCCGGCCACGATCGCGGCCGTGTCGTCCTTGACGGCGTCGAGGACCAGGCACTCCTTGGACGGGAAGTAGTTGAACAGCGTGACCTTGGCGACCCCGGCCGCCTCGGCCACCTCGTTGACGGTCACGGCGTCGTAGCCGCGCTCGTCGAACAGCCGCAGCGCCACCTCGGAGATCCGCCGCCGGGTCTGCTCCTTCTTGCGCTCCCTGAGCCCCGCCATCATGCGGACAGCATAAACCGTACCGGGTACATTTTTGAACCCGGTACGGCTTTTTACCCGCTCAGCTACATCCGGACGACCATCGTGTTGGAGGCGCGGTCGTGCACCCCGCGATGGTCGCGGTCCCAGATCAGGGCGGGCACGGCCAGGGCGAGCAGCGCCGTACGCACCAGGACGGGCAGCAGCCGCGGGTCACCGCCGTCCATCGCGGCGACCCGGACGCCCATCAGCCGGTGCCCGAACGTCTGGCCCATGAACCCGACCAGGAGCAGGTACTGCAGCGCGAACACGACCACCGGCGCCCACGGCGACTCCGCCGGGTTCATCCGGAGCAGCAGCTGCACGACGACCCACGTGCAGATCATCCAGTCGATGACGAGCGCGCCGATCCGGCGCCCCCACCCGGCGATCGAACCGCTGCCCTCCTCGGGCAGCCCCAGGCGCTCTCCCGGGTATCCGAGATCGACCCCGGCGGATCTCACCCCACCCAGCCAGGTCTGCGTCCATCGAGGCTCGTTCCTGCTCATACCCTCAAAGGTAGCCGCTGCCAGGGCCGGTCCCGATTGTGACCCAACCGCGTCACAAGACGGACATCATGTACGCCATGCCACACGGGGATGACCTTGACCAGCGCTTCAACGAGCTGGTCGCGCAGATAGACGCCGACCAGCAGCGCAAGATGCGCGCGGCGGCGAAGAAGGGGGCCAGGCAGGCCCCGGAAGCCGTGTCCCGCCCCCCGCGCGAGACCCGTCCCGCCCGGACGCCGCGCCGGATCGGGCGGGCCTGGCTCGCCATGGCCGGGATCTCCTCGGTGATCGCGGCCGCCGGGGTCGTCATCACCCTCCGCCCCGACCTGCTCGCCGCCGCCGGCCCGGTGCCCGAGGAGACCATACCGGTGGCCGCGGCCCCCCTTCCGCCGGAGACCTCGGCCGCCACGGGTCCCGTGCCCGAGGAGACGCAGCCGGTGGCGACGGTGCCCGACGCCGCCAGGCCGTTCGAGGGCTCCAAGGCGGAGGGCTGGGCCGAGGGCGCCGCCGGTTTCGACATGCCCGAGGCCAAGGCGGTCGGCGGGCTGTCGAAGAAGGACGTGGCCAAGGGGATCGAGCGGACGCGCGAGCTGCTGACGGCGGCCCTGCTCGACCGCAAGACGATCCTGGGCGGCAAGCCGGCGGCGTTCATGGAGCTGCTCCACCCCGAGGAGCGCGCCTGGTTCCGCAAGGGCCTGACCCGCAAGGGCGACAAGACCACCCGCGGATGGGTGACGAGCTTCGCCCCCAAGACGGCCGAGCTGGTCAGCGACGTGATCAAGGTGCACGGCAGGACGAAGCTGTCGTCGTTCAAGAAGGACGGGCGCACCGGCGCGAAGCTGGAGACCAACTACATCGTCGTCTACGCGATCCAGCGGCCCGGCCAGGCGGAGACGCTGACGCGGCTCGTCAAGCACCAGCGCGGCTCGGCGCTGGTGTACCGCGAGGCGGGCGAGACGGTCGTCTGGATCCAGAAGTGGGGCGGCAGCACGACCCCGGCCCGGTGTGACGTGAATGACGGGTACATCCACCCCTTCTACGACGACTCCGTGCCCGACAAGGTGGGTGCGGAAGGAACGCCGACAGACCCGTACGAGCTGGATGAACCCGAGCTCAAGGGTGACTGCGCCGCCTCGAAGGGAACGTGAACAACGTTCGACACACCGCTGCGTCGGACTGACGCTGCGTAACACGTGCGAAACAATCGAGACACCATACGGAAACGGCCAAGCCCTAGCGTCGGCATGATGGCCAGTCCCCAGGGAGGTTCGAGAGTGTTCAACTCCGCCGACGACGTCCTGAAGTTCATCAGTGACGAAGGGGTGCAGTTCGTCGATGTCAGGTTCACCGACCTGCCGGGGACGACGCACCACTTCACCTTCCCGGTTGAGAACTTCAGCGCGAGCGTCTTCACCGACGGACTCATGTTCGACGGCTCGTCGATCCGCGGATTCCAAGCGATCCACGAGTCCGACATGCTCCTGCTGCCCGACCCGACCAGCGCCGTGGTGGACCCGTTCCGCCAGCACAAGACGCTCAATCTGAACTTCTTCGTGCACGACCCGCTGACCGGCGAGGCCTACAGCCGCGACCCGCGCAACGTGGCTCGCAAGGCAGAGGAATTCCTCAAGGGCACGGGCATCGCCGACACGGTCTACTTCGGCCCCGAGGCCGAGTTCTACATCTTCGACGACGTGCGCTTCGAGACGAAGCAGAACGCCGGCTACTACTACATCGACTCCATCGAGGGCGCCTGGAACACCGGCAAGGCGACCGAGGGCGGCAACCTGGGCTACAAGCCGCGCTACAAGGGCGGCTACTTCCCGGTCCCGCCGATGGACCACTTCACCGACCTGCGCTCGGAGATGGTGCGCAACCTCATCGAGTGCGGCGTCGAGGTCGAGATGCAGCACCACGAGGTCGGCACGGCCGGTCAGGCGGAGATCGACTTCAAGTTCGGCACGCTGCTCAAGACCGCCGACAACCTGATGCTGTACAAGTACATCATCAAGAGCACGGCCATGGAGTACGGCCACACGGTCACGTTCATGCCCAAGCCGATCTTCGGTGACAACGGCTCCGGCATGCACTGCCACCAGTCGCTGTGGAAGGACGGCTCGCCGCTCTTCTACGACGAGGTCGGCTACGCGGGCCTGTCCGACACGGCCCGCTACTACATCGGCGGCCTGCTCAAGCACGCGCCGTCGCTGCTGGCCTTCACCAACCCGACGGTCAACTCCTACCACCGCCTGGTGCCCGGCTACGAAGCCCCGGTCAACCTGGTCTACTCGCAGCGCAACCGCTCGGCCTGCGTGCGCATCCCGATCACGGGTTCCAACCCGAAGGCCAAGCGCATCGAGTTCCGCGTCCCGGACCCGTCGTGCAACCCGTACTTCGCGTTCGCGGCGATGCTGATGGCCGGCATCGACGGCATCCGCAACAAGATCGAGCCGCCGGAGCCGGTCGACAAGGACCTCTACGAGCTGCCGCCGGAGGAGGCCCGCCAGGTGCCGCAGGTGCCGGGCTCGCTGACCGACGTGCTCAACGCGCTGGAGGCGGACCACGACTACCTGCTCGAGGGCGGCGTGTTCACGCCTGACCTGATCGAGACGTGGATCGCGTACAAGCGGGAGAACGAGGTCGACCCGATCCGGCTGCGGCCGCACCCGCACGAGTTCGAGCTGTACTACGACTGTTAGGCCGCACGCGTGACGGCCCGGGATCCGGCTCTGCCGGTCCCGGGCCGTTTCCGTGTCCGCCCGATCGTCCGCCCCAACGTCCGCCCGATCATGCCCCGTGCGGGCTCACTCCCCCGTGAACTCGAAGCTCGGGGAGGACCGGGTCAGGATCGCGTGTTTCGGGGTGACCGGCCACAGGGCGTTCAGCTCGGCGGCGAGCGCGGACGTGAGGGACTCGATGTCCTTCCCGGCCGTGTCGTGCAGCGCCTCCGCGACGATCAGGACGTTCGCCGTCGTGTCGCGTACGGCCGAGAGGCCGCTCTGGCGGTTGGTCCAGCGGCGGGCGTGCGCCTGGCCCGCCGCGTCGGCGAAGATCACCTCCTTGGCGGGCGGGTGCTCCGTCTCGCCGGAGAAGGTGAGGTACGTCTCCTCGCCCGTGGCGTAGCCGACCTCCACGTAGCCCTCGATGCGGGAGACGTCGAAGACCGCGATCGGGACGGCGTAGGCGATGGAGACGGCGTTGCACAGGTCGATCAGGGGGTGGAGCCGGGGCAGCGCCCCCTCCTTCCTGAAGCGGCGCAGCAGGGACTCCGACGCGCATCTGTACTGGGTCGGCTTGAGGCCCATCCGGGAGAAGGCGCGGCGCCACGCCTGGATCTCCGGGAGCTCGCCCTCGGAGGCGGCCGCGAGGCGGGCGGCGGCGACCTCGCCGTAGGCGGCGATCCGGGCGTCCGGGACGGCGTCCGCCGTGATGCCCTCGGCGTGGAGCGCCGCCGGGACGAGCTCGGGGAAGTCTCTCCAGATGTCGTCCGAGTGCTGGAAACGCATGGCTCTCACTCCGCGAGGCGGCTTACGGATCTTCTCTGGAAGCCTATAGCGCCGTAGGCGGCGCAGGTCACCGCCGTGAGGACGGACGCGGTCAGGAGCGGGTCGGCGTGGGTGAGGCCGCCGAGGACGGCCACGCCCAGGGTCGCGCCGACCTGGCGGGAGGCGTTCAGTACGCCGCCGGCCGTCCCGGCGGTGCCGGGAGGCGCCCCCGCGATCATGCCCGCCATCAGGGCGGGGAAGCAGAACGACAGGCCGAGGCCCATCACGGCCAGCCACACCGGGAGGCCGCCGGCGAGTGCCGCCCCGGCCAGGCCCGCCGCGAGCAGGGCCAGGCCGGCCAGGATCGGGGGGCGGGCGCCGTGGCGGGCGACGATCCGGCCGGTGAGCACGGGGTTGACGACCATGGGCAGGGTGAGCGGGAGGAAGGCCAGGCCGGTCGCCATCGGGGAGAGGTGGCGGGTGTCCTGGAGGAGGAGGGTCAGGACGAACAGGGCGCCGGAGAAGGCGAAGTTCGCGACGGCGCCGGCGAGGAGCTCGGGCCAGGTGGCGGAGAGGAGGCCCGGGGGGATGGCCGCGCCGCGGTGGGGTTCGGCGGGCGGCTTCGAGCGGGCCGGCGTGGCGGTGCGGCGTTCGATGGTGATCAGGGACGCCAGGGCGATCAGGGACAGGGCCGCGGCCGGGAGGGAGGCGTCCGTCAGGGCCTCGGCCAGCAGGCCCAGGAAGGCGCACATCAGGCCCTGCGCGTACCAGTCGATCCGGCGTGTCCCGCGCGGCGAGCGGATCCGCGCCACGGCCAGCAGGCTGACGAGGGCGACGGGCGGGTTGATCAGGAAGACGGCGCGCCAGCCGTACAGGTCCACCAGCAGGCCGCCCAGCAGCGGGCCCGCCGCCAGGGCCGTGCCGGTGACGGAGGCCCACACGCCCGTCGCGCGGGCCCGGGCGGCCGGGGACGGGTACAGCTCGGCGATCAGCCCGAGCGAGCCGCCCAGGCACAGCGCGCCCGCCACGCCGAGCAGGGCGCGCAGCGCGACCAGCACCCCGAGGTGCGGGGCCGCCGCGCTCAGCAGCGAGAGCACCCCGAACGCCGCCACCCCGGCCTTGAACACCCTGGCCGCCCCGTACCGGTCGGCCACCGCTCCCCCGGTCAGCAGGGAGGCGGCGAAGGCGACGGTGTAGGCGTTCACGGCCCACTGCTGGCCGGCCACGGAGCCGCCGAGCGAGGCGCGCAGGTCCGGCAGGGCGATCGTGAGCACGGTCGTGTCCAGGAGCACGAGGAAGTAGGCGAGGGAGAAACCGGCAAGCTTCATGGGGTTCAGCCTGCGCAAACGCGATATGTCCACTCAACAGGCGCATCCGCACGGGGCATTCGGGAAAACCGTCGGCACCCGCGCCCGCGTCGCGACGTAGTCTCGCGCCATGGAGCATGAATCCCCGCTGATCACGCACGTCTCCTGGGGCCGGATGGTGGTCGAGGGCCTCGGCGAGGGCAAGGACTTCAAGCTCTACCCGGGCGGCGGGCGGCCCTGGGACTGGAACGAGACCGGCACCAGGCACAGGCCCGGCATCCAGCCCGCGGACGTGCGGGAGCTGCTCGACCACGGCAGCCAGGCGATCGTCCTGTCCCGGGGCATGGAGCTGGTCCTGGAGACGTGCCCCGAGACGCTGGAGCTGCTGAAGGGGAAGGGCGTGGAGGTGTACGTGGAGGAGACGACCGCCGCCGTCCAGCGGTACAACTCGCTCGCCGGGACCGTCCCGGTCGGCGGTCTGTTCCACTCCACCTGCTGACCGGGGGCACGCGCGGACGGCGCATCGTGGCGGAACCGTATGCTGGCGGGCGTGGAGCTGCGTCATGTGCGGGTGTTCGTGGCGGTCGCGCGGGCCGGGACCGTGGTGGGGGCCGCCAACGCCCTCGGGCTCGCCCCGGCGTCGGTCTCCGAGCAGGTGCGGCGGCTGGAAAGCGGTCTCGGGGTCGCGCTGTTCGAGCGGACCCCTCAGGGGATGGTGCTGACCGGCCACGGGCGCGCGCTGCTGGAGCGGGCGCAGGGGCTGCTGGACCACGCGGAGGACGTACGCAGGGCCGTCACCGGGCAGCGGCGGCGGGTCACGGTCGGCGCCCTCGAGACGCTGGCCGCCACCCGGCTGCCGGGCGTGGTGCGCCGCCTGGCGGAGCGCCGGCCCGACCTGGACGTGGACGTGCGCACGCTGGGCAGGAAGGAGCTGCTGGCCGAGGTCGCCGGCGGCGGGCTGGACGCGGCGCTGCTGCTCGACTCCGGGATGCGGGTCGGCACGCTCGGCTTCGCGGCCCCGCCGGGGCTGGACTTCCTCGACGTGGGCGAGGTCGCGCTGCGGCTGGTCGCGGCCCCCGGCGTCGCCGCCCCCGGCATGGGCCCGCGCCGGAACGGGAGGCCTGGAGCCGATGCCGGCACGCTGCTGGTGTCGCCGCCGGAGTGCTCGATCCGGATGGCGGTGGAGCGGATGTTCGGGGCAGAGGTGCCGCGGCGGGAGCTGACCAGCATCGCGACCGCCCGGGAGTGGGCCAGGCAGGGGCTCGGGAGGTCGCTGCTGCCGGACTTCGCGGTGGACGGCGACCTGGCGTCTGGGACGCTGGTGGCGCTCGACGACGGCTCCCCCGCGCCGACGCTGGCCCTCCGCCTGGTCTGGCTGCGCGGACGGGAGCCCGGCCTGCGCGATGTCCTGTACGCGATGAGCGCCTGACCCGGGAACCCCTTCCGGCGCTTGAGGCGGGCTTACGGGCGCTTGAGGCGGTAGACCACATGGCGCAGGATCGGGCTGTCGCGCGCCACCCACGGATGGTCGAAGTCCTCGGCCGCGTCGTGCGTCATCCCGAGCCGCTCCATCACCGCCCGGGACCGCGTGTTGCCGACGGCCGTCATGGAGATGATCTCGTCGAGGCCCGCCTCCTCGAACCCGTGGGTGAGGGCCCGCCGGGCCGCCTCCGTCGCGTACCCCTGGCCCCAGGCCGAGCGCGCCAGCCGCCACCCGATCTCCACCGCGGGCAGGAACGGCGCGTCGAACGTCTGCAGCACCAGCCCCGTGAACCCGATGAACCGGCCGCTCGCCCGCTCCTCCAGCGCCCACAGCCCGTAGCCGAACACCCCGAAGTCCCGCTCGATCCGGTCCACCATGGCGTCGCTCTGCCCGCGGGTGAGCCGGTTGGGGAAGTGGCGCATCACCTCCGGATCGGCGTTCAGCTCGGCGAAGGGGGCCCGGTCGGTGTCGCGCCACCGGCGCATGATCAGCCGCTCTGTCTCCATCAGGCCCACGATAGTGCGGCGACGAGATCGGGGAGGCGGCCGGTAGCGGCGGCCAGGGCAAGCGGGTCCTGGTATTCCCGCCAGTGCGCGATCTGGCCGCCGCGGACCCTGAGCACGCCGGCGAACGGGGCTGACACGCGCTGCCCGGTGCCGGGGAGGGTGGCGCCCAGCTCGTACTCGACAATGATCACGTCGGGGTCGGCGGTGTCGTGGACGACCAGTCCGTGCATCTCCAGCCGGAACGGCAGCGCGGCCCGCCCGGCGCGGGCGTACTCGAGGAACGCCTGCCGCCCCTCGAAGCGGCGCGGCGCGCCGGGCGGCGCGAACGGCGTCTCCACGACGACGTCCTCCGCCCACAGCTCCTCCGCCACCGGGTCGCCGGTCAGCTCCTGTCGCAGCCGGCCGAACACCTCGCGTGCGCTCATCGCTGACTCCCTTCTAAGATGAGTCTCCACTCACGATTGGAAACATAATGAGTCGCCACTCATCTTGTCAACGGGAGCCTCGCCGATGACCCAGCTGCGCGCCGACGCCCGGCGCAACCGCGAGCGCATCCTGGCCGCCGCCGAGGCCGTCTTCGCCGAGCGGGGCGCCTCCGCCTCGACGGAGGAGGTCGCCGCGCGGGCGGGGGTGGCGATCGGGACCGTGTTCCGGCACTTCCCCACCAAGAACGACCTGCTCGGCGCGATCGTCAAGGCGCTGCTCCACCGGCTGACCGAGGAGGCCGAGAGACAGGCCGGGGCGGGCGCCCCGGAAACGGCGCTGTTCTCCTTCTTCACGCACGTGGTGGAGGAGGCGGCGGCCCGCAGGACCGTGGCCGCGCTGCTGTCGGGCGGCGGGGTGGACGTACGCGTGGACAAGCCGCTATCGCAGCTCGAGGAGCCGGTCGGCACGCTGCTGCGCCGCGCCCAGGAGGCCGGCGCGGTCCGCGCGGACGTGCGGCCGGACGAGGTGATGGCCCTGCTCGCCGCCGCCTCCCAGGCCGCCCTGCTCGGCGGCTGGACCCCGGACCTGCGGGACCGCACGCTGCGGATCGTCTTCGAGGGGCTCGGAGCACGCGGCTGAGGAACGCCTTCGTACGCGGGCCGCCCGGGTCAGCGCCTCGGCCTGATCCCGGTGATGCGCCGGAACACGTCCCACCAGAACGGCGCCCCGAACAGCAGCGCCACGTACGTCAGCAGGAAGCCCGGCCAGTGGCTCGGCGTGCTGATCCGATACCACCACGTGCCGCCGTTCCAGTGGACGCTCGGGTCGCCCTGCTCCGGGATCGACACGCTGACCAGCGCCTGGTCCATCATCTTGACCAGGGCGGGCTGGCTGAGCACCTCCGTGACGCACGGCACCGGATCGCCGCCGGTGCAGCGCGCCTTGAGCTCGTCGTACGCGTCCGGCCCCGCCCCCGCCACGGCCGTCACCGAGGCGCGGAAGGCGTTGTCGCGCAGCAGCGTCTTGGCGTACTCCAGCCCGTCCATGGTGAACAGCAGCGTCACCCCGAGGCCGAGCACGGCGACGACCCACTTGACGTAGCGCCTGTAGAGCATGGACAGCCGCTGCATCTCCCCGTCGAACCAGGTCTCCACGCCCTGCCGGAACCGGTCGAGGTCGCGCTGCGCGGTCTCCCACACGCCCTTGAGGTGGCCGTACAGCGGGCTGTCGATCTTCTGCAGCTTGGCCAGGAACTGCTCGACGTCGCCGCCCTGCGCCGCCGCCAGCTCCATCACCGCCATCGCGAACCGCGCCGGCGGGATGTTCGCGATGCTCGTCTTTCCCCTCTTGGCGTGGTCGATCTCCCGGACCCGCTCGTAGAGCAGTTTGATCATGGAGTCGCCGGACTGCGTCTCGGGCTCCGGCATCCTGCCGGGCTCGGAGGGCGCGGGCAGGTCGTTGTGCCGGGGACGGGGGTCGCGCAGGAACGGCAGCACCCGGAACACGTCGAGCACCCCGGCCGGCAACCAGGAGCCGGTCTTCTTGTCGGCGCCGTCCATGGTGTCCCTGAGATAGGCCCACAGGAACTTGCTGCGGATGGCCAGCACGCGTACGAAAGCCTCGTTGAGCCCGCTCACCAGCAGCGACAGCAGCAGGAACGCCACCACCAGGCCGAGGGCCAGATCCACATAAACGGATAACACCGCGCATTGATACACCCACGGCGTGTGGCAGCGCAATGACGCACAGATCAGGCCCCTTGATCAGAGCCGTTGATCAGGCGCCGTAGAAGACGCGGTCCACCACCTTCCGGGCCCGGCGCGTCACCCGCCGGTAGTCGTCGAGGAAGTCCTCGGAGCCGTCCGGCGGGTAGCCGAGCGTCTGGGCGATCAGCTTGCGCTCGCCCGAGTCGCGCGGCACGTTGTCGCCCGGCCGCCCCTTCACCAGCATGAGCGCGTCCCGGATGCGCGAGGCGAAGCGCCACGCCTCGGCCAGCACCGCCTCGTCGGCCGGGGCGAGCAGCCCCTCGGCCACGGCCGCGCGCAGCGCGTCCAGCGTGCGGGTGGTGCGCAGGGACGGCAGCGTGCCGGCGAAGCGGAGCTGCAGGAGCTGCGCCACCCATTCCACGTCGGACAGCCCGCCCGGGCCGAGCTTGGTGTGCAGGGCGGGGTCGGCGCCGCGCGGCAGCCGTTCGGCCTCCATGCGGGCCTTGATCCGCCTGATCTCCCTGACCGCTTCGTCGCGCAGCCCGCCCGCCGGGTAGCGCAGCTCGTCGACCATGGACGTGAACTCCGCCCCCAGCGCCGCGTCCCCGGCCGAGAACCTGGCCCGCAGCAGCGCCTGGGCCTCCCACGGCGACGACCAGCGAGAGTAGTAGGCGCGGTAGGAGGCCAGCGTGCGCACCAGGGGCCCCTGGCGGCCTTCGGGCCGCAGGTCGGGGTCGATGATCAGGGGCGGGTCGGGGGCGGGCAGGGACAGCAGCCGGCGCAGCTCGTTGGCCACGGCGAAGGCCGCGTCGGTGGCCTCGCGCTCCGCCACCCCGGGCAGGGGCGAGTGGACGAACACGACGTCGGCGTCGCTGGCGTAGGAGCACTCCATGCCGCCGAGCCGGCCCATGGCGATGACCGCGAAGGAGGTGGTGCCGGCGGCCCTGCTGAGCGCGGCGTCGAGGGCCGCCTGCAGCGTCACGTCCGTGAGCTGCGACAGCGCGCTCCCGACGCCCTCGATGTCGATGAGCCCGGACAGGTCGGCCACCGCCGTGCGGAACAGCTCCTTGCGCCGCAGCGCCCGCACCGCCGCGACGGCGGTCTCGGGATCGCCGGCGTGCCGGGACACCGCGGCGGACGCCTCGCCGAGCAGCGACTCCGGGGAGCGTACGGCCAGCTCGGCGTCGGAGCCCAGCATGGCGACCGCGTCGGGGGCGTGCATGAGCAGGCCGGTGGCGTAGCGGCTGGTGCCCAGCACGCGGGCCATCCTGGCGGCCACGGCGGTCTCGTCGCGCAGCAGCCGCAGGTACCACGGCGTGCTGCCCAGCTTGTCGCTGACCTGCCGGAACCCGAGCAGCGCCGCGTCCGGGTCGGGCGTGTCGGCGAACCAGCCGAGCATCACCGGCAGCAGCGTGCGCTGGATGGCGGCCCGCCTGGACACCCCGGTGGCGAGGTTGGCGATGTGGCGGAGCGCGCCGGTGGGGTCGACGTAGCCGAGCGCTTCGAGCCGGTGGGCCGCGGCCGTGGTCGACAGCCGCGCCTCCGACTCGGGCAGCCGGGCCACGGCCTGCAGCAGCGGCCGGTAGAACAGCTTCTCGTGCAGCCGCCGCGCCTCCATCGCGTGCCGCCGCCACCGGGCCGTGAACTCCCCCACCGGGTCGGCCTGCATGCCCAGCGCCCGGCCCAGCCTGCGCAGGTCGGCCTCGTCGGTGGGCACGATGTGGGTGCGCCGCATCCGGTGCAGCTGCAGCAGGTGCTCGACCTGCCGCAGGAACGAGTACGCCTCCGCCAGCCCCCGCGAGTCGTCGCGCCCCACGTAGCCGCCCCGCGACAGCGCGGCCAGCGCCGGGAGCGTGGCCCGGCGGCGCAGCAGCGGATCGAGCCGGCCGTGCACGAGCTGCAGCAGTTGCACCGCGAACTCGATGTCGCGCAGCCCGCCGGGCCCCAGCTTGAGCTGCCGCTCGCCCTCGGCGCGCACGTGCGCCTCGACCCGGCGGCGCATGGCCTGCACGTCCTCGACGAAGTCGGGGCGGGTGGCCGCCGTCCAGACCATCTCGTTGACGGCCTCGACGTACGCGGCTCCCAGCTCCAGGTCGCCCGCCACGGGCCTGGCCTTGAGCAGCGCCTGGAACTCCCACGTCTTGGCCCAGCGCCGGTAGTAGGTGAGGTGGCTGGCCAGCGTACGCACCAGCGGCCCGGACCGGCCCTCGGGCCGCAGCCCGGCGTCCACCTCCCACAGCGAGCCCTCGGGGGTGGTGGCGGTGCAGGCCCGCATCATGGCCTGGGCCAGCCGGGTGGCCGCGCGCAGCGCCTTGGCCTCGTCGGCGCCCTCCCGCGGCTCGGCCACGAAGATCACGTCGACGTCGCTGATGTAGTTGAGCTCCCTGGCGCCGCACTTGCCCATGCCGATGACCGCGAGGCGGACCTCCTCGGCCTCGACCTCGGTGCGGGCGACGGCGAGCGCGGCCTCCAGCGCGGCGCCGGCCAGGTCGGACAGCTCGGCCGTGACCTCCTGCAGGGTGGCCTGGCCGGTGAGGTCGCGGGCGGCGAGGTGGGTCAGGCGGCCCCGGTAGGCCACGCGCAGCGCCACCAGGGCGTCGGGGGCCGTGGCGAGCGGCTCGCTCTCGTCCGGCTCGGCGCCGACGGCGCGCAGCAGCTCGGCCCTGGCCCCGCCGAGGCGCGGCTGGGCCAGGAGCGCGACCTGGCCGGGGTGGCGTACGAGGTGCTCGCCGAGGGCGGCGCTGACGCCCAGCACGGCCAGCAGCCCGCTCCTCAGGTGCTCGTCGGCGCGCAGGGCGTCGAGCACGGCGGGCTCGCGCTCGATCAGCCGGGTGAGGGAGGCCAGTGCCTGGTCGGGATCGGCCACGTCCACCAGTGATTCCAGGACGTCGTCGAGGTCGGCCTCCGACTGGCGGACGAGCTGGGCGGCCCGGGCGCCGTCGGCGAAGCCGAGCTTGGCGAGCCGCGCGGCGGTGGATTCGATCCTGGGCACCCCTCCATCTTGACAGCTCTCGCCCGCTTCGCCGTAGCATGAAACGCAACGTTGCGTTGCATTTTGCGGAGTGCTGTCCGGGGGTTCTTCGGGACGCACCTGCCGGGAGGGTGGGGATGATGGCGCGCACGCGTGGGGTGGCGGCGGCGTTGGCGGTTGTGCGCGGGGCGGTGAACTCCCGTCGAGCAGCGGGCTCCAGCGCGGTGGCGGGCGCGGGCGGGACGGCGGGGCCCGGGCGGGTGCCGACCGCCGTGGCGTGGGGGTTGCTGGGGGCGTGGGCGGTGCATGACGCCGAGGAGCTGGTGACCATGGCACGGTGGACCCGGGCGGCCCGGCCCCGGCTGGCGGAGCGCTTCCCGGGTGTGCCGTGGGAGCGGCTGGAGGTGTCGCAGGCGCACGTGAACGTGGCCATCGGGCTGATGGGCGGGGTCGTCGCGGTGGCGGCCGCGGCGGGGGCGCGTACGGGCGGGCGCAGTCCGGTGTTCCAGGCGGCGCTGGCCGGGTTCGGGGCGCACGGCGTGGTGCATCTGGCGCAGGCGGCGCTGGTGCGCGGCTACACGCCGGGCGTGGTGACCGCGCCCGTCGTGGTGATCCCGTACGCGGTGTGGGCGTGGCGGCGGCTGCGGCGGGCGGGGGTGCCGGTGCACACCGGGCGTTCAGGGCCGGTGGCGCTCCCCCTGGTCCTGGCGGGCGTGCACGCACTGGCACACGCCCTCGTCAGGAGGCGCCCGACCACGTCACCGCACGCCCTCGTCAGGAGGCGCGGGCAACGCTCCTGACCACGTCGGCGAACGCCTCCGCCACCGGGCGCCAGGTCGCGACCAGATCCCGTTCGGCGGCCTTGACCTCGGCGTTGAGCTCCTCGGCCGCGTCGAGGTCCGAGTCCGCCGTCCACGAGGCGAAGATCTCCGGCGTGGCCTCGGGGTGGAACTGCACCGCCCAGGCGGCCTCGCCGAGCCGGTAGGCCTGGTTGGCGTACTGGGAGCCGGTCATCAGCGGCACGGCGCCCTCGGGCAGACGCGTCATGGCGTCCTGGTGGTACTGGACGGCCACGGCCCGCCCGACGCCCGACAGCAGCCGGTCGGTGGCGGCGGCGGGCAGCGCGGTCACCTCGCGGGCGCCCACCTCCAGGCCGTTCGCGCCGCGCTCCACCGTGCCGCCGCAGGCCATGGTGAGCAGCTGCGCCCCCAGGCAGACGGCCAGCGTGGGGGTGGCGTCATCGACGGCCCGGCGCAGCAGGTCGCGGGTGGCGGGCTGCCAGGGGCTGCGCTCGTCCTCCCACGCGGCCGCCGCCCCACCCAGCACGATCAGCCCGTCCGCGGCCCGTACGGGGATCTCCTCCCCCACGTACGGCCGCACGACCTCGCAGGTCAGCCCGAGCCAGCCGGCGAGGTAGCCGAGCCCGGCCTCGGCCTCATGTTCGATGACGGTAATGCGCATATACGCAATTATCAGGCCTGTTCCCCACATTTCGGATACACCTAAGCTCCCTCCATGGATGTCGAATTCGATGAGGTCGGCGGGCAGCGGATCGTCACGTTCGGGACCGGGCCGCGCAAGATCATCGCAGTGCACGGGATCACGGCCTCGCTGATGGCCTGGGGCGCGGTGGGGCGGCGGCTGCCGGAGGGATGGTCGCTGGTCGCGATGGACCTGCGCGGGCGCGGGCACAGCGCGTCCCTGCCCGGTCCGTACGGGCTGCCGCGGCACGCCGAGGACGTGCTGCGCGTGGCCGAGCACGTCGGGGCGGGGCCGGACGCGGTGCTGACCGGGCACTCGATGGGCGCGTACGTGGCGGCTCTGGTGGGCGCGCGGCGCGGCTTCGCCCGGGTCGTGCTGGTGGACGGCGGGCTCCCGCTGCCCCCGCTGCCCGAGGGCATGGACGCGGACGCGGCGACGGAGGCCACGCTGGGGCCGGCGCTGGCGCGGTTGCGACAGACGTACCCCTCGGCCGAGGCCTACGTCGAGTTCTTCCAGGCCCATCCGGCCTTCGCCGGCCGCTGGAACGCCGACGTGGAGGCGTACGTGCGCTACGACCTGACCGGCCCCGAGGGCGCGCTGCGGTCGCGGGCCGTCGGGGAGGCGGTGCTGGAGGACGGGCGGTGGCTGCGCCTGGAATCGGCGCGGATCGCGGCCGCGCTGGAGGCGATCACCTCGCCGCTGCTCCTGCTCAGGGCGCCGCGCGGGCTGCTCGACCAGGAGACCGGCCTGCTGCCCGACGACCTGGCCCGGCCCTGGGCCGCCCGGCTGCCCGGGCTGCGGGACGAGGTGGTGCCGGACTGCAACCACTACACGATCCTGTTCGACGAGCGCTGCGTGGCCACCGTGGTGGACCGCCTCACCTCACCGGGCTGACCGGCGGGCGGAAAGACGAAGGCCCCCGAGGGTCTCGGGGGCCTCGCGTGACCGGTTCTAGCGTGGAGCGATCCAGGTGGCGCGGGCGGCGGCCACGAGCGTGCCGTCCGCCTCGTAGATGGCGCTCTGGCCGTACATCTTGCGGCCGTCGCGGCCGGTCGGGCGGGCCACCACGGAGTAGCGTCCGCCGGGGACGACGGTGCCGTGGATCTGCACGGCCAGCCGGCCGAGCAGGGCGCTCTCGCCCGGGCCGAAGTGGGCCCAGCCGGTGATGCAGTCGAGCACCGCGCCCACGATCGAGGCGGGCACGCCGTCCTCGCCGGCCACGGTGAACGGCACCCGCCAGCCCGCGGCCACGAGGTCCGTGCCCTCCACCGGGCCCGGGAAGATGCGCAGGCCGTCACCGGGCTCGCGCAGGCCGCACGCGAAGCACTCGGCGAACGGGTGGGCCTTCAGGCCGGCGAACCCGGCCTCGGCGCGGGCCGCGTCGTTGAACGGCACGAACCCCGGCCCCTCCAGGTCCTCGGCCACCGGGATGGCCTCGACCAGCAGCCGGTCGCCGTGGAAGAGGGACACGGAGTTGGCCACGTGCTCCAGCCGCAGCTCGGTCTCCAGAGGCGAAGGGGCGTGCAGCGTGACCTCGACGGCTGATCGACCACCGTTCAGAGCCTCCGCCATGGTCCCTGCGATCCAGCCGCCGTTGGCGACACCCACGGGCCCCCGGAAACGCTCGGGAACGGTCAACACGGTCTGCAGGGCAGCCGTCGTCATGCCACACCCTCCTATATCGCCACACAAGGCGAGAAGTCCGGAAATATCATAAAGAGAAGGCCGATTTTACTGGACTCCCGGTTTACCAAGATGCTGGGGGTCCTGTGGCGGCCACTCCGTACCACTCCACAACGCCTCGAAGGTGCCCGGAACTTCCCCACCCCGGGTACGACGACGCTACGCATCGGACATCGCACGGATGTGACTCGGGGGTCAGAAGCAACGAAAATCGGCCTCACTCCGAACCGCTCCGGGAGTGAGGCCGATCAAGGCGCTGCCTGTACCTTAACGGGGTTCTCCCGCTCCTCGCGACCAATCGCCTGATTCCGAACGTGACGGGGGGCACTCCGGACGTCGGGGCCCGTGCCGCACACTGTCCGCATGGACCGGCTGACCTCCTGGGAGCGGCGCACCAGCCTCGCGCTCCTCCTCATCGGCTGTGGCTTCTTACTCGGCTGGGCAGTCCCGGTGCTCGTCCCCGGCCTGTCCGCCCCCGCCCGCGAAGCGTTCTGGTACCTCCAGGTCGTCACGTGGGCCCTGTTCACCGCCGACTACCTCATCCGCGTCGCCCTGGCCCCGCGCCGCCTGCGCTTCGTCATCAGGAACATCCCCGCCCTCCTGGTCGTGCTCCTCCCGCTCCTGCGCCCGCTCTGGCTGCTGCGGGCGCTGCTCCTGCTGCACGTCATCGCCGAGCGCGTGCAGCTCCCGCTGCGCCTGCGCGCCGTGGTGTACGTCAGCGGCACCGCCCTCTTCCTCTCCGTCGTCGGCAGCATCGCCGTCCTCGACGTGGAACGCGGCAATCCGGACGGGAACATCAAGACGATCGGCGACGCCATGTGGTGGTCGCTCACCACGATGACGACGGTCGGGTACGGCGACCGCTTCCCCGTCACCTCGGAGGGGCGGCTGGTGGCCGCGGGGCTGATGCTCGCCGGGATCGCCCTGCTGGGCGTCATCACGGCGGCCATCGCCTCCTGGTTCGTCGAGCGGTTCGAGCGAACGGCGGCCCTGGAGCGCCGTACGGAGGCCGAGCTGTCCGAGATCGTCGCCGAGCTCGCCGCGCTGCGCAAGGCCGTGGGAGAGCTGACGGCACGGCTGGCCCCCTGAGCGGCCGGCCCCTCAGGGATGCGCTTTCCGTCCGGGGGTGCGCATCTTGGCCCGGCCTCGGAGAGGCTGGTAAGAGCGCGGCCTATGCTTGCGCAAGCAGGGACAAGACGGTGGATCATGCGGGGGTGGGCCTGTGCAGGGTGCGAGGTTGCGTTATCCGCCGGGGTCCCTGGTCATCCTGACCGGGCTCCCGGGCGCGGGCAAGACCACCCTGCTCGAACGCCTGTACGGCCTGCACGGCGCGGAGAGCCTGCCCGTCGTCGCGGGCACGGCGGTGGTGATCGACTCGTCGCAGTCCAGGCGGCACTGGCAGGGCAGGCTGACCTGGGCCCCGTACCCGGTGCGCCGCGCCGTGGTGTTCGTCACCCACGTGACCCGCATCCGGCAGGCCCTGACCCAGGGGCATGCGGTCGTGGCGCACAACCGGGGCTGCGCCCCGTACGTGCTGCGCGGCTTCGCCTGGCTGGCGCGCTGGCACAACGCGAGCTTCCACCTGCTCCTGCTGGACGCGCCGGCGGACGCGGCGCTGGCCGGGCAGGTGGCCAGGGGCCGGGTGGTGGCGCCCAGGACGTTCGCGCGCCACCAGCGCAGGTGGGAGAGCCTCCTGACGCGGGTCAAGGGCGGCGACCCGGCTCCGGCGACGGGCGCGCGCATCGTGGACCGCGCCGAGGCGGGCCTGCTCGAAGCCATCGTTTTCGATCCCGCCCGGGGTGTCGATCCGGGCCCGCGCCGTTCGTTCAGGAGGTGAGAGACTCACGGAAGGAGGGCTCATGAAGCAGTACGTGCTCACCATTTTCCAGCCCGACGGCCCGCCGCCTGGCCCGGAGATCCTGGACCCCGTCATGCGGGACCTGTACGCCCTCGAGGAGGAGATGAAGGCGGCCGGCGCGTGGGTCTTCTCCGGCGCGCTGCGACCGGTGGAGGAGGCCGCCGTGGTGCGGCTGCGCGAGGGCGAGGTGCTGGCCACCGACGGCCCGTACACCGAGGGCAAGGAGCACATCGGCGGCTTCACCGTCATCCAGGCGCCCGACCTGGACGCCGCGCTCGAATGGGCCCGCAAGATGGCCAGGGCGGTGGCCCTGCTCCCGATCGAGGTCCGCGAGTTCCACGGCTGACGGCACAGGGGGCCCCGCCGCGCGGCGGGGCCCCCTGGCAGCCGGAACGGCTCAGAGCACGGGCAGGTAGCGGCCGAGCTCGAACTCGGTGACGTGGCGGCGGTACTCGCGCCACTCGGACCGCTTGTTGCGCAGGAAGAAGTCGAAGACGTGCTCGCCCAGCGTCTCGGCCACCAGCTCGCTGCGCTCCATGACCTCGATGGCGTCGTTGAGCGAGCCGGGCAGCGGCTGGATGCCGAGGGCGCGCCGCTCGGCGCTGGTCAGCGTCCAGACGTTGTCCTCGGCCGCGGCGGGCAGCTCGTAGCTCTCCTCGATGCCCTTCAGCCCGGCCGCCAGGATCAGCGCGAAGGCCAGGTAGGGGTTGCACGCCGAGTCGAGCGAGCGGAACTCGATGCGCGTGGAGCCGCCCTTGTGCGGTTTGTACATCGGCACCCGGACCAGCGCGGAGCGGTTGTTGTGGCCCCAGCACACGTAGGAGGGCGCCTCGCCGCCCTGGCCGGCGATGGCCTCGGCGCCGCCCCAGAGCCGCTTGTAGGAGTTGACCCACTGGTTGGTGATGGCGGTGATCTCGGCGGCGTGCTTGAGCAGCCCGGCGATGAACGAGCGCCCGATCTTGGACAGCCGGTAGTCGGAGCCGGCCTCGTAGAAGGCGTTGCGGTCGCCCTCGAACAGCGACATGTGCGTGTGCATGCCGGAGCCCGGGTGCTCGGTGAACGGCTTGGGCATGAACGAGGCCCAGATGCCCTGCTCCAGCGCGACCTCCTTCATGACCAGGCGGAAGGTCATGATGTTGTCGGCCGTGGTGAGCGCGTCGGCGTAGCGCAGGTCGATCTCCTGCTGGCCGGGCGCGCCCTCGTGGTGGCTGAACTCGACCGAGATGCCCATCGACTCCAGCATCATGATCGCCTGGCGGCGGAAGTCGTGGCCGGAGCTGTGCGGGGTGTGGTCGAAGTAGCCGCCGGAGTCGATCGGCTCGGGCCGCTCGCCGGGCTCGGGCCGGTTCTTCAGCAGGAAGAACTCGATCTCCGGGTGGGTGTAGAACGTGAAGCCCATGTCGGCGCACTTGGCGAGCGTGCGCTTGAGCACCCAGCGCGGGTCGGCGTGGGACGGCGACCCGTCGGGCATGAGGATGTCGCAGAAGATGCGCGCCGCGCCCGGCGTCTCGCTGCGCCAGGGCAGAATCTGGAACGAGGCCGGGTCGGGCTTGGCGAGCATGTCCGACTCGTAGACGCGGGCGAAGCCCTCGATCGCCGAACCGTCGAACCCGATGCCTTCGGCGAAGGCCCCTTCGAGCTCTGCGGGCGCGATGGCCACGGACTTGAGGAAGCCGAGCACGTCAGTGAACCACAGCCGGATGAACCGGATGTCGCGTTCCTCGAGCGTGCGGAGCACGAACTCCTGCTGGCGGTCCACAGCATCCCCTCGTTAGACAGACAGTACAGGCTATATACCAGCATGCCGTGTCCGTGTTTCGCACACGTTACGGGGGGTGCCGGTGCGAGCCTCGCTGACAAAGGGCCCGCCCCGACTTACTGTGATCACGCAGTCAGTCTCGGGGGAGGCATTGGTGGCTATCGACCTGCTCAATCACAAGCTCGATCGGGCGTTCGACCACATCGACGCGAGCGGCAACGGCGTCGTCGAGCGTGAGGACCTGCTGGGGCTGGGCGCCCGCATCCTGGTGGGCTTCGGGGAGTCCCCCACCTCGGTCACCGGAGCGAGTCTCGTGGACAGCTTCGACGGCATCTGGTCCACCCTGTCGGAGGCGCTCGAACGCGACGGCGACTCCGGCATCGCGCGCCCGGACTTCCGGAGGGGGATGACGGAGGCGTTCGTCAAGGGCGACCGGTACGACCCGGTGTTCCGGCCGGCCACGGTGGCGGTGGCGGAGCTGTGCGACGGCGACGACGACGGGGAGATCGGGCCGGGCGAGTTCCGGACGATGTTGTGCGCGTTCGGGGTGGCCTACGACGACGTGGACGAGGCGTTCGACCGGCTGGACCGGGCGGGCAGGGGCGCGCTGACCGTGGACGAGCTGGTCCTGGCCGCCGCCGACTTCTACCGCAGCGACGACCCCAACGCCGCGGGCAACTGGCTTTTCGGACCCCTGTGAAGGTCCCAGTGAAGATGCCGGTGAAGACCCCAGTGAAGAGCTCGACGAAGAGCCCAGCGAAAAGCCCGGTGAAAAGCCCAGTGAGCAGCCCAGCAAGCAGCCCAGTGAGCACCACCGTGCTGGCCACGGTGCGCACCGCCCTGCGCTCGGCCCTGACGTCCCTGCTGCCGCTGCCGCGCAGGGGCGGCTCGGCCGCCCTGGCGCTGCTGCCGCTCACCGAGACGGTGCCCGCGATGGCGGCGCCGTGCCGGATGCACCCGGCCGTCTACGCGATCGAGGCCGCGGTCATCGACTGGGCCAGGAGGACCGGCCTGCGGGCCGATCCCGGCGTCGGCTACCACCGCATGGCGGGCCGGGCGTTCGCCGAGTTCGACGCGGCCGCGGCGGCGCTGTTCGCGCAGTGGCTGACCTGGCTGTTCCACCTGGACGACGAGCTGGACGAGCGGTCGGGCCCGCTGGACATCTTCCACGGCATGCTCAAGGGCTCGGCGCGTCACCCGCTGGAGGCGGCCTTCGCCGACCTGTGGCGGGTGACGAGCGTGCGGATGAGCGACCGGTGGCGGGCGAGGTTCGCGGTCGGGCTGCAGAGCCAGTACGACGCCTGCCGCACCGAGGCCGACAACCGGGCGGCGGGGCGGATGCCGACGCTGGAGGAGTACCCGGCGCTGCGCAGGGGCACGGTGGGGCCCTACCTGTACGACCTGGTCGAGCCGTGCCTGCGGGTGGAGGTGCCGGCCTGGGTGCACGAGTCGGAGCCCTGGCAGCTGCTGGTGAACGCCTGCAGCGACGTGACCGCCTGGTGCAACGACGTGGCCTCGCGGCCCAAGGAGCGCGGCGACGTGCACAACTTCGTGGTGCTGGCGATGCGCCAGCTCGGGCTGAGCGAGCGCGAGGCGACGGCCTGGGTGCTGGAGCGGATCGCCGGGCGCTGCCAGGACATGCGCAAGGCCGCCAGGCGGCTGCCGCTGGACGACCTGGAGCCGAAGACGGCCCGGGACGTCAGCAAGGTCGCCTGCGCGTACCTGGCGGCGCCGCGCGCCCACCTGGACTGGCTGCTGGAGTCGAAGCGCTACGCCTGAGACGTGGGCCCGAGACGCGACGGCCCGGAGCCGCGGGCGCTACGCCTGAGCGCCCGCGAGCATGTCCCCGGCGGGGGTGCGGCGGTAGACGACCTGCTTGCCGACCCGCATCCCCACCGCGAGCCCGCCGCCGCTGAGCACGCCGAGGTGCTGGCTGACCGCGCCGGGCGTGAGCGCCATGCGGGTGGCCAGCGCCGAGGTGGTGGCGGGCTCGGCGAGCGCGAGCAGGATCTGCGCCCGGCTCCTGCCGATCAGCGCGGCGAGCGCGCCGGGGGCGGGCGGCGGGCCCTGCTCCCACAGCGTGCCGACGCCCCGCACGGGGTAGACGAGCATCGACTGGTACGGCGCCGACATCACGGCCACGGCCGGCCAGTAGAACGCGCTCGGCACGAGCACGAGCCCGTCGCCGTGCAGCCCGCCCGTCGCGCACCAGGGCCGGTCGATGAGCAGCCGCTCCCCGGTCCACACCACGGCGGGGTCGAGGGCGGCGAACAGCTCGCGCGCCCCGCCCTGGGCGAGCTGCCGCGACCGGAGCAGCACGTCCCGTTCGAGCAGCGCGTACACGCGGGGCCAGAACTCGGCGAAGCACTCCCGCCAGTACGCCTCCAGCGCGTCCGCGACCCTGGCCACGCCGGCCGCCGGGTCGGCCATGAACCGCTCGATCACCGCCGGGTCCGTGCCCCGCACCAGCGCGGCCTCCTCCCGTGCCCGCCCGGGGTCGGTGCCCCTGACCCGGTCGAGCTCGGCGGCGAAGTCGGGCAGGGGCGTGTCGGGCGGCGGGGTGATGAAGTCGGCCAGGTAGCCGGCCGGCGGCACGAGCGCGAACACCTCGGCCAGGTCGAGCCCGGCCAGCCGGGGGCGTACGGCCTTGATCCAGGGCAGGTGGATCGACTGCCTGGCCGGCTGCTGGAGGGTGCGCAGGCTGGCCACCAGCTCCCACATCGGCGAGAACGCGAACCGGATGCGCGCCACGTCCTCCGGCCTCAGCACCCACGTGACGGACATGCTTTTAGTGTCGGCTAAATCGTTCGCGCCGGCAAAACGGAGATCTCACGCTTGTCGCGTGTCGAGCGCAACTGTCGAGAAGTCACCCTTCCTGCCGCCCTTCCTGAAGTCGAAGGTCGGCGGGCTGCCCCGCCCGTTCTGGGCGCTGTGGGGCGGCACCCTGGTGAACCGCCTGGGCACCATGGTCATGCCGTTCACCGGCGTCTACCTGACCCAGACCCGCGGCCTGTCGGTCAGCACCGCGGGCCTGGTGATGGGCGCGTTCGGGGCGGGCTCGCTGCTGTCGCAGTTCATCGCGGGCGTGCTCACGGACCGGATCGGGCGGCGGGCCACGCTGTCCGGGGGCATGCTGGCCACGGCCGCGGCCATGCTGGCGCTGGGCTACAGCACCTCGCTGCCGGCGATCCTGGCCTCGATGTTCGTGCTCGGCCTGGTGATCGACGTCTACCGGCCGGCCTCGAACGCGCTGGTCGCCGACCTGGTCTCGCCGGAGGAGCGGCCCCGGGCGTACGGGCTGCTGTTCTGGGGGATCAACCTCGGCTACGCGGTCGGCATGACGGCCGGCGGGTGGCTGGCCGGGCTCGGGTTCGTCTGGCTGTTCTGGATCGACGCGCTGTCGAGCGTGGTCTTCGCCGTGCTGGTGTGGCGGGCGGTGCCCGAGACCAGGCCGGCGGGCCGGCAGTCCGCGGGCGGTTTCGGGATGGTGCTGCGCGACCGGGTCATGGTCGGGTTCACGCTGGTCGCGCTGGGCAACGCGCTGGTCTACTCGCAGACGATGACCATGCTGCCGGTGGCGATGACCGGGGTGGTGAAGCTGTCGCCCGGGGAGTACGGGCTGGCCATGGCGCTGAACGGGGTGCTGATCGTCGTCGTGCAGCCGCTCGTGTCGGGCTGGCTGGGGCGCAGGGACCCGGCCCGTACGTTCGCGCTGGGGCTGGCCGTGATGGGGGCCGGATTCGCGATGACCGCGTTCGTCACGAACACGCTCGGGCTGACGGCCACGATCGCGGTGTGGACGGTGGGCGAGATCATCACGGCGGGCATCCCCGGCGCCGTCGTGGCCGCGCTGGCCCCGGCCGAGCTGCGGGGGCGCTACTCGGGGCTGTTCGGGTTCGCGTGGTCGCTGGCGGCGGTGCTGGCGCCGCTGATCGGCGGGCCGCTGCTGGAGCTGGGCACGCGGCCGCTGTGGTTCACGATCGGCGCGGTCGGGGCGGCCTCGGCGATCGGCATGCTGCTGCTCGGTCCCGCCATCAGACGCCGCGATGCGGAGCCGGCGCTCCAACCCTCCTGAGCAGGCATGACGCCGCGTTGAGAAAATTTTGATCGGACGGCGACAGGCGCCCGATAATTTCCACCCAGCCATGGGGTGGGAAGGACGGGTGGGATGCGCCGCGCAGGTCTGGCGCGAGGCGTGGCGATCGGCATGGCCACGCTCGCCGTCGTGTTCGAGCTCACCGACATCTGGGTGACGGCCCAGCTGCCGCAACCCTCGTGGACGCCGCTGCCCTTCGCGCCGGAGGACATGGCGGGCACCGCGTTCCCGGTCTTCGGCGCGATCCTCGTCCACAGCAGGCCGCGGCTGGTGATCGGCTGGCTGCTGTGCGCGGGCGGGCTGAGCGCCGCGGCCAACATCCTGTCCGCGAACCTGTTCCACCTCGTGTACGGCCACCCCGCCGCCGGCTGGCCGGTCGTCAACCTCTCGTGGCACGTCCTGCAGCTCACGCTCGGCGTGCTGCTCCCGCTCCTCTACCCGGTCGGCCGGCTGCTGTCCAGGCGCTGGCGCGGGGTGATCGTGCTGGCCGTCCTGGGCATGGCGCTCGACTGGGGCGCCGTGCTGAGCGGGCAGAAAACGTTTCGGGAGCCGGCCCACCTGATGGTGTCGGCGGCCATGGCGCTGGCGTTCGTCTCGCTCGTGGTGCGGTTCCGGCGCGGGGACGCGGTCGAGCGGCGGCAGCTGCTGTGGTTGCTGGTGACGCTGCCCGGGCTGCTGATCCCGTGGATGCTGGGCGACCCGGTCTGGTGGGTGGCGACGCTGTTCATCCCGCTGATCCCGGCGGCGATCGCGGTGGCGGTGCTGCGCTACCGGCTCTTCGGCATCGACACGCTGATCACCAGGGCGCTGATCGGCACCGGGCTGGCGATCGTGACCACCGGCGTGTACGTGGCGGTGAGCGCCGCCTCCAGCCTGTTCCTGGCCGAGGTGGACCGGGTCGCGGGGATCGCGGCGGCGGTGTTCGCGGGGGCGGCCTTCCAGCCGATGCGGCGCGGCATGCAGCGCGGCGTGGACCGGCTCCTGTACGGCAGCACCGGCGTCCCCGCCGCGCTGGCCGGCCGGCTGCGGCACCGGCTGCAGCACGCCGACCCCGTGCACGGCCTGCTGGCGACGCTGGACGTGCTGCGCGAGGGCCTGTCGGTGACCGGCGTGGCGGTCGAGCTGGACGGCACCACGACCACCTCGGGCTCCCTGGACGCGCCGGCCAGGGTGATCCCGCTCGTGTGGCACGGGGAGCCGGTCGGGCTGCTGCTGGTCGGGCCGACGGACCGGCGCAGGTTCGCGGCGGCGCACGACGAGCGGGTGATCGCGACGCTCACGCCGTACATCGCCGACGCGGCGCACGCCGTGCGCCTGACGGCCGCGCTCCAGCGCTCCCGCGAGCGGATCCTGACCGCGCGCGAGGAGGAGCGGCGGCGGCTGCGCCGCGACCTGCACGACGGGCTCGGCCAGTCGCTGACCGGCATGGCCATGTCGATCAACACGGCGCGGCTGGCCATGCGCAACGCGCCGGAGCGCGCCGAGCGGCTGCTGGCCGACCTGCGGGCCGGCATGGACGCGGTGAGCGGCGACATCAGGCAGCTCGTGTACGGCCTGCGCCCGCCCGCCCTCGACGAGCTGGGCCTGGCGGGGGCGGTGGAGGAGCTGGCCGGCACGCCGGTCGAGGTCTCCGGCGACCTCGGCGGGCTGCCCGCGGCGGTCGAGGTCGCCGCGTACCGGATCGTCCAGGAGGCGCTCACGAACGCCCGCAAGCACTCCGGCGCCGCCCGGATCGCGATCGCGCTGCGGCGCGAGACCTGCCTGCGGGTGACCGTCACCGACGACGGCGCCGGGATCCCCCCGGACGCGCGGGCGGGCGTCGGGCTGGCCTCGATGCGCGAGCGCGCCGCCGAGCTGGGCGGCACCTGCGTGGTAGGGGAGGCCGAAGGAGGGGGCACCGTTGTCGAGGCGGAGCTGCCGCTGTGAAATTTCGCCATATACCCGAGCTGCTTCTTCCCTCTACAGTTACGCCTGACATGCTGACCTTCACCGCGCTCGGACCGTTCCAAGCCTGGGCCGACGGCGCCCCACTCGACCTCGGCGGCCAGCGGCAGCGGGCGGTGCTCGCGCGCCTGCTCGTCGCCGGCGGCCGCGCCGTGCCCGTGAACACGCTCATCGACGAGCTCTGGCCGGGCAGCCCGCCCGCCCAGGCCCTGTCCACGATCCAGGGCTACGTCTCCCGCCTGCGCCGCGCGCTCGAACCCGGCCGCGCGCCCCGCGAGGAGGCCGGCGTGCTGGTCTCCGCGCCGCCGGGATACGCCCTGCGGGCCCGCACCGATCAGGTCGACGCCTGGCACTTCGAGAGCCTGGTGAAGTCCGACGGCGCGCCGGCGCAGGTGTGGGCGGCCATGGAGACCGCCCTCGGGCTGTGGCGGGGGCCGGCGCTGGCCGAGTTCGAGGAGCTGAGCTGGGCCGCGACCGAGGCGGGCCGGCTGGAGGAGCTGCGGCTGATCGCCGTCGAGCGGCGCGCCGACGCCGGGCTCGCGCTGGGCCGGGCGACGTCGCTGGTGGCGGACCTGGAGGCGCACGCGACGGCGTACCCGCTGCGGGAGGAGGCATGGCGGCTGCTGGCGCTCGCGCTCTACCGGATGGGCCGCCAGGGCGACGCGCTGGCGGCGCTGCGCAGGGCGCGCGCCGTGTGGCGCGACGAGCTGGGACTGGACCTGTCGGCCGGGCTCAGGCGCCTGGAGGGCGACATGCTGGCCCAGCGCCTGGAGGAGCCCCCGCCCCCGCCCCCGCTCATGCCCGGGCCTGGGCCCGGGGCCGCCGACCCGGGCGTGCTGCGCGTGCTGGTGGCCGATGACCAGGCCCTCGTGCGCGCCGGGCTGCGGGCCATGCTGGCGAGCGAGGACGGGGTGGCCCTGGCGGGCGAGGCGGCCAACGGCGAGGAGGCGATCGCGGGCGTCCGCGACACCCGGCCGGACGTGGTGCTGCTCGACATCCAGATGCCGCGCCTGGACGGGCTGGCCGCCGCCCGCCGGATCCTGGCCGGCGAACGGCCGCCGAAGGTCGTGATGATGACCACGTTCGGCAGCGACGAGAACCTGTACGCGGCGCTGCGGGCCGGGGTCAGCGGGTTCGTGCTGAAGACGTCGCCCCCCGAGCAGTTCCTGGCCGCGATCAGGGCCGCGGCGGCCGGGGACGCGCTCATCGACCCCGCGGTCACCACGCGGCTGATCTCGGCGTTCGCCGGGCGTACCGACCCCGACTCGCCCCCGGCGCTGGCCGGGCTCTCCGACGAGCGGCTGGACGTGCTCAAGCTCGTCGCGCGCGGCCTGACCAACCGCCAGATCGGGCAGACGCTGTCGCTGCCCGAGGAGGAGGTGAGCCTCATGGTCAAGTCGCTGCTGGAGCACCTCGGGCTGTTCGACCGGGCGCAGCTGGTGATGGCCGCGTACGAGTCGGGGCTGGTCACTCCCGGCGGGAAATGATCTGCTTTTCGTCGCTTTGACGATAAAAATCGTCCCGTACTAGGCTGTTCGCGTGGCACAACTGCGCATTGCCCTGGCCCAGACGAACCCGACCGTAGGCGACCTGAGCGCCAACGCGGACCGGCTGGTCGCGTGGACCCGCGACGCCGCCGAGCGCGACGCTCACCTGGTCGTCTTCACCGAGATGTTCCTCACCGGCTACCCGGTCGAGGACCTGGTGCTGCGGACGTCCTTCGTGGACGCCAGCATCAGGACTTTGGCGGAAGTCGCGCGCAGGCTGTCCCGGGAGGGCCTGGGCGACCTGCCGGTGGTGGTCGGCTACGTCGACCGCGCCGGGCTGGCGCCGCGGGTCGGGCAGCCGAAGGGCGCCCCGCTGGACGCCGCCGCGCTGCTCTACCGGGGCGAGGTGGTCACCCGCACGGCCAAGCACCACCTGCCGAACTACGGGGTGTTCGACGAATACCGCTATTTCGTCCGCGGTGACCGGCTGCCGGTCTTCCGGCTGCACGGGGTGGACGTGGCGATCGCGGTGTGCGAGGACCTCTGGCAGGAGGGCGGCCCCGTGTCCGTCGTGGGGCAGGCGGGGGCCGGGCTGCTGGTGGTGCCGAACGCCTCCCCGTACGAGAAGGAGAAGGACGACGTACGGCTGGAGCTGTGCGCGCGGCGCGCCCGGGAGGCCGGGTGCGCCCTCGTCTACGTCAACCAGGTCGGCGGGCAGGACGAGCTGGTCTTCGACGGCGACTCGATCGTGGTGGACGGCACGGGCGAGCTGGTGGCGCGGGCCGGCCAGTTCAAGGAGGAGCTCCTGGTCGTGGACCTGGACGGCCTGCCGGTCGCGGACTCGGAGCCGGGCACGTACCCGTACGACGCGGGCGACGGCTCCACGATCACGGTCGAGCGCCTGGTGCTGTCGGACGACCCGGTCGCGCCCTACCCGCCCGTGCCCGCCCCGATCGCGGAGCGGCTGGACCTGCACGGGGAGGTCTACTCGGCGCTGGTGCTCGCGGTGCGCGACTACGTGGCCAAGAACGGCTTCCAGTCGGTCATCCTCGGCCTTTCCGGCGGGATCGACTCGGCCCTGACCGCCACGATCGCCTCCGACGCCATCGGCCCCTCGCGCGTCAACGTGGTGCTCATGCCCTCCCGCTACTCCTCCGACCACTCGCTGGCCGACGCCGAGGAGCTGGTGCGGCGGCAGGGCGTCTCGTCGCGGGTGGCGCCGATCGCCGACATCGTCGACGCGTACGAGAAGGAGATCGAGCTGTCGGGCCTGGCCGCCGAGAACCTCCAGGCCAGGGTGCGCGGCATGATCCTCATGGGGCTGTCCAACGAGCACGGCCACCTGGTGCTGACGACCGGCAACAAGAGCGAGCTGGCCACGGGCTACTCCACCCTCTACGGCGACTCGGCGGGCGGCTTCGCCCCGATCAAGGACGTGCCGAAGACGATGGTGTGGGAGCTGTCCCGGTGGCGCAACGCCCACTCGGACCCCGGGTTCCTGCTCCAGGCCGAGCGGCCGATCCCGGAGAACTCGATCGTGAAGGAGCCGAGCGCCGAGCTGCGGCCGGACCAGCGCGACACCGACTCGCTGCCGCCGTACGAGGTGCTGGACCGGCTGCTGGACGACTACGTGGAGAAGGACATGGGCTCGCAGGAGCTCATCGCGGCCGGCCACGACCCGGCGCTGGTGACGCGGGTGATCCGCCTGGTGGACCTGGCCGAGTACAAGCGGCGCCAGTATCCCCCGGGTCCCAAGATCACCCCGAAGAACTTCGGCCGCGACCGCCGCCTGCCCATCACCAACCGCTGGCGCGAGACCACCACCTGACCCGCCCCGTCCCCGCTCCGTCCCCGCTCCGTCCCGTCCCCGCCCCGGCGGCCCCGGGCGGTCAGTGTGCGGCGGCGAGGGCGAGCGAGGCGCCCGCCAGCGCCAGGAATCCTCCGGGGAAGACGATGTTGCCGAACACCCGGGCGCGGACGTGCACGGCGACCGCGCCCAGGAAGAACAGCACGAGCCCCGTCGCCGCCGCGAGCCCCAGGATCCGGACGCCCAGGAGACCGAGCACGAGCCCGGCCGCCCCGGCGGCCTTCAGCGCGCCCAGCCACGGGACCCAGGACGGCGCGACGCCCACCTGATCCGCGTTGGCGAGAACGGCCTTCGCGCCCGCGAAGTCGGCGATCGCCGCCGCTGTGTTGGCCACGATCGTGACGGCGGTGACCACCACATATGCGGTGAACATACGAACGACCTCCGTTCGATCCGGCGTTCGCTCACCAGCTTTACCGAGTGGCACCCTGGCGTCCAATACCTGCATCTATAACCTGATGGCATGGATGTGGACACGCGGTTGCTGCGCTACTTCATCGCCGTGGCGGAGGAAGGCGGGCTCACCCGCGCCGCCCAGCGGCTTTACGTGTCGCAACCGGCTCTCACCAAGCAGATCAAGCAGCTGGAGGCCCAGCTCGGGGTGCTGCTCTTCACCCGGTCTCGGACCGGGATGGCCCTCACCGAGCCGGGCCGGGCGCTGGCCGAGCGGGCCCCCGAGCTGCTGGCCGCCTGGAACCGGGCGCTGCGCGAGACCCGGCACGCGGCCGACCGCGCGGCCCGCGTGCTGCGGGTCGGCTTCCTGGCCAGCGCCGCCAACGAGGCCACCCAGGAGATCGTGGCCGCCTTCGCGCTCCGCCGGCCGGGCTGGCGGGCCGACATGCGCCAGGCGTCGTGGTCGAACCCCACCGCCGGGCTCGCCGACGGGAGCGTGGACGTCGCGCTGCTCCGCGTACCGTTCCCCGGGCAGGACGGCCTGCGGGTGGAGGTGCTGTTCAGCGAGCCCCGCTGGATCGCCCTGCCCTCGTCGCACCCGCTCGCCACGCGGGACCTGATCCCCTTCAGCGAGCTGTGGGACGAGCCGTTCGTCGCGGCTCCGGAGGAGACGGGCCCGTGGCGGGACTTCTGGGTGGGCGCGGACGAGCGCGACGGCCGTCCTGTGCGCATCGGGGCCGTGGCCGACCAGCCGGACGAATGGCTCAGCGCGATAGCCAACGGCTACGGCGTCGCCCTGGCGCCCGAGTCCGCCGCCCGCTTCTACGCGCGGCCCGGCGTCACGTACCGGCCGGTGAGCGGCATCAGCCCGACCCGGGTGGGCGTCGCCTGGGACCCGGCCGACGACGCCGACCCGATCGTCCAGGACTTCGTCCGCTGCTGCCTCGACAGCCGTGTCTCCGCCGACCCCTCTGGCGAAACGCGTAACCAGTAGGTTACGCTTTCCGGGTGGACGAGGTGGCGGGTGCGATCGCGGATCCGGTGCGGCGGCACATTTTGGTGCTGCTCAGGGACGGGCGGCTGTCCGCCGGCGAGGTCGCCGAGCGCTTCGCGATCAGCCGGCCCGCCGTGAGCCGTCACCTGCGGGTGCTCAGGCAGAGCGGGCTGGTGCGCGCGGAGCTCGTCGGCAGGCAGCGCTTCTACACGCTCGACCCGGGGCCGTTCACCGAGCTCATCGCGTGGCTCACCCCGTTCGTCCGGCCCTCCGGGTGGGAGCACCATCTTGACGCGCTGGAAACAGAGGTCTACCGGACCCGCCGCGAGCGCCGTGACGCCGCCGCGGACAGCAGGAAGGAAGGCACCGCATGAGTCTCATCCCCACAGGCAGGTTGTTCCGTACGGACGGGGGCAGCGACCTCGTCCTCACCCGGACCTTCCGCGCACCCGCCGAGGACGTGTGGGCCAGCCTCACCGAGCCCGAGCGCACGGCCCGCTGGTTCGGGCCCTGGGAGGGCGACGCGGGGCCCGGGCGCACGATCAAGGTGCAGATGCTCTTCGAGGAGCAGACGCCCTGGTACGACATGCGCATCGACGCCTGCGACCCGCCGCGCCGGCTGGCGGTGTCGTCGCTGGACGAGCACGGGGCCTGGCACCTCGAGCTGCTGCTGTCGGAGGCTGGCGGCACGACGGAGCTGCGCTTCGTCCAGCACCTCGAGACCGAGGACGGCCTCGGCGAGATCGGCCCCGGCTGGGAGTACTACCTGGACCTGCTCGTGGCCTCCCGCGACGGCTCCCCCACGCCGGACTTCGACGACTACTACCCCTCGATGAAGGCGTACTTCACCGGCCTGACCGCCCAGGACGGCCCCGACAAGGCGTGACGAAGGGGGCGGCACGGATGCGACGAACGCACCCATGCCCCTCCCCCACCGGCACCCGTGCCCCACTCCCGCCGACACCCGTGCTCCACTCCCGCCTGCACCCGCGCCCCTCCCCCGCCGGCACCCGTGCTCTACTCCCGCCGCCACCCGCTCCGCGACGCAGGCGAGCGTCACGACCGGGCGGGCACCGCAGCCGGCGGGCGTCCCGACCGGTGGCGTTTCGACCGGCGGGCATCCAGACCAGCGGGCGGAAGATTGTCGGTGGCGGCTGGCACAGTTGGCGCGTGGCCCAACCCCTGAAAGAAATGATCAACGCCCGGTCCGTGTCGGTGCTGGCCGACGGGCTGGCCGCCGCCTGGGCGCCGTTCCCGCGGGACCGCTTCACCGCGCAGGCCCTGGGCGGGCTCGACGGGCTCGAGCTGAAGGCCCGGGTCGCCCACGTCGCCGCGGCCCTGCACGACGCGCTGCCCCTGCCCTACCCGCAGGCGGCCGAGCTGGTGCGCGAGTGCGCCTCGCGGGCGGCGCTGGACATGTGGAGCGGCTGGCCGGCCACCGAGCACACGGCCGTGCACGGGCTCGACCACCTGCACGCGGCGATGGACACGCTGGCCGTGCTCACGCCGTACGCGACGGGCGAGTTCGCCGTGCGCCCCTTCCTGGAGCACCACCGCGACGACGCCCTCAAGATCATGTACGGCTGGGCGGAGTCACCCGACGAGCACCTGCGCCGGCTGGCCTCCGAGGGTTCGCGCCCCCGGCTGCCGTGGGCCGGACGGGTGGGCTGGCTGATGGCCCCGGGCCCGACGCTGCCCCTGCTCGACCGGCTGCGCGACGACCCGAGCGAATACGTCCGCCGCTCGGTCGCCAACCACGTCAACGACCTGGCCAAAGACCATCCCGAGGTCGTGGTCGAGCTGCTGGCGCGGTGGCGCTCCGCCGGCGGCTCATACGTGGAGAAGGTGCTGCGCCACGCCGTGCGCGGGCTGCTGCGCTCCGGCCATCCGGAGGCGCTGACGCTGGTGGGCGCCACACCGGGCAGCGGCTCGGTCGACGCGCTGGCCCTGGAGGGCGACGTCGTGGCGGTGGGCGGAAAGCTGGCCTTCACGGTCACGGTGACGGCGGGGGCGGCGGGGCCGGTGCTGCTGAAATACGCGATCCGGCGGGCGGGCTCGCGCCGCGTGTTCCACCTGGGCCAGCGGGAGGCGGGCGGGGTCGGGGAGACGTTCACCGTACGCAAGAGCCATTCCTTCCGCCCGGTCACGACCCGCGACGAGCCGCCTGGCGCAAGGGAGCTCGACGTGATCGTCAACGGCAGAGTGGCCGCGAGCGTCCCGTTCACCCTGGTGCCCGAGGGGGCCGATTCGTGACGGCGAGATGACCCCGTGGCTGGAGGCGACGCCGTACGGCCGGGGGCGACTTCGTGACCCAGAAGGCCCCGTGCCTAGGGGCCCGCGACCCAGGAGGCCCCGCAACCCGGGGAGGGCCCGCGACCCAGGGGGCACGTGACCAGGGGGCCCCGCGGCCTAGGAGGCCCCATGGACCCGGGAGGCTCGTGACCCGGGACGGGCCCGCAACCCCAGGCGGCGACGCCGTGAGTCCTCACGGGAGGCGATGGCCGTGATCCTGGAAGCGGAAGCGTGATGGCAGGCGGGAGGCAACGTCATCAGTCCTGACGAAGGCGGAGACGGAGGTGGAGGCGTGACGGAGGCAGCCCGGGAGCCTCGGGACATCGACCTTCTCCGGGTAGAGCTGGGCGTCATCTGGCGCCTCGACGACCGTGGCCGACTGCCCGGGCCGGAGGACGTGGTGATCGGCGTGGCGGCCGACGGCCTGATCGTGGCCGTGGCCGACTCCGTGTCCGACACCCTCGCCGGGCGGCTGCTCGACCTCACCGCGGGAGGCACCCCGTCCCCCTTCGGCACGCCGCCGGACGTGCTCGAGGGCTGCCGGGCACTCCTGGGCGGTGAACGGGTGGCGGTGTCCGGCGGGCCGAGCTACCTGGTGAGGCCACCGGTGCGGTTCGACGTACCGGTGCGGGTGCTCAGGTCGGACGAGCCCGCGCACGTCCGGCTCGTACGCCCCTTACGGCCCGGCAACTGGGCCCCCGAGGAGTGGGAGTCGCTCTGCGACGGCGGCGAAGGCGCACCCTGGGCGATGATCGTCGAGGACGGGCAGGTGGCCGCGATCTGCCATACGGCCCGCTTGACCCCGGCCGGCGCAGAGGCGGGCACCTGGACGTCTCCCCGCTACCGAGGCCGCGGATACGCCGCCGCGACCACCGCCACCTGGGCCGACCTCCTGCCGGGCCTCCAGCTGTTCTACAGCACCAGCGCGGACAACCGCTCCTCACGGCGGGTTGCCGAGCGGCTCGGGCTGCGCGCACTCGGCTGGCTCTGGAAGCTCACCACCTGAACACCCGACCGCGCCCACACCGACGACGCTCAGCTTCCTCGCGCGGCTGTCCCTGACGGCCACACGCCCCCGTGCGTCCGGAGGACGCCTCAGGGGCCGGTGAGCTCACGGACCCGACCGACCACGCACGGGGCGGACCGACCACGCACAGGGCAGACCGACGCACGGGCCCGATCGGCTCAGGGGGCGGGGGCGGGGGCGGTGCCTGCGTGGAGGATCTCCTGCTCCCATCGTTCGCGTGGCTGGGTGTGCAGCCGCCAGTAGTGCCCGGCGATGTCGTCCGGGTCGAAGTCCGTGCCCGGCGCGACCGGCCCGGCGACGGTGACGCTGGCCACGTGGACGCCGGACGGCCCGTACTCCTCGTCCAGCATCGTCACCAGCGTCCGCACGCCCGCCTTGCCGAGGGAGAGGCTGACGTAACATGCCTTGGGTTCGGGCATGCCGCCGGTGACGATGAACGTACCGCTGCCGCGCCGCGCCATCGCGGGCGCCACGTGCGCGGCGGCGACGAGCGCGCCCACCACGTTGACCGCCCACGCGTCGAGCTGCGCCCGCGCACTCACCTCCCCCGGCGTGTCCGGGCGGATGATCGCGGCGTTGTAGACCACGACGTCCGGTGTGCCCAGCTCGCCCGCCGCCGCGTCGAGCGCGGCGCGCAGCTCGCCCTCGTCGGCGCAGTCGGCCCGGTACGAGAGCACCCCCTCCAGGCCGAGGTCGTTGCCGGTACGCGAGACGAGGGCCACCGCCAGGCCCTCCTTCGCGAACCGGCGGGCGACGGACCGGCCGATCCCCGGACCCGCCCCGATAATCACCGCTCCCGGCATCATCAGCTCCTTTCACGTTGTTGCGAGTGACAGTCGGACGGTAGGGCGTCACATCGATGTGAAGGTCAAGGGAGCGCATGAGAATCGGTGATCTGGCCCACGAGACCGGGGTGAGCAGGCGGCTGCTGCGCTACTACGAGGAGCAGGGGTTGCTGCGGCCCCGGCGGCTGCCCAACGGATATCGCGAGTACGATGACGCGGACGTGGCCGCCGTGCGCCACATCCGTACGATGCTCGCCGCCGGCCTGCCCACCGCCGTCATCGCGCGGCTGCTGCACTGCGTGCACGACGACGGCGAGCGCATGGTGCCGGCCGCCTGCCCCGGCATGGTCAGCAACCTGCGGCGGGAACGCCGGCGCATCGCCGAGACGATCGAGCAGCTCCAGGTCTCGCAGCAGGCCCTCGACACGATGCTCGCCACCGTCCTGGAACAGCGCTGACACCCGGCCCGGCGCGCGCCACCGGCGAACGTCCCCACGCGTCCACCTGGAGCTCCGGCAGACGTCCCCACGCGTCCACCGGGAGCTCCGGCGGGCGCCCCCACACGGCCATCGGAACCTCTGGCGGACTGTCCCCGCATGTCCACCCACCCGGAGGACGGCCTCGCGCCGCCCCGGGAGGACAGGGCCAAGCGCCGCCGGGTAAGCGCCCCGAAGATCAGCCCGGGGTCAGGGCCGTAGGTCGGTTCTCGCCTGGCCGGTGGCCGGGTCCTGCGGGACGGACCGGTGCTGGTGGATCATCAGCCACGCGCCGTCCCGCCGCTGGAACACCCTCGTCGCGCGCGACCAGCTCTCCTCCGACCCGTCGACGCGCACCAGGTCCAGCCCCCACGCCACCGCCATATCCTCCCGGACCATGACCTTCAGCTCGGGAACGTCCAGGGTGACGCCGGCGTCGCCGCCCGCGTCGAGGCCGCGGGCGCAGAACTCGCGCACCGCGTCCACGCCCACGTACTGGAGGGGCACCTCCTGCTCGTACGACACCACGTCGCCGGCGATGGTCGCCATCATGCCGTCGAGGTCGTGGGCGGCGGTGCACTCGTACCACCGCTGGTACACCTGCCGCACCTCCTGCTCGGCCGCCCCCGCGTCCGTGATCGGGAAGGAGTGGTGCTCGTGGGCCACGACCCACTGCCCGCCCTCCTTGCGCAGGCCGAACGTCAGCCGCAACCGTCGTGAAAGGTCATCAGCGGTGATGCCGCAGCGCAGCAGCGCGTACGCGAAGGCGACGTCGGCCCCCGCCGTGACCTCCAGCGACTCGATCTCGAACAACGCCCCCTGCGCCTGCCACCGCAAGAACGGCGGCCAGGTCTTCCGGTACGCCTCGATGCCCCGGACCCCCTCCTGGGGCGGCGGCACGTCGTACATGACGATGTCGTCGGCGTGCCCGGCGACGACCCCGGCCAGGTCGCACGCGTGCACGGCCTCGGCCCAGCGCTCGATCAGGGTGCGGATCTGCTGCTCATCGGTGTTCATGGTGGGTTCCCTCCGGATCGGATCATCCCGTCGGAACTACAACCCGCCCCGATCCGGAAACTCATCGCGCCCCAGCAGAATCGGCAGCCCGAACTCCGCGAAGTCCGCCGTCAGGAACGAGACCACCTCGGCGATCTCCGTACCGCGCAGGACGATCAGGTCCAGGCCGGTCGGCACGTAGCCGTCCCGTTCCTCGTCCCACATGTACGTCCCGAACGCCAGCTGCCCGTTCGCCCGCGCCGGCAGGAACCGCCACCGGTGCTTCAGCGGCGCCGCCAGCAGGAAGCCCCGGATGCCGGCGCGGCCCCGGTACCAGGCGGTCAGCGGCGGCATGGAGTATTTCGCGTCCTCGGCCAGCATGGCCACGATGGCGTCGACGTCCCCGGCCTCCCAGGCGGACATGTAGCGCCGGGCGAGCTCCCGCTGGGCCGCCTCGCCGAGCGCGCGCAGGGTCTGCTGCTGGGTGGCCTCGGGAAGCAGCCCCGCCACCTCCTTGCGGGCGCGCTGCAGGGCGCTGTTGACCGCCGCGACCGTGGTGTCGAGCAGGTCGGCGACCTCGCGGGCGGCGTACCCGAGGACGTCGCGCAGCAGCAGCACGGCGCGCTGCACGGCCGACAGGTGCTGCAGCGCCGCCACGAACGCCAGCTCCACGCTCTCCCGCGCCAGCACCCGCGCCTCCGGCTCGAGCCCGGCCGTCCAGCCCATCAGCCGATCGGGGTACGGCTCCAGCCAGGCCACCTCGGTGGCCGGCGCGCCACCGGGGCTGAGATCGGTGGGCAGCTCGCGGCGTCCCCGGCGCTCGATGAGGGTCAGCGACCGGTTCGTCGCGATCTTGTAGAGCCACGCCCGGATCGACCCCCGGTCCTCGAACCGCGCCAGACCCCGCCACGCCCGGTCCAGGGTCTCCTGCACGGCGTCCTCGGCATCGTGAACGGAGCCCAGCATCCGGTAGCAGTGGGCCCGCAGCTCGTCCCGCAACGGCCCGACCAGCCGCCCGAACGCCTCCTCGTCCCCGCCCCGCGCCGCGGCCAGCAACTCCGCCAGCCCCGCGCCGTCATCCTCCTCGGCCCAGGCCCGCCCCATCACCCACCCCATCCGTGTCGCGTGCCAAGCTACCGCGCCACCCACAACCCAGGCAGCGCCGCCCGGACGAGCAACACGCCGTCCCCAGTGACAGCCGAGGCGGGGGACGGCGACCAGCGGCCTCGGGGCTTCTGAGGCGTATAGCTGAGACTTCGTCCCGCTCGACGGAGAGACGGTGCCGGATCTGAGACGATCGTGGTGCCATGACGGAGATGACACATTGCGTCTCGTGCGGCGGCGGCGCCGTGGCCCCCGACGGCCGCTGCTGGGACTGCGGTCACGCGCAACCCGCCTTCCGCGCCCATCTGGAGCTGACAGTGGACGGTGGCGCCGCGGGGGTGAGCGATCGCGGCCTGCGCCGCGCGGTCAACGCGGACGCGATGGCGCTGACCAGGATGGGCGCATGGACGGTCGGCGTGGTCTGCGACGGTGTCTCCATGTCCCCCCGCTCTGAGCGCGCCGCCCAGGTGGCCGCCGAGGCGGGCGCGGCCGCGACGGCCGCGCGCCTGCGTGCGGGCGCGCTGCCGGAGACGGCTCTGACGGAGGGCGCACTCATGGCGGGCCGAGCGGTCGCCGCCCTGGCCGGGATCCGCACGGCCCACCCACCAACCGCCCCGGCCGCACCCGGGACGAGCAACGCGACCCTCCCCACTGGCCCGGCCACACGCCGGCCGACCAGCGCGGTCGCGCCCGCCGAAGCGATCACCTCGCTCGCGGCGGCGGAGCTCGGGGCGCCCGCCTGTACGTACGTTGCGGGCGTCGCCGGTCCGGAAGGCGTCTGGAGCTGCTGGGTGGGCGACAGCCGCGCGTACTGGCTGCCGGACGAGGGCACCGGCATGGCGTTGACCGAGGATGACACCGGCGAGCACGAGGCGCTGTCCGCCTGGCTGGGCGCCGACGCCGGCGCACCGGAGCCGCGCGTCCGCAGCTACCGTCCCTCAGCCCCGGGCCGCCTGCTGCTGTGCACCGACGGCCTCTGGCGCCACCTCCCCGACCCGGGCTCTCTGCGCGCCCACGCCGCCCCGGCGGGCGACCTCCTGAAGGCGGCGCGCGCACTCGTCGAGCACGCCATCGCCGCGGGCGGCCAGGACAACATCACCGCCCTGCTGATCCCCTTCCGGCCGACGGACGTGCCGCGGCGGCCCTGACCCGATCCCGACACGGGTCAGGCCGGTTCAGGTGGCAGGCGGGCTGCGATGCCGTCGAGGATGAGGTCGAGGCCGAGCAGGAACTGGCTGTCGAAGTCGCCGTTGTCCACCTGCGAGTGCCGGGCGAGCTCGGCCTCCCGCTCGTTCAGATGGCCCGCGACCCGGGCCCGGATCTCGGCGTCGGCCGCAGGGGTGCGGACGGTGGCCCACCAGGTGTTCTCGGAGGCGACGAAGCCGTTGACGTAGGAGGACAGGGTCCCTACGGCGGCGGTGAGCTCGGGGCCGGTCAGGCCGGCGCGGGCGAGGGCGGAGTAGAACAGGCGGGAGCGGGCCAGCGCGTTCGGGCCGAGCAGGGGCCGGGTGGCGGTGACTGCGGGGACCCAGGGGTGGCGGCGCATGACGGCCCGGCTCTGGGTGAGCTGCCCGACCAGGGTGCCGCGCCACGGGCCCGGCTCGCGCGGCTCCTCGATCTCGCCGATCACCTCGTCCAGCGCGAGGTCCAGGACGTCTTCCTTGCTCCGTACGTACTCGTACAGCGACATCGTGCCGGCCCGCAGGCGTGCGGCGAGGGCCCGCATGGAGAACCCGGGCACGCCCTCGGCGTCGAGGAGGCCGACGGCGGCCTCGACGATGCGCTCACGGGACAGCCGCGGCCGGCGCGGACGCCCGTCCTCGCGTAACCAGATCGACTCCGGCATCCCCGACGTCCTTCCGTGCACTGTACGGAAAACCGTACGGCTAGCTTAGGCGGCCCCGAAGGAACGGAGGAACTGTCATGGACTGGGAGCGGGACCACGCGATGCTGGCCCTGCGGATCGACCGCCTGGCGACCGGCGGCCTGTCCGGCACGATGCTCATCTACCGGGGCCCGGCGGAGTGGAGCGACCGGGTCGCGGCCGAGCCGCCCGCCGAGCCCGCCGCGCTGGCGGAGGAGGCCGAGCGGCTCATGGAGTGCGCCCCGGACCCCTACCTGGCCGCCCACGTACGGGCGATGCGCGCCGTGGCCGGCCATCTGGCCGGCGAGCGGCTGCCGCTCGCCGAGTACGGCAGGGAGTGCCTGGGCCTGGAGCCGCGGTGGGTGCCGGAGGAGGTGTTCGAGCAGGCGCACGCCGAATTGGACCGGGCCCTGCCGAGGACGCCCGGTTCGCTGGCCGAGCGGTTGCGGGCCTGGCAGGCGGCCCACACGCTGGAGCCGATCGAGCGGCTGCCCGAGCTGGTGGACAGGGCGGTCGCCGAGACGCGGCGCAGGACGAACGCGATCATCCCACTGCCGCCCGGCGAGGTGGTGGAGTGCCGGCTGGTGGAGGGCGTGGGGTTCCACGGGGCGGGCGCCTACGAGGGCGGGCTGAAGTCCACGATCCACATCAACAAGGAGATCCCGTTCAACCTGGCCGACCTGCTGTATCTCGTCGCCCACGAGGGACATCCGGGGCACATCGCCGAGTCGATGCTGAAGGAGGCACACCTCGGGGAGCGGCAGCGGGTGCGGTTCATGCTCTCGCCGTCGTTCGTGCTCAGCGAGGGGCTCGGGCTGCTCGCCGAGGAGCTGCTGTTCCCCGGGGACGAGGCACAGGTCTGGCTGAACGCGAACGTCCTGCCCGAGGCCGGGATCCGGCCGGACGGGAGCGACTTCGCGGCCGTTCATCATGCCAAGAACGTGCTGTGGGGCGTGTGGGGCAACGCGGCGTTCCTGGCGGCGGAGGGGCGCGGGGAGGCGGAGCTCGCCGCGTATCTCGGGAAGTGGTCGCTCTACGGTGACGGCGAGATCGCGGGCGCGCTCGGGCTGTTCAGGCCGTCGGCGATGCGCCCGTACATATTCGGTTATTTCCATGGATGGGAGCTGCTGCGGCCCTGGGTGACCGGCCCGGACCGGGTCCGCCGCCTGCTCATCGAGCAGCTACTCCCCGCCGACGTGACTCCCTGACGCGCGCCGCGCGATCAGCTGCTCGACGCCGTCGAGCAGCAGGTCGAGGCCGAAGCGGAAGTCCGCGTCGTCCGCCCAGGAGTCGGCACCGTGCATGACGCCCCCGCGCACGGCCGCCGAGAGGGCGGGGTAGGTCTCGGGGTCGAGCACCTCGGCCAGCACCTCGCCGTAGTCGAAGGGGCTGTCGATCCCGCTCTCGTCGAACTCGGCGAACCCCGTGCCCATGGTCTGGACGAGCGCCGCGTCGGTCAGCGCGTAGCCGGTCAGCGCGCTGGCCACGTTGATCTTCTCGCCGTCGTCGAGCCCCGTGCCGTCGAGCGCGGCCAGCGCGCGGTCCAGCCAGAGCAACCGCCGCGGCCCCAGGGGCGGGGCGAACCGGGTGATCACCAGCAGCCACGGGTGCCCGAGCACGAGGTCGCGCTGGGCCCGGGTCCACCGGCCGAGGTAGTCACGCCAGGGCAGGCCGCCCGGGTCCGGCGGGTGGGGCGCCACGTAGTCGGCCATCGAGGTCAGCAGGTCCTCCTTGCTGCCGACGTACCGGTACAGCGCCGTCGCCGCGACCCCCACCCGCGTGGCCACGCTGCCCATCGACACCCCGGCCAGCCCCTCGGAGTCGGCGATCTCGATGGCGGCGGCGGTGATCGTGGCCAGGTCGAGCCGCGGCCGCGGCCCCCTGCGCGACGCCGGCTCGCGCCCCCACATCCGTTGCAGCATGGGGGGAAGCCGCCGTTTCTGCGCCATCCACATCCTCCTCGGCTTGACTCGCTCCTAGGATTCTGCATTACCTTGAAACTATGAACGTCATACACAGTAGGCCATTCACAGATGCCATTGTCGCCCGGGGACTCACCAAGTCCTTCGGCGACACGCGGGTGCTGACCGGGATCGACCTGACCGTGCCCACCGGGTCGCTGCTGGCCGTACTCGGCCCGAACGGCTCGGGCAAGACCACGACCGTACGGATCCTGACCACGCTGCTCGCCCCCGACGGCGGCACCGCCATGGTGGCCGGGCACGACGTGACCCGGGAAGGCGTGGCGGTCCGCCGCGCCATCGGGCTGGCCGCGCAGCAGGCCACCGTGGACGCCCTGCTGACCGGGCGGGAGAATCTGGAGCTGTTCGCCGGCCTCTACCACCTGGGCCGCCGCCCCGCCCGGAAGCGGGCCGACGAACTGCTGGAGCGCTTCGACCTGGCCGCCGCCGCGAACCGGCGGGCCGGCACGTACTCGGGCGGCATGCGGCGCCGCCTGGACCTGGCGGCCAGCATGGTGTCGGCGCCGCCGATCCTGTTCCTCGACGAGCCCACGACCGGGCTCGACCCGCGCAGCCGGGCCGAGCTGTGGTCGGTGATCCGCGAGCTGCTCGGGTCCGGCACCACCATCCTGCTCACCACGCAGTACCTGGAGGAGGCCGACCACCTCGCCGACCGCGTCGTGGTCATCAACGGCGGCCGGGTCGTCGCCGACGACTCCCCCGCGGCGCTGAAGCGCCAGGTCGGCTCGGAACGCCTGGCGCTGCGCCTGGCACAGGCCGCCGACCTGCCCCGCGCGGGCGCCGCCCTGACCGGCTTCGGCGCGCACCTCGACGCCGAAGCAGGGGAGGTCACGCTGGCCGTCCAGGACCCCGACCACCTGCGCCGCACGCTGGAGGTGCTGCACGGGGCGGGCATCGCCGTCGAGCACGTGGAGCTGCGCACGCCCACCCTCGACGACGTCTTCTTCGAGCTCACGGCGGCCGCGGCATGAGCACCCCCATCACCGCCGCGGGCGACCTGAGCCGCCTGGTCGTCCGCGACCTGCGCCGCGAGCTGCGCGTCCTGGACGGCCTGATCGTGAACACGGCCCTGCCCGTGATGATCATGGTCCTCTTCGTGTACGTGTTCGGCGGCGCGATCACGACCGGCTCCAGCGGCCTCGACTACATCGACTTCGTCGTGCCCGCCGTGCTGCTCATGTCCGGCGGGTACGGCGCCGCGCTGACCGCCGTGACCATCTCCGACGACATGACCGGAGGCATGATCGACCGCTTCCGCACCCTGCCCATCAGCGGCTGGGTGGTCCCGGCGGGGCACGTCGTGGCCTCGGTGATCCGCAACGTGGCGTCCTCCGCCATCGCGCTGGCCGCCGCGCTCCTGCTGGGCTTCCGCCCCGACGCCACGCTCGCCGACTGGGCGCTGGTGCTGGCCCTGGTGATCGGGTACGTGCTGGCCATGTCCGCGCTGGCGGCGGTCTGGGGCCTGCTGGTCAGGTCGTCCCAGGCGGCCGGGGCGTTCAGCTTCTTCGTGCTCTTCCTGCCGTACGTGTCGGACGGCATCGTGCCCGCCGAGACCATGCCGGGCGTGCTGCGGGCGTTCGCCACCCACCAGCCGCTCACGCCGATCATCGAGACGATGCGGGGGCTGCTGCTGGACCTGCCCATGGGCTCGTCGGGGGCGGTGGCCACGGCGTGGCTGGCGGGCACGGTCGTGCTCGCCCTGCCGGTGGCGGCGGTGCTGTTCCGCCGCAGGACCGCGTCAGGCGGCTAGCGGGGCGTCAGGCGGCCAGGAGGAGGGTCAGGCCGCCGACCGTGTAGCAGACCATCAGCACGAACAGCGGGATCTGCCCGGCGACCGCGCGGGCGGGCGGCAGCAGGCGCACCGAGCGGTCGTGGGCGGCCACCACGCCGGCGACGTGGCCGAGCACGATGGCCAGCACCTGCACGGTGGCGATCGTCGCCGGCGCGACGGCGTTCAGGTCCGGCTCGGCGTCCAGGCCGAGCGCCAGGGCGACGGCGTGCCGGCCCTCGACGACCAGCAGCGAGAAGTAGTGCGCGATCAGGTAGCCGACGGCGATGGGCAGCAGCGAGTGGGCGAAGCGGGCGGCCAGCCCTCTCGTGCCGCCGATCAGCCCGGCCGCGCCGAGGCAGGCGGCGTACAGGACGGCCACGCCGGCCACGGCCGCCAGCAGGCCGAGCGTGCCCAGGCCGGTGCGGCCGAGCGGCCCGGACTGCAGGGCGTCCACCCAGACGGGGGCCGAGGAGAAGCCGTCGTAGCCGGTGCTGCCGAGCAGCACGCAGACCGTGGCGACCAGGCCGGGGGCGGGCTCGACGGCGTCGAGGCCGTCGAACGGGTTGCGCAGCACCCGCCTGCCGTCGGCGCGCCGGCCGAGCGGTGACAGGTGGCCGATCAGGGTCGAGTACACCTCGAACGGGTCGCCCCGCTCCAGCCAGGCGTGGCCGTAGACGAGGGTGCCGGCCAGCTGCGCGGCGCCGTACAGGGTGAGGAAGGTCAGCAGGGTGAGGGGCGCGGCGGGCTCGGGGGCGGCCAGCTCCATCCACGTGAACGCGAGCAGGCCCGCGGCCGCGGGCCAGTAGCCGAGCCCCGGCGGGTACGGGCGGCGCGGCCGGTCCGGCAGCAGCCGGAACGGGTTCAGCGCCCGCCCCACCGGCCCGAGCAGCAGCGACGCCGGCACGAGGCCGACCCAGAAGAGCACGTACACCAGGTACGGCCCCGCGTTCTCCGTGTCCGGGCCGACCGCGAGCCAGCCGAGGGTGTGGACGGCGGCCAGCAGGGTCAGGACGCGGGCGGGGCGCGCGGGCAGGCGTACGGGGATCACCCGGCCGGCCAGGTCGCCGCGGAAGCGCGAGTCGGCCCAGAGCAGGCCGAGGGCCAGGAACGACACGACGAGCGCCGCGAACGCGCCCGCGTAGGCGTAGAAGAGCGGGATCGGCAGGTCGGCGCGTTCGCCGACACCGTGCGCGAGCACGCCCACCGGCCCGGGACCGCCGCCGGGTGCGAGCACGCCCACCGGCCCGGGGCCGCCGCCGGGTGCGAGCACGCCCACCGGCTCGGTGTCGCCCGGTACGAGCACGCCCGCCACCGGCGAGCCGACCGGGTCCGCCGTCATCGGACGGCCAGTTGTGTCAGGACCAGCCTGCTCCCGTGGGTCTCCACCTGGAACACCCCGGTCAGGTCCGCCGTGAACCGCACGGTCGCGGGCACGCCGGGCCGCAGCTCGGCCGTGATGTCGTACCCGTGGACGTGCACCTCGTCGGCCACGTCGCTGGTGACGGTGATGCCGACCTGGCGTCCCTTGCCCACCTCCAGCCAGCCGGGAGCCGGGCTGACCCGGCCGCGCGCGATGGTGATCTCCGCGTCCGCCCGCCCGCTCGGCGCGCCCGTCGCCACCTCGTGGCTGTTGCCGGGGTCGCGGTGGCCCTGTGCCAGCGGCCCGCACCCCGCCACCAGCACGCACGCCAGCACGGGGACCAGGCCGCCTCTCACGCGGAGACCTCGGCCCCGGCGGGCCGCTCCTCCGCCGCGGCCCGGCCGCGCCCGGGCGCCAGCACCACGACGGCGCACAGCACCCAGAACCCGGTGACCAGCCCCCGGATCCACCCCGGCCCCAGCGGGATGACCGGAATCAGGTACACCAGCCGGTCGAACGCGTCCGCGCAGGCCAGCACGCCCACCACGATCGTGGACCAGCCGAACACCGGCCGCCCGGCCCGCAGCGCCGCCCCCAGGCACAACCACCACGCCCCCATGAGCAGCAACGCCACCCCCGCCTGCGCCGAGCTGCCCAGGGCCGCGGCCACGACGTCGAGCGCCAGCCCGACCGCCCCCGCCGCGGTCCCGGCCACGACGAGCCGGTGCCGGCGCAGGCCGATCGCCGCCGGCCCGGCCGCCACCCCGCTCCCCGGCGACGTTTCCCCACCGCCGCCGTACTGCCGGGCGATCCGCCGCGATCGCCACCAGAACAGCCCCGCCAGCAGCCCCAGCACCACCGACCCGCCCAGGGCGAGCTGGGCCTCCACCTTGCCCAGCCCCGAAGCGCCGAACCAGTCGCACCCGGCGGGCAGCCGCGCCTCGGAGGCGCTGAAGTCGGCGCACAGATACAGCTTCACCAGCTTGACCGGCTCGGCCAGCAGCCGGTTCGACCCGCCCGACAGCGCGGGCGCCGCCGCCGCGCAGACCGGCAGCACGGCGGGCGAGGACGCGCCCACGTCCCCCTGCCAGCAGTTGCCCGTGCCCTGCCCGTCCCACCACACGTCCAGCCCGTTCGGCCGCCGCTCCCCCGCCGGGCCCACGCCGAACACGTTGCCCTCGTAGCGGTTGTGGTCCGACGTGTCGGCCTGCTTGGCCAGGTCGTTCTCGCCCCTGATGAACGCCGGCACGCCGAAGAGCTGGAACGCCGCCCGCCGATGCCCCCAGACCTGGTTGCCGGCGAAGACGTTGTAGTTGCCGCCCGCCACGATCACGCCCGTCCCCGGCGGCACGCCCACCTGCGAGCACACCACGCCCCGCTCGTATCCGCGCTCGGCGGGGGGCTTGGCGCAGGTGCCGTCCCGGGTGTGCCGGTAGTAGTCGCGGTTGTTGTCGTAGATCTTGTTGTTCTCGAACCTGGCGTGGTTCTGCGGCAGGCCGGGGTGGGAGGGCCAGAGGCTGTCCATCGTGGCGCCGACCATGTTGTCGTAGAACTCGTTGTCGTGCACCCAGAGCGAGTCGCCGGCGGTGCCCGAATAGCCGAGCGCGTTGTCGTGGCTCTTGCACCGGCGGATCTCGATGGCGTAGCGGGGGACGTCGTGGCCCCGGCCCTCGTTCAGGTTGGAGGAGCTGCCGGGGTAGAGGCCGCCGTCGCCGTTGCCGTACGCCTCGCAGTCGGTGTACAGGCCGTGGTCGCTGGCGAAGGTGAGGAAGCCGTACTCGTCGTTCCACCGGGTCAGTACGCGGTCGATGACGAAGCCGTCGGTCTCCAGGACGTACAGGGAGTTGAACGTCGTACGCTGGGCGGTCAGGTTCCGGAAGTAGACGCCGTCGGCGCGGTCGGCGCGGATGGCGTTGAGCTTGCGGTATTCGGCGTCGACGACCACGTCCAGCGGGCCGGCGCCGGCGCCCTCGATCTGGAGGTCGCGCTTGCCGAGGATGGCGACCAGGTTCTGGTTGTGCGGGCACTGGAGTTGCTGCTCGTAGCTGAGGATCTGGTAGCCCCAGTCCGACCGGCGGGCGGGGAGGTTGGCGCAGTCGCCGGTGGGGGCGGACTGGCTGGGTTCCTCCCGGTAGAGGCCGGGGAGGAGGGCGATGGTCATTCCGGGCCGGTCGACCTGGTCGACGGCCTCTTGCAGGTGCCGGACCCCTTTTTCCTGACATTTCGCGAAAAGGTCAAGGTTGCGGGCTTTGAGGTCCGCCGGAAAATTCGCGATCCGACGCTCGAAGTCTGCTTTGTCGGACTTGCAGACCAGCAGGTCCGGCTCGCCCGTCCGCAACACCGGCACCGTACCCGTGCCGTCGGGGAACGTGACCGGGCGCTCCTCGTGGGCCAGGGCGGCGCCGCCGGGTAACAGCAGGCCCGACGCGAGCACGACGATCAACGCGAATTTTCGCATGGGGGGCATGGTCGCGAGAGTAGAACAAGGCTCATGTTCTGCCTAGGCCGGAACGACCGGCCGGAACGCCGGAACGCCTCACGAAGGCACCGTCAGGTGCGCCTTCGTGAGGCGTTCCGGAAGAACCGCGCGTCAGACGTTCCGCAGGGATCGCCCGCGAGACTTTCCAGGAGGACCGTCCGTCAGGAGGCGGTCATCCCGCGAAGGACCGCGTCCACGACCCGTTCGGCCAGATCGGGCGCGAGCCCGCCGGCGGGACCCCACTTGGTGTGCCACAGCATGGTCCCGGAGATCATGGCCATGCCCATCTCGACGTCCAGGTCGGCCCTGAGCTCGCCGGTGGCGATGCCGAGCTCGATCACGGCGCGCATCGCCTCCCTGCGTGGCTCGACGGCGCGCTTGAGGAAGCGCTCCATCAGCTGGGGATAGCGGTCGGCCTCGCTCATCGCGATGTTCATCACGCACCGGCTGCGGAGGTCGCCCGACTCCTGGCGCATCGCGTCGACCAGGCTGATCAGGTCGTCGCGTACGGACGTGCCGGACAGCACCGGCAGCGGCGCCTTGAGCGTGGAGAGGGCGTCGACGATCAGGTCCTCCTTGTTGGACCAGCGCCGGTAGATCGTCGTCTTGCCGACGCCCGCCTTCGACGCGATGGCCTCGATGGTCAGCTCGGACACCCCCATGCCCTCGCCGATCAGATCGAGCGTCGCGTCGATGATCGCCTTCTCGGCCTTCTCGCTGCGCGGACGACCCGCCGGGCGGGCAGTCCCTGAATCCTGGATCGTCATCGCGGCCTCACACTACCGCTGGTTCCTTCTGTTCCGCCGCATGCTTGGCGGGGCGTGCCTTGCCGGGCATCCACCGTGCCACCACGGCGATGCCGAGCAGCCCGATCACCGCCGACACGAGCGCCGTGACGTGCATGCCGTCGAGGAAGGCGTTGAACGCCGGCTGCACCAGCGCCTGCCCCCTGTCTCCGAGCGACTGCACGACCCCCATCGTCGCCATGATCGACTCACCGGCCGCGTGCTGCGCGTCGGCCGGCAGCCCGGCCAGCGCGGGCGCGATCTCGCCGCGGTAGCTGGACGACAGCACCGAGCCGAGCACGGCCACGCCGAGCGCGCCGGCCACCTGGCGGACGGTGTTGCTCATGGCCGAGCCGACACCGGCCTTCTCCCTGGGCAGCGCCTCCATGATGGCGGTGGTCGCGGGCGGCATGATGTTGGCCATCGCGGCGCCCTGGAGGAAGAAGACGACCTCGATCAGCACGATCGGCGTGTTCTGGTCCATGAGCGCGTAGCTGGCCAGCGCCAGCGTCACCACGATCATGCTGACCGTCGCCGACAGCTTGCCGCCGAACCGCTCGTTCACCCGCTGGCTGAGCGGCGCGAAGATGAGCTGGGCCGCGGCGAACGGGATCATCAGCGCGCCCGCCTGGATCGGCGTGAATCCCAGGACGATCTGCAGGTAGAACGTCAGGAAGAACATCCCGCCCATCATCGCGAAGAACACGATGCCCATCATGCCGATGGCCGAGCTGAAGCGGACGTTGGAGAAGTTGCGCACGTCGAAGACCGGGTGGTCGATGCGCCGCTCCCACCACACGAACACGCCCAGCACCGCCACGCCGAACAGCGTCGGCACGAGCACCTCGGCGCTGGCCACGGTGGCCAGCTCGCCGCCGCGGATGATGCCGTACACGATGGCCACCAGACCGATGATCGACAGCACCACGCCGACCGGGTCCAGCCTGGACGGCTTGGGGTCACGCGACTCGGGCACGATGGTGGCGATGAGGATCATGCCGATGATCACGATCGGCACGTTGATCAGGAAGACCGAGCCCCACCAGAAGTGCTCGATCAGCAGGCCGCCCGTGATCGGGCCGATCGCCACCGCGAGCCCCACACCACCGGCCCACACGCCGATCGCCTTGCCACGCTCACCGGGCGGGAAGACATTGGAGATGATCGCCAGCGTGGCCGGCATGATGGCCGCGCCGCCGATGCCCATCGCCGCCCTGGCCAGGATCAGTTGCATCGGATCCTGGGCGTAGGCACTGGCGAGCGAGGCCAGGCCGAACAGCGCCATGCCGATGAACAACATGCGCTTTCGCCCTGTTCGGTCACCGATCACGCCGAAGGTGAACAGCAACCCGGCGAACACCAGCGTGTAGGAGTTGATCGCCCATTCCAGCTCGCTCTGAGTGGCGCCCAATCCGACGGTCTCGTCGGCGATGGTCTTCATCGCCACGTTCAGGATCGTGTTGTCGAGCACGACCGCCAGCAGGCTGAACACCAGCACGCCGAGGATCCCCCACCGGCGTGGATGCCCTGAGTTCGGGTCCATGGAAACATCCCTAATTTCGATACGTCTGAGTTTCGCAACGTCACCGTATCGCAAGCTATTCCGATACGCAACGGTCCCGTTTCGTAAATCCTCGGTTAACTCTCCCCCACCGCAGCCCGACTTCCACTGTCAGCCCAGCTCAGCGCCCGGAGGCACGACGGCTCGCCCGCCTGGCCTCACCGCTCACAGGCCCGCACGGCACAGCCCTGTGGGGGCACGACGGCCCACCCGCAAACGCCCGTACGAGCGCACCGCGCACCCACCGCAAGCCCGCTGGGCGTGCCACTGCCGCGGGAAACCCGCCCCGCACGCACCGGGAGAAGCCCCCGCCTACTCCCGGGGCGACGGGGTCACGGCAGGCTCCACGACCTCGACCGACGGCTCGGGCACCACCGGCGCCACCGGAGCCGGCGCCACCGAGGCCGCGGGGACCGCCGGACGGCGGCGCCAGAACGGCAGGGCGACCACCACCATGGCGACGCCCACCAGCCCCGCCACCGCGAACGCCCACTCCGGCCCGTGCCCGTCGATGACGGCACCGGCGATGGGGGCCGAGGCGGCGCCGCCGATCAGCAGCGCGGTGCCGTGGAAGCCCATGGCCTCGCCTCTCGCCCCGCTGGGCACCCACCGGCTGAGCACGTCGACCGTGGCCGACAGCGAGGGCGCGCAGAGCAGGCCCGCGGGCAGGAGGGCGAGGATCAGCCAGTGCCAGCCGCCCTCGACCAGCGCCACCGGGACGGTCAGCAGGCCCATGGAGGCGATCAGGACCAGGGGCGACAGGCCCCGCGACAGCCCGCCGTACACGAAGCCGCCGACGAGCGAGAACACGCACCAGATGGCCACGGCCAGGCCGACCCACGCGGTCTGATTCGCGTCGGTCATGGTGGCGACCAGCGACAGCTCGGTGGCGGTGAGCACGAACGTGGCCGCCGCCGTGGTGCCGAGCAGCGCCACGAACGCCGGCGTGATCCACTGCCGCCTGGGCACCTTCACCGCCCGCTCCACGAGCTCCGCGGCCGAGCGGGTGGGCGGGTTGAGCACGATCAGCCCCACGCCCGCCATCGACATGCCGGCTCCGATGACCGTCATGGTCACGCCGCTGCCGAGCGTCGTGATGCCCGCCACGGCGAGCGCGGGCCCCATCATGTACGACAACTCGACCAGCATCGAGTCGAGCGCGAACCCGGTGCGCCGCTGCGGAACCGGCACCATGGCGGCCAGGCACTGCCTGGTCACGCTGAACACCGGCAGCGCCAGCAGCCCCGCCAGCGCCGCCGCCGCGACCAGCGCCGGGAACGGCAGCGCCCACGCGCACGCCCAGAACGCCGCCTGCGCCACGGTGGTGACGGTGAGCACGGGACGCAGGCCGTGCTTGTCGACGAACCTGCCCGACAGCGGGGAGCCGATCGCCATGCCGATGGTGCTGGCCATGGCGACCACCCCCGCGGGGGCGTAATCGAGGCCCATCACCTCGGCCACGTGCAGCGTCAGCGCCATGCCGGTCGCCGTGGACGGCACCCGGGCGAGCAGCCCCACCAGGAGCAACGTGGGAACGCCAGGCAGCTTGAGCAGTTGCCGGTAAGGATCCAGAGCCATTTTTGTTCGTTACCTCCGCGTTGATTGTGGCAAGAGGCACCGACAGTTTGGCCACAGGTTTTCTTGGGCCCGGCGAATCACGCATGACATCATCAAAGGGAGTCCGGGGACGCCGCTGGGGCGCCTCGAGACGTTTCTGGAGGGTTAACCCATGTCCTCTTCAACCACGTTGTACGGCGGCGTGTCAGGACGCCGTGTCACCGTACGCGATCTCACCGCCGCCAAGGAGCGCGGAGAGCGGTGGCCGATGCTCACCGCCTACGACGCGATGACGGCCCGGGTCTTCGACGCGGCGGGCATCCCGGTCCTGCTGGTGGGCGACTCGGCGGCCATGGTCGTCTACGGCTACGACTCCACCCTGCCCGTCACGGTCGACGACCTCCTGCCCCTCACGGCGGCCGTCGTACGCGGCTCGTCGCGCGCGCTCGTGGTCGCCGACCTGCCGTTCGGCTCCTACCAGTCCTCGCCCCAGCAGGCGCTGGAGTCGGCGGCCCGCTTCATGAAGGAGGCGGGCGCCCACGCGGTCAAGCTGGAGGGCGGCCGCCGGGTCCTGCCGCAGGTCGAGGCGCTGGTCTCGGCGGGCATCCCGGTCATGGCCCACCTCGGGCTGACCCCCCAGTCGGTCAACGTGCTGGGCGGCTACCGCGTCCAGGGGCGGGGGCAGTCGGGCGACGAGCTCATGTCGGACGCCAAGGACCTGGAGCGGGCCGGGGCGTTCTCGGTGGTGCTGGAGTGCGTCCCGGCCGATCTGGCGCAGCGGGTGACGACGTCGCTGGCGATCCCGACGATCGGCATCGGGGCCGGGGCGTCGACGGACGCGCAGGTGCTGGTGTGGCAGGACCTGATGGGGCTCACGCCGCGCCCGGCCCGGTTCGTCAAGCGGTACGCGGACCTGGCCGGGGACATGGACCGCGCCGTCCGCGCCTTCGCCGGCGACGTGACCTCCGGTGCGTTCCCCGCACCGGAGCACACCTACAGCTGACCGGCCAGCCGGTCAGCCCGTCAGCCGGTGACCAGTGTGGCGGGGTCGGTGTTGGAGCCGCACACCACCACGGCCACCCGCTCTCCCGGCGCGGGCGCGTAGACGCCCGACAACAGCGCCGCGTAGGCGGCCGAGCCCGCGTGCTCGGCCGCCACCCGGTGCCGCTCCCAGAGCGTACGCCGGGCCGCCACGATCGCCTCGTCCGTCACGAGCACGCTCTCCACCCGAGGCCCGGACAGGACCTCGAAGGCCAGCTCACCCAGCTTGGTGGCGCCCAGGGCGTCGGCCGCCACGCCGCCGACCTGCACCGGCACCGGCCGGCCCGCGCGGAGCGCCTCATGAAGGGTCGGGATCCGCTCGGGCTCGACGGCCACGATCCGCGGCCCGGCATCGCCGGAAGCGCCGGACGTGCCCAGCGTGATCCCGGCCCCGAAGCCGCCACCGCCGACCGCCACCAGCACCGTGTCCACCCCGCCGGTCTGCTCCATGAGCTCCAGCCCGGTCGTCCCCTGCCCGGCCACCACCTCGACCTGGTCATAGGCGTGCACGGAAAGCGCCCCGGTCTCGGCGGCCCGCTTGGCGGCGGCCTCGGCCGCCTCGGAGTAGATGGCGCCGACCTGCGTGATGTGCGCGCCCAGCGCCTGGAGCCCGGCCACCTTCACCGGGCTGGTCACCTCGGGCACGAAGATCTCCGCCCGCACCCCGAGCGCCCGGGCGGCGAACGCCACCGCCAGCCCGTGGTTGCCGCCGCTGGCCGCGATCACCCCGGTGACCGGCAGCGCTCCGGCGGACAGGATGCGGTTGAACGCCCCGCGTACCTTGAAGGACCCCGAGTGCTGCAGCAGCTCCAGCTTGAACCAGAGCCCGGGAGAGACCTCGAGGACGGGCGTGCGCAGCACGCGCCCGTCGATCCGTCCGGCCGCCGCCAGCACGTCGGCGTGGGTCACTGTGGTCAACGTTCCCCCTCAGTCGTCCCGACCAGGCTATGCCAGTGCCTGGGTCACGTCGGCCCACAGGTCCTCGGGATGCTCGATCCCGACGGCGATGCGCACCGTGCCCTCCCCGATGCCGCTGCGCCGCAGCTCGTCGGGGCTGAGCGCGCGGTGCGAGGTGCTGGCCGGGTGCAGGACGAGCGTCTCGACACCGCCGAGTGAGGGGGCCAGCAGCGCGACGCGTACGGAACTCATGAACTTCTCCCCCGCCGCCCGCCCGCCGGCCAGGTCGAACGAGAACACCCCGCCGAACCCCGACAGCAGCTTGCCCGCCAGCTCGTACGAGGGATGCGAGGCCAGCCCCGGCCAGTGCACGGCGGTGACGGCGGGGTGCTCGGCGAGCCGGGTGGCCAGGAGGTGGGCGTTGGAGCAGTGGCGTTCCATGCGCAGCGCGAGCGTCTGCAGCCCGCGCACGGTCAGCCAGGCCGCGAACGGGTCGGCCGAGGCCCCCAGCTCGATCGCGAAGTGCCACACCTTGTCGTGGAGCGCGGCCTCGGCGAAGACCGCGATCCCGCCCACGACGTCGGTGTGCCCGGACAGGTACTTGGTGGTGGAGTGGAGGACGATGTCCGCCCCGTGCTCGATCGGCCGGCACAGCAGCGGCGTGGCGAAGGTGTTGTCCACCACGGACAGGATCCCCAGCTCGCGGGCCGCCGCGCACATCCCGGGCAGGTCGGCCACCAGCGTCATCGGGTTGCTGATCGTCTCCAGGTAGACGAGCCTGGTCTCCGGCCGGACGGCGGCGCGCAGGGCGGCGGGGTCGTGCTCGGGCACGTACGTGACGCTGATCCCGAACCTGCCCACCAGGTCGTTGATCATGGCGGCGGTCCCCCCGTAGAGGGAGCGCTGGGCCACGAGGTGGTCGCCAGGCTTGAGCAGGCCGAGTAGCACGGTGTTGATCGCGCCCATGCCCGAGCCCGTGGCGATGGCGCCCGCGCCGCCCTCCAGCCCGGACACCGCCAGCTCCAGCGAGCGCACCGTCGGGTTGGAGTAGCGCCCGTACACGAACGCCCCGTCCGGCCGCCCCATCGCCTCGGCCATCACGGCGGGGTCGTCGAAGGTGAACCCCGAGGTCTGGTAGATGGGCACGGTGATCGGGCTGCTGCCCTCGATGGTGGGCCGCGGCACGTGCACGGTCTTCGTCTCAGGACGCAACTCTGGGTGGGAGGGGTGGAAGTCGCTCATACCACCAAGGATCACTCGCCAAGGGATCCAACGTCAGAGCCAATACGCCAGAATTGGTCCATGAATGGGGCCAATCTCGATGATCTCGTCGATCTGCTGGGCCGGTGGGCGTCGGGGCGCGGGCCGCTGTACCTGCTGCTCGCCGCCCGCTTGCGGGCGCTGATCGACGACGGGGTGCTGCCCCCGGGCCAGCCGCTGCCGCCCGACCGGGTGCTGGCCAGGCGGCTGGCGGTGGGCCGGGGCACGGTGGTGGCCGCGTACGACCTGCTCCAGCAGGAGAGCCGCGTGGTGCGCCGGCAGGGCAGCGGCACCAGGGTGGCCGAGCTCCACCTGCCCGCCACGAGGACGGCCGACGGCGTGCCGGCCAACCCGCTGCTGCAGCACATCCTGCACCCGCCGGACGACGTGGCCCTGCTGACCTGCGCCGCCCCGCAGGACCCGCCGCCCGCGATGTTCGAGGCGTACGCCGAGGCCGGGGAACGCCTGGCCAGGGTGCGCGACCTGGGCTACCAGCCGGCGGGGAACCCGGCGCTGCGGGCGGCGCTGGCCGCGTACTACACGGGGCGGGGGGTGCCGACGGCGCCGGAGGAGATCGTCGTGACGACGGGCGCCCAGGGGGCGCTGACCCTGCTCGCCGGGCTGCTGGTGTCGCCGGGCGACACGGTGATGACGCAGACGCCGACGTACCCGGGCTCGCTGGAGGTGTTCCGGCACGCGGCGGCGGTCGTCCGATCCGCGGCGAGCATCGAGAACCTGCGCGAACGTCCCGCGCTGGCCTACTTCGTCCCGACGGCCCGCAACCCGGACGGCGCCGTCATGGACCACCCCTCCCGCAGGCGGCTGGCCGAGCTGGCGGTCAGGCACGACGTGCCGCTGATCGACGACGAGGTGTGCGCCGAGCTGTGCTTCTCGGGCGAGACGCCGCCGCCGCTGGCCGCGTTCGCGCGGGGCGAGCAGGTGATCACGGTCGGCTCGCTGAGCAAGCTGGTCTGGGGCGGGCTGCGGGTCGGCTGGATCCGCGCGGCGGCGCCGCTGGCCTCGCGCCTGGCCCGGCTGCGCGCGGTGCACGACCTCGGCGGCGAGATCTTCAGCCAGTACGCGGCCGTCGCGCTGCTGCGCCGCCTGGACGAGGTACGCGCCTGGCGGGTCGGCAAGCTGCGCGCCCGGCACGACCACCTCTGCGCCGAGCTACGGGCCCGACTGCCGTCCTGGACGTTCGAGCCCGCGCTCGGCGGGCAGACCATCTGGGTGCGCATCCCGCGCGGCGACGTCGACTCCTTCGCCCAGGTGGCGCTCAGGCACGGGGTCGCGGTGCCGCCCGGCAGGTCGTTCGATCCGGTGGGCGGGCACGCCGACCACATGCGGCTGCACTTCCTGTTCCCGGAGGAGGAGCTTTCGCGAGCGGTGAACAACCTGGCCGTGGCCTGGGCTTCCTTCGACGGGGCGGGGCGCACGGTCTCCCGTCACACCTTGGTCGTCTGAAAGGGTGGGTCACATGCAGACGACGTTCGTACTCGTGCACAGCCCCTCCGTCGGGCCCTCGACGTGGGGTCCCGTGGCCGAGTCGCTTGAGCGCCGGGGACACGCGGCGGTGGTGCCCGACCTGACCGGGGTCGCGACGGGCGGGGCGCCCTACTGGCCGCGGATCGTGGAGACGGTGCGCGCCGCCACCCCCGACACCCCGGTCGTGCTGGCCGCGCACAGCAACGCCGGGTTCTTCCTGCCCGCGATCAAGGAGGGGCTGGGCGAGCGGGTGGTGGCCTGCGTGTTCGCCGACGCGCACATCCCGCCGCGCGAGGGCCTGGTCAGGACGGCCGAGGAGGGGTTCCTGCCGTTCCTGCACGACCTGGCCGGCCCCGACGGGGTGTTGCCCCGCTGGACCGACTGGTGGGACGAGGAGGACGTGGTGGCCATGCTGCCCGATCCCGCCGTGCGCATCCGGGTGGCGGCCGAGCAGCCGCGGCTGCCGCTCGACTACTACACGCAGGCGATCCCCGTGCCGGCCGGGTGGGACGACGTCAGGTGCTCGTGCCTGTGGTTCGGCCCGCCGTACGACGGGGTCGCCGAGGAGGCCGCCCGCCGGGGCTGGCCGGTCACCCGGGTGCCCGGCATGCACCTGCACCAGATCGTCGATCCCGAGGCCGTCACGGACGCGCTGCTGAAACTCTCCCGGAAGTCCTGAACACCGCACCGGCCCGGCCCGCGGAGACCCGGCCGCGGAGACCGCCCCGCCTTCACCCGGCCCCCGGCCCGGTACGCGACCACCCGACCGAGGCGATCGCGGATCAGATGTCGGTGATGCGCAGCCCGGCGTGCGCCTTGTAGCGGCGGTTCACCGAGATGATGTTGGCGGTCAGCGCCTCGATCTGGTGGGCGTTGCGCAACCGCCCGCCGTAGACCCCGCGCACCCCCGGGATGACCTCGGCCAGCGCCTGCACCGTGTCGGTGGCCTCGCGGTCGTCGCCCAGCACCAGCACGTCCAGGTCGACCTTGTCCACCGCCGGATCCATCAGCACCACGGCCGACACGTGGTGGAAGGCCGCCACCACCCGGCTGTCCGGCAGCACGGCCGCGGCCTGCTGCGCGGCGCTGCCCTCCTCGACCGGCAGCGCGTACGCCCCCTGCTTGTCGAAGCCGAGCGGGTTGACGCAGTCGACCACGATCTTCCCGGCCAGCTCGCCCCGCAGGGACTCCAGCAACGCCTTGTGCCCTTCGTACGGCACCGCGACGATCACGATGTCGGCCCGCGCCGCCACGGCGGCGTTCTCGTCACCGGACGCGCCCGCCCCGATGGAGTCGGCCGCCTCCTGGGCACGCTGGGCGCTGCGCGACCCGATGAGCACCGGATGCCCGGCCAGCGCGAACCGCCGCGCCAGCCCCTTCCCCTGGTCGCCGGTGCCGCCGAGGATGCCGATGGAAAGCCCGTTCACCTCTGTCATAGCCAGATCATGTCAGGCCCGCCCGGTCCGGCGACCGGGCGGGCCCGGTGTTCCCCTCTAACAGTTACCGAAGGCGGGCAGCCCCAGGATCCGCAGCGCCAGCCACTCGATGGCCAGCGGGCCGCCCTCGATGGCGCCCGTGACGTGGTCCGGCGCGGGCAGCGCGGCCCAGCGCACGTTCACGCCGGCCCGGCAGTACTCCGAGCGCAGCGTGGACCCGACCGCGAGCGGGATGATCTGGTCGCCCCGCGCGTGGTACAGGAACATCGGCACCCGCGGCGCCGTGGCCCCCAGCCGGTTCTCGGCCAGGCGCACCAGCCACTTGGGCTGGTTGAGCAGGTCGATCGGGCTCAGGTCGGCGAAGCGGAGCCCGGCGAGCTTGCCGAGGTCGCCCACGCAGTCGTCGGCGGCGTCGGCGAGCAGCGCCCGGCCCCGGTCGTTGAGGTCGGCCTCGAGGTCGAGCTCGGGGTAGGCGGCGTCGAGCCCCACCCCGGCCGCCGCGCCCAGGCCGAAGTCGGGGCTGCCGTCCAGGTGGATCGCGACCGCGTGCAGGTCGGCCGGCACCCCGCCGGCCGCCACGCCGCGCAGCCGGAGCTCGGGTGCGTACGACGGCTGGAGCTGCGCGGCCCACCCGGCGGACGCGCCGCCCTGCGAGTACCCCATGACGCCGACGGGCGCCCGGCCGGACAGGCCGGCCCCGGACACGCGGGTGGCGGCCCTGATCGCGTCGAGCACGGCGTGCCCCTGCGAGATCCCGGCCATGTACGTGTGCTGACCGGGCGTGCCGAGCCCCTCGTAGTCGGTCATCGCGACCGCGAACCCCTTGAGCAGGAACAGGCTCACCAGCGCCAGCTCGGCCTCCCTGCCCTGGCTCATGCTGACCGAGGGGGCGCACTGGTCGCCGAGTCCGTGGGTGCCGAACGCGTACCCGATGATCGGGCGCGCGCCGAGCGGGTAGCCGGACTTCGGCACGAGCAGGGTGCCGGAGACCGTGTTGGGCGAGCCGGTGGCGGAGGTGGAGGTGTAGCGGAGGTGCCAGGCGTTGACCGGGACCTCGAGCAGCTTGCCCGGCAGCAGGTAGACGGTGGTGGGCTGGGCGGAGACGACGTCTCCGGGGGCCGCGGCGCGGGCCGGCGCCGCGGTGAGCGACATGATCGATAACAGGATCATGGACATGCTGACGCGCACACGTAAGGTCATGTGCCGCCCCTCTCCGTGAGGACCACTTTGGGACGGCGGCGCCGCGAGCCGATCGTTACCCGAGGGTAACTCAATGTCAAGGCCCGAAATGACCGGTGAACACACCTCGTGTCAATACATCACTCGCGAATCAACCACCCCCCGGATGCCCGTCGGGCACCATGGAGCCATGGACTCAGGATCGGTGGCCCTCCTGCGCGAACTCCTGGCCGAGACCGGCTGGCTCGAACGCGCCCGTGAGCTGGGCCTGGCCCTGCGCGCCACCCGCTCGCCCGGCGGCCTGCTGGTGGTGGGCAGCCCCGACGACGAGCCCTGGCACGTGACCGCACACCTGAGCGACGAGGCAAGGCTCTCCGGCCTGCCCCAGCTCACCCCCACCCTGGTGCGCTGGGCACCGCCCGCCGGCGCGCCCGCCCACCTGGCGGTCGGGCTCGACCGCCTGGAGCGGGCGGCCCGCGGGGAGACGCTGTTCGTGCTGACGGAGCAGCAGGCACCGGTCCCGCTGCTCGAACGCGTCGACGACGCGCGGCGCACGGGGGCGACCATCCTGGCGATCGAGGGCGGCGACCCGGAGCTGGCCGGGCTGGCGCACGACGCGATCGCGGTGCCGCGCGCCGGGCCGGTGACGTTCGACGGGGCACAACACCTGGTGAGCGCGGCGGCCGGCGAGGTGGAGCAGCGCCCGGGCCTGCGCGAGCGCCTGGCCCGCCTCCTGGAGAAGGTCAGCGGCCCCAGGATCACCGACTAGAGCCCCGCCCGGCGGCGGTTCAGGGAACCGGCTCTCCGAGACGTCCGCGCAGCGACGCCTCCAGCGCCGCGGTCGCCTCCTCGATCGCCCCGATCACGACGGCCTGCACGGGGTCCGGCTCCCCCGACCGCGTACGGCTGACCCTGGTGACGGCGTCCAGCCGGCGCGCCCCCACGTCACGTACGTCGCTCACCCGCACCTCCCCCTCCGGCACGTCCAGCAGCGCCAGCGCCGGCACGATCGCCACCCCGTGCCCGGCCGCCACCAGCGCCAGCGTCGGCCCGAACTCGGTGATGACGTGCACCTTGCGCGGCTCGAACCCGTGCAGCCCCGCCAGCCGCTCCAGCGCCTGCCCGCACGCCTGGCTCGGCTCGCTCGCCACCCAGGGCCGCCGCATGAGGTCGGCGACCGTGGACGGCGGGTCGGGCCAGCCCGGGGGCACCACGATGCGGTATTCGTCCACGTAGAGCAGCCGGGTGTTCAGCGACGGCTGCGACAGGACGGGCAGGCTCATGTCCTGCTCGGTGATGAGCACGTCCACCGCCCCCAGCCGTAACTCCTGCAGCGCCGGCTGCCCGTAGATCTCGTGGATGACCGGCGTGATCTTGGGATGGCGTACGGCCAGCTCGCGCATCGCGGGCACCAGCACGTGCTTGATCACGGTGGGGAAGGCGGCGATGCGCACGGGCCCGGCCAGCCGCTCGGTGAACCGGGTGAGCTCCCGCTTGGCCTCGATCAACTCCTCCTCCACCCGCTCGGCGTACCCCGCCAGCACCCGCCCCGCCGGGGTGAGCGAGACGCTGCGCTGGGAGCGGTCGATGAGCGCGAGCCCGACCTCGCGTTCGAGCTGGGCGAGCTGCTGGGAGACGGCGGAGGGCGTCAGGAAGAGCGCCTCGGCGGCCCGCATCACACCACCGCGCCGGGCGACCTCGTGCAGGACGCGCAGCCGCCGAGGGTCGATGTCCATGCAGGTCAGCTTACGCTGGACTTCAGATTTCGTTATTTGTGCTAATCGCCGCGGCTCCCGACAATATCGGCCATGGATCTCCTGCTCGCCGCCGTCGGCTGGATCGGCGCCGCCCTGCTGCTGGCCGGCTACGCCCTCGTCTCGTCATCCCGCCTGTCGGGGGACGGGGTGGCGTACCAGCTCGTCAACCTCACCGGCTCGCTCGGTCTCATGATCAACAGCGCCTACAGCGCCGCCTGGCCGTCAGCCGGGCTCAACCTGGTGTGGGCCGCCATCGGCGTCGTCGCCCTGGTCAAGCTCGCGCGGATGGGGGTGGCGGCCAAGTGATCGTCGAGCTCAGCCACCGCATCACCGACGGCATGATCACCTACCCCGGCATTCCGGGACCCCGGCTGGGGGTGCACCTGAGCAGGGAGGACTCCCGCGAGGTGTACGCGCCGGGCACGGAGTTCCACATCGGCACGATCTTCCTGGCCGCCAACACCGGCACCTACCTGGACACGCCCCACCACCGCTACGCCGACGGCCCGGACCTGTCACAGGTGCCGCTGTCGAAGCTCGCCGACCTGCCCGGCCTGGTCGTGCGCGCCCAAGGGCAGGGCCGCGCGGTGCACGTGGACCGGGGGCTGGACGTACGGGGACGGGCCGTGCTGATCCACACCGGCTGGGACCGCCACTTCGGCACGGACGCGTACTTCCACGACCACCCCTACCTCGCCCCCGAATCGGCCGCCTGGCTGGCGGAGCAGGGCGCGGCGCTGGTCGGGATCGACTCCCTGAACATCGACGACACCCCGCCGCACGGCGAACGCCCCGCGCACACGATCCTGCTCGCGGCGGGGATCCCCCTGGTGGAGCACATGACCGGCCTGGCGGCGCTGCCCGGCGAGGGCTTCCGTTTCCACGCCGCGCCACCGATGGTCGCCGGCATGGGCACGTTCCCCGTCAGGGCGTACGCCGTCGTGCCCTGACCGTCGGGCCCTACCGCGTCGCACCCCAGCCGTCATCCAGCCGTCACTCGGCCGTCACTCGTCGTCCTGGTCGGCCTCGTCCCATGCCTTGTTGCGGTCGGCGGCGCGCTGCAGCGCCCCGGCAGCCTCCTGCTCCGACGCGTAGGGACCCATCCGATCCTTGTTGGGGCAGCCCTGGTCGGGCTCGACCCGCATGTGCTTGAGACAGAACCACCATTGGCCTTCGCTCACGAGGTCAATTCTGCCCCGTAGACTCGTGTTTCATGACGACACTGCTCCAGCCAGGGCGAGTCTCGCCCATGCGAAAGGTCCCCGCGCACATCGAGCGGCCGGAGTACGTCGGCAAGAAGCGCCCCAAGACCGGCGAGTCCGACGTGAAGAACCCCGAGACGATCGAGCGCATGCGGGTCGCGGGCCGGATCGCCGCCCAGGCCCTCGAGGAGGTCGGCAAGCACGTCCGGCCGGGCGTCACGACCGACGAGCTCGACCGGATCGGCCACGAGTTCCTCATCGACCACAACGCCTACCCGAGCACGCTGGGCTACAAGAGCTATCCGAAGTCGCTGTGCACCTCGATCAACGAGGTCATCTGCCACGGCATCCCCGACGACACCGTGCTGCGCGACGGCGACATCGTCAACGTCGACATCACCGCCTTCATCGGCGGCGTCCACGGCGACACCGACGCCACCTACCTGGTGGGCGAGGTGGACGAGGAGTCGCGGCTGCTGGTGGAGCGCACGCGCGAGGCGATGATGCGCGCCATCAGGGCGGTCGCGCCCGGCCGCCAGCTCAACGTGGTGGGCCGCGTCATCGAGGCGTACGCCAAGCGCTTCGGCTACGGCGTGGTGCGCGACTTCACCGGCCACGGGATCGGCACGAGCTTCCACTCCGGCCTCATGGTGCCCCACTACGACGACCCGTCGTTGCGGGTGGAGCTGGTGCCCGGGATGACGTTCACGATCGAGCCCATGCTGACGCTGGGCACGATCGAGTACGAGATCTGGCCGGACAAGTGGACGGCGGTGACCAAGGACCGCAAGCGCACGGCCCAGTTCGAGCACACGATCGTGGTCACGGACAGCGGCAGCGAAATCCTCACCCTCCCCTGACCACCCAGCGCACGGCCCGAGGTGCGGCACCACGCGCCGGCCGCCCCTCGCCACACCCGTCCGGCCAGGCCAGGCATGCGAGGCCGGCAGGACGGTGAGGCGGTCACTTGTGCCGGGGCACCACCCCGGTCACCGTGGTGCCCTCGCCATGCACGCTGTTCACCGAAAGGCTCCCGCCGATCTCCGCGAAAGCCGCCCGCATCCGGGCGATCCCCCGCCCGGCCCCCGTCGCGGGAAACCCCTGACCGTTGTCGCTGACGGTCATGCGCAGCCCGCTCCTGCCCGCCGTCACGGCGATGGACACGGTCCGGGCCCTGCTGTGCAGCTCCACGTTGGACAGCGCCTCCCGCATGACCGCCATGACGCCTTCCGAGACGCGCGAGGGCACGTCGGTCGTGGGCAGCGCCCACGTCTCGACCGCGATTCCGGTGCGCTCCGACCACTCGGCGAGATAGCTCTCGAGCGCCTCGGCCAGACTCTGCCCCCCGCGCATCCGCGTCTCTTCCGACAATTGGTTCTCGCCTTCCTTGGCACCCCGGGCCCACGCCGGTCCCCACTCCGGCGCTCCCAACCTCGCGGTGCGCATCCCCCCTCAAGGCCTGCGCACGCTAGCTGATGGGGTTATGCCCGTCTCCCCTGAAAGAAAGGCTACCTGGCGGTCCTGAGACTTGTTGTCGGAAGGTAGCAGGCCATGGCCGAACGGCTACTCGCCCTTGTCAGCACGGTTGAGACGGGCGAGATAGGCGTTGTAGGAGTCGAGTTCGGGGTCCCCTGCGCCGGCCCGGTCGACCCGGCGGTCAGTGCGCCGGGCCTGCCTGTCATCGTCCTTGTACCACTGCACGGCGATGGCCAGCAGCACGATGAGCGTCGGGATCTCGCCGAACCCCCACGCGATGGCCCCGCCGTCCTGCTGCGTCTGCAGCAGGCTGTCGCCCCACGTCCGCCCGAGCTGCTCGTACCAGCCCGAGGCGATCACCGAGCCCATCATCATCAGCGCGATGCCGAAGAAGGCGTGGAACGGCATCGTGACGAAGAGCATCAGCAGCCGCCACACGTACGGGAGCTTGTTGGGCCCGGGATCGACCCCGATGATCATCCAGAAGAACAGGCTCCCGCTGATCAGGAAGTGCAGGGTCATCCAGATGTGCCCGAGGTGCTCGTTCATGGCCGACTCGAACAGCGGCGTGAAGTAGAGCGCGTACGTCGAGGCGATGAAGATCGACGTGGCCACCACCGGATGCGTGATGACCTTGGTGAACCGGCTGTGCAGGATCGTGGTGACCCACTCCCGCGGCCCCCGGTCGCCCCTCCTGGCCGCCGGCTTGAGCGCGCGCAGGGCCAGCGTGACGGGGCCGCCGAGGACGAGGAAGATCGGCACGATCATGGACAGCGTCATGTGCTCGATCATGTGCACGTCGAACATGACCTTGGCGTAGCGCGCCAGGCCGCTCTGCGTGGCGATCACGAGCAGGGCCACGCCCACGTACCAGGAGGCGGTGCGGCCCCATGACCAGCTGTCACCGCGCCGGAGCAGCCGCAGCACGCCGGCCCCGTAGAGCCCGGCCAGCATGCCCGCCACCACGGCGAAGAACAGGTCGAACCACCACAGGGAGGCGAGGTTGCCCAGGGTGAGCTCGGGCGGGAGCGGGAAACCGAGCAGCTCGAAGGCCCGGTCGGCGGGGACGCTGTATTCGGGCGGCGGCGTGCGCGACAGCGCCACGGCCACGCCGACGGTGGCGAACATCAACAGCATCTCGCCGCCGGCCAGCCGGGTGAACGCCCGCGGCTTCCCGGCCTGGAGGTCCACGAGCGTGCGCTGGCGGTGCCAGTAGCCCACGTAGCCGAGCAGCACGAACGCCACGATCTTGACCACGGCGAGCAGGCCGTACTCGGAGGTCCACAGGTCGGAGACCGCGCCCAGCCGGGCCACCAGGCTGAACACGCCGGACAGCCCCACCCCGGCGTAGCACCACAGCGCCATCCGGGAGAACCGCGCCGCGGCCACGTCGAGCTGCGGCTGCTTGCGCAGCGCGTGCAGCGCCAGGACGCCGAGCCCGCCCACCCACAGGGCGAGCGCGAGCAGGTGGAGCGACACCGACGAGGTGGCCAGGTCGTGGTTGGGCGAGGAGGAGGTGTGCCCGGTGAGCGGCGCGGGCAGCAGCGTCACCAGCGCGAACACCAGCAGCCCGGCGGCGGCCCCGGCGGTGATGGCGCCGCGCGAGAACAGCGCGATCGCCACCCCGAACAGCACCACGAGCGTCAGCGCGACGCCCTGCGTGGTCTGGGTGGCGTAGCTGGTCAGGATGGTGCGCTCGAGGATCTGGGGCACGGTCCTGCCGATGGACTCGGCGGCGCCGAACACGATGGCGAAGAACGCCGACCCGGCCCACACCAGCGCCGCCCACGACGCGGCCTTGACGTAGTCGAGCGCGCTCTTGCCGAGCACGCCCTTGTCGTTGGGCAGCAGCGCGGCGGCCATGAGCAGCAGGCCGACGGTGACCACGCCGGCCGCGTCCATGAGCAGCTTGGACAGCGGCAGGCCCCACCTGACGACCGCGCCGGAGTCGGGCAGCCCGGGAATGATCCTGGGGAACGCCCTGCCTCCGGCGATCATGCCGATGACCAGGGCGACGATCGCGGCCGCCGTGGCCGCGAGCGCGAGGCGCGCCGCCCGGCTCATGGCTTCTTTCTCCGGCCGCTGAGCAGGAAGCCGATGCCGATGCCGACCAGGGCGCCGATCACGATGATCAGCCAGACCGGGAAGGAGACGTCCTGGGCGGCGGAGGCCTGCTCGGCCGCCGCGGCGGAACTCCCGGCCGGGCTCCCGGCGGGGGACGGCGGGCTCGCGCTCGGGGCCGTCTCGGCGGCCGGAGCGCTGCTCTGCGCCTCAGGAGCGGTGGCAGAGGCGCTGGGGCTGGGGGACGGTGGCTCCGCCCCCTCCACCCGGAACGGGATCTCCCCCTCGATCGGGTGCCCGTCGGAGGACACGACCCGGTAGGCGATCGTGTATTTCCCGTCGGGCAGCGGCCCGTCGACGGCCTGTGTCACCACCGCGCCGTCCAGCTCGGGCTTGCCGCGCTGGTGCTCGGCGTCACCGTCGCCGCGCACGATGACGAACGGCATGCGCACCTTGGCGGTGAACTCGAGCCTGACCTCCTCCAGCGACTTGACCTTGGCGCCCTTGGCCGGGGAGCTGCTCTTGAGCGCGTCGTGGGCCAGCGCGGGCGCGGCGGAGCCGAACACGAGCAGGGCGGCGGCGAGAATCGCGGTGAGGGCCGCGAGTGGGGTTCTCTTCATGGCATCCCCAAGGCTACCGACGCCGCCGCCCGGTCCGGACTTCGCTCCGCGAACCGGTGCCCTACAGCCCGGCGCAGGCCAGTGCCCGCTGGTATGCCTCCACGGCCCCGTCGGAGTCGCCGAGCTGCTCCATGGTCTCGGCCGTGGCGTACCACATGGCGGCGGGACGGCGGGAGTGCGGCAGCGGGGTGAGCCAGTCGCGCACCGACGCCACGTGCCCGGACGCCTCGCCCTCGCGGCCGACGGCGCCGTAGATCCGGCCCAGCAGGAGGTTGGCCTCGGCGCCGAGCACGTGACCGAACTCGGGCACCAGGCTCCTGCCGGTCACGGCGTGCTCGACGGCCTTGTCGTAGTTGCCGGCCATGTATTCGGCGAAGGCCAGCTCGACGTGGCAGCGGGCCCGGTCGGTCCGGCTGGTCGAGGTCTGCTCGTGCTCGACGACCGCCGCGCGCAGCCCGTCGCGTACGGACTCCACCTCGGCCGGGCGGGCCCTGAGCCGGCGCTGCAGGAGCGTGATCCGCAGCCTCGCGATGCTGCGCGGCTGGCCGGTCTCCACCTGGACCGCCATGGCGCGCTCGGCGAAGGAGAGCGCCTCCTCGTTGTGGCCGGTGGCGTAGGCGACGGTCGAGGCGTTCCAGTTGGCCGCCACGATCGAGCGCGGGGTGCCGAGCGCGTCGGCCGCGTTGAGCAGCTCGGCCGCGAACTGGCGGGCCCGCAGCAGGTCGCCGCGCAGCACGTAGGCCGCCAGGAGGGTGGCGGCCAGCTCGACGAGCTGGTCGGTCCAGGGCTGGCGGGTGTTGCCGGCCAGCATCTGCTCGCCCACCTCGACGGCCTCGGTCATCCGCTCGCTCTCCTTGTAGCAGCGGCAGAGCACCATGGCGATCTCGATGCGACGCTCGGGCGACTGGTCCTCCTCGCGCAGCCTGAGCAGGATGGAGATCGCCTCGTCGAGCTCGCCGCAGGCCTCGGTGGCCAGGGCCAGCCCGAACTCCGTTTCTTGACGAAGGCCGGTGAGCCCTGTCAGGTTATTGTTCGCCAGCAGCTCGGCGAAGCGGGTGCGGGCCTCCTGGACCTCGCCGTTCTCGAGCGCCAGCCGCGCATAGCCGAGGGCCAGCTCTATGTCCTCCATCTGCTCCGCGGTCACGCCGTTGATCAGATAGGACAGCGAGCAGTCCAGTTTCTGGGCCAGCAGCTCCAGAACCGCAGGGGTCGGGGTACGCTTGCCACTCTCGATCAACGAGACGTAACTGTCCGACAACTCGGGGTGCGCCAGCTGCGCCTGTGACAGGCCGCGTTGTCGCCGAACCGTCTTAATACGGAGTCCGACCAGGTCAGATGTGGTCACAGTCGTCGCTCCCTGAGAAAATAATGTCCGAGCAACCCCACACAGGCGAGGGAGAAGAACCCCATGCGAATGCGTCTTGCCCTGTCCGCTCTAGTCGCCGCGCTAGCGGTCGCGGTGACCGTTGGAGGTAATGCTACGGCCGCGAGCGCCGCTACGTCTTCCCTCTACGGGAGCATGGACGACAGCACCTGCTGCTGACGTGAGGTCCGGGTGAGGGGGGATGCGTCCGCCTGCCGTCGGCCGACACCGCACCGTGCCCCGGCAGGCCGGGCCTCCCCATACGGAAGACCGGCACCGCACCGCGATGCATCCCCTCTTCCCCGCGAGATCTTCTCCCCGTCCCCAAACGCTGCCGCCAGTCTAACGCGGGGGCTCTACATTCGATCTACATCACATCGTTGCCTGGACGACCGCGGGAGAGCGATTACGCTGCCTGCTTGACAACGGGTTCGGACCGGCAGCGGAGGGCGGCGTGAGCGAGGAGATCTTCATCCGCGTCCTGGGCGCGGTGACGGCCACCCGCGGCTCCCTGTCCCTCGACATCGGCCCGCCCCGTCAGCAGACCGTCCTGGCCGTCCTCGCCACATCGGCGGCCCGGCCCGTCCCGATGGACCGCCTGGTCGCCGGGATCTGGGGCGACGGGGCCCCGCGCAACGCCGAGCAGAGCGTCTACACCTACATCGCGGGCCTGCGCCGCGCCTTCGAGCCCGACCGCGGCCACCGCGAGCCGTCACGGGTGCTGGCCGGCACCACGGCCGGTTACGTCTTACGCCTGGAGCCCGCGCAGGTGGACGCGCTGCTCTTCGCCGACCTGGTCAGGCGGTCCCGGCTGGCGCAGGGCGAGGGCGACGACCGTCAGGCGGTGCGGCAGCTCGACGAGGCCCTGGCGATGTGGCGCGGCACCGCGCTGAGCGGCCTGTCGGGTCCCTTCTCCGAGACCGAGCGGGCCCGCCTGGACGACCTGCGGCTGGCCGCCCTCGAGCGCCGCGCCGAGAGCCTGTTACGGCTGGGCCGCCACCAGGAGGTCACCGACGACCTGCGGGACCTGACCCGGCGCCATCCCCTGCGCGAGCGGGTGCGCGAGCTGCTCATGACGGCCCTGTTCCACTCGGGCCTGCGGGCGGAGGCGCTGGAGGTCTACGAGCGGGGCCGGGTGCTGCTCGCCGAGGAGCTGGGCCTGTCACCGGGCGAGGGGCTGCGCCGCTGCCACGAGATGGTGCTGCGCGCCGACACCGTCTCCCCCGCCACACCAAAGGCGACCCACGAGACGGCGACCGGAGCGACGACCGCGGGGACCCGAGCGACAACGTCCGGTGAGACGTCCGCCGGCTCCGCCACGGAAACGCCGGCCGGAACCTCTGGAGTGCCGCACCAGCTCCCCCGCCCGCTCACCGAGTTCGTGGGCAGGACACGCGAGTGCGTACGGCTCAAGGTGCGCCTGGCCCCCTGGGACGCCGCCCCGCCGGGACCCCTGGTGATCGTCTCCGGGCCCCCGGGCGTCGGCAAGTCGGCGCTGGCCGCGCAGGTCGCCCATCAGGTCAAGGACTACTTCCCCGACGGCCAGCTGTACGTCAACTGCCACGGCGCCACCCCGGAGCTGTCCGCCCTGACCGCGCTCGACGTGCTCGGCCGCTTCCTGCGGGGCCTCGGTGTGCCGGCCGAGGCGGTGCCCGCCGACCTCGACGAGGCCGCGGCCATGTGGCGCACCCGGCTGCACGGCCGGCGGGTGCTGGCGCTCCTCGACGACGCCGCTGACCTGGCGCAGATCCGGCCGCTGCTGTCGGTGCCGTCCGGCAGCACCCTGCTGGTGACCAGCCGCGAGAGCATGATATGGGGCGAGGACGCCGTCGAGGTGGAGCTGCGCAGGATGTCCGACGCCGAGTCGGCGACGATGCTGGCCAAGCTCGCCGGCGCGGGCCGGGTCGCGGCCGACCAGGCGGAGACGGCCAGGCTCGTACGCCTGTGCGACGGCCTCCCGCTGGCCCTGCGCATCGCCGGGGCCCGCCTGGCCAGCCGCCCGGACTGGAGCGTGTCGGCGCTGGCGAGGCGGCTGAGCGACGAGCGGCGGCGCCTGCACGAGCTCTCGGTGGGCGACCTGGCCGTCCGCTCCAGCCTGGCGGCCAGCCTCAACGCGTTGGAGCGCGGCTCGCGCCCGGTGGACCGGCTGGCCGCGCGCACCCTGGCGCTGCTGGGCGTCCTGCACGTGCCCGAGGTGACCGCCGAGCCGGCGGCGGCGCTGCTCGGGGCCCCGGTGCCGGAGGCCGAGGCGGCCCTGGAGCGGCTGGTGGACGCCCATCTGCTCGAACGCGGCGCCCCGGGCCGCTACCGGCTGCACGACCTCGTCCGGCTCTTCGCCGTCGAGCTGCGCCCGGACGACGCCCGGGAGCCGCTGATCCGCGCGCTGTCCTACTACGCCGCCTCGACCCGCCTGGCCAGTCACGTCAGCGAGCCGCACCGCACGAAGATGTCGGCCCCGGTCGACGCGGTGCCGCACGCGGTGGCCGACCGCGAGGAGGCGGTCGCGTGGCTGTTCGAGGAGGAGACCGTCCTGTTCGCCGCGGCCTCACAGGCGCTGAGGTCCCCCGACGACGCGGTCGCCGCGCTCGGCGCCAACATCGCTCTCGGCCTGCACTGGCACCTGGAGCGGGCCTACCACATGACCGAGGCGCTGGAGCTGGACACCCAGCTGCTGCGGGTCGCCCTGCGGCTCGAGGACCACGCGAGCGTGCTGCTCGCGCACGACAACCTCGCCAACTCCCTGCGCATGCTGAGACGCATCGACGAGGCCGTCGAGCATCTCCACGCCGAGCTGGAGCTGGCCAGGCGGCTCGGCGACGCCTTCAGCGAGATGCGCACGCTCGGCAACCTGGCCACCACCTACAACACGGCCGAGCGCCACGCGGAGGCGCTGCCCTGGGCCGAGCGCCAGCTCCCGCTGGCCAGGAGCATCGGGGCCCGCGTGGGCGTGCGGTACGCGATGATGGCCATGGGCAACGCCCTGCGGGGGGCGGGCCGCGCCGGGGAGGCGCTCAGGCCGCTGTACGAAGGGCTGGCCGACGCCGACGACGTGGGCGACGCCGGGCACAAGGGGCAGATCCAGCTGGCGATCGGCGAGTGCCACCTCGACCTGGACGACCCCGAGCAAGCCCTGCCCCATCTGCTGGACGCCCATGAGCTGCTCAAGCTCACGGGCTACCGGATCGCGCTCGTCCGCTGCCTGATCAGGCTGTCGCGGGCGTACCGGACCCTGGGTGACCTGGCCCAGGCGCAGTCGTGGCTGTCCGAGGCCGCCTTCGGCGGCGGGGGGCACGGTCACGTCCGCTGGGAGCAGGAGCTCAGGGAGGAGCAGGCGGCCGTGCGGGCGGCCCGCGAGCGCGCGGCCAGGGCGTGACGGCTAGCGGGGCGTCCCGGTGTCCCTCAGGGCCAGGAAGAAGTCGACCCGGTCGGCCATCGTGGCCAGGTTCCTGCCGGTCAGCTCCTCGATCCGGCGGATGCGGTAGCGCACGGTGTTGACGTGCACGTGGAGCTGCTCGGCGCAGGCGTTCCACGAGCCGGCGCAGTCGAGGAAGATGCCGAGCGTGCGCACCAGGTCGGACTGGTGCCGGCGGTCGTAGTCGAGCAGCGGCGACAGCAGCCGGGCGGCGAACGAGCGGCGCACGTCGCCCGGCACCGTGGCCAGCAGCAGCGCGTGGGTGTAGATCTCGTCGCTGGTCACCACCCCGCCGCCGCGGGCCTCGGCCAGCCGGCGGGCGTGCCCGGCCTCCTCCACGCCGCCCTTGACGGCGGCGGCGCCGGTCAGCGCGCCGCTCAGGCCGACGCAGAGGCGGGTGTCGGGCAGCGCGGCGAGCACCCCGGCGCCGGCGCGCAGGAGGCCGGCCAGCTCGGCGGTGGTGCGCTCGCGCAGCGGCACCACGGCCACCGCGCCGTCGGCGCCGGCCGCCGCCACGACCTCGCGGCCGAGCAGCTCCTCCACGACCTGGCCGCCCAGCGTGGCGGGGTCGGGCCCGCGGGTGGCGCCCGGCCTGGGGGCGGTGACGTTCACGATCGCGTACGGCTCCGCCGCGTCGATCCCGCACGTGCGCAGCCGGGCGTTGAGCTCGGCGGCGCCGGCCTCGGCCAGCGCGCCCATGATGAGCTGCTCGGTCAGGCGGCGCTCGACCCGGCGTCCCTCCTCCATGCGGCTGCGTTCGAGACCCACGCAGGCGGCCAGCTCGTAGCCGAGGTCGGCGCGGCCCATCAGGTCGCCGTCGCAGGCCAGCGCCCAGCCGGCGGCGCGGTGCCCGCGCCCGACCGCGAAGATCGTGTGCTCGCCGACCAGGACCGGCAGCCGCGGGGCCGTCAGGTACGCCTTCGCCAGGCGTACCGGATCCTCGGCCGCGCCGACCACCACCTCGCCCGACGCGGACAGGACGGCGCCGGTGACGCCCAGCTCGGCGGCGGTCAGCTCGAACAGCTCGTGCAGATCGACGCCCTCGGCGATGGCCGCGACCAGCCTGCGGTGGCGGCCGAGCGCGTCGCGCACGTCGCCGGCCAGCCGGGGCAGGACCAGCTCCGCCACCGTGCGGAACGACACCTCGACCGGCACCTCCACCAGCGGCAGGTCGGCGGCCCGGCACGCGTCCACCAGGTCGGGGGGCACGTGGCCGAGCCACGCCTGCCCGGCGCCCAGCGCGGCGACCCCGGCCTCGGCCAGCGCGGCCACGAAGCGCGCGGAGTCCTCCGGCCCGTGCCACCACATCAGCCCGGTCAGCACCAGCTCGCCACCGCCCAGGTAGCGGCCCGGCTCGGGCAGGTCGGTGATGTGCACCGTGCCGAACTCGCGCGTGGGATCGCCGGTGAGCAGCGTCAGGCGCAGATCGTCGATGGCCAGCAGGTCAGATATGCGCACTTGGAGGAATATACAAGCCCGATATGACAACCGCTGACCTGGATTTCACGTCGGGCGCATAGGAGCGGCCGGGGTCGCGGTGCTCTACTCGGAAGATGACGGAGACGGCTGACGCGACCCGGTACGGGGTCGGAGAGAGCGCCCGGCGGCCCGACGCCACGCTGAAGGTCACCGGCGAGTTCGCCTATTCCTCCGACCTGTGGCTGGACGGCATGGTGTGGGGCGTGACGCTGCGCAGCCCGCACCCGTCGGCGTGGATCCGCTCGATCGACGTGGGCCCGGCGCTGCGGATGCCGGGCGTGCTGACCGTGCTGACGCACGAGGACGTGCCGGGCGCGAAGTTCTACGGCCTGGAGCACAAGGACCAGCCGGTGCTGGCCATCGACCAGGTCCGCCACCAGGGCGAGCCGGTGGCGCTGGTGGCGGCCGACCATCCGGAGACGGCCCGCAGGGCGGCCGCGGCCATCGTGGTCGAGTACGAGCCCCGCGAGGCCATCACCGACCCCCGCCTGTCGCAACACTTCGTCCGCCACCAGCCGGTGCGGCGCGGGGACACGTTCGAGGCCGAGGTCGTCGTCACCGGCGAGTACGAGGTCGGCATGCAGGACCAGGCCTTCCTCGGCCCGGAGTCCGGCCTGGCGGTGCCCGCCGAGGACGGCGGCGTCGACCTGTACATCGCCACCCAGTGGCTGCACGTGGACCGCGACCAGCTCGCGCCCTGCCTGGGCCTGCCGGAGGACAAGGTACGCCTGACGCTGTCGGGCGTCGGCGGCGCGTTCGGCGCCCGCGAGGACCTGTCGATGCAGATCCACGCCTGCATGCTGGCCCTGCGGCTGGACCGCCCGGTCAAGATCGTGTACGGCCGGGAGGAGTCGTTCTTCGGGCACGTGCACCGCCACCCGGCCCGGATGCGCTACGAGCACGGCGCCACCCGCGACGGCAAGCTGGTCTACGTCAAGGCCGACATCCTGCTGGACGGCGGCGCGTACTGCTCCTCCTCCCCCGCCGTCGTGGGCAACGCGGCGTCACTGGGCGTGGGCCCGTACGAGGTGCCGAACGTGCGGGTGGACGCCACCGGCGTCTACACCAACAACCCGCCGTGCGGGGCGATGCGCGGCTTCGGCGCGGTGCAGGCGTGTTACGCCTACGAGTCGCAGATGGACCGCCTGGCCGAGGCGTGCGGGCTGTCGCCGGTCGAGATCCGCGTGCGCAACGCCGTCTCCCAGGGCTCCCACCTGATCACCGGCCAGGTGATCGACTCGCCGGCCCCGCTCGCCGGCATGCTGCGCGAGCTGGAGGCGATGCCGATGCCTCCGGGGCGGGCCGGGCGGGACCTGCGGGCGCTGCCCGGCGGCGTCTCGCAGACCACGCACGGCGAGTCCGTGCGCCGGGGCGTCGGCTACGGCGTGGGGATCAAGAACATCTGCTTCTCCGAGGGCTTCGACGACTACTCCACGGCCCGGGTGCGGGCCGAGCTGGTCGGCGGGGAGCCGCACGTCACCGTGCACACGGCGGCGGCCGAGGTGGGCCAGGGCCTGGTGACGATCCAGGCCCAGATCGCCCGCACCGAGCTGGGCGTCGAGCACGTCACCGTGGCCACCGCCGACACCTCGGTCGGCTCGGCGGGCTCCTCGTCCGCCTCCCGCCAGTCGTACGTCACCGGCGGCGCGGTCAAGGCCGCCTGCGAGGCCGTGCGGGAGCGGTTCAAGGGGCTGCCCGCCAGGGACGCGCTGGCACGGTTCGGGCCGATCGAGGAGACGCGCGAGTTCCGGCACCGGCCCACGTACCCGCTGGACCCGCACACCGGCCAGGGCGACTCGCACACGCAGCTCGCCCTGTGCGTGCACCGGGCCGTCGTGGACGTGGACGTGGAGCTGGGCCTGGTGAAGGTGGTCGAGCTGGCGGCGGTGCAGGACGTCGGGCGGATCCTGAACCCGCAGGCGCTGGAGGGCCAGATCCACGGCGGGTCCGCCCAGGGCCTCGGCCTGGCGCTGATGGAGGAGGTCCAGGTCCGCGACGGCCAGGTGCTGAACCCGTCGTTCACGGACTACCTCATCCCCACCATCCTCGACATGCCGCCCATGACGCTGAAGATCCTGGAAAATCCGGACCCGGCGGCCCCGTACGGGCTGCGCGGCGCCGGCGAGCCGCCGACGCTCTCCTCCACCCCCGCCATCGCCGCCGCCGTCAGAGCGGCTACCGGACTTCGGTTGACTCGCGTTCCGATTAGGCCGGAAGATATCGCCTTGTTCGACAGGCTCGACTAGGGGGCATTCATGGCAACCGCGCGTGAGGCGGCTGAGGCGGAGTTCAGGCGCTTCGACACGGACGGCGACGGCCTGCTGACGGCCGACGAGATCAGGCAGGCCAACGACGCGCTGGGCGGGCAGGGCGCGTCGGAGAGCGAGATCGAGGCGTTCATCAAGGCCGCCGACAGCGACGGCGACGGCAGCCGTCAAGCTGGAGGAGTTCGTCGCCCTGGTGGGCCACGGCCGCCACGAGAAGGCTTGATCCCCTCGGCGACGGGGTAGGCACCCGGCACTCCCCCTGATCAAGAGGGGGGATTGCCGGTGCTCGACAGATTCTTCGAGCTGACCGGGCGGGGGAGCACCGTCGGCCGCGAGGTGCGTGGCGGGCTGACCACGTTCGTGGCGATGGCCTACATCATCCTGCTCAACCCGATCATCCTGGCCGGCGCCAAGGACGTCACCGGCGCCCGGCTCTCGATCGCCGAGCTGACCACCTCCACCGCGCTGGCCGCCGCGATCTCGACGCTGCTCATGGCCGTCGTCGGCAACGCCCCCTTCGGGCTGGCCGCCGGGCTCGGCCTGAACGCGGTGGTCGCCTACCAGGCCGCCCCGCACATGACGTGGGCCCAGGCGATGGGCCTGGTGGTGCTCGAAGGTCTGGTCATCATCGTGCTGGCCGTGACCGGCCTGCGCACGCTGATCATGAACGCGATCCCGCTGGCGCTCAAACACGCGATCAGCGTGGGGATCGGCCTGTTCATCGCGCTGATCGGGCTGGTGGACGCCGGCTTCGTCGCGGCCGGCTCGGGGACGCCGGTGCAGCTCGGCGCCACCGGGCACCTCACGGGCTGGCCGGTCGCGGTGTTCTGCTTCGGCCTGCTCCTGATGATCCTCCTGTACGTGCGCAGGATCCCGGCCGCCATCCTCATCAGCATCGCCGCGACCGCGGTCCTGGCCATCCTGGTGAACTCGCTGGCCACGGTCGCTCCCGGTAGCTGGGGAGTGGTCACGCCGCGCGTGCCCGAGTCGCTGGTCTCCGCGCCGCACTTCGGGCTGGTGGGCGAGTTCGACCTGTTCGGCGGGTTCGCCAGGGCGGGGGCGCTGACGGCGACCGTGGTGCTGTTCACGCTGGTGCTGTCGGGGTTCTTCGACGCGATGGGCACGATCATCGGCGTGAGCGACGAGGCCGGGCTGGTGGACCAGCAGGGCCGGGTGCCCCGGCTGGGCCGGGTCCTGACCGTGGACGGCGTGGCCGGGGTGGTGGGCGGCTCGGTGAGCTCCTCGGCCAACACCGTGTTCGTGGAGTCGGCCGCGGGTGTCGGTGAGGGCGCGCGTACCGGGCTGGCCAGCGTGGTGACCGGGGCGCTGCTGGGGCTGACGCTGCTGTTCACGCCGCTGGCCGCCGTGGTGCCGGCCGCCGCGGCGGCGCCCGCGCTGGTGCTGGTCGGGGCGCTGATGATGATGCAGTGCAAGAACGTGCCGTGGGACGACCTGGAGCTGGCCGTCCCGGCGTTCCTGACGATCGCGCTGATGCCGTTCACGTACTCGATCACGAACGGGGTGGGCGCCGGCGTGATCGTCTACACGCTGATCAAGGCGGTCAGGGGGCGGTTCTCGGAGATCCCCTGGCTGCTCTGGATCGTCTCGCTGATCTTCCTGGCGTACTTCGCCATCGACTGGCTGGAGGAACTGTTCGGCTAGCGCAGGTCGCCGCTGTTGCAGGCCACGCCGTTGCCGTCGACGTCGACGTACCAGGTGTATTCCTCGTGGGTGCCCTTGGAGTAGGGCCCGTCGCCGGCGGCCACGGCCTCCTTGCAGCTCGCGTAGCGCTTGTCGACGGGGCGCTGGGCGCCGCCCGTGCTGCCCGTGGTGCCGCCCGTCGTGGTGCCGGGGTTGACCGGCTGCGGGTTGGTCTGGCCCGTGGTCTGCTGGCCGGCGGGGGGCGTGGCCGGGCCCGTTTGGGTGCCGGTCGGTGCTCCCGTCTGTGCTCCCGTCTGTGCTCCCGTCGGGGCTCCGGTCGGGGGTGTCGTGCCTCCCGTGGTGCTGCCCACCAGGCGGGCCACCAGCGCGTCGGCGTCCTCCTTGGTGAAGCCGGCGATGCTCATGCTGTCGCCGTCCATCGGCTGGGTGACGATGGGCGCGGCCAGCACGACCTTGGGCTGGTCGGGCTGCTCGGGGGCCAGCACGATGGCGACCGCACGCTGGTCGGGCACCAGCTCGTCGATGAGGTCGACCAGCCGCTGCTTGAACGCCGGCGCGATCGCGATGCGCACGGAGTATTGCCCGTCGTTCTCGCGCAGCGGCTCGACCTCCTGCACGGAGGCGACCGTGACGCCGTCCTCCAGCAGGTAGCAGGTGGTCTGCTGCTCGTCGAGCACGGCCTGGTCACCGGGGCAGGGCGCCTGCTTGGTCTCCCTGACCGGGGCGAAGTGGATCGGCACGGCCAGGCGCTGCGGGGGTGTGCCGCCTAACAGCGGCGTGTCCGGGCTCCTGGTCATGAGGACGGCGACCGTGCCGAGCACGCCTGCGACGAGCACGACGAGGACGAGCGAGACGAGCAACACGATGGTGGTGAGTCTGCTGGCCTTCGGCTCCCCGGGGTCCGCGGGTGGCGGCTCTTCCGGCTTGTCCATCGATGACGATCCCATCCTGACGTTCGGACTGCCGGTGAGCCTATCGAGGAGAAGCCGCACCGGGGTAATCAGCGCGGCAATCCACACTCAACCGTGAGACGAGAGGAAGAATGGAGGCAGGATCGCAGATAGCCGAGAAGAGTTGACCATGAAGGTCGGTGTACCCCGAGAGGTCAAGAACAGCGAATATCGAGTGGCGCTGACCCCGGCGGGGGTGCACGAGCTGGTGCGCCACGGCCATCGGGTCTTCGTCGAGCGCGATGCCGGCGCGGGCTCCTCGATTCCCGACGACGACTTCGCGGCCGCCGGCGCCGTGCTGGTGCCCGAGGCCGACGAGGTCTGGGGCGTGGCGGACCTGGTGATGAAGGTCAAGGAGCCGGTGGCGGAGGAATATCACCGCCCGCGCAAGGGGCAGGTGCTGTTCACCTACCTGCACCTGGCCGCCTCGCCCGCCTGCACGCGGGCCCTGCTGGCGTCGGGCTGCACCGCGGTCGCCTACGAGACCGTCCAGACCCCGGGCGGCGCGCTGCCGCTGCTCGCGCCCATGTCGGAGGTGGCGGGCCGGCTGGCGCCGCAGGTGGGCGCCTACCACCTGATGCGCTCGGCGGGCGGCAGGGGCGTGCTGATGGGCGGCGTGTCCGGCGTACGGGCGGCGCACGTCGTGGTGATCGGGGCCGGGGTGTCGGGCATGAACGCCGCCGCGATCGCCCTGGGCATGCAGGCCGAGGTGGTCCTGCTCGACAAGAACATCGACAAGCTGCGCCAGGCCGACATGATCTACCAGGGCCACTGCCAGACGGTCGCCTCGAACACGCTGGAGATCGAGCGCGCGGTGGTCGAGGCGGACCTGGTCATCGGCGCCGTCCTGGTGCCCGGCGCCAAGGCTCCCGAGCTGGTGAGCAACGACCTGGTCAGCCGGATGAAGCCGGGCTCGGTGCTGGTGGACATCTCCATCGACCAGGGCGGCTGCTTCGAGGACTCCCACCCGACCACGCACGAGGAGCCCACCTACCGGGTGCACGACTCGATCTTCTACTGCGTGGCCAACATGCCCGGCGCCGTGCCGCACACCTCGACGTTCGCCCTGACGAACGTCACGCTGCCGTACGCGCTGGCCATCGCCGACCTGGGCTGGCGGCGCGCCATGCGCGAGGACCCGGCCCTGGCGCTCGGCCTGAACACCCACGAGGGCCACCTGACCAGCCGGCCGGTGGCCCAGGCGCACGGGCTGGAGTGGACCGCTCCGGAGGGCCTGCTCGGCTGAACCGGGTTTCGTGAGCCTGCTGTCCATCACCGCCCCGAACAGTTACGCTAAGTCGCGATCAACTACTTACCGTGACGATCGGAGTGGTGATGTCCCAGCCGAGCTTCCGCGAGAGCGCCGAGCGCAACTTCAACGACCTGGACGCCGACGGCGACGGCTTCCTGACCAGGTACGACTACCTGGCCCTGGCCCAGCGGCGGCTGGAGCAGACCGGCGTGCGCGCCGACACCCCCGAGGGCGGGGCCGTCGTCGACGCCTTCCTGAACGCCTGGGACACCCACGCCCGCGCCCTCGACACCGACCGCGACGGGCGGATCAGCAGGCAGGAGTACGTGCGCTCCTTCGAGACGCTGGTGCGCACCGGCGCGCTCGAAGCGGTGCTGGCGCCGATCTCGCGGGCCACGTTCACCGTGGCCGACCGCGACGGCGACGGCTGGATCGACGCCGAGGAGTTCGGCTCCCTGTGGAACCGCCCGGGCACCGACCTCAAGGCGGTCTTCGCCAGGGCGGACGCCGACGGCGACGGGCGCATCTCCTTCGAGGAGTACGCCCGGGCCCGGCACGGCCTGCTCACCGGCGAGGCCTGACAAGGACACGGTCGCAGAGCCCTGCGACAAAGGGCACGGTCGCAGGGCCCTGCGGGGGCGGGGCCCTGCGCGGACGCCCCTACTGCTGGGACTGCGTGGGCGACGGCGCGATCGTCTCCGTCGGCGTCTGCTGCTGGTTCGTCGGCTCCGGCGGGAGCGGCGCCTGGTCGGCCGTGGTGGTGATCGCGTCGGCACCGCCGCAGGTGGCGCCCGGCTCAGGCGTGTCGGCGCCGTTCTGGTAGCGCTTGATGAACGCCCCGAGCTTCGGGTCGGCCGCGTCGGTCAGCTGCAGCTGGTGGCCCCAGGAGGAGACCACGATCGGCGACGGCAGGTTGGGGAAGGGACTCATCAGCATGTAGTCCTGCTGCCCCGTCGAGCCCGCGACCTCCTTCAGCTTGTCGACCTGCGCCTTGGCCAGGTCGGGCCGATAGGTGATCCAGACCGCGCCGTGCTCCAGCGAGTGCACGGCGTGCTCGCTGTGGATCGGCTTGTCGTAGATCGCGCACTGCTGCCAGTAGTTGTTGTGCTCGCCGCCGACCGGGGGCGTCTCCTTGTACGTCACCGTGTTCCAGACGTGCTGGCCGGCTTCGTACTTGACGCTCTTCACGGCGTCGAGCGAGGTCTGCTGCGCCTGATTGATCAGGTAGAAGCCGACCACGCCGACGAGCACCACGATGATGAGCCCGCCCGTGCCCCACATGAGCAGTGCGGCGCGGCGTTGTTTGCGCTGCTGCTCGGCCCGCATCTTCTGCAGATGCTCGCGCCGCGCCTGCGCCTTCTCCTTCGGCATCGTTCCTCCATCGGCGTACCAACTCCGGGTCACCCTATGCCCTCCGGCCGTATGTGGAGAATAAGCGCCCCATAAGCGTCCGATCACGAGCCCGCCCGCAGGTGGGTACGCTGGACTGGCCATGGAAAAGCCCGTGAGAAAACCCGTTCTGGTCATCTGCGGCGTGCTGGTGCTCGCCGTGGCCGCGTTCGTGTTGTTCGGCCGTGACGGCACGCCGTCCGACACCTCGGCCGAGGCCGGGTTCGCCCGCGACATGGCCACCCATCACGCGCAGGCCGTGGACATGGCCTTCACGATCAGGGACAAGGGCCCCGCCAGGGAGATCAGGAGCCTGGCCTTCGACATCATCAACACCCAGGCCAACCAGCGCGGCATGTTCCAGGGCTGGCTGCAGCAGTGGGGGCTCAGCCAGGCGACCGACCAGCGGCCGATGGCCTGGATGGCCGGCCACGGGCACGGCGCCGCCACGGCCGCGCCGGCCGCCACGACCGCGTCGGGCGCGATGCCGGGCATGGCCACGCCGCAGGAGCTGACCAGGCTCAAGGAGGCTCGGGGCACGCAGGCCGAGGTGCTGTTCCTGCAGCTCATGATCCGCCACCACGAGGGCGGCGTGCAGATGGCCGAGGGGCTGCTCCGGCTGTCCACCCGCGGCGAGGTCGTCAGCATGGCCCAGAAGATCGTCGACGGGCAGAGCGGGGAGATCAAGCTCATGACGCAGTTGCTCGCCCAGCGGGGGGCGCAGCCTCTTCCCTCGATCCTCAAGACCTCATAGGCCGATGAGCGCCGACGCGGTCGTCGTGGGGTCGGGGCCCAACGGGCTGGTCGCCGCCGTCACGCTGGCCCGTGCGGGACGCCGGGTGCTGCTGCTGGAGGCGGCCGAGACGTTCGGGGGCGGGCTGCGGTCCGGCGAGCTGACGCTGCCGGGCCGGATCCACGACCTGGGCGCGACCGTGATGGCGATGACGCTGGCCTCCCCGGCCTTCCGCGAGCTGCGCGAGCAGGGGCTCAAGGGGGTCGAGTTCGCCCACCCGCCCGTGGCGGCGGCCCATCCGCTCGACGGCCGTCCCGCCGTGCTGGTGCACCGCGACGCGCGGCGCACCGCCGAGGGGCTCGGGCGTGACGGGCGCGCGTGGCTGGCGAGCGCGGGGGCGGCGGCCCGGGCCGGGTTCCCGCTGATGGAGCTGCTGCTCAAGCCGCTGGGGCCGTGGCCGGTGGCGCCCCTGACGTTCGCGCGGGCGGCCAGGTTCGGGCTGGCGGCGGCGCTGCCGGCCACGACGTTCGCCCGGCGGGCGTTCCGGACCGCCGAGGGGCGGGCGCTGATCGCGGGCATGGCCGCGCACTCGATGCTCGACCTGCGCTCCCCCATCACCGCCGGCTACGGGCTGACGCTGGCGGCCCTGGCCCACCTCGTGGGCTGGCCGGTGGTGCGGGGCGGGTCGCAGGTGCTGGCCGACGCGCTGGTGGCCGAGCTGCGGTCGCTGGGCGGGGAGGCGGTGGCCGGGCACCGGGTGCGCCGGCTGGCGGACCTCGCGGCGCCGATCGTGGTGCTCGACGTGACGCCCCGGCAGTTGCTCGCGATGGCCGACCTGCCGGCCGGCTACCGGCGCCGGCTGGAGCGCTACCGCTACGGGCCCGGGGTGTTCAAGATGGACTGGGCGCTGGACGGGCCGGTGCCGTGGCGGGATCCGGCGGTGGCCGGGGCGGGCACGGTGCACCTGGGCGGGACGCTGGAGGAGATCGCGCTCAGCGAGGCGGAGACGGCCGCCGGGCGGCACTCGCCCCGCCCGTACGTGCTGCTCGTCCAGCCGTACGCGGCCGACCCGTCGCGCGGCGGGCACACGCTGTGGGCCTACTGCCACGTCCCCAACGGCTCGCCCGTGGACATGACGGACGCCATCGAGGCCCAGATCGAACGGTACGCCCCGGGCTTCCGCGACCGCGTGCTGGCCCGGCACGCGGTGGGTCCGGCCGGGCTGGAGGCGGCCAACCCCAACCTGGTGGGCGGCGACATCGGGGGCGGGCTGACGAGCCTGGGGCAGTTCCTGCGCCGCCCGGTCTGGTCGCCGGCCCCGTGGCGCACGCCGCTGCCGGGGGTGTTCCTCTGCTCGTCCTCGACGCCGCCCGGGCCGGGGGCGCACGGGATGGGCGGCTGGCAGGCCGCCCGCCTCGCCCTGCGCACCCCCTGACGGCCCGGTGAGGCGTCAGTGGCCCGCGGCGGCCATCTCCTCGGCCAGGGCGGCGGCGAAGGCGTCCACGTCCTCCTCGGTCGTGTCGAACGCGCACATCCACCGCACCTCCCCGGTGGCCTCGTTCCAGGTGTAGAACCTGAACCGCTTGCGCAGCCGCTCGGCGACGTCCTTCGGCAGGACGGCGAACACGGCGTTGGCCTCGACCGTCCGGGCCAGCTCGACCCCGGGGATGCCGCCGACCGCCTCGGCCAGCCGCTGTCCCATGGTGTTGGCCCGCCGGGCGTTGCGCAGCCACAGGTCGCCCGACAGCAGCGCCTCGAACTGCACCGACACGAACCGCATCTTCGACGACAGCTGCATGAACGTCTTGCGCAGGTAGTCGACGCCGGTGGCCGTCTCGGGGTTGAGCACGACGACGGCCTCGCCGTACAGCAGGCCGATCTTCGTGCCGCCGAAGGAGAGCACGTCCACGCCCGCGTCGGTGGTCAGCGCGCGCATCGGCACGTCCAGCGCGGCGGCGGCGTTGGTCAGGCGGGAGCCGTCGAGGTGGACGAGCAGGCCCAGGTCGTGGGCGTGCGCGCAGATCTCGGCGATCTCGGCGGGCGTGTAGAGGGTGCCCCACTCGGTGGTGTTCGAGATCGACACCACCTTCGGCTGGGCCCGGTGCACGTCGCCGAAGCCCCACGCCTGCCGGTCGATCAGCTCGGGGGTGAGCTTGCCGTCCGGGGTGGGCACGGTCAGCAGCTTGATGCCGCCGGCCACCTCGGGCGCGCCGCCCTCGTCGGTGTTGATGTGGGCGCTCTCCGCGCAGATGACCGCCTCCCACTGCGCGGTCATGGCGCGCAGGGAGACGACGTTGGCGGCGGTGCCGTTGAACACCGGCCACGCCTGGGCGCGCTCGCCGAAGTGCCGCTTGAAGACGTCCTGAAGGGCGTCGGTGTAGACGTCGTCGCCGTAGGAGATCTGGTGTCCGCCGTTGGCCGAGGCGATGGCCTCGAGGATCTCGGGGTGTACCCCGGCGTAGTTGTCGCTGGCGAAGGACTTGAGCCGGGGGTCGTGCCGGGGGATCAAGAAGTGAGGTCCAATCTGGTGCCGTTGATCTCTGCGGCCGGGCGGTCGTAGAGGCCGCCGATGGCCGCCGCCAGGTCGTTGACGTCGGTGAAGCCGGAGAACTTCGCGCCGGGGCTGGCGGCCCGCATGGCGTCGTTCACCAGGGCCTTGACGACGAGGATGGTCGCCGCGCTGTGGGTGCCCCTCAGCGCGTCGGCCAGCGCGAGCGTCCACGCCTCCGCCGCCGCCTTGGCCGCCGCGTAGACGGCGCCACCGGCGCTCGGGCGCTCGGCCGCCTTGGCCGAGACGATCACGAAGCGGCCGTCGTCGCTGCGGCGCAGCAGCGGCTCGAAGGCCAGCGACACGTTCTGCAGGGTGCGGATCAGCAGGTCGTGCAGGAGGTCCCAGTCGTCGAGGCTGGTCTCGGCGAACGAGGAGGACGCGCGCCAGCCGCCGACCAGGTGCACCACGCCGTCCACGCGGCCGTGCTCGCCCTCGACGCCGTCGGCGAGAGCTTGTACGGCGGCGCGGTCGAGCAGGTCCACGTGCTGCTTGCCGACCTCGATCACAGTATGACCATTTTTCCGGAAATATCCGGAAACAGCCTCACCCGTGGGCCCTCCGGCCCCGGTAACCACAATGATCATGCTCGGAGTCCCTTAGTCGATTCGACCACATCGGCCAGCTTACGGCGCAGCGCCTCGTAGAACATGCTCAGGGGGAACTCGTCCGGCAGCACCGCGTCCACCTTGGCCTTCTGCTCCTCCGGCAGCGCCTGGATCCCCTTGGCCCAGGTCGAGGCCGGATGCGGCGCCACGTACGCGCTCACCAGCTCGTACGCCGCCAGCCAGTGCGCCAGCTTGGACCGGTCGATGCTGTCGCGATACAGCTTCTCGACCTCCCCCCGCAGGTCCGCCACCCCGTCGGCCACCCGCTCCCAGTCGATCGCGAGCCGGTTGTCCGTCCACCGCACGATGTCGTTGCGGTGCAGGTAGGCGAACAGCAGCTGCCCGCCGAGCCCGTCGTAGTTCCGCACCCGCTCCCCGGTGATCGGGAACCTGAACAGCCGGTCGAACAGGATCGCGTGCTGGACGTAGCGGGCGTGCGGCACTCCCCGCTCCGCCAGCTTCACGGCCTCACCGAACGCGGTCAGGTCGCAGCGCAGCTCCTCCAGCGAGTACAGCCAGTACGGCATCCGCTGCTTGATCATGAACGGGTCGAACGGCAGGTCGCCGTGGCTGTGCGTGCGGTCGTGCACCAGGTCCCACAGCACGAACGTGTCCTGCGCGAGCTGCTGCGACTCCAGCAGCCGGTCGGCGTCGGGCGGCAGGTCAAGCTTGAGCGTCTCGGTGGCGGCCCTGGAGACCCGCCTGAACCGGGCGGCCTCTCGGTCGGCGAAGATCCCGCCCCAGGTGAACCGCGCGGGCGCCTGCCGCACGGCGACCGTCTCGGGGAACAGCACGGCCGAGTGCGTGTCGTAGCCGGAGGTGAAGTCCTCGAACGCGATCGGCACGAACATCGGGTTGTCGTAGCCGCCCGCCTCCAGCTCCGCCAGCCAGTCCGGCCAGATCGTCCGGATCCAGACCGCTTCGAGGTTGCGGTTCGGGTTGCCGTTCTGCGTGTACATGGGGAACACCACGACGTGCTCCAGGCCGTCCTGGCGCTGGGTGTCGGGGTGGAAGCGGTCGAGCGAGCCGAGGAAGTCGGGCACGCCGAGGTCCTGCTCGGCCCACGTGGCGAGGTCGTCGCGGACGGCCTGGAGGTAGGCGGCGTCATGCGGGAAGTACGGCGCGATCTCGGCCACGCGGGCCCCGATCTCCGCCACCAGCTCCTTGCCCCGCTCCTTGCCCTCCGGCACCGAGCCGTCCTTGACCTGGAGCGGCCTGAGCTCCTCCACGGCCGCCTTGAGCCGGGCGAACAGCCTCGCCTTCGCCTCGTCGCGGGCCGCGCCGGCCCGCTCGTCGCCGGGGACGCGGGCGGCCCAGGTGATCACGTTCTCCCAGAGCCGGCGGTGGTCGTGGTCCTCGATGGAGTCGTCGCCGAACAGGTCGGAGTCGGCGAACACCACCACGCGCCCGCGGCCGTGCCGGACCGCCAGGGCCAGCGGCGCGCCCGCCGGGTCGGCCGCCGCCGAGGTGCTGAACAGCACGCTCGCCCCTTCGGCGGCCCCCTCGGCGGCCCCCTCGGCAGTCAGGGTGCCGGCTCGGTAGAAGCAGGCCGTCCGGACCCCGGCCAGCAGCCCGGAGTTCGTGGCACGTTCCCCCAGCACCCAGGTGGCCACGCCCCGGTGGGCGTGCTTCGGGTCGCGTACGGTGCCGTGCACGACGCGCACCCCGAACCGGGCGAGCAGCTCGTCGAGGTTGTTGCCGTACTTGTCCTGCTCCTCCTCGGCCAGCACCACCAGCCCGCCGCCGGAGGCCACGAAGGACTCGATGGCGTCCAGCTCGGCGGCGGTGAAGACGGGGCTGCCCTGCCCGGTGGTCCGCTCCCAGCGCTCCCCCGACGGGTGCGCGATCACCAGCACGTCCCGCTCCGCCAGGGCGGCGGCGTCGAGCGCGCCGGCCGTGTGGGCGGTGACCGTGTGCCCCAGGTGCCGCAGCAGCCCGGCCGCGCGGGCGTAGCTGTTGTCGTCGGGGTGGGCGGGGTTGATGGCCTCGGCCACCTCACGCCGGACGGTCCACGACTCGCTGTGGGCCTCGTCGAACAGCACTCGGGGAAACGCTCGCATGAAATATCTCCTGTATCTACCGCCTTATGCCGAAAAATATACACACAGGCCAGGCATGCATCGCCAATCCCTCCCGAATGGCGAGACGGTCAGGCGCCGGGCCGCACGACCCCGCTCTCGTACGCGAACACCACGGCCTGCGCCCGGTCGCGCAGCGACAGCTTCATCAGCACCCGGGCCACGTGCGTCTTGACCGTGGCCTCGCCCACGTACAGATCCCTGGCGATCTCCGCGTTGGTGAGGCCGCGCGCCAGCAGCCGCAGCACCTCCAGCTCGCGCGGCGTCAGCTCGGCCAGCGCGGGCGCCGGCCGCGGCTCGGCCCGCCCGGCGAACGTGGCTATCACGCGGCTCGTCACGGCCGGGTCGAGCAGCGCGTCGCCGGCGTGCACGACCCTGATCGCCTCGATGAGCTGCTCCGGCGGCGACACCTTCAGCAGGAACCCGCTGGTGCCGGCGCGCAGGGCGGCGTAGAGGTTCTCGTCGGTGTCGAACGTGGTCAGCGTGATGACCTTGGGCGGCGACGGGCTGTCGAGCAGCTCCCTGGCCGCCGCCAGCCCGTCGAGCCGGGGCATCGAGATGTCCATGAGGACGATGTCCGGCCGGGTGCGCCGGGCCACGGCGACGGCCTCGCGCCCGTCGGCCGCCTCGCCGACGACCTCCATGCCCGGGTCGCTCTCGACGACCATGCGCAACCCGGCCCTGACCATCGCCTGATCGTCCGCGATGACTATACGAATGCCCACACGCCGGAGGGTAGACGCCGGGTGCCCGCCTTGAACACCGCCCGTCCCCCGTGGCCAAGCCGGACACAAGTGAGTTCCAAGTCAGGACAGGCGGACGCTCTGCCTGATCCTCGCCTGGGTGGCGTCGTCGCAGGTGGCCTTGGCGCAGAAGTACATGATCAGCATGGTCTTGGGCTCGCGGTCGATGACGTAGCTCACGAAGGCGAGCCGGGTGCCGCTGGCGGGGTCGTGCAGGGTGCCGTCGAAGCGGGTGGCGGGGCTGTTGCCCGCCTGGTCCTGCACGGGTTTGCCGAGATCCACCTGGCCTGGCAGCAGGGCCTCCATCTTGGGCTTCATCAGCTCGGAGGTGCCGCTGGCGTCGAGGGTGTCGGAGACCTGGACGTACACGCCGGCGACGCTGTCGGGGTCGCCGTCGGTGACCTCCTTGATCTTCGACCAGTCGGCACCCGGGCCGGCCACGAACAGCTCCTCGAACTCGGCGGCGTGCGGCGAGGCCACCGCGAAGAGGTCCTGGTGGGTGCGTACCGTCCAGTCGCCCGGATACTCGAACGTGAGCGGCGCGGCGGCGCTGGTCTTGTAGTCGGTCCAGGTCTCGCCGCGGTTGTTCATGATGACGAACGCGACCAGCGCGAGCGCCGCGACGGCGGCCACCAGCGTGACGGCCACGATCGGGACCCGGCCCGGCCGCCCCTTGCCCACGGACGCCCGCGTCGGCTGCCCGGACACCCCGGCGGCGGCCGGAGGCCGCCCGAACGGGGAGGCGACCTGCGGGGGCGGCTGGGGCAGGGAGTGGGGACCGGAGCCCGGCCCCGGCAGGGAGTGCGGCCCTGAACCCGGGCCGGAGGAGGGCACGGCACGGGGGCCAGAACGCTGGACGGGGTAGGGCCCGGAGTGCGGGCTCTGGCTCGGACGGGGCACCAGGTGCGGACCCGAGCCGGGCCCGGCGTACGGGTCGTGCTGCGGGGCGCTGATCGCGTCGCGCAGCGCGGTCACGAACTCGGTGCACGTCGCGTAGCGCTGGTCGGGCGACTTGGCCAGCGCCCGCATCATCACGGCGTCGATCTCGGCCGGCAGCTCGGGCCGCAGCTGCGACAGCGGCGTGGGCTGCTCGGCCAGGTGGGCCCAGAGCAGCGCGATGTCGTTCTCGCGCTGGAACGGCAGCCGCGCCGACAGCGCCTCGTAGACGACGCAGGCCAGCGCGTACTGGTCGCAGCGGCCGTCGATGTGCTCCTTGTTGATCTGCTCGGGCGACATGTACCGGGGCGTGCCGATGAACTGGTCGGTCTGCGTCAGCCCCGAGATGGACGAGCGGTGCTTGGTGATGCCGAAGTCGGTCAGGTAGACGTGGTCCCCGGCCAGCAGGATGTTGGCCGGCTTGACGTCGCGGTGGATCAGGTCGTGCGCGTGGGCGGCGTCGAGCGCGGCGGCCACCTGGGCGAAGATCTGGTTCGCCTGGCCGAGCGGCAGCGGGCCGCGGTCGTAGATGAGCCGGCGCAGGTCGAGGCCGTCGACGTAGCGCATGGCGATGTACAGGACGCCGTCGGCGTCGGCGTTCGCCTCGTAGATCGGGATGATGTTGGGGTGCTCGATGCTGGCGACCGTCCTGGACTCCAGGATGAACCGCTGCCTGAACCGGTCGTCGACGCTGAGCACCGGGTTGAGGATCTTCAGCGCCACCCGGCGGCTCAACCTCGGGTCGAGTGCCAGGTAGACGACGGCCATGCCGCCCTTGCCGACGATGTCCTCGATGTAGTACCCGGCCACCTCCTGGCCGATGAGCGATCTTTCGTTCAATGGCATCACGTCTCGATGGGGTGGCCGCAGTAGCCGCAGAAGCGGTGCGCCGGTCCGAGCCTCATCCCGCACGAGGTGCAGTATTTGACTCCCGGGTCCGGCGCGGTCATCACCTGCTGCTGCTGCGGGACCACTTGGAACGGCTGGGACCGGCGTACGGCGACGGTCTGGTTGGCCCCGTCGTCGAACGATGGACCCGCCGCCAGCGGTTGCGGCAGTTCTGTCGGTTTCTCAGGAGTGCGGCGACGCCACAACAAATACGCTCCACCCGCGGCGGCTATGAAAAGTATCCCGGCCGCCAGGATGAACGGCCACAGCGGCGTGGACCCCGCCGGCCGGCTCGCCGCCTTCCTGGTGCCCTGGTCCTCCGGGCCGCCCCGCTTGGCCAGCGAGGTCTTCAGCAGCGCGGCGGCCACCACGTTGCCCGGGTAGAGCTCCAGCACGCGCTGGAAGCCGGGTGCGGCCTCGGTGTAGTACTTGGTGTGATAGCGGGTCAGCGCGGCCTCGAAAGCCGTGTCGATCGCGCCCCTGCGCGGCACCACCTTGGCGGCGGCCAGGATGCCGGTGATCTCCCTGACCCCGATCATCTTGCCGTCCTTGCCGCCTCCGACCAGCAGGCCGATCACGTGGCCGTCCTTGTCGCCGATCACCGGCGCGCCGACCAGGCCCTTGTCCGCCAGGCCGCCCAGCTTGACCGGCTCGTCCACCTTCTTCTCGGGGTCGGCGAACGGCCTGCCGCTCTCGCCCGCGGCGCCGCCCTTGGACAGGTGGGCGATCGCGACCGTGTGCGCGACGGTCGGGCCCGGCCGGCCCAGGAAGCCCGCCACGTTGGTGGGCGCGCCCTCCTGGTCGGGCACCTTGTCGGCGAGCGGTGCGGTCGGCATGCCGACGCCGCCCGCGACGGGGGTCACCGGCACCAGCACCGCCGGGCTGTCGGGGTCGGGACCGGCCTTGATGCACTTGACCTTGAAGCCCTCCGCGCTGGCCGGTGACACGTTGGGGAAGGCCGTGATCTCGGTGGTGACCTCGATGATGCAGGTGGCGGTGGCCGACTTGGGCGGGTAGCACGCCTGCAGGTGGCGGTTGAGCACGTCGTCGGAGAGCTTGTGCTTCTCGTAGTCGGCCGGGATCTTGACGTCGTGGTGCTCGGCGAAGATCTTGTTGGCCGCGTAGACGGCCACGTCGTCGGGGTTCACCGCCAGGCGCCTGAGCGCGACGATCGTGCCGTCGGGGCTGACGACGGTCCCGGTGCCCTGGCCGAACGGGATGTCGTAGGACCGCTCCACATGCTGGAGCTCGCCGACGTGGTCGAGCAGGGTGATCTCCACGTGGGACACGGCTTCCACGCGCACCAGGGCCGGGCTCACCAGGTCGGTGATCCCGCTCGGGTGCTCGTGCGCCGCGACCGGCATCGCGGCGAGCGCCAGTGCCACCGCGACGCCACCGGCAAGAGCTATGAGGCGCGCCATCTCCGCTCCAAACGCAGGACTAGGACCAGCGTCCCAATCACCTGCCGTAAGTCAATAGACCACTTCGTAGACAAGCGCTTGCTCGGGGACATAACGTACCTGAATGGGTTACACGATCGGCGTCGATGTCGGCGGTACCTTCACCGACGTGGTCGTTCGGGGCACGTCGGGCGCGCTGTCCGTAGCCAAATGTCTGAGCACCCACTACGACCCCATCGCGGGGATCGTCACCGGCGTTACGCGCGCGCTCGGCGACCGCGACCCGTCGCAGGTCACGCGGGTGGTGCACGCCACGACGCTGGCCACCAACGCGGTGCTCGAACGCAAAGGCGTACGTGTCGCCTATGTCACGACACAGGGCTTTCGCGCCGCCCTCCCGCTGGGCCGCTACGCCCGCGTCGAAGAGGACCGCTACGACCTCCGCTTCACCCCGCCCCCTCCCCCGGTCGCCCCGGGTGACTGCTTCGAGGTGGTGGAGCGGATCTCGGCCCGCGGCGACGTGCTGACCCCGCTGGACCCCGGTTCGGTACGCCGCGCCGCCGCCGAGATCGCCGCCCGCGGCATCGAGTCGGCGGCGGTCTGCCTCCTGCACTCCTACGCCAACCCCGCCCACGAACGGCAGGCGGCGGCGATACTGCGCGCGTCGATCCCCAACGTGGTGGTCTCGTCGGAGATCTGGCCGGAGATCCGCGAGTACGAGCGCGCCACCACCACGATCATCTCCGCCTACGTCGGCCCCTTGATGGCCTCCTACCTCACGCGGCTGCGGGAGCGGCTGGCCGAGCTCGGGATCCGCGCGCCCATCCACGTCATGGAGTCCAGCGGCGGGGTGATCTCCGCCGAGCTGGCCGCCCGGCGGGCGGTGGCCACGATCGAGTCGGGCCCGGCCGCGGGGGTGCTGGCGGCGGCCGGGGCCGGGTTCGCGGAGGCGATCTCGTTCGACATGGGCGGAACCACGGCCAAGACGTGCGTGGTGCGCGGCGGCCGGCCCGAGATCACGCACGAGTTCCACGTCGGCGGCAAGGGCAGCTTCGGCGGGCGGCGGGCGGGCACCGGCGTGCCGATCAAGACCCCGGCCATCGACCTGGCGGAGGTGGGCGCGGGCGGGGGCAGCGTGGCCTGGCTCGACCCGGCGGGCGCGCTGCGCGTCGGCCCGCACTCGGCCGGCTCCTCCCCCGGGCCCGCGTGCTACGGCCTGGGCGGCTCCGAGCCGACCGTCACGGACGCGAACCTCGTGCTCGGCTACCTGTCCTCGGCGTCGATCCCGCTGTCGCCCGCGCTGGCGGACAAGGCGCTGGACCGGCTGGCGGGGCCGCTCGGGGTGTCCAGGGAGGAGGCCGCGTACGCCGTGCACGAGATCGTCAGCGCCTCCATGGCCTCGGCGGTGCACGTGGTGACGGTGCAGCGCGGGATCGACCCGCGCGGCTTCGCCCTGGTGGCCTTCGGCGGCGCCGGGCCAATGCACGCGGCGCGGGTGGCGGAGCGGTTCGGGATCGGGACGGTGGTGGTCCCGGCGTACTGCGGGGTGGCCTCGGCGGCCGGGCTGCTGGCGGGGGCGCTGTCGACGGACCGCGTCCTGTCGCGCCTGGACGAGCCGGACCCCCCGGCCGTCTTCGACTCCCTGGCCGCGGAGGCGGCCGCCGACCTGGGCGTCTCGCTCACGTCGCCCGGCGTGCGGGTGCTGCGCTCCGTGGACGTGCGGTTCAAGGGGCAGTCCCACGATCTGACCGTGGACTGGGCCGGCGACCGGGACACGCTGGAGTCCCGCTTCTTCCGCAGGTACGCGGAGGTCTACGGGATCACCCAGCGAGGGGAGGTCGAGCTCGTGAGCTACCGCGTCCGCGTGACCACCCCCGCTGAGGAGGGCCCAGCCGAGGAGGGCCCGGCCGAGGAGAACGCGCCACCCGCCACCGGACCGCCTCCACACCGGCGGGGGGAGCCCGGGGCGCGGACGGCGTACTTCCCGGAGTGCGGGGGCCACACCGAGGTGCCCGTCCACACCAGGGACACCCTGCGCGGGGAGCTCCGGGGGCCGGCCGTCGTCGAGGACGACGAGTCCACGATCGTGGTGCCGCCCGGCTGGAGCGCCGCCCTGGCCGCCACCCGCGCCGTGCACCTCACCAGGAGCGGGGCATGACCGATCCGCTGACCGCCGAGGTGCTCAGGAACGCGCTGGTCGTGGCGGCGGAGGAGGCCAGCATCGTGGTGGTGCGCTCGGCGTACTCGACGTTCATCGTCGAGGGCTCCGACGCCTCGGCCGCCGTGCTCGACGCGCGGGGGCGCCTGATCGCCCACTCCATGGCCACCACGCTCATGAACAGCATGGCGCTCAAGATCGCCCTTCCCGAGCTGCTCGAGGACCATCCCCCGGACACGATGCGCCCCGGCGACGTGTACGCGCTCAACGACGCCTACCGCGGCGGCGTGCACACCAACGACCTGCTCGTCTACCGCCCCGTCTTCGTCGGCGGGAGCCCGGCGTACTTCACCGCCACCATGATCCACGTCTCCGACCTGGGCGGCCTCTCGGCCGGCGGCATGGCGCCGCTGGCCACGGACATCTTCCTGGAGGGCCTCCAGCTCCCCCCGGTGCGCCTGGCCACGAGCCAGGGCCTCGACCCGGCCGTCGAGGCGATCCTGAAGGCCAACAGCCGCACCCCGGACAAGGTCATGGGCGACGTGCGGGCGCTCGTGGCCGGGACGGCGGTGGCCGCCGCCCGGCTGGAGTCGCTGATCGCCGAGTACGGCGAGCGCGGCCTGGCCGAGGGCGTCGACGACTACCTGGACCACACGGAGGCCAGGACCCGCGCGGCCCTGGAGGAGCTGCCGCGGGGCCGGTTCGAGGCGGCGTACCCGATCGACGACGACGGCATCAACCCCGAAAAATCCCACTACATCCGGGTGGCCGTCACGCTCGGCGACCGGGCCGAGCTCGACTTCGCGGGCACCGACCCGCAGGTCCCGGCGGCCGTCAACGCCTCGGCCTCGCAGTCCCTGGCCGCCGCCGTCTTCGCGATCCGCTGCTTCCTCGACCCCACCATCCCCATGAACGACGGCTGCCTGCGGGCCATCGACGTGCACCTGCCCGAGGGCTCCCTGCTGAACGCCCGCTCCCCCTACCCGTGCGGCGGCCGGTACGTCCCCATCTACGCCGCCATGGAGGCCGTCTTCCAGGCCATGTCGGACGCGGTGCCCGAACGGGCCATCGCGGCCAGCGGGATCCTGCAGCCGTTCTCGATCGCGGCGGTCGGGGCGCCGTACTGGATCCACCTGTCGTACGACTTCGGCGGCGTGGGCGCGCGCCGGGGCCTGGACGGGCCGGACGCGACGGGCGTGCACTTCGGGATCGGCCGCAACTCGGTGCCGCAGGTAGAGCCGGTGGAGAGCCGCTGCCCGATGGTCGTGGAGTCCATCGAGACGATCCCGGACTCGGGCGGGCCGGGACGGCACCGGGGCGGGCTGGGCTCGCGGACGGTGTACCGGTTCCTGGCGGACTGCCACGTCACCACCCGGGGCGACCGGCTCCGGCTGGCCCCTCCGGGACGGGAGGGCGGGCTGCCGGGACGGCTCGGCGGGTTCTACCGGCGGCGGCTGGACGGGACGGTGGAGCGGCTGGCGTCCAAGGTGAACAACGTGCGGTTCGCGGCCGGGGAGGCGTTCATCGTCGAGACGACGGGAGGGGGCGGGCTGGGTCCGCCGGAGGAACGGGACCGGGAGGCGGTCGCCGCCGACCTGGACGCCGGGCGCGTGACGGCGCGAGGCGCGGCGGACGACTACGGTGTGGTTCAGTCGAGGTCGATCAGCTCGGCGGGATCGAAGCTGACGGGGTAGGGCTCCGACAGGGTGGCCGTGGTTCCGGACCTGTAGGCGGTGGGTTCCGTATAGGCATCGCCGTCGAGCTCGTAGACGTAGAGCGTCGGACCCTGGTCGGGCTCGACGCGCCAGTAGGCGGGGATGCCCGCCGCCGCGTAGGCCTCGCTCTTCAGCTTTCTGTCGGTGGCCTTGGTGCTCGGACTGACGACCTCCACGGCCAGCAGCACGTCATCCGGCCGGAACATGAGTTTCGCGGACCTCGCCGCAACTTTCGGGACGACCACGAGGTCGGGGATGTAGAAGTCGTTGTCGCTCGCACGCACGTTGACTGTGGACAGCACCTTCAGGTGCGGGGGCTTCGCTTCGTGCAGGATCATCTGCAGAGCGAAGATCACGTCCTGGTGCAGGGGGGTGGGGGCAGGGCTCACTACTAGGCTCCCGTTGAAGAGCTCGTAACGGAACCCGTCATCCGGGATCTCGAGCAGGTCATCGACGTTGAACGGCGCACTGCGCTCTCTGGCGTAGGCGGCGTGCCCTGTCGGTTCGATCGTCGCCATTGCGGTCACCTGCTCAGTATCGGGAGTCTCGCCCTCGCCCACATGCTACTTCCCCGAATTCCCTCACTTTGAGTGACGAGGCCGCCACGCCTCGGCCCCGCGGCGTACCGCGGCGTGGACGGCCCGTGCCATCCGGGCGCCCCACTCCGACCGGGGCCCGCCGAACACCTCCTGCGGCCCGTTGGCCGGGACCGCCACGCACACCGCGTCCGACGCCGTGCCCGTGCCCGCGAACCCCGTCTCCATCAGCGCCTGCGACTTCGCCTCCGTGACCGTCATCACCGTGTTCACCAGCGCCGCGTCCGTCATCGCGACGGGGGAAACCACCACGATGTTGATCGTCCCCACCCGTATCGGGGCCAGCTCCGGGTCCTGGTGCCCCTCGGGGGCGGCCGCCCAGGTGGGCACCCGCAGCCCCACGGTCGCGTACGCCTCCACGCCCCCGTCCGCGGCCCGGACGTACCGGTCGACGGACGCGGCGGTCATCATCCCGACCCCGTCCCCCGTGGCGGGCCCGAGCGAGGCGAGGTGATCGATCGGGTCCATCCGCGAGTAGCCCGCCACCACCTGGGCGTTCAGCACCCACTCCCGGGGGCCGATCCCCCCGCCCAGCATCGCCGAGGAGATCATCCGCCACCCCGGCCCGAACTCCCACAGCAGCGCCCCGAGCCGGGCCCCCTCCTCCACCCGATACGTGAGCTTCACGACCCTCCCCTGACCAGGTGCACGACGGGCCGCCCGTCGGGCCCGGGCTCGATCTTCACATGCGCGTCGAAGTGCCGTCCCACGAGTTCCTCGGTCAGCACCTGCGCGGGCTCGCCCGCGGCGGCGGCGCGGCCCTCGGCCAGGAGCAGGAGGGCGTCGGCGTACAGGCCCGCGACGGTCAGGTCGTGCAGGGTGGTGACGACGGTCAGGCCGTCGGCCCGGCGGAGCCGGTCCACCAGTTCCAGCACCTGCTGCTGGTGCCCGAGGTCCAGCGCGGTCGTGGGCTCGTCGAGCAGCAGCACGGGGGCCTCCTGGGCGAGCGCCCTGGCGAGCACGACGCGCTGCCGCTCCCCGCCGGACAGCTCCCCGACGCGGCGCGCGGATAGCGCCGTCAGGTCCAGCCGGTCCAGCACGCTCTCCGTCACCGCCCGGTCGTGCCTGCTCTCCCGCCCCAGATACGGGATGTACGGCGTCCGCCCCAGCAGCGCGTAGTCGAAGACCGTCATATCGGGCGGCAGGGCGGGCGTCTGCGGCGCGTACGCCACCAGCCGGGCCCGCTCGCGCGGCTTCAGCGCGCCGGCCGGCCGGGAGCCGAGCACGACCTCCCCCCGGTGCGCGACCAGCCCCATGACGGCCTTGAGCAGGGTGGACTTGCCGGCCCCGTTGGGCCCGATGACGGCCACCCACTCGCCGCGCCGCGCCTCCAGGTCCACGCCGGTCAGGACCTCGCGCTCCCCGAGCTGTACGGACAGGCCGCGTGCGCTGATCACGTGGCCGTCCGCCTGGTCATGCGCAGGACGCCGACGAAGAACGGCGCCCCCACGAACATCGTCACCACGCCGATCGGCAGCTCGGCCGGCGCCAGCACGGTACGGGCGACGAGGTCGGCCAGCACCAGGAACGCCGCCCCGCCGATCAGCGAGAGCGGCAGCACGATCCGGTACGACCCGCCCGCCAGCCGCCGCACGACATGCGGGATGACGATGCCCACGAACCCGATCAGCCCGCTCACCGCCACGGCCGCCGCGGTGGCCAGCGAGGCCGCCAGCAGCACGGTGAAGCGTACCCGGCCCGCCCGCACGCCCAGGCTCGTGGCCTCCTCGTCGCCCACGGACAGCACGTCCAGCATCCGCCCGTGCAGCAGGAGCACGACGGTGGAGACGACGGCGTACGGCAGGACCAGCCAGAGCTGGTCCCACCCGCCGCCGACGTCGCCGAGGATCCACGAGTAGATGCGCTGCAGCTCCTCGACGTTGAACTGCTGGATGAACGTCTGGATCGCGGTCAGGAACGACGTGACCGCCACCCCCGCCAGCACCAGCGTGGCCGTGCCGCCGGCCCGCCCGGCCGTGTTGCCCAGCGTGTACGCCAGGAACACCCCGCCCACGGCCCCCACGAAGGCCGCCACCGGGATGCTCCCGGCCACGGAGGGCAGCAGCACGATCGCCGCGGTCGTCGCCAGGCCGGCGCCCGCCGCCGCGCCGAGCAGGTACGGATCGGCGAGCGGGTTGCGGAACACGCCCTGGTAGCCGGCCCCCGCCATGGCCAGCAGCCCGCCCACCACGGCGGCGAGGAGCACCCTCGGCAGCCGCAGCTCGAACAGCAGCCCCTGCTCGACCGGCGCCAGCCCGGAGTCCACCCGCGCGACCGGCAGCCAGTCCACCACCTGCAGCACGACCTGCCACGGCGAGATGTCGGCCGCCCCGTCGAGCAGCCCGGCGATCATGGAGACGGCCAGCATGCCCAGGGCTCCCGCCACCCACAGGGGTCTCGCCCTGGCCGGGCCGGCCTGCGTCACCATCTCAGCTCGCGCCGGCCTTGGCCACGGCGGCGCCGATCGTCTCGGCGAGCTCCACGACGCGCGGGCCCCAGCGGGAGGCGATGTCGTCGTCGAGCTGGATCACCCGGTCGTTCTTGATGGCGGACAGGTTCTTCCAGCCCGGCCGCTCGGCCAGGGTCTCCTTGCTCTGCCGGCAGCACTTGACGTCCGCCAGGAAGATCAGGTCGGGGTCGGCCTGGGCCACGAACTCGGCCGACAGCTTCGGGTAGCCGCCCGCCGCCTCGGGCGCCTTGTCGGCGACGTTGGTCAGGCCGAACATCGCGTAGATCTGGCCGATGAACGTCTGGGACGTGGCGGCGTACGGCGTCTGGTCGAGCTCGTGGTAGTACGTGAGCTTGCCGGCCTTGGGCGCCTCGGCGGCCAGCTTGTCCATGGCCGCCTTCATGCCGGCGACGACCTCGTCCGCCTTGGCCTTGTTGCCGGTGGCGGCGCCCAGCTCGGCGATCTCCTCGTACGCCTCGTCGAGCTTGGTGGCGGACGGCTGGTGCAGGACGGGCACGTTCACCTTGCCCAGCTCCTTGACCACCTGGTCGAGGTCGTCGGAGACGATGACCAGGTCGGGCTTCTGGGCGACGATGGCCTCGACGTTCGGCTTGAAGCCGGACAGGTCCGTCTTGGGGGCCTCGGGCGGGTGGTTCGACGCGGCGTCCACCGCGATGACCTGGGGGCCCGCGCCGATGGCGAACAGCGTCTCGGTGTGGGTGGCCGACAGCGAGACGATCCGCTTCGGCCTCTTGGCGATGGTGACCTGGCCGTTGCCCGCCTCGATGGTGACGGGGAAGTCGCCGGGGGCGGCGGAGGTAGGGGCTGTTGCCGACGGGGATGCTGTGGTGCCGGTCTGACCGCAACCGGCCAGGACGAGCGTTCCCAGCAGCGCGCCCGCGAAGGCCGTGCGTACGGGCCTCACGAGTAGTCCTTTCACACTGTTCGGAACCGAGAGACCCGCGTTGAGCGACGGATCACCCTTTTCCACGAGGGTTGATGACGTCAGCGCGGAGGCAGGCGACCTGGCTATGACAGTTGCGGGACAGCGCCGGAATCGCACCGGACTTCGCTGCGCTCTGCGCGTGAGTAAAGGGAAGGCTATCAATCGCCCAAGTGCCGGCGACGTCAAGGGGCCTGCTGGGCCGGTCGGGCCTAGCGGGTCAGCTGGTGCTCCGCCTCGGCGATGATCTCCTGCAGCCTGAGCCCGTGGGCGGCGTCGAGGGGGTGCCCGCCGCCGGCGCGCACGGTCCTGGCGAACTCCTCGGCGACCGTCTCCAGAGGGTCGTCGTCGAAGTGCGGCAGCACGGCGCTGCCGGTGCGGCCGTACACGGCGAACATGGGCGGGGGCGGGTCACCGGCGGTGGCCATGCACAGGGACGCCTCGCTGACGGCGCCGCCCTCGTGGTCGAGCAGCAGGCCGGTCCAGCCGAGCGGGTCACCGTGCGCGCGCACGCCGGTGACCGGGCCCAGGGCGGCGGCCAGCAGGTCGATCACGTGCGGGCCGACGTCGAGCAGCGCGCCGCGCTCGAGCCGCCAGGGGGTGGCGAAGGGGTGGTCGCCGAGGAGGGCGCCGGAGACGTTCGCGGCGTGGCCGCCGAACGGCTCGATCTCGGCGCAGCGGGCCAGGAACGCGCGGGTCTGGGGGGCGTACCGCAGGGTGAGCACGATCTGGGAGGCCACGCCCGCCTCGGCCACGGCATCGGCCAGCCGCCGTGCGCCGTCGAGGGAGTCGGCCAGGGGCTTCTCCAGCAGCAGCGCCTTGCCGGCGCGGGCGGCCAGGACGGCGTACTGGGCCTGCACGGCGGGCGGGACGCAGAACGCGACGGCCTCGCAGTGGTCGAACAGCTCCTCCACCCTGGTGAAGACGGGGGCGCCCAGCCGGGCGGCCTGCTCGGGGCGCCGGGCCCACACGCCGGCCAGCCGCGTGTGCGGCCCCCGGGCCAGCATCGGCCCGTGCGCCATCCGCGCCCACGGCCCCGCCCCGACCAGCCCGACCGCCACCGGCTCCATACGCCCCCCTCACCTCAAAACCACACCATAGGGGACATTCGCTCAAAGATCACCTCCCACCGCCCGCCCCGCTACGCGGGCTGGGACCCGAACAGGGGGATGGCACATGGGACGGCGCACGCTGGAGAGACGGAACGGCGCACGCCGGAGAGGCCGGACGGCGCCACGGCCGGACGGCGCCAGGGGCGGGCGGCGGGAACCGTGGGGCGGCGGCGACGCGAACCGGTGGCGATCCAGGCGGGGCCGGGGTCAGAGGGGGTGGCGGGACTGGTGGACGGCGTGCTGGGGGCGGTGGGCGAGGGTGCCGGAGTCGAGGACGAGGGTCTGACCGGTGAGGCAGCGGGACTCGTCGGAGCACAGGAAGGACACCAGGGCGGCCACGTCCTCCACCGTGCACGCCCACGGCAGCAGCCGCTCCGCCGCCTTGTCGGCCAGCTGGGCAGGCGTCAGGGCGCGTTGCGCGTTCGGGGTGAGGACGAGGGCGGGGGCCACCGCGTTGCAGCGGACGCCGCGCGAGCCGTACATGGTGGCCACGTAGCGGGTGAAGCCGATCAGGGCGGCCTTCGAGGCGCCGTACGCCGCGTGCACCGTGTCACCCACCAGGGCGGACACCGAGGACGTGATGACGATGGCGCCCCCGTCGGGCATCGCGGGCACCGTGTGCTTGACCGCGAGCATGGCCCCGCGCAGGTTGACCTCCATGGTGCGGTCCCACACGGCCACGTCGAGGGAGTCCAGCTCGCGGTCCCGGCCGTACACGTCGGCGTCGAGAACGGCGGCGTTGGAGTGCAGCACGTCCACCCGCCCGAACGACGCCACCAGCGTCGCCACCGCCTCCTCCACCTGCTTCTCGTCGGACACGTCGCAGGTCAGCGCCATCGCGGTGCCGCCGCGGGAGCGGATGCCGGCGGCGGTGGCGCGCGCGGCGGCCGTACGGAGGTCGAGCACCCCGACGCAGGCGCCCTCGGCGGCCAGGCGGGCGGCGCAGCCGGCGCCGATGCCGGACCCGGCGCCGGTCACGAGCGCGACGCGCCCGTCGAAGCGCCCGTCCGAGCGCCCGTCCGAGCGCCCGTTCACCACTCGACCGGCAGGGACGGCAGGCCGCGGCCCACGATCGACCTGCGGTAGGAGATCTCCTGGCCGGGTACGAGCCGCAGCCGCGGCAACCGGTGCCCGAGCACCTCCAGCGCGGTGCGCAGTTGCAGCCGGCCGAACGCGGCCCCGACGCAGAAGTGGATGCCGTACCCGAAGACCATGTGGTCGGCGGCGTTCGGCCGGTCGACGCGGAACCGGTCGGGGTCGGGGAAGACGCTCTCGTCGTGGGCGGCGGAGTCGGTGGACAGCAGGACGAGGGCCCCGGCCGGGATCGTCACGCCGTGCAGGGAGATGTCGGTCACCGCGTACCGGAAGGAGCCCAGCGAGGCCCCGTCGATCCGCATGCACTCCTCGGAGGCGTTGGCGACCAGCGGCGGCGGCACCGGCCAGGCGTCCTCCCGCAGCAGCCGCAGGACGGTGTTGCCGAGCTGGTTCGGGACGGTGTCGTTGCCCCCGAGCAGGATCGTGGAGATCAGCTCCACCACCTCGCGATGCGTCAGCTCGTCGCCGATGAGCGAGGTCATCAGGGAGGTGAAGTCGTCCTTCGGGTCCTTGGCGCGGGCGGCCACCAGCCGGTCCACGTAGTCGAGGTAGGTCAGGAAGCTGCCGGCCAGCTCCAGCTGGCGGGCGGGCGGCTGGAGCGACAGGAAGAGCTGGAACCAGTCCTTGACGTGCGACTGCACGAACGCCTCGTCCGCCTCGGGGACCCCGATGAAGCGGGCGGTCAGCTTGATCGACGGCTCGTGGCCGATCTCGGTGACGAAGTCGGCCCGGCCGCGCGGGACGAGCCGGTCCAGGAGGTCCTCGTTGAGCCGCCGGAACTGCTGCTCCATGGCGGCGACCGCGCGCGGCGTGAACGCCCGGGACACCGACCGGCGCAGCCGCGTGTGGTCGGGCGGGTCGACGTTGGCCACGAAGCTGGACAGGAACGAGCCGTGCTCGCCCAGCTTCTCCCTCGTCTCGCGGGTCAGGCTGCGCGAGATCGTCAGCGAGCCCTTGGAGGAGAAGCGCCGGGGATCGCCGTACGCGGCGCGCACGTCGGCGTAGCGGGTCAGCACGTACGCCCCGAGGTGCTCGCTCCTGAACACCGGCGACTCCCGGCGGAGCCTGGCCAGGAACTCGTAGGGGGCGGCGACGTGCCAGTCCGAGGTGACGTCGAAGTCCTCGATCATGCGAAGATCCTCCGCGGGTTGCCGACGAGCATCTGGTCGATCTGGTCGTCCGTGACGCCCCGCTTGCGCAGCTCGGGCAGCACGTCGCGGGAGATGTGCAGCAGGTGGTAGTTGGGGTGCCGGCGGCGTACGACGTCGGCGTCGAACCGGTCGTTGAAGCAGTACGAGTCGTGCCCCAGCACCATCCGCCCGGCGTGCCCGCGCCCGCACATCTCGGCCACGATCGCCACCCGGTCCTCGAACGAGCTGATCGTCTCGATGCCGAAGCGGTCCATGCCCAGGTAGGACCCGTTCGCGATCAGTTCCTCCAGGTAGGCCACGTCGGTCGAGTCACCGGCGTGCCCGATGACCACCCGGCCCAGGTCCACGCCGAGCGAGGCGAGCAGCTCCTGCTGCGCCAGCCCGCCCCTGGAGGCGCTGTGGGAGTGGGTGGTGATCGGCGCGCCGGTCTCCAGGTGGGCCTCGGCGACCGCCCGGAACACCCGCTCGCACCCCTTGGTCATCCCCAGGTGGTCGGAGGCGCACTTCAGCATGGCCGCCTTGACGCCGGTGCGCCCGATGCCCTCGGTGATGTCCCGTACGAAGAACTCGGCCAGCCGGTCCGGTCCCCCGAACAACGATCCGGGCCCCCGGTTGGCGAAGTACGGCGGGAGGGCGTCGTAGGTGTAGAGGCCGGTGGCGGCCACGATGTTCACGCTGGTCAGCTCGGCCACCCGGCGCACGGCGGGGACGTACCTGCCGAGCCCGACCACGGTGAGGTCCACGATCGTGTCGACGCCCTCCGCCTTGAGCGCGTCCAGCTTGCCCGCCGCCTCCCGGGCCCGCGCCTCCAGGTCCCACTCCTCGGGGATGTCCGGCCAGTTCCAGAGGATCTCCGGGCTGAGCCCGAAGACGTGCTCGTGCATGAGCGTCGCCCCGAGGTCGGCGACCGGGCCCCTCACGGTCTCAGGCACGGGAACCTCTCGTGCTCGAAGGGCCGGTTCACCTCGAGGCCGAGCCCGTCGGTCTGCCTGTACGGCAGGCCGGTGTAGAGGGCGTCGGCGTCGAAGTAGGTGGCGGTGAAGGACAGGCGCGGGCTGTCGCGGCGGTTGGCGGGGGCGCCGTGCACGGTCAGGGCGTGGTGCACGGTCGCGTCGCCGGCCTCGAGGTCCAGGGGCGGTGACAGCTCCAGCTCCTTCAGCCACGGGTGCTGGCTGAGCTGGTCGTCGCCCGGGCGGGTGAAGCTGCGCCCGAGCAGGCCGTACCGGTGGGAGCCGTCGTAGAAGCGCAGCGACCCCATTTCGGCGGGCACGTCGGCCAGGGCCAGCCAGACGGTCAGCATGGCCGAGCGATCCATGGGCATCCAGGGGAAGTCCTGGTGGAACTCGGTGGCGCCGTGCTCCCCGGCCTCCTTGACGAGCAGGTTGGTGACCTGCACGCGCACGGCCCGCACGCCGCGCAGCAGCCGTACGGCGTTGCGGCCCATCGCGGGGCTCATGGTCAGGGCGCCGAACAGCTCGTCGCTCGCCGCGATGTCCCTGGACTGGCCGAACGCCTGGTCGACCAGCGTCTCGTGGCTCCTGGAGCGCGCGCGGAGGAAACCCGTGGCGCGCTCGCGCAGCTCTGCGGTGGTGTCCGGGTCGATCAGCCGGCCGAGCCGCACCCAGCCGTGCTCGGTGAAGAACGCCGCCTCGTCGTCTGTCGCCTGGCGTACGGGGATCTCCATGTCCCCCAGTCTCGCACCTAAAGCAAGCGCTTGGTAAGCCCCGCGGATTGAGTAGCCCCTACTCATGCGCCCCCGCCCGCCGGGTCCGAAGCTCGGGGACATGACCGCAGTTCACCCACGCACCGCCACGGCCGGGTTCACCCGCACCGCGATGATCGCCTGCGCGGTGGCCTCGCCTCTCCTCATCGCCCTGTCGCTGCTGCTCGCCCCGTATCCGGCCACGCTGGAAGGCGAGCCGTACATCCGGGCCTTCACCGCCCACCTCGACGGCTACGCCCTGCTGAGCTGGCTCGGCGTGCTGAGCTTCGCCACCCTCGTCCCCGGCCTCCTCGCGGTGAGCAGGGTGGCCAGGGACGGGCGGCCCGTGCTAGGCCTGGTGGGCATGATTCTCGCCTTCATCCTGACCCTCCCGGCGACCGACACCGACGAGGTCATCTACGCCGCCGCCCGTGCCGGACTCGACGTGCCCACGACCCACCGGCTGGTCACCGAGGTGAGCGAGGGGCTGCCGACCTCGGCGCTCGGGTTCACGTTCTTCCTGGCGCTGCTGGGGCTGGTGCTGCTGGGCGTCGCGGCGCTGAGCAGCGCGGCGCCGAAGTGGGCGGCGATCGCCCTGATCGTGGCGCCGCTGCTCATCCCGGTGGCCTGGCTGGCGCAGCTGTCGAACGTGGCGGCGGGCGCGGCCTGGCTCATCCTCACCGCCGCCATGGGCGGCGTCGCCCTCGCGCTGCCCCAGCCGCGCGAGAAGGCGTGAGGCGGCTACAATCCCAACCAAGCACTTGGTAGGAGGCGGCCGTGCGGCGGTTCAGGTTCGGAGCGGTGGTACGGGAGGCCGGGTCCGGGAAGGCGTGGGCCGAGAAGGCCAGGCGCCTGGAGGGGGCCGGGTTCGACGTGCTGCTGGTGCCTGATCACCTCGTCGGGCCCAGGTTCGCGCCCGTCGCCGCCCTCACCGCGGCCGCCTGCGCCACCACCAGGCTGCGCGTCGGCACCCTCGTGTTCGCCAACGACTTCCGGCACCCGGCCGTGCTGGCCAAGGAGGCGGCCACGCTCGACCTGCTGTCCGGCGGGCGGCTGGAGGTCGGCATCGGCACGGGGTGGCTGGCGGGCGACTACGCCGGCGCCGGGCTCGCGCTGGAGCCCCCGGGGGTGCGCGTCGAGCGGTTGCGCGAGGCGCTCGCCGTGCTCAAGGGGCTCTGGGGCGACGGGCCCTTCGACTTCGAGGGACGGCACTACCGGATCTCCGGCCTCGACCAGCAGCCCAAACCCGTGCAGCGGCCCCGTCCCCCGCTGGTGATCGGCGCGGGCGGGGCCCGGATGTTGCGGCTGGCGGCCGAGGAGGCCGACGTCGTGAACATCGGGATGCGGGTGAAGGCCGACGGGAGCGGGCCCGACGTGCGGGACGGGGGGCTGCCCGCGCTCCTGGGCAAGCTCGCCACCCTGCGCGCGGCGGCCGGCGACCGTTACCCGGAGCTGGAGCTCGGCACCAGCGTGGTGCAGGTGGGCGAGCGGAAGGCGGAGGAGGCGTGGAGCGCGGCCGACAGCTCCGCGCTGGACGAGACACCCCAGGTCCTGCTGGGTACGCGGCACGACATCGCCGACAGGCTCCGCTACTGGCGGGACGAGCACGATATCTCGTACTTCGTGCTGCATCACGAGCGTGACCTGCCCGCCTTCGAGCCCGTCGTCGAGGACCTGGCCACCTGACCGCGGCCGGGAGAAGGCCGTGCCGGATGATGGGACCCATGAACGAGATGCTGCTGCTCCGGCACGGAGAGACCGAATGGAGCAAGGCGGGCAAGCACACCGGACGTACCGACCTGCCTTTGACGGAGCACGGCGAGGAGCAGGCCAGGGCGCTGGCGCCGCTGGTGAAGGAGCCGTTCGACCTGGTGCTGGTCTCCCCCGCCCAGCGCGCCGGGCGGACGGCGGAGCTGGCCGGGCTGTCCGGTTACGAGGTGGACGCCGATCTGTGGGAGTGGGACTACGGCGGCTACGAGGGGATCACCACGCCGGAGATCCGCAGGACTCACCCCGGCTGGTACCTGTGGCGCGACGGCGTGATCCCCGGCGACGCCGAGCACCCGGGCGAGAGCGCCTCCGAGGTGGCGGTGCGCGCCGACCGGGTGATCGAGCGGGCCCGCCGGGTCGAGGGCCGGGTGGCGCTGGTGGCGCACGGGCACTTCCTGCGCGTGCTGGCCGCCCGCTGGCTGGGCCTGGCGCCCGAGGAGGGCCGGCTGCTGAAGCTCGACACGGGCACCTACTCGCGGCTCGGCTACGAGCACGCCGAACCGGTGCTCCTGACCTGGAACGCCCCGGTGTAGAACGCGTCTATAACGGCCCCTGGCCGACCTTCGTGCGCAGGGCCGCCTCGTGCATGGCCCTGCTCACCAGCCAGCCGCGTAACGACCCGAGACTGGGGTCGTAGGCCAGAGGCTGCTCCCAGAGCGCGACGAACACGTTCTGGGTGACCTCCTCCGCGAACGCCTGGCTCTTGGTGACCTTGACCGCGACCCCGTAGACGTACGAGCCGTGCTGGTCGTAGGCGTCGGCCAGCGCGTCGAGGTCACCGGCCGTCAGCCGTGCGCACAGGTCCATGTCGCTCATCAGTCGCATCCCAGCGTGGCGGCGGCGCGGATCAGGTCGCGGGCGAGCGCGGGGTCGCCCTCGGCGGCGTACGGGAAGGAGTCGGCCGGCCACCGGTTGCCCAGCAGCCGGCAGAAGTCCACCGCCTCGGCCGAGATGAGCACGGCGACGTGGCCGGAGGTGGGCGAGAGCGGGATCGTCCACGTGCCGCCGCCAGGGCCGGTCAGCACCACGGTGGCCGAGACGTCGCGGCGCGGCCCCTTGAGCGCGCGGGGCAGCAGGGCCAGGCCGAACTCGGCGATCATGTGCACGTGCTCGGGGCGCGGCGCGGCCTTGGACCGGTCGGTGGCGACCCTGATGTCGTCGGCGTGCGTCCACGTCTCGAACGTGCGCTGGATCATGGCCTGGCGCAGCGGCGCGCGGGCCGGGCGGGCCCCCGCGAGCGCCACCTCGACGCCCAGCAGCACCTCGCTGCTGCACGAGACCCGCTCCAGCACGGAGCCGGCCTGCTCGCGCCAGCGCCGGTGCAACGGCGCGGCGGCCGCGCCGGCGCCCGGGACCCCCATGAACGTGGCCACGGTCGAGTCGTTGGCCATGAGGTGCTCGACCAGCCCCCTGACCGTGCCGTGCTTGGCGATCGGGAGCTCCCACTGCGGCTCGCTCAGCTCGGCCAGCAGCTCGTCCATGATCGCGACCTGCTCGGCGTACGGCGCCGCCACGGTGGTCACGGCCATCACGGCCGGGGTGCGGCGGCGGCGCGCCATGGACAGCACGGCCTCACGCAGCGTGGGCGGCGGCGCGACCGCCGTCTCGGGTTGGTCGAGCAGCGCGATCGCCGCGGTGCAGTCAGGGCACGATGCGACGTGTTCGTCTGGGCTCTGCCCGTTGTAGAGGTATGAGTCCGTCATGGCCACCTCCGCAGCCGACGCTAACCCGTCGGACCCCCTTGCGCCAGGCGGCAACCGGGGAACGGTGCGAGAAGCGTCTCACGCCAGGGGCCTTCCAGGTAGTCGCGCGCCCGTTTTCCCCAGTCCAGCAGCCGGGAGTCGGGGGTCGCCTCGTCGTCGAGACCCAGGGCCGCGTCGCGGGCGCGCTGGGTGGCCAGGTGGTCGTCGAGGGAGACGGCCCAGAGGGTGACCGCCTCGGTGTCGCAGAACAGCACCTCGTACAGGCCGACGAGGGTGTGGCCGTGCTCGGCGAGCAGGGGGGCGCGCTCGGTGCGTACGGCGTGCAGGTAGTCGAGTGCGGCGCCGGGGCGTACGCGGGCGCTCTCGAAGAGGTAGAGCTCGGCGGCGGGGGCCTCGGCGAGCGGCGGGCAGCCCGGCGCGGCGCCGAGCGGCCGGGAGAACGCCGAGAAGCGCAGGTCGTCGATGTCGGACAGGAACAGGCGCTCGTCCACGCCCTGGTAGATCTCCATCATCTGCCGCCAGCCGCCGTCCCAGCCGCCGTGGCAGTCCCACAGCGTGACGGCCTTGAACTGGGGATGGCCGGTGATGCCGACCGCGTAGAAGGCGCCCACGAGGTCGATCTCGCGGGACCTGATGGACATGCCGGAGGTGAGCGAGGGCGCCGTGCGGGTCTCGTCCTCGCGCTTGTAGCGGGTCAGCCAGGTGAGGTACTCCAGGGGACGCCTGGAGTTCATCGGCCGGAAGTCGACCTCCTCGATCAGGTGGATCGCGCGCCGCACCACGCCTCCTCTACCAAGCGGTTGCTTGGCCCGAGGATAGCGATCAGGCCAGCGCTTGGGAAGGCTGGGGCCCCCGTCCCGTGAGCCACTCCAGGACCCTGCGGTGCCCGGAGGTGGCGTCCTCGAAGTGGCCCCAGTGCCAGTACCGCGGCTGGTCGCGGATGCCGGTCACCCAGGTCCGGTAGGAGACGGAGGCTCCCGTGGTGGCGGGTGCCACGCCGTAAGTGCGGATCACGACCTTGCCGCCCGGTGCGAACAGCACGTCGTCGGCGATCGGATACAGGGTCATCTGGTCGAGCATGGACTGATCCTGACCGTGGCACGAGGCCGGACGGTTACGCCTCCGGCGCGCCCCCGTTAAGCGGGCGCGCCGGAGGTAAACACGCTGTTAAACGAGCAGGCCGTCGAACTCTCCGTCCTTCACCCCGAGCACCAGGGCCCGGATCTCGTCGCGGGTATAGATGAGGGCAGGGCCGTCGGGGAAACGCGAGTTGCGCACCGCGATGCCCCCGTCGGGAAGCTCCGCGAGCTCGACGCAGTTGCCCTGCGAGTTGCTGTAGCGGCTCTTGCGCCAGGCGACCTGCGTCAGGTCCGCCGCGGGCATGCCGTTGTAGGTCTGGTTCATCTACATCTTTCTGAGAAGACCGCCGATGAGCTCGACGGTGCCCCCTGGCGTGGTGCTCTCCACGCACAACTGCTCCATCGCCGTGAGGTACGGATCGATGTCCTCACGTTTGTCCAGGTACAGGGCACCCCAGAGCTGCTCGACGTAGACAACGTCCGACAAATCGGACTCGGGAAACCGCAAGATGCTGAAAGCGCCCCCTTCGGCGGCGTGCTTGCCGAACCTGAAGGGCATCACCTGGATGGTGATGTTGGGAAGAGCGGCGACTTCCAGCAGATGCTGGAGCTGCTCGGACATGACCTCCCGCCCGCCGATGGTCCGCTTGAGCGCCGCCTCGTCGATGACGGCCCACAGCCGGGGTCCATCCTTCTGGGTGAAGCGCTCCTGACGCTGCATGCGCATATGCACGCGGCGCTCGATTCTCTCCGGACTCGCATCGGGGTTGCCAAGCTGAAAGACCGAACGCGCATACGAGGCCGTCTGCAGCAGGCCGGGCACGAACTGCACCTCGTAGGTCCTGATCACGCTGGCGGCCTCCTCCAGGCCGATGTACGTGGTGAACCAAGACGGCAGTTCGGCCGAGTATTTGTGCCACCACCCGGGGGTGTTGGCCTCGCGAACCATCTCCAGCAGGGCACGGCGCTCGGCATCGTCGACGACGCCGTACAGGGTGAGCAGGTCTTCCACGTCACGTGTCTTGAAGCCGACGCGGCCGAGCTCCATGCGGCTGATCTTGGACTCGGACGCCCGGATGTGAAATCCGGCCTGTGCCCGGTCGAGGCCGCTGGCCTCGCGGAGGCGCCTGAGGCTCGCCCCCAGCATGATGCGCCGAACGGTCGAACCGGAACCGGGCGGATCAATGGACACGTGCTTGCTCCTTGGTCGTTTCCTTGCCACACAGTCTGTCACTTCACGGCCGAAAGATCATGGGCCGCGGACAAGATCCCCTTTCCCCCATATTGACCATTTGAGGGCAACCGTAGCGCTTGCACGAGTTGTCTGCACGTGCATTCGCTCTTGCAACTGCACGAGAGTTTCCCGCAGAATGATCTACGTGCAATCCACCACGGCACACGGCCAGTGGACCACGTTCGATTGGTGGCCCCCAGTCGGCTGGTGGCCGGAGGCGGCCGGTGATCTGCTGGTCCCCGGCCCGTCCGCGAGCGCCACGTTCGTGCTCCCACCCGCCGCGTCCTCCGTCCATTCGGCCCGCAGCTTCACCGCCGGCGCCCTGTCGGGCTGGGGCCTCGGCGAGCTGACCGAGAACATGGAGCTGGTGGTCTCCGAGCTGGCCACCAACGCCCTGCGCCACGGCCTGTGCCTGGACGACCCGCGCCGCGAGCGCGCGGTCCACATGTCCCTCGTCCGGCGGGGACCACTGGTCACCAGCGCCTTCACCGATCCCGGCTCCTCGGTGCCGGTGCTGCGATACCCTGGCCCCCTCGACACCGGCGGCCTCGGACTCCACATCGTCGAATCGCTCAGCCTCCGCTGGGGATGGTCCGCACTCGCACCCCACGGAAAGATCGTCTGGGCAGTCCTCTCCTGACCGGGGGTGATCTGCATTACCGTGGATGGTCATGGCTCACGGTGAGTCCCGCGCGCGACCCCATGAGAGTGCTGACAGATGGAAGATCACCTGCTCGGCTGGCTGCGAACACTAGACGAGGACCGGCTCGGCCGCATCCTGGCCAACCGGCCCGACGCCATCGCCGCGCCCTGGCCCAGGCGGCTGGACACTCTGGCCCAGCGGCTCGGCAACGGCTTCGCCGTGATGGAGACGCTGCGCGGCCTGCCGCTGCCCTGCCTGCAGCTCGCCGAGACCACCCTGGCCATGACCCGCCCCACCGCCGAGACGCTGGCGCGCTTCGTCAGCATGGAGCCGGAAGACGTCACCCCCTGGCTGGAGCACCTCTACGACCACGCGCTGGCCTGGCCGGACGACGACGGAGTGATCCACCTCGCCGAGGGCGTCACGCGCTGGTGGGCCGCGCCGCTCGGCCTGGGCGAGCCGCTGGAGCACTACCTCAACTCCTGGTCCATCAGCAACGACGCGCTGCACTCGCTCGCCCGCGCCCTGGGGCTGCCCGCGCACGGCAACAAGCGCCGGACGATCGCCCGCGTCATCGAGTCGCTCAGCGACCTCGAGCGGATCAGGGCGCTGATGCGCAACGCCCCTGACGGCACCGTGCCGCTGCTCGACCGGTTCGCGTGGGAGGGCCCCGCTCTCGACGTCGACGGCGGGAGGTTCGTCAGCCCGGGCACGCCGGAGAAGTGGTGCGCCGACCACGGCCTGCTCTTCCGGCCGAGCTGGCACGTCGCGGAGATCCCCCGCGAGGTGGCGATCTGCCTGCGCGGCCCCGGCTACCACCCGGCCTACCGCCCGGTGGCGCCCGAGGTGGCCGCGATCCCGGTCGACCCCGAGGAGGTCGACCACCTGATGACGCTGGCCGCGCCGCACGTGGTCGAGCGCTGCGCGGCCCTGCTCGACAACGCCTCCAAGACCCCGCTGCCGCTGCTCAAGACCGGCGGCGTGGGCGTGCGCGAGGTCCGCAGGGTGGCCAAGGAGACCGGCTGCGACGAGGACGAGACGCGGCTGCTGCTCGAGGTGTGCACGGTGGCCCGGCTGCTGGCCTGGGACGAGCCGTCCGGCGGCATGATCCCCACCGAGCGGTTCGACCGCTGGCGGCTCGACGAGGGCTCGGCCCGGCTGCGGGTGCTACTGGCGGCGTGGTGGCGGATGGAGCGCTCCTCGCTGCGCAAGGTCGACGGCAAATACGGCACCGTGCTCGGCGACGACCCGGCCGGCAGCGCGATCGCCCAGGTGCGCAGGGCCGTCATCTCCGCACTGGCCCACCTGCCGTCCGGCACGGCCTTCGCCGACCGCGACAGCCTGATGAACAACGTCCACTGGCACGCGCCGCTGATCGACCAGCCACTGCTGCGCGAGTGCGCGCCCGCGGTGCTCGACGAGGCCAGGCTGCTGGGGCTGCTGGCCAACAACGCGCTCACCGACCTCGGCCGGGCGCTGGCCGGGCTGACCGCCAAGGCGGGAGACGAGAACGACGACGCCGTCCCCATGGTCGAGCACGACCCGGTGCTGGCCGAGGCGGCCACCCGGGCGCTGGCCAGCGTGCGCAGGAGCGCGCTGTTCGGGCCCGACCTGACCGCGGTCGTCACGGGGCCGCCGTCGGCGGAGCTGGCGGCGCTGCTCGACCGGACCGCCGAGCGCGAGTCGCGGGGCGCGGCCTCGGTGTGGCGTTTCACCACCGAGAGCGTGCGGCGGGCGCTCGACCACGGCTACGAGGCCGATGACCTGCTCGACGAGCTGGCCGGGGTGGGCACCATCCCGCAGCCGCTCGAATACCTGGTCCGCGACACCGCCCGCAGGCACGGCGAGGTGACGGTCACCACGGTGGGGTGCGTCGTGCAGGCCGCCGACCCGGCCCTGCTGGCCGAGATCGCCGCCCACCGGCGGCTGGGCCGGCTGGGCCTGCGGCTGCTGGCCCCCACGGTGCTGGTGAGCACGGCCCCGGCCGATCGCACGCTGGCCGCGCTGCGCGACGTCGGCTACTCCCCCGTGCCGGTCGCCGACACCGGCGAGATCACCATCCACCGGGCCAGGCCCGAGGAGCCCGCCAACGGCAAGCTCATCCTGCTGCCGGGCGGGCAGGTGGCCGAGCTGTCGGAGTTCCCCGGCATCGAGGAGCTGGAGGCGGCCCCCTACATGTTCGCCGAACCGGCCCCCGACCCCTACGAGCACGCCCGCCGCCTGCTGTCCGCCGGCCGGCCGGACGACGAGAAGAGCGGCCGCACGTGGGCGATCATCGGCAGGATGGCGACCCGGCTGCCGACCGCGCAGCAGTCGCTGCTCGGGTTCGTCGTCGACCGGGGCGTGCGGGCCGGCATCACGCTGACCGACGGGCTGACCGCCACGATCAGCCACGGCGAGCTCAAGGGCGGCGCGCTGGACGCCTGGTGCGAGGAGGCAGGCGACTACCTGGAGTTCCCCCTCGCCGAGATCGTCGAGGTGCGCGGGGCCTACTGAAAGGGCCCCTTACGTGAGCGGCTGGGCCTTCTTCAGGTTGGCCACCAGGCCCTCGAGGAAGCCGGCGTAACCCTGATAGCTGTAGGGCGCCTCGGCGTTCCACGGGTAGAGCTGGCCGGCCTTGACCGCGGGGAGCTTGGCGAAGGTGGGCTTCTTCATCATCTCCTCGGGCTTGAGCGCCTGGGTGCGGGTGTCGTAGAGGATCACGTCGGCGTCGTACTCGTCGGCGTTCTCCCAGCTCAGCGTCTGGAAGAAGCCGCCCTCGTCGACCTTGGCGGGCGTGACGACGTCGAGACCGGCGTCCTTGAGGTGCACGATGTCCGGATACTCCGGCGGGTTGACCACCCAGAGCGCGTCCGCGCCGCCCGACACCATGAGGATCTTGAGGTCCTTGTACTGGGCGAGCTCCTTGGTGGCCGCCTCCATGCGGGCCTTGGCCTCGGGCACGCCCTCCATGCTCGCGCCGAGGGACTTGGCCAGCTCCTCGTACCTGCCGATCACCTGCGTGGCGCTCTTGCCGGTGAGCATGACGCCCACGGTGGGGGCGACCTGCTCGATGGTGTCCTTGGACTTCTCGGGCACGTACCAGAGGGTGCCCTTGATGTACATGCTGCTGACCAGGAGGTCGGGCTGGAGCGCGATGTACTGCTCGACGTTGAACTCGTCCCACACGTTGCCCAGGCCCGTGACCTTGGTGATGTCCACGTTGCCGACCTGCGGGTCCTTGCTGCCGTCCTTGAGCTTGTGCGGGCCGAACACGCCGATCGGGCGCACGCCGAAGTCCCACAGGGCGGCCGCCGCGCCCACCTGGGCGACGACCCGGGAGGGCACCTTGGGCTGCTCGAGCTTCTTGTCGCGGTCATCGGTGAACGTCCAGCTCTGCGCGGCCGGGGCCGCCGCCGAGCCCGAGCCGGCGGGGGCGGCGCCCGTGCCGCCGTCGCCGCCGCACGCCGCCAGTGTCAGGGCCGCCGCGAGTCCTGCCGCGCCCGCCAGGAAGCCCCTGCGAGCCAGTACCGGTCCCGACATGCACATCTCCTAAGGTTAGGCTTGCCTTCTTGCAAGACCATTAGATTAGCCTTGCCTAAGTTTGACTTGCTACGAGAGGGGGTCGGGTGCGCCCGGCTGAGGAGATGGCGGTGACCGCCACCGGTCCGGGGGCCACGCCCGGGGAGGGCGGTGAGCGCAAGGCGAAGGGGCGCCCGTCCGTGCTGGTCGCCGGCCTGGTCGTCACGCTCGGGGTGCTCGGGCTCGTCGCGATGGCCAGCGTGGCGCTCGGCGCGCGCTCGGTGTCGTTCTCCACGGTGATCGACGCCTTCCTGGCCCCGAACGGCTCCAACGACCACACGGTCATCCGTGAGCTGCGGGTCCCGCGTACGCTGCTCGGCCTCGGCGTGGGCGCCACGCTGGGGCTGGCCGGCGCGCTCATGCAGAGCCTGACCCGCAACCCGCTGGCCGACCCCGGGCTGCTGGGCATCAACGAGGGCGCCGCACTGGGCGTCACGCTCGCGCTCGGCGTGTTCGGGCTCACCGACCCCACGGTGTACGTGTGGTTCGCCTTCGGCGGGGCCGCGCTGGCCTCCGCCGCCGTCTACGCGCTGGCCTCCGCCGGCCGCTCGGGCTCCAGCCCCGTACGCCTGGCGCTGGCCGGGGTGGCGTTCGGCATGGTGTGCACCGCGGTGGCCTCGGCCATCCTGCGCATGGACACCCAGACCTTCGACCGGATGCGGTTCTGGCTGACCGGATCGCTGGCCGGGCAGACGGAGGACACGGTGGTGCGGCTGGCGCCGTTCATGGTGGCCGGGCTGGTGCTCGGCCTGCTGCTGGCCAGGCCGCTCAACATGCTCGCGCTCGGCGACGACGCGGGCAAGGCGCTGGGCGTGGCGGTGAACCGGACCAGGATCCTGACCGGCGTGGCCGTCACGCTGCTGTGCGGCGCGGCCACGGCCGCCGCCGGGCCGCTGTGGTTCGTCGGGCTGATCGTGCCGCACGCCGTGCGCGCGCTGGTGGGGCCCGACCAGCGGTGGGTGCTGCCGTACTCGGCGCTGGCCGCGCCGGTGCTGCTGCTGGGGGCCGACGTGGTGGGCCGGCTCATCGCCCGGCCGGGCGAGGTTCAGGTGGGAATCGTGTGGGCGGTGGTCGGCGCGCCGATCTTCATCATGCTGGCCCGGCGGAAGCGGGTGGCGGCGCTGTGAACGTCCGCGTCGGAACCTGGTCCGTACGGCTCGCGCCCCGCGCCCTGCTCGTCACCGCGATCCTGCTCGTGGTCGGGTTCGGGGTCACCGTGGCGGCGCTGTCCACGGGCGAGTTCACCGTCCCCGTGCCCGACATCATCGCCGCGCTCTTCGGCCAGGGCACCCCGGTCGCCGAGCTCATCGTCGCCAAGCTCCGCGCCCCCCGGGTGGTGACGGGGCTGCTGGTCGGGGCCGCGTTCGGGGTGAGCGGCGCCATCTTCCAGAGCCTCACCAGGAATCCCCTGGGCAGCCCCGACTTCATCGGCTTCACCGCCGGCGCCTCCACGGGCGGCATCCTCGCCGTCGTCGCGGGCGGCTCCGCCGCGATGGTCGCCGGCGGCGCGCTGGCCGGGTGCGTGGTGACGGCCGCGCTGGTCTACGCGCTGGCCTACCGGGGCGGCGTGCAGGGCTACCGGATGGTCCTGGTCGGCATCGGGGCCAACGCGCTGCTGCTGGCGCTCAACTCGTACATCCTGACCCGGGCCAACATCAACGACGCGGCCACCGCCGGGGCCTGGCTCACCGGCAGCCTGAGCGGGCGCGGGTGGGACCACGCGATGCCCGTCGCGCTGGCGCTGGTCGTGCTGCTGCCGCTGTGCGCGTACATCACCCGGCCGATGCGCATGATCGAGATGGGCGACGACTCGGCCAAGGCCATGGGCATCAGGGTCGAGGTCGTGCGCGCGATGGCCATCACGGCCGGCGTGCTGCTGTCCGGAGTGGCCACCGCCGCCGCCGGGCCCGTCGTCTTCGTCGCGCTGGCCTCGCCGCAGCTCGCCCGGCGGCTCACCCGCTCCCCCGGGGTCACTCTGGGCGCCTCCGCGCTCATGGGCGCCGTGCTGCTGACCGCCGCCGACCTGGCCGCGCAGCGGATCCTCGCCCCCACCCAGCTTCCCGTCGGAGTGCTGACCGCCGCCATCGGCGGCACGTACCTCGTCCTGCTCCTGCGAAAGGACCGCCACTGATGGCCTCCTCCCGCCTCTCCGGCACCGAGCTCACCCTCGCCTACGACCAGCGGGTCGTGGCCACCGACCTGAGCGTGGCGATCCCGGACGAGTCCTTCACCGTGATCATCGGTCCGAACGCCTGCGGGAAGTCGACCCTGCTGCGGGCGCTGGCCAGGATGCTCAAGCCGAGGACGGGCGCCGTGCACCTGGACGGCAGCGTGATCACGTCGCTGCCGTCGAAGGAGGTCGCGCGGCGGCTGGGGCTGCTGCCGCAGAGCTCGATCGTGCCCGACGGGATCACCGTGGCCGACCTGGTGGCCCGTGGCCGCTACCCGCACCAGCGGCTCATGCGGCAGTGGTCGAAGGCCGACGAGGCGGCGGTGTCCGAGGCCATGCGCGCCACCGACGTCTCGGAGCTGGCCGACCGGATCGTGGACGAGCTGTCGGGCGGGCAGCGGCAGCGGGTGTGGCTGGCCATGGCGCTGGCGCAGGAGACGCCGATCCTGCTGCTGGACGAGCCGACCACGTTCCTGGACATCTCCCACCAGATCGAGGTGCTCGACCTCTGCGCCGACCTGCACGAGGCCGGGCGGACCATGGTGGCCGTGCTGCACGACCTCAACCAGGCCTGCCGGTACGCCACGCACCTGATCGTGATGCGGGGCGGCGAGATCGTGGCCGAGGGCGACCCGACCGAGGTCGTCACGCCCGAGCTGGTCCACCAGGTTTTCGACCTGCGGTGCGAGATCATCCAGGACCCGCAGTCGGGCACCCCGCTCATCGTCCCCGAGGCGCGGCGCCGGGTGCCCGCCACCTCCTCCTGACCCTTCCGGAAGAGCTCAAGAGGTCAGGGCGGTGGCCACCGTGAGGACGGCCCGGATCGCGCGGTCCGGGCCGTAGTCGTCCTTGAGCATCGCCGCGACCTCCGCGCCCATGGCGGCCAGCAGCACGTGGGACAGCAGGTCGGCGTCGCTCCCGGGCCCCGCCGGCCGGGCCTCGGCCAGCAGGATCGCCGCGTGCCGGTGCCAGAACCAGTAGGCCCCGATGCGGTAGCGCGCCCCCGGGCTGGCCGTCTCCGACATGCGCACCAGGTCGAGGTGGGCGAACAGGTAGTCCAGGTACGCGGCCACGAACGCGGCCAGCCGCTCCCGCGCGGGAGCCCCGGGGCCGAGGGGCGGCGGGCCGGACAGGATGCGCTGCTGCAGGTCGCGCTCGCGGGAGTCCAGCAGCGCCACCGCCAGCCCCGACTTGTCGCCGAACCGCCGGAAGAGCGTCCCCTTGCCCACGCCGGCCTCCGCCGCGACGGCGTCCATCGAGACCGCGTCCACGCCCTTCTCCGCGAACAGGCGGGCGGCCGCGGCCAGCACCTTCTCCCTGTTGCGCGCCGCGTCCGCGCGCTCCTGGACGGGGCGGCTCATGAGCAGTTCCAGCGACGTTTCCCGCACCATCCGGACTCTAGTCAATGCGCAGTGCCGAAGACGCTACGGGAACGTGCCAAAGGACGTGGAGGCCCGGCCGTCCACGGGAGACCCTCTGCCGAATGCTCAGAACACCTTTTCAGGGGGAATCGAAATGGACCATGCCGTCGTCATCGGCGCGAGCATGTCGGGGTTGCTGTCCGCGGCGGCGTTGCACCGCCTGTTCGCCAGGGTCACGGTGCTCGACCGCGACGCGCTCCCGGCGGTGGACTCGCACCGCCGGGGCGTCGGGCAGAGCCGTCACGCGCACGGCCTGCTCGCCAAGGGCCGCGAGGTCATGGACGAGCTGCTGCCCGGCATCACGGCCGAACTCGTCGCGCAGGGAGCGCTCAAGGGGGACCTGCAGGAGCAGGCCCGCCACATCCACGCCGGGCACCGGCTGGCCAGGGGACAGAGCGGCCTGACCGGGCTGCTGGTGAGCCGGCCGCTGCTCGAAGGCCAGGTACGGCGCAGGGTGGGCGGGCTGCCGGGGGTGCGGATCCTGTCCGAGCGCGTCGTCACCGGCCTGCTGTCCCAGGAGGGCCGGGTCACGGGGGTGCGGCTCGCCGACGGCGAGCTGATCCCGGCCGATCTCGTCGTGGACGCCGCCGGGCGCGGCTCGCGCACGCCCGCATGGCTGGCCGAGCTGGGCTACCGGCCGCCGCAGGAGGAGCACGTGCCGATCGACGTGCGCTACGGGACGTACGAGTTCCGCCGCCGCCACGACCACCTCAACGGGGACCTGGTGGTCATCGTCGGCCCCACGCCCGGCGCGCCGCGGGCCGGGGTGGCGCTGGCGCTGGAGGACGACCGCTGGATCGTGACCCTGGTCGGGTACGGCGAGGGCCCGCCGCTCACCCTGGACGGCTTCGCCGCCTACGCCGCCACCCTGCCGGCCCCCGACCTGCACCACCTGGTCAACCTGGCCGAGCCGATCGGGGAGCCGCGCGCGTACCGCACCCCGGCCGCGCTCCGGCGCCGCTACGAGCGGCTGACCCGCTTCCCCGACGGCCTGCTGGTCACCGGGGACGCGGTCTGCGCGTTCAACCCCCTGTACGGCCAGGGCATGACGGTCGCCGCCATGGAGGCCAGGGCGCTGCTCGACCCGGACCTGAACCCCCTGCCGTTCTTCCGGCGGATCGCCGGGATCGTGGACACGCCCTGGGAGATCACGGTCGGCGGCGACCTGCGGATGCCCGGGGTGGAAGGCAACCTGACGCCGAAGATGCGGATGGTGGGCGCCTACCTCGACCGTTTCCACGCGGCCGCCGCGCGCGACCCCGAGCTGACGCGGCGCTTCCTGCGGGTGACGAACCTGTACGACCCGCCGCCGGCGCTGATGGCCCCCGCCGCGCTGATCAGAGTGCTGCGCAGCGGCGCACAGCGAGCAGTGCCAGTGCCCGCGTGACCGCGCGCAGCTCGCTCAGCTCGACCTGCTCCCTGGGGGCGTGCGCGAACCGCACGTCCCCGGGGCCGTAGTGCAGCGTCGGGATCCCGCCCGCCGCGTACAGCCGCAGGTCGCTCCCGTACGGCGCCGCCGCCTCGGCCGGCCGCGCGCCCGTCGTGTCCTCGACCGCCCGGCCGACCTGCTCCAGCAGCTCGTGCCCCGCGGGCAGCCGGCCGCTGGCGAACTGCCCGCCCGGCCACGTCACCACCGGCGGGTTGCCGCGCAGCCACGGGTGCGCCACCTCCATGACCGCCTCCTCGAACGCCGCCCGCGCCGCCGCCGGGTCCTCGTCCAGCCGCACCCCGAGCCGCCCCTCGGCGACCAGCAGGTCGGGCACGGTGCTGGCCCAGTCGCCCGCGCGCACGGTCCCGACCTCGATCGGGTACGGCATCGCGTTGCCACCGAACAGCCCGTGGACGTCGCGGTTGCGCTCGGCCTCCAGGCGCCTGATCGCCTCGAACACCGGCCAGAACACCTCGATCGCGTTGACCCCCTCGTACCGGGTGGCGCCGTGCGCGGCCCGCCCGGCGATCTCCAGCCGGAAGGTCAGCGCCCCCGCGTTGGCGGTGATGACCGCGCCGCTGGTGGGCTCGCTGATGACCGCGGCCTCGGCCGTGTGGCCCCTGGCCAGGGTGGCGAACGCGCCGAGCCCGCCGTCCTCCTCGCTGATCACGCAGTGCACGGCCAGCGGCCTGGCCAGCCTGATGCCCGCCTTGTGGACGGCCCGGGCCACGGCCAGGTTCGCGACCAGACCGGCCTTCATGTCGCACGCGCCCCTTCCGTGCAGCACGTCGCCGGTGATCCGAGCGGCGAACGGGTCGCTCCCCTCCCACTTGGCCAGGTCCCCGGTCGGCACGACGTCCACGTGGCCCTGCAGCGCGAGCGCGGGCGGGCCCTCGCCGCCGGGGGTGACGGCCGCGACGCCGTACCCCTCGGTCCTGGGGGCCTCGGTGCCGGGGAATCCGGGGCGGGCGGTCAGTGCGGGGAGGTCGAGCTTCCAGACGTCCACGTCCATGCCGGCCTCGGTGAGCAGGCGGGCGAGGCGGTGCTGGAGGTCGGACTCGGCGTCGGTGCCGGTGACGCTGGGGACCCGGACGGTCTCGGCCAGCAGGTTCACGGTCTCGGGTTCGTCGATGGCGGTCAGGACCCGGGCTTCCACGTCGTGCATGGTGCACACCTTCTCATGAACTCGAATCGGGACTTGTGGCGATACAGGGGCGTGCGTACATGGATGAGCTGGATCGTGGTGGTGCCCTTCGCCCTGTGGGCGGTGGTGCGGCTGAGCGGGTTCGAGCCGGACTGGCCGTGGGTGCCGTTGGTGGCGTACACGCCGTACGCGGTGTGCGCGGCCGGGCTCGGGCTGGTGCTGGCCTGCGCGCTGCGGCGGTGGGCGGCGGGCACGGTCGCGCTGGTGTCGGTGCTGGCGATGGTGCCGGCCGTGCTGCCCCGCGCGCTCACCGACGGCAACCCCGACGCGAAGGGGCCGGAGCTGCGGGTGCTCGCGGCCAACCTGATGGTCGGCCAGGCGGACACCGACCAGCTGATGGCGCTGGTCACCAGGCTGAAGCCGGACGTGCTGACGCTGCAGGAGTTCACCCCGGGCTCCATGCGGCGGCTGGAGGAGGCGGGGCTGCGCCGCGCGCTGGCCCACGCCGTGACCCGGCCGGTGCCCGGCGTGGGCGGGTCCGCCGTGTACGCGCGGCACCCGCTCAAGGACGGCGGGCTGATCAAGCTGGGCTCCTTCGGGCAGGCCAGGGCCTGGCTGACGCATCCGGACGGGGCCCGGATCGAGATCGTGTCGGTGCATCCGTGCGCGCCCAAGCGCACCGGGCGGCAACCGTGCTGGCAGGGCGGGCTGGACGCGCTGCCCCGTGCCGGCGGTGACGCGCTGCGGGTGCTGGCGGGCGACTTCAACGCCACGCTCGACCACCTGCCGATGCGGGACCTGCTGGACTCCGGCTACCGGGACGCGGCCGACGTGATGGGGCTCGGGTTCCGGGCGACCTGGCCGCAGGGGTCGTCGTGGACGCACTCGCCCGGCGTGACGATCGACCACGTGCTGGCTGACTCGCGGATGGCGGTGCTCGGCTTCGAGGTGGCGGCGCTGGCGCGCACCGACCACCGCCCGGTCTTCGCCCGGCTCAGGCTCCCCTGACCAGCTTCGCCCGGCTCAGGATTCCCTGGGCGCCTCGCTGATCTGTATGTCGCTGAAGCGGACGGCGAACCCCCTTGCCGACGGGCGCGGCCGCCATGGCGCCGGCCAGCGCGGGCCGCCCCGGCGGGAAGTAGGCCAGGCGGAGCATGGTCTCGGGCGGGTCGTCGTCGAGGCCGTAGCGCACGGTCACCGCGTCGCCCGCCCGCTCCAGGCCGAAGGTCACCCGCCGCGCCGAGCGGCCCAGCGGGAGCACCGACCAGTCCGAGAACCCCCTGGTCACGACCGTGCTGAGGTGGAAGCCGCCGTCGACGTACTCGACCCCGGCCTTGATCCAGTCGTCCTGGCCGATCCTCAGCACGGCGCCCGCCTGGTCGTACTGCTCGGCGTAGTCGCCGGAGAAGGTGACCGTCAGGCGCGCGTCGCCGGGGACCGTGCGGCCGAACAGGTGGGCCGTGTCGTAGGAGTAGCCGTAGTGGGTCTCGCGCCACAGATCCGTGCCGGGGTCGCAGAACAGGCTCAGGCCGTCGTCGGCGGCCCATTCGCGCGGTACGTTCAGCCATTCCCAGCCGGTCTCGCCGAAGGCCATGATCATGACGGCCATCCTGCCACGATCGCGCGACAGGTGTAAGCGGCCCGCGTCGCCGTCCTGGAGACCTGCGCGTTCGCCTGCTCGTAAACTTGGGCCTGTGGTAGAGCCCAAGTTCGAGATTCAGATGCTGCACGACCGGGTCATGATCAGGTTGGAGCAGGAGGCCGAGGAGCGGCGCAGCGGCTCCGGGATCGTCATCCCCGCGACGGTCAAGATGGCCAACCGGCTCGCCTGGGGCGAGGTCTGCGGCGTCGGCACGAACGTGCGCTCGGTCAAGGTGGGCGACAAGGTGCTGTTCAACCCCGAGGACCAGTTCGAGGTGGAGGTGCACGCCAAGGTCTATCTGGTGATGCGCGAGCGCGACCTGCACGCGGTGGCCACCCAGGAGACCGACCACGGCACCGGCCTCTACCTATGACGGCGTCACCCGGCTGAAGGAGAGCCACAGGTCCTTGGCCCACGTTCCGGCGGGCAGGTCGGCGAGCACGCGCGTGACCTTGCCCCGCAGGTCGAGGACCGACAGGCGGTAGGCGCCCCGGTGGGCCGTGACGGCGACCAGGTGGCTGTCGTCCCACCAGCCGAACAACGCCTCCGGCCGCGCGCTCACCCGCTGGACGATCCTGCCCGTGGCGTGGTCGACCAGGCAGAGCTGCTCCTTGAAGCGCGACGGGCACCAGGTGGCCAGCCATTTGCCCGACGGGGAGAAGGGGTCTTCCGGGCCCGTCGGCAGGCCGGCGCCCGCGTACGTGCGCACGACCGCGCCGTCGGAGGGCCGGTGGACGCGCAGGCCGGTGCCGTACCTGGTGACGAGGTTGCCGTCGGGGCTCCACCAGAAACCCGCGTCCGCGCTCAGGCCGGAGACCCGCACCGTGCGGGCGGTCTTGGCGGCCACGTCCACGACCGTGAAGCCGAGCACCCGCCACCTGCCGCCCACCTTGCGCTCGACGGTGAGCGCGACGCGCTTGGCGTCGCGTGACCACGAGGCGTAGGAGGCGGTCATCGGCCTCTTCACCGTGCGGACGGCGGAGGTGCGGCCGGTGGTGCGGTCGGTGACGAGCAGGGTGTCGTAGCCGGACCGGTACGCGGCGGGCACGCCTGCCGTCAGGCGGTTGCCCGGCGAGACGGACACCTCGGACAGGGTTTTCTCCCAGGCGAAGGCGTTGCCGGTGGCGGCTCTGAGGTAGGTGCGCTTGGTGCCGAGTCCATAGGAGGCGAGGCGTACCGGATCGCCCGCTTTTTCGCGATATTTCACGCCACCAGTGCCCGGCAGCACCAGATCCGCCCCTACGGGGAGGGGCGCTTGCGCGGGAAGGGGCGCGGCGACGGTCAGGGACAGCGCGACGGCGAGTTGAGCGATCACGCCCGCAGGATAGGCGGGCGGTCCCCGAGATTCCGGGCGCGATAACGACCGGGTCTGGATGGGACCGGAAGGGCCGTCAGACGAAGCGCTGCGCGATCTCGATCACGTCGATGCCGAGCGTGCGCAGGCCGAAGTAGACGATCACGCCGGCGACGGCCACCGTCACGACGAGCACGATGATGCGGACGGTCCAGCCCTGCCGCTTGTACCACTCCGTCCAGGCGTGCAGCGTCTGCTTGCCGAACTCCAGCGCCTTGTGCGCCCAGTGGAACTCCGTGGCCAGCACCGCCAGCCCGGCGAACACGACCAGCCACCCCGGCCCCGGGAACGGCACCATGACCAGCCCGCCCGCCACCATGACGGTCCCGATGACGCCGATCACGATCTTCAGCGTGAGCGCACCGGTGCGGGTGGACCGGATCCCGTCCAGCCAGCCCTGGATGCCGGTGCGGCGCTCGGGCATGCCGGAGTGCCCGGCGGCCTCGTCCTTGATCACGTCGGCATCGCCGGTGTCGGAGTTCTGAATCGCCACAATTCCCCCCGGCAGTCGGTGTGCCACCCAGGATACGGCTCCCGCCGCTGTGCCCACTTGCAGCCGGGTAGCAAATCACCAAACGCCATATTGAGTAAAATTTCCTGTCTGATCAGGACCTTTCCGGCAAACGTCGGTTAATGTCTGGTATGCCCGAGGTTTTGCTCCGCACCGTCACCGGCCCTGTACGCGCGGCCGCCGTCGAGGGTGCCGTCCTTCCCCATGAGCACCTGCGCACCGACATGCGCTGGGCGGTCGGCATCGACTCCGACCCCTACCGCTGGCTCGACGAGGAGACCACCGTCACCGGCGAGCTCCGGGAGCTGCGCCAGTCCGGCGGGCTCGGCCTGGTGGTCGACCTGACGTGCATGGGCACGGGACGTGACGCCGCCGCCCTGGCCCGGATCGCGGCCGGCAGCCGCGTACCGGTGATCGCCTCGACCGGCCTGTTCGCCGAGCCGTTCACGGACGTCGGCGACGAGGGCGTGGACGCGCTCACCTCCCGGCTGATGGAGGAGATCGTCAGCGGCGTGGACGGCACGGGGGTGTTCCCCGGCGTGATCGGCGAGGTCGGGAGCTGGGGCGCCGAGCCCACGGCGCGCGAGGAGCGCTGCCTGGTCGCCGCCGCGCGCGCCTCCCTGCGCTCGCGCCTGCCCGTCGCCACGCACGGCAGGAACGCCCTGGCGCTGCTGGAGATCCTGCTCGGCCAGAACCTGCCGGCCTCCCGCGTGGCCGTCGGCTACGCGGGCACCGACCTGGGCGCGGCCAGGAAGATCGCCGAGGCGGGCGCGTACGTGAGCCTGGGCCTGCTCGGCCTCGGCCCGGACCTGGTGGCCAGGATCGCACTCGGCCTCATCGAGGACGGCCACGCCGACCGCCTGCTGATCAGCACGGGACTGAGCCGGGTGGCGCAGGTGCGCAGGTACGGGGGGCCGGGGTACGCCCACCTGTTCGACGAGCTGCTGCCGCGCCTGAGCGAGGCGGGCGCCGGCGAGGACGTGATCCGCCTGGTCACGCACGACAACCCGCTGCGCTGGCTGACCGAGGGACTCGCCTGACCCGGATCCCGTCCGCGGCTTGACCTCAACCGATGTCAAGGTTGCAGACTGACCGGCATGGTCTTTTCACCAGCGGAAATCGAATATCTGGCCGGACAGCGGCTCGCCCGCCTGGCCACGGTCACGCCCGACGGGCAGGTGCAGAACAACCCCGTGGGCTTCTTCCTGGACGCGGAGGGCGGCACGATCGTCATCGGCGGGCACGCCCTCGGCAAGTCCAAGAAGTTCAGGAACGTCCAGAAGGGCAGCACGGTCGCGCTCGTCGTGGACGACCTCGCCTCGGTCGACCCGTGGGTGGCGCGGGGCATCGAGATCCGGGGCACGGCGCAGGCGCTGACGGACGCGGAGCCGCCCCTGCCGTACTTCTCCCGGGAGATCATCCGGATCAGCCCGAACAAGATCATCTCGTGGGGTCTGGACGGGCCTCGGCAGAGCCGGACGGTGTGAAAGCTCGCTAGGATCGGGGCTACACGAGCCTGGGCGGGTGGGGGATGGCGACCGAGGAGACGCGGAAGGACGGGCGTCCGCGCAGGCCGCTCACCGCGCTGTCGCGGTTGAGCCGGCTGGGCGACGTGCCGGTCGTGTTGATGCTGGCCTGGGCCGGATGGCTGGCCGTTCCGTGGTCCTTCAGCGGCCTCGCCCAGGCCCGCGCGGCCGCCGCGGCGGCCGCCGCCGACACCGAGCCGCCGCACCTCCACTCCCCCGCCGCCGCCACCCGCGACCACCCTCCGGGGGAGGTCGCGCAGGCCGTCCGCGAGGGGTCGTCCGCGCGTCAGGGCGCGGCGAAGACCGCCCGCCACGGGGCCGCCCGGCAGGGCACGGTGGCCGGGGTGGCGCACGGGAGGGCGGCTTGGCGGATCCCCTCGGTCCGGCCCGTCCAGGTCAAGACACCGTGGCCCACGCACGACAACGGCCCGCCCGCCGCCCCGCCCGCCGCCCCCGGCAGCGCAGCTCCACCCGCCACAGCGCCGGTGGCGACCGGGCCGGTTGCCGCCGGGCCGGATGGGCTGGTCGGTGGGGCGCAGCGGGGCGGTGGTGCGCTCTCGCACGCCGTGGACGCGGTCGCGGCGGAGCGGGCCAGGATCGCCGGGGTGGTGCATGACGCGGCCGGGCACGGGCTGGCCGCCATCGCCATGCAGGCCGGGATCGCGCTCGTCACGCTCGACGACGACCCCGAGCAGGCGCGGGCCTCGTTGCAGGCGATCAGGGAGACCAGCACGACGGCGCTCGAGCAGTTGCGGGCCGCGCTCGACGGGATCGACCCGCCGGGTGGCGACCTGGCCGGGCTCATCGACGGTGTCCGGGCGGCGGGCCTGCCGGTGGACGTCGAGCCCGCGAACCTGGTGGTGCCCGCTCACCTTCAGGGTGCCGTCTACCGGGTGGTGCGCGAGTCGCTCACCAACGTGCTGCGGCACGCGGGCCCGACCAGGGCGCTCGTGCGGGCGGTCGCGGATCCGCGGGAGTTCGTGCTGGAGGTGTCCGACCAGGGCGCCGCCCGGACGCACCCCGAGCCGGCCGGCACCGGGCCGACCGGTCCCGGGTGGGCGGGTGTGGTCGAAGGGCGCGGGCTGGCCGGGATGCGGGCCGGAGTGACCGAGGCGGGCGGCCACTTCGCCGCCGGGCCCCGCGAAGGGGGCGGCTTCCGGGTGGTGGCCAGGTTCCCGCAGGTCCAAGCGTGAACGGCCCCAGCAGCGGACCGGCAGACGACGTGCGCGACGCCGCGAGCGGACCGCCGGAGGGCGTACGCGACTCCGCGAGCCGACCAGCGGAAGGCGTTCGCGACGCCGCGAGCCGACCCGGGGAGAGCGTGATCAGGGTGGCCATCGCCGACGATCAGGCCGTCGTCCGGATGGGGTTGCGGGCGTTGCTGGAGCGGGAGCCCGGGATGGAGTGCACCGGGGAGGCGGGTGACGGGCAGGCGGCGCTGGCGCTGATCCGCCGGACCAGACCCGACGTCCTGCTGCTCGACATCCGCATGCCGGGCATGGACGGCCTGGCCACGCTGCGGGCCATCGCCGGGGACCCCGGGTTGCGCGGCACCCGGATCGTCGTGGTGACGACGTTCGCCGTGGACGAGTACGTCTTCGCCGCCCTCCAGGCCGGGGCCAGCGGTTTCGTGCTCAAGGACAGCGCCCCCGACGAGCTGGTCAACGCCGTGCGCGTGGTCGCCGCCGGGGAGGCGCTGCTGTCGCCCGCCATCACCAGGAAGGTGATCGGGCTGTTCGGCCGGCACGGCGCCGAGCCGGTCGAGGGCATCGAAACGCTCACGCCCCGCGAGCGGGAGATGGTGGCGTGGGTGGCCACCGGGCGATCGAACGAGGAGATCGCCGGGGAGCTGACGATCAGTCCCGACACCGTGCGCACCCACGTCAGCCGCGCCATGGTGAAGCTGCACGCCAGGGACCGGGCCCAGCTCGTGGTGTTCGCCATGCGGGCGGGGCTCGCCCTCCCCGCCTGAACCAGGCGCGCGGCTACTTGAGGAAACCCTCGTAGTTGCGCTGCTGGAGCTGGGCCTCGACCTGCTTCACGGTGTCCAGCCCGACCCCCACCATGATCAGCACGCTGGTCCCCCCGAACGGGAAGTTCTGCTGCGTCCCCGGGTCCTTCAGGATCGCGAACGCCATCAGCGGCAGCAGCGCCAGCACCGCCAGGTACGCCGCCCCGGGAGCGGTCAGCCGGGACAGCACGTACGCCAGGTACTGCGCCGTCGGCCGCCCGGGCCGGATCCCCGGCACGAACCCCCCGAACCGGCGCACGCCGTCGGCCACCTCCACGGGATTGAAGGTGATCGACACGTAGAAGTAGGCGAACCCCGCGATGAGCAGCACGTACACGAGCATGTAGACCGGATGCGTCCCCGAGGTGAGGTTGAGCTCCACCCACGCCCGCGCCTCGGCCCCCAGCAGCGGCGCCGCCAGCGTCGGCAGGTACAGCAGCGAGCTGGTGAAGATGACCGGCACGATCCCGGCCTGGTTCACCTTCATCGGGATGTAGGTGCTCTGTCCCCCGTGCATGCGCCGCCCCACCATCCGCTTGGCGAACTGCACCGGCACCCGCCGCTGCGCCTGCTCCACGAACACCACGGCCGCCACCAGGAACAGCCCCGACACGATCATCACCACGAAGCTCACCGGGCTCAGCACGAAGATCTTCGACATGTACGCCGGGAAGACCGCCACGACCTGGGTGAACATCAGCAGCGACATCCCGTTGCCGATCCCCCGCTCGGTGATCAGCTCGCCCAGCCACATGACCGCGCAGGCCCCCGCCACCATGGTCAACACGATCACCGTCACGGCGAGCAGGCCCTCGTCGCGCAGCAGCGGCCGGGAGCACCCGGGCAGCAGCTGGCCGGCGCGGGCCAGCGCGACGACCGTGCCGGCGTTCAGGACGGCGAGGGCGACGGTCAGGTAGCGGGTGTACTCCGTGATCTTGGCCTGCTTGCCCTCCTTCCTGAGGGTGTCCAGGCGGGGCACCACCACGGACAGGAGCTGCATGACGATGCTGGCGGTGATGTAGGGCATCACGCCGAGCGCGAACACCGAGAGCTGCAGCATCGCGCCCCCGCTGAGCATCTGCACCATGTCGAACACGCCACCGGTGGCGGATCCGACGCACTCGCGCACGGCCACCACGTCCACCCCCGGCGCGGGCATGACCTGCCCCAGCCGGAACAGGCCGATGAGCCCGAGGGTGAACAGGATTTTCCGGCGCAGCTCCGGGGTTCGGAACGCCCGCGTCAAGACGGTCAGCATGGGCAAGGAGTCTGGCCGAGGGCCGGGGCGGGGTCGTCCGCTCAGACGAGGCACCCGTGTACGCGAATCCGCGTATCCCGGCACACCGTAGGTTGATCGTATGAGCGCTGCCGTCTGGGTGATCAGCGGGCCACCGGGGGCCGGGAAGTCGACGGTGGCGGCCGAGCTGCTCGGCCGCCTGTCCCCCGTGCCCGCCCTGCTCGACAAGGACACCGTCTACGGCGGCATCGTGGCGGAGGTGCTGCGCGCCCACGGCCGCCCGGACGGCGAGCGCGAGGGCCCCTGGTACGACGAGCACGTCAAGCGGCACGAGTACGCCGGCCTGACCGCGATCGCCCGGCAGGTCCGCGAGCACGGCTGCCCGGTCGTGCTGGACGGCCCGTTCACCACGCAGGTGCACGACGCGGCCCGGTGGGCGGAGTGGGTGGCGGAGCTGGGCGGGCCGCCGGTGCGCCTGCTGTGGGTCCGCTCCGACGGGCCGACGCTGCGCGAGCGGCTGCTGGCCAGGGGGCTGGCCAGGGACGCGGGCAAGCTGGCGGCGTTCGGCGACTACCTGCGGAACATCCGGGTGGACGAGCCGCCGGCCGTACCGTATCTGGAGGTCGACAACCGGCGGGGCGCGGCGCCGGTCGGGCGGCAGCTCACGGCGGCGGGTATACCGCCGCGAACACGGCCGGCAGCCGGGGAACGAGCCGGGTGAAGCGCCCCTCCTCGTAGGTGGCGTCGGGCTCGTTGGCGAGCTGCTGGGAGATCGGCCCGGCGATCAGGCTCGCGGCCAGCGCCAGGCCCTCCTCGCCGGCGGCGTCCGGATGCAGCTCGCCGCGCTCGACGGCGTCCCTGATCAGCGTGGCGAAGTGCTCGTGGATGGCCAGGGCGGGCGCGTACGACTCCGGCGACGGGGTGAATCCGGGCACCGGCCGCCAGAACAGGAGCTGCGCCAGCACCTGGTTGTCCATGATCCACCGGGCGCCGGCCTCCAGCGAGGCCCCCATCCCGCGCAGCCCCGGCTCCCCCGGCCCGCGTACGGCGGCCAGATAGCCCTCCTGCCCGAGCTTGAACAGCGCGTCGTAGACCGCGTGCCGGGACGGGAAGTACTTGTACAGCGAGGGCGGCCGCACCCCCAGCCGCCTGGCCACGGTCGCCAGGCTCAGCCCCGCGACCCCCTCCTCCGCCATCACGTCGAGCGCGATGCGCAAGATCTCGGCCTGCGTCTCGGCTCTCCGCCGGGCCCGGCGGTCGGGAATGTCTGCCATGCCGGATAGCTTAAGCTAATAGTAGTAGCCAAAGCTATGGGAGGTAGGCACGTGTCGCGCGACATCGAGCTGACCGGACTGCGGCAGAACAACCTCAAGGACGTCTCGCTGCGCCTGCCCAAGGAGCGGCTCACGGTGTTCACCGGCGTGTCGGGCTCCGGCAAGTCGTCGATCGTGTTCGGCACGATCGCCGTCGAGTCGCAGCGACAGCTCAACGAGACCTTCAGCGCGTTCGTCCGGAACCGGCTGCCCAAGCACGAGCGGCCCCGGGCCGAGCGCATGTCGAACCTGACGGCGGCCGTCGTCGTGGACCAGAAGCCGGTCGGCGGCGGGGCCCGCTCGACGGTGGGTACGATGACCGAGGTCCAGGCGCTGCTGCGGGTGCTGTTCTCGCGGCGCGGCGAGCCGTCGGCGGGCCCGGCCACGGCCTACAGCTTCAACGACCCGCAGGGCATGTGCCCGGGCTGCGACGGCCTGGGCCGGACGGTCGAGCTGGACCTCGACCGGCTGATCGACCCCGAGCTGTCGCTCAACCAGGGCGCGCTGGCCCTGCACCCGGTGGGCACGGCGCCGTGGCAGATCTACGCCACCTCGGGGCTGTTCGACCCGGACAAGCCGCTGCGCGAGTTCACCGATCGGGAGCGGGAGCTGCTGCTGCACGGGAGCGGGTTCAAGGTCAGGCGGGGCGAGTACATGAGCACCTACGAGGGCGTGGTGGTCCGCTTCGACCGGCTCTACCTCAAGCGGGCCCGCGAGCAGGTGGACGCCGAGGCCCGGCCGTACGTACGCGAGCGCACCTGCGGGACCTGCGGCGGCGCCCGGCTCGACGCCGCCGCCCTGGCCTCCCGGATCGGCGGCCGCAATCTGGCCGACTACGCCGCGATGGAGGTCAGCGACCTCATCGAGGTGCTCGAACGCCTCGGCGACCCGGTCGCGGAGGCGGCCGTGGAGTCGTTGCGCCGGATCGACGCCATCGGGCTGGGCTACCTCAGCCTCGACCGCGAGACGCCGACGCTGTCGGGCGGCGAGGCGCAGCGGCTCAAGACCGTGCGCAACCTGGGCAGCAGCCTGACCGGCATGACCTACATCTTCGACGAGCCCAGCGTCGGCCTGCACCCGCGCGACGTGCACCGCCTCGGCGACCTGCTGGTGGAGCTGCGCGACAAGGGCAACACGGTGCTGGTGGTCGAGCACGACCGCGACCTGATCACGCTCGCCGACCACGTCGTCGACCTGGGGCCGGGCGCGGGCGCCGACGGCGGGCGCGTGGTGTTCGAGGGCACGGTGGCCGGGCTGACCTCGGGCGGCACGCTGACCGGCCGCATGTTGCGGCGCACGACCGGGCTCAAGGAGCGCGTGCGCGAGCCGTCCGGGTGGCTGACCGTGGCGGGCGCGAGCGCCCACAACCTCAAGGACGTCACCGTACGCGTGCCGCTCGGCGTGCTCACCGCCGTGACCGGGGTGGCCGGGTCGGGCAAGAGCACGCTGATGCGGCAGGAGCTGGTGGCTCGGCACCCGGGGACCGTCCTGATCGACCAGTCGGCCATCGCCGCCTCCGCCCGCTCGACCCCCGCCACCTACCTGAACGCGATGGACCCGCTGCGCAGGATGTTCTCCGAGGCCAACGGGGTGGCGCCGGGGATGTTCAGCTTCAACTCGGCCGGGGCGTGCCCGGTGTGCAAGGGGCGCGGCGAGATCAGGACCGACCTGGCGTTCATGGACCCGGTGACGCGGGTGTGCGACCTGTGCGGGGGCAGCCGGTACAACGCGGAGGCGCTGTCGTACACGGTGGGCGGGCGGACGATCGCGGACGTGCTGGCGATGACGGCGGACGAGGCGGCGGCGGCGTTCGACCTGCCGGGCGTGGCCCGGCTGGGCGAGCTGGGGCTCGGCTACCTGACGCTCGGGCAGCCGCTGAGCACGTTGTCGGGCGGGGAGCGGCAGCGGCTGAAGCTGGCGCACCGGCTGCGCGAGCACGGTCAGGTGTACGTCTTCGACGAGCCGACCACGGGCCTGCACATGGCCGACGTCGACACGTTGCTGGCGCTGCTCGACCGGCTGGTGGGCGAGGGCAACACGGTGATCGTGGTGGAGCACGACCTCGACGTGGTCAAGCACGCCGACTGGGTGATCGACCTCGGTCCGGAGGCCGGGCAGCACGGGGGCAGGGTGGTGTTCGAGGGCACCCCGGCCCAGCTGACCGAAGCATCCACCTACACGGCGAAATATCTCGTCAAGTCACTAGATAGTGGTCGTCGCGGACGTCCATGATCGCCATATGGCCCGGCAGGTGGCCGATCGCGTACTCGACGCCGCTGGCCAGCACCGCCGCCTGCGGCGTCACCCCGCAGGCCCAGAAGAGCGGCACCTCCCCCGCCCGCACCTCCACGGGGTCGCCGTAGTCGGGCCGCGCCAGGTCGGCGATCCCGATCCCGGCCGGGTCGCCGGTGTGCACAGGCGCGCCGTGCACCATCGGGTAGCGGCCGCTCACCTCGACGGCGGTCTTCACCAGCTCGCCGGGCACCGGCCGCATCGAGACGACGAGCGGGCCCGACAGGCGGCCGGTGGCCTCGCAGGGCACGTCGGTGACGTACATCGGCACGTTCGTGCCCGCCTCCAGGTGCCGCACCGGCACCCCGGCGGCCAGCAGCGCCCGCTCGAAGGTGAAGCTGCAGCCGATGAGGAACGGCACCAGGTCCGCGCGCCACTCCGCCACCACGTCCCCGACGTCGGCGACCGCCGCGCCGTCGCGGTAGAGGCGGTAGCCGGGCAGGTCCGTACGGAGATCGCCGGTGAACAGCGTGGTGGACCAGGCGCCGGGCTCCCCCACGTCGAGCACCGGGCACGCCTGGGGGTTGCGGTGGGCGAACAGCAGCAGCTCGTACCGCAGCTCGCTGGGCACGGCGATGAGATTGGCCTGGGCCCAGCCCCGGCACCAGCCGGCGGTGGGCCTGCGCTCGCCGGCGCGGAAGCGCTCCCGCGCCTGGGCGGGACTCAGATCGGCGACATCCACCCTCTGACAGTAAAGTGAGCGGCGTTCACCGGTCCACCTTCGGGGTAGCGGGGTGGCCGTGCGACTCGACGTGAACCTCCTCGACTACGTCCTCATCGCGATCTACTTCGCCACCGTGCTCGCCATCGGGTTCGCCGCACGAAAACGGATCAGCTCCAGCCTGGACTTCTTCCTGGCCGGGCGCGGGCTGCCGGCGTGGATCACCGGCCTGGCGTTCGTGTCGGCGAACCTGGGCGCGATCGAGATCCTCGGCATGGCGGCCCAGGGCGTGCAGTACGGCGCGATGACGCTGCACTACTACTGGATCGGCGCGGTGCCGGCGATGGTGTTCCTCGGCATCGTGATGATGCCGTTCTACTACCGCTCGAAGGTGCGCAGCGTCCCCGAGTTCCTGCGCAGGCGCTTCAACGGGGCCACCCAGCTGCTGAACGCGATCACGTTCGCGGTCGCGCAGGTCCTCATCGCCGGGGTCAACCTCTACGCGCTGGCGCTGGTCATCGAGTTACTGCTGGGCTGGCCGCTGGTGGTCTCGGTGGTGGTGTCGGCGGTGATCGTGCTGACCTACATCACGCTCGGCGGGCTCTCCGGGGCGATCTACAACGAGGTCCTGCAGTTCTTCGTGATCCTCGCCGGCCTGATCCCGCTCACCGTGCTCGGGCTGATCAAGGTGGGCGGCTTCTCCGGCCTGTTCGAGAAGGTACGCCAGAGCACCCTCGGCGAGGGCGGCCTGCACACCTGGGCGAACACGGCGACCGGTGACAACCCGATGCAGGCGCACTGGATCGGGATCGTGTTCGGGCTGGGGTTCGTGCTGTCGTTCGGCTACTGGACGACGAACTTCGCCGAGGTGCAGCGGGCCCTGTCGGCCAGGAACACGAACGCGGCCCGGCTGACGCCGATCGTCGCCGCGTTCCCGAAGATCCTCATCCCGCTGGTGACGGTGCTGCCCGGCCTGATCGCGCTCGTGCTGTTCAGCGGGTGGGGGCAGCAGCGGGAGTACAACTACGCGATCCCGGTGCTCATGGGCGACCTGCTGCCGAACGGGGTGCTGGGGATCGCCGTGACCGGGCTGCTGGCCTCGTTCATGGCGGGGATGGCGGCCAACATCAGCGGGTTCAACACGGTGTTCACCAACGACATCTGGCAGGCGCACCTCGCGCGGGACCGCGACGACAGCCACTACGTGCGCGTGGGCCGGATCGCGACCGTGGCGGGCGTGGCGCTGGGGGTGGGCACGGCGTTCATCGCCGCCGGCTACTCCAACATCATGAACTACCTGCAGACGCTGTTCTCGTTCTTCAACGCGCCGCTGTTCGCGACGTTCATCGTGGGGCTGCTCTGGCGGCGGATGACGCCGTGGGCGGGGTTCTGGGGGCTGCTCGCCGGCACGGTGGCCGCCTTCGCCTCGTACCTGTCGTACAAGGCGGGGCTGGTGGACTTCGGCACCGAGCTGAACGCCAGCTTCTGGGGCGCGGGCCTGGCCTTCTTCGTGGACGTGGTGGTGTCGGTGGTGGTCACGCTGTTCACCACGCCGAAGCCGGCCGAGGAGCTGCGCGGGCTGGTGTACGGGCTCAGCGCCGTGGACCTGGAGGACGACGCGCTGGCCGGGGACGCGCGGTGGTACCGCTCGCCCGTGCTGCTCGGCACCGGCGCGGTCGTCCTGGCGGCCTTGATGTACGGGGTGATCCTGTGAGCGACCTCCGGATGATGATCGGCGGGCTGTTCCTGCTGTACGGCGTGATCCTGATCGTGGTGGGCGCCCTGGGCAGCGCGATCAACCTGTGGACGGGCCTGGCCATGGCCGTGTTCGGCGGCGCCTTCGTGGCGTGGGCCCGGTTCAGACGGCTCTGACCGGCTCCTCGGCCCGCTCGTCGTGGGCGTTCAGACGGCTCTGACCGGCTCCTTGGCCCGCTCGTCGTACGCCTGCCGGGCGGCGTGCACCTGGTCGGCGTGCTCGCCCGCCCAGGCGCCGATGGCCTGGAGGACGCCGATCGCGCTGCGGCCGAGGTCGGTGAGCTCGTAGTCGACCCTGGGCGGGATCGTCGGGTAGACGGTGCGGGTGACCAGGCCGTCGCGCTCCAGGGTGCGCAGGGTCTGCGACAACATCTTCTGGGTGATGCCGTCGAGCATCCTGCGCAGCTCGTTGAACCGCCTGGACCCGTCGAGCAGCGCTCCCATGACGAGCCCGGTCCACTTGTTGGTGAAGATGTCGAGCACGGTGCGGGGCTTGCACTCCTGGAGGAAGGCGTCGGCGCCGCCGAAGCTCCGGAGATCGGGAAAGGTGGTATCCATCAGGTACCTGAATACCAAACAGGTGCCTTCTTCACAACAGGTACCTCGGGTGACCAGCATGGATCCCGTGACAGAGAACATGCGTGCGATCGTTTACCGTTCGTTCGGCGAGCCCGAGGTGCTGGAACTGACCGAAGTGCCGCGGCCGGAGCCGCAGGCGCACGAGGTGCTGGTGCGGGTGAAGGCCGCCGGGGTCAACCCGCCTGACTGGAAGCTGCGGCGGACCCCGTACCCGCCGGACTACACCACGCCCCCGCTGACCCCCGGCTGGGACGTGTCGGGCGTCGTCGAGCAGGTCGGGGCCTACGTCGGCCGGTTCAAGCCGGGCGACGAGGTGTTCGGCATGCTCAACTTCCCGCTCTACGCCGGGGCCTACGCCGAGTACGTGGTGGCCCGGCCGCGGCAGTTCGCGCTCAAGCCCGCCGGGATCGACCACGTGCGGGCGGCGGCGCTGCCCATGCCGGGGCTGACGGTGTGGCAGGCGTTCTCCGACATCGCCGACGTCTCGCCGGGGCAGCGGGTGCTGGTGCACGCCGCCGGGGGCGGGGTGGGGCACCTGGCCGTGCAGCTGGCGAAGCTGCGCGGGGCGTACGTGATCGGCACGGCCCGTGGGGCCAAGCACGAGTTCGTCCGGGGGCTCGGGGCGGACGAGGTGATCGACTACACCGGCGTGGACTTCGCGTCGGCGGTGTCCGAGGTGGATCTCGTGGTGGACATCGTGGGCCGGGACTATCCGGCCAGGTCGCTGCCGCTGATCCGGCCCGGGGGCGCGTTCATCGGCGTGTCGGGGATGACGCCCGAGGACGTGGCCGCGTACACGGAGGCCGGGCTGCGGCACAGCGTGCTCGTCGTGGAGCCCGACCACGCGGGGCTGGCCGCGCTGGCCGAGCTGGTGGCCGACGGCAGGCTGGCCGTGCACGTGGACCAGGTCTTCCCGCTGGCCGAGGCCGCCAAGGCGCAGGCGCTGATGGAAAGCGGCGACTTCGTCGGCAAGCTCGTGCTGGAGATTTGACATTCCACCTCGCGTCAACCTACGTTGACTCTAGCTTGGTCAATCAAAGTTGACGGGGGTGTGCTTCGTGGACGCGTTGTCCCTCGCGGTGGCGGCGAACCTGCCGGTGATCCTCTGGGGCTCGCCCGGGACCGGGAAGACCTCGGCCGTGCTGGCGCTCGGGGAGCGGCTCGGACTGCCGGTGGAGGTCGTGGTGGGCTCGATCAGGGAGCCGAGCGACTTCGCCGGGTTGCCGGTGCTGCGCGACGGGCGGACCTGGTTCGCGCCGCCGCGGTGGGCGGAACGGCTGGCGTCGGCGGGGTCGGGGATCCTCTTCCTGGACGAGCTGACCACCGCGCCGCCCGCCGTCCAGGCCGCGATGCTGCGGGTGGTGCTGGAGCGGACGGTCGGGGACCTGACGCTGCCGCCCTCCGTGCGGATCGTGGCGGCGGCCAACCCGCCGGAGCAGGCCGCCGACGGGTGGGACCTGTCGGCGCCGCTGGCCAACCGGCTGATCCATCTGGACTGGAAGGTGAGCGCCGCCTCGGTGGCCGAGGGGTTCACCGGCGGGTTCGCCGCGCCGTCGGCGCCCGATCTCGTGCTGGGGGCCGGGGAGATCGGGCGGGCTCGGGCGCTGGTGGGGGCCTTTCTGCGGGTACGGCCTGAGCTGGTGCTCGCCGTACCGGAGGGGGCGGGGCGGGCGTGGCCGAGTCCCCGTACGTGGGAGCTGGCCGCCACCGCCCTGGCCTGCACCTCCCCCACCGCCCTGGCCTCCACCTCCGCCACCGCCCTGGCCTGCACCTCCGCCACCGTCTTGCGCACCGGCCCCGCTCACGCTTCCGCGCCCAGCCCCGCCTCCGGCGCCTCCGAGACGGACACCCCCTTCGGGGCGACCCCGGCCCGCACCTCGCGGACGAGCGCCCTCTCCGGCTCGGCCCACGCCTCGGGGACCGGTGTCGCCGAGGGCGGGGGCTTCGGGGTGGGGCCGGCCGAGGCGGAGCGGGTGCGGGCCGAGCTGGTGGTCGGTGCCGTCGGGGAGGCGGCCGGGTTCGAGCTGCTGTCCTGGCTCCGAGACCTGGACCTGCCCGACCCCGAGACCCTGCTCGCCGATCCCACCGCCCCGCTGCCCGACCGCGTGGACCGGGTGCACGCCGTGCTCGGGTCGGTGGTGGCGCACGTGACCGCCGACGGAGGCGCGGACTCGTGGCAGCGGGCGTGGACGCTCATCGCGCGGGTGGCCAGGCGCACCCCGGACGTGGCCGCCAGCGCCGCCCGCTCCCTCGCCGCCCGCCGCCCGCACGGCGCGACCCTGCCGTCCACCGTCCTGGACCTCGCCCCGATCCTCCGCTCCGCCGGGCTGATGCCATGAACCGCCCGGAAGACCACGAACGGGCGGCGGGCGAGCGGTTCGCCGGGGCGCGGTTGTGGGCGGCCGCGCGGGCGCCGTACCTGGCCTCGGCGCTCTTCGCCCTGACCCCCCTCGTCCACGACGCCGCCCCGCCCCGCCTCCCCGCCGACGAGCACTGGAACGTGCACGTGAACCCCGCGGCCACCGCCGCCACCCCCGTGCCCGAGCTCGGCTGGTGGCTGCTCCACCAGGTGGGCCACCTGCTCAGGGACCACCACGCCAGAGCAGAGCCGTACCGGGAGCCGGAGCCGCGCCTGCGCTGGGCCCGGGCCGCCGACGCCGAGATCAACGACGACCTCGCGGGCGACCTGGAAGACACCCCCGGTGACGCCATCTCCCCCGAGGCGCTGGGCCTGCCGGACGGCCTGCTCGCCGAACGCTACGCCGAGCTCCTCGATCTCATAGACGTCCCGCCCCACCTGGCCGCGTGCGCCCGGCCCCCGTTCACCGGCCCGAGCGCGATGACGGCCCTGGAGCGCGAGCTCCTGGCCAGAGCCGTGGCCGCCGAGATCGAGGCGCGGGGCACGGCCCCCGCCGGCTGGCGGCGCTGGGCCGAGGCGACGCTGCGCCCCGAGGTGGACTGGCGGGCCAGGCTTGCCCGGCTCGTCAGGAGGGGCCTGACGCTGGCGGCGGGCCGGGTGGACTACAGCTACACCCGGCCGTCCAGGCGGGCGGCGTCCGTGCCGTCGATCGTCCTGCCCGCGCTGGTACGCCCGCTCCCCCGGATCGCCGTCCTGGTCGACACCTCGGGCAGCGTCACCCGTACCGAGCTGGCGCAGGCCCTCGGCGAGCTGGACGGCGTGCTGCGGGCGGCCGGGAACCGCCAGGTCGACGTGATCTGCTGCGACACCGAGGCCCGCCCGGCCCAGCGCGTACGTGCCGCGGCCCGGATCGAGCTGGCCGGAGGTGGCGGCACGGACCTCAGGCCGGGATTCGCCGCGGCCGCCGCCACCGGAGCCGACCTGCTGATCGTGCTGACCGACGGCGACACGCCGTGGCCGGACCGGCGCCCCCGTCCCCACGTCGTGCTCTGCCTGTTCGGCGACCGCCACGCGGCACCGCCCTGGGCGAACACGGTCCGCCTCCCGCCCCACCCCGCGGACGCCGCCGCATGACGGAACACCCCTGCCCGCGGAAGCCGCCGCATGACGGAACACCCCGCCGCACGGGACCGGACGACCTCAGACGCGGCGGCACGCCGGCCGGATACCCGCAACGGGCAGGGTAGATAGGGAAGGAGCTCGGTGTGGCACGGTGGGACGGTTCGGAGGAGGGCTTCACCCAGGGAGAGGTGCGGCGGTGGCGGGCGGCCGGGTTCGGGCCCGAGGAGGCGGCGGCCTGGCGCGCGGCCGGTGTGACCGCGCCCGCCGACGCCCGGCTCTGGCGTACCGCCGCCGCCACCCCCGACACGGTCATCGCCTGGCAGCGGGCCGGCATGACGCCGGTGGAGGCGGTGCGCTGGCACGAGCTGGGCGTCGCCCCGCATGACGCGGCCCGCAGGCACCTGGCCGGCGAGCGACCGCGCCGGGTCCCCTTGCTGGCCCGGCTGGCCCGGCTGGCCGCTCCGGAGCCGGCCGCCGAGCCCGACCCCGCGCTCGCGGAGGCGTTGCGGCGGTTGCTGCGCGCCGGCGTGCCCGCGGACGTGGCCCGTGCCTACGCCGACGCGGGCTGGCCCGGCGCCGAGGCCGAGGAATGGGCGCGGCGCCGGGTGGACCAGGGGGACGCGAGGGTGTTCAGGGCACTCGGGTTCACGGCCGCGGAGGCGGCGCGGACCGGTCTGCCCGCGGTGGAGGTGCTGGCCGCCTGGTGGGGCGCCGTCCCCTTGGCGGAGGTGGCGACCTGGTGCGCGGCCGGGTTCACGCCGGAGGAGGCGGCCGGGCAGCGGGCGGCAGGCGTCACGGCGGACCGGGCACGCGTGCTCCGCGCGCTGTCGGCCTTCGGCCCCGACCCGGCCTGACCCGCGTACGGCCAAGCCTCAGTATTCGACCTCGAACGTGTGCGGCCCCAGCCCGTACCCGTCGCCCTTCGGCACCACGTACCCGTGCTCGACCAGCGTGGCCAGGCTCGCCCGCACCTCCTCCTCGGTCAGCCCGGAAGATCGCACCAGGCCCGCCAGCCCGGCGCCGCCGGACTCGACCACCTTGGACGCCACGGCCTCGTACACGTGGATGTCCACGTCCGACAGGGCCTGGACATCGTGCCCCTCGGTCATGAGCGTTGCCTCGCTCCCTCCCTCAACCGGAGGGGATCGACCTCGCGATCCGGGTTGCGGCGGAGATATTCCGCCTCCAGCTCGCTGGTTCGGGCGGTGTGCATGGACAGCGCGTCGTCCGACCCGTGGAAAAAGGTATCGCTGCGGGTGAGGTGCAACTGGCGCAGCTCGCGTACGAGATCATCGTCGCTGAGCTGGGCAGCATCTATTCCCATCGTCGTCATGGGCTCCCCCTACCCCAGGAACCCTCAAACAATATCTGTCACATTTCCTGACATTTAGCCATTGTTTGTAAGAGATCGCCGCCTTACCTTCCCGTTATGGACCTCGAGCTCAGGCACCTCAGGATCGTCCGCGCGGTCGCGGACGCGGGAAGTGTGAGCAAGGCCGCGTCCCTGCTCGGGCTGGCACAACCAGCCCTGACCGCACAGCTCAAGCGTATCGAGAGGGTGCTCGGCGGCGCCCTCTTCGAGCGTGACCGTCACGGCGCCAGGCCCACCCGCCTCGGCGAACTCGTGCTCGCCCGGGCACGGGTGCTTCTCCCCGCAGCCAAAGAGCTGCAGGACGAAGCCGTACGTTTCGCTCACGCCCCCTCCCCCGGCTTCCGCATCGGCGCCACCAACGGGCCGATACTCGGCGGCCTGGTCGACCGGCTCGCCGCGGAGCGGACGGTCAGCACGTACACGTCCTGGTCGACGCACGAGCTGAACAGCATGGTCGAGCTCGGCCGCCTCGACTACGTGCTGACCGGCGCCTGCGGCGACTCCGGCACCCCCACCGGCACGCTCCTGTGGGAGACGATCAGCAACGACCCCGTCTTCTGCCTGGTCGCGGAGGATCATCCCGTCGCCAAGGAGAAGGAGGTGGCCCTGGCCGACCTGGCCGGGGAGCAGTGGGCGGTGACGCCGGGCGACGGCTGCTTCGCGGACTGCTTCGCGATGGCGTGCGCGCGGGCGGGTTTCACGCCTGGCACGATCTACGAGACCGACGTACCGACCTGTGCCCATCTCGCGCAGGTCGGCCGGGCCGTCGTGCTCTGCCAGGCCACCCACCAGGCCGCCCAGGGCTTGACCATGGTGCCGCTGGTCGGCGCGCCGCTGCGCTGGCGGCAGCTCCTCGGCCGGCATCCCACCGCCCCCGAGGCCTCCTGGGTGGTGGCGCAGGCGAAGCAGGCCCACATGGACGCGGTACGCCGCAGTCCCGTCTATTACGACTGGCTGGTACGTAACCCGGGTTACGGCACCGCTCCATAACACGGTGATAGGGGCAAAGTAGTACTCCTCCGTTTCCTGGCTCGCCGTTACCGTGACGGCACCCCCAGCAGCGAGGAGACAATCATGCTCCGGACCCCGGCGCTGATCGCGATCGCGATCGGCGCGTTAGTCATGACGGCAACCCCTGCCGTCGCCACCGCGAAACCGCCGTCCGGCGTGGTCGACGCCGTGCAGCGCGACCTCGGCATCACGAAGGAGCAGGCGCTCAACCGCCTGGCGAACGAGGCCCGCGGCAACGCCGCCGCGCCCGGCCTGAGCAAGAGGCTCGGCGACCGCTATGCCGGAATCTGGTATGAGGGCGCCGAGAGCGCGCTGGTCGTGGCCAGCGTCGACGCCGCGGACACGGCCGAGATCACCCGCGCCGGCGCCCGGGCCGCCATCGTACCTCGCTCGTTCGCCCAGCTCAGCGCGGTCAAGGAGGGTCTGGACCGGACGGCGCCACCGGGCACCGTACACAGCTGGGCCGTCTCACCCCGGGACAACTCCGTCGTCGTCCTGACCAGCGACGAGCAGGCCGCCCGATCCTGGGTGGCCGCCAGCGGCATGGACGCCGCCGCCGTGAAGTTCGAGCAGTCGGCCGAACGCCCGCGGTTGTTCTACGACATCCGGGGCGGGGACGCGTACTACACCTCTGAGGGCTACCGCTGCTCGGTCGGCTTCGCGGCCAGGCGCGGCACCCAGCTCGGCTTCACCACCGCCGGCCACTGCGGCTCCAACGGCGTCACCACGACCGGCTTCAACCGGGTGGCGCAGGGCACGTTCCAGATCTCGTCCTTCCCCGGGAACGACTACGCCTGGGTGGCCACGAACTCCAACTGGACCGCCCCCGGCGTGGTGAACGGCTACAGCGCCGGCATCCTCCCCGTCCGCGGCTCGGCCGTCACCCAGCCCCAGGGCTCGATCTGCCGCTCGGGCTCCACCACCCAGTGGCACTGCGGCACGGTCACCGCGCTCAACTCCACCGTCAACTACCCGGAGGGCACGGTGTCGGGCCTGACGCGTACCACGGTGTGCGCCGAAGGCGGGGACTCGGGCGGCTCGTTCATCTCGGGCGACCAGGCCCAGGGCATGACGTCGGGCGGCTCGGGCAACTGTTCGGTGGGCGGCACCACGTACTTCCAGCCCATCGGCGAGATCCTCTCGACGGGCGGCCTGACGCTGGTCACGGCCGGCGGCACCGACCCGCCGCCGCCGGGATGCCAGGGGTACGAGGAGACGTACAGTGGGTCGCTGAGCTCGAACCAGAGCGCGTACCAGCCGAACGGCTCCTACTACCAGGCGACGGTCTCGGGCACCCACGCGGCCTGCCTCGACGGGCCGAGCGGTGTGGACTTCGACGTCTACCTGCAGAAGTGGAACGGCTCGACCTGGTCCGTGGTGGCCAGGGGCGACAGCCCGAACCCTGACGAGACGATCAGCTACAGCGGTACGTCCGGGTATTACCGGTATCGCGTGCACGCTTACAGCGGCTCCGGCTCGTACACGCTGGGCCTGAACCGTCCATAACCCGCCTCAGCTCGGCCCAATTCGGCTCGGCCCGGCTCAATGCGGCCCGGCTCAATGCGGCCCGGCTCGATGCGGCCCGGCTCGATGCGGCTCGACTCGATGCGGCTCGACTCGATACGGCTCGACTCGATACGGCTCGGCTCGATACGGCTCGACTCGATACGGCTCGGCTCGATACGGCTCGGCTTGGGAGGCGGGCGCGAAACGCCCGCCTCCCCTTCCTCGCCGGTCGGGCTCTGGAGGCGGCACGGATATGGGACCGCGAACCGGCACTCGGTGCTCTACCACTGAGCTACACAGCCGAAGCCGCGGCGGGACTCGAACCCGCGACCACCCCATGGGAAGATGGATAACCGACCCGCTTCGACCCGTGCCGCCACCAACCCCGACCAACCCCCCGAACCCTAACCGGACCCTTCCCCCACCACACCCCATTTTCCTGCCGACTCCCGGCACCCTCGAGATTAAGATCGACTTGGGCTCCACTCACGGGGCTTGGCATGGAATGATGTCGGCGGAGACCTGTCTCCCGTTCAGCCGGGCACCACGACCGGATCCGATGCTCTAGCCTTAGCTTGCACGGAGCCTCGACAAGATCCTCTCGTCGTCTTGCCGTGCGCCGTACAACTCAATCCAGGGGCGGTAGCTCAGCCGGTCAGAGCATCGGACTCATAATCCGTGGGTCGTGGGTTCAAGTCCCACCCGCCCTACTCTCTAAAACCGCGTTCGACCTGGGGTTTCTCGGTTTCCGCCGGCCTCGAATCGCGCTGTTGATCATGGTTGGTTGCTCGGCGGTTGCTCTTGTGTACGGATCGTGTACGGCGGTAGATCATTTAGGCCGCCATCGTCAGTTCAGACCCCGGTGACGACCATCAGAAGATCAAGCCAGAAGGCCTGCACGGCCTCGCCGGTCAACAGTGGCCTCATGTGAGATCAAGCCTTGTCCAAGCCGGCTCGTCTTGCTCACCAGGTCTTTCTGACCAGAAGATTAAAGATCCGCTGCTTCTCGCAGCGAGCCGCTTGGCCGTGTATCGCGCAGGTGCGGGATCGCTCGGCCTTGCGTCACCTGTGTGACAGCCGCTGAGGGCATAAGGCAGGCCCGCCGAAGGGTCGGCGGGCCTGGCTGGGCTTGGTGGTTTAGGTGGTGGTGTCTCAGGTGTGGGTCGGCAGGGTGATCAGCCGGGCGGTCTGGGCGCCTGCGGCTGCGGTGTTGACGAGGGCGGCGGTGGATTCGGCGGCGGCGCGGGCCACCTCCGGGTAGACGCTGGTGTAGGTGTCGCGGGTGAAGGTGGAGGAGACGTGGCCGAGGGTTTCTTGCACCACCTTCAGATCGACCCCGGCGGCCAGCATCAGCGAGGCCGCACCATGGCGGAGATCATGGAGCCGTACCGGCGGTAGCCCCACCCGGAAGGCCAGTTGGTAGAAGTGGTCGCTGACCTGCTGCGGGTGCAGCGGCCGGCCGATCTCGTCGGTGAAGACGAACCCGCTGTCGGTCCAGGTCTCGCCCGCGGCCAGCCGTTCGGCGGCTTGACGCTTGCGGTGCGCGCGCAGCGCGGTGACGGTGTCCTCATCCAGGGCGATGGTGCGGTCGCTGGCCTCGGTCTTCGGCCTGCCCTGCACCGGCTCCCAGCCCAGCTGAGTGATCTGCCAATGCACCCCCGCCGTCCCGGCGGTCAGGTCGACATCCTTCCAGCGCAGCCCGACCGCCTCGCCCCGGCGCAACCCGCGCAGAGCTATCAGCCGATACAGCGCGAACAGCCGGTGGGTGGCCGCCTGGGCGAGGAAGGTGTAGGTGTGCGAGGGCGTCCAGACCATCACCGGCGATGGCCTGGGCACGGACGCGTACACATTGATCATGCTGGCGCGGCTGAGCCGGGCCCCGCGCCGCCGCTCCTCCGCTCTGAGCCGATGCTGCAGGTCACGATTCCAGTCGGCCACCCGCTCATCGGTCCACACCAGCGCCTTCGGGCGTTCGGCGTCGGGGAGCTCGACTACCGCGGCGGGGTTGAAGTCGATCAGCCGGTCCTGCTTGATCGCAATATTGAGGGCGTGCCGCAGGGTGGCGCGGATGCGGTGCATGGTGGCCGGGCCGACCGGCCGACGATACCGCACCTTGGCTCGCTGCTCGGAGTCGCCGCTAGCGCGGGTGGTGGTGATGACGTCGTTGAACTCCTCGATCGCATCGAACATGCCCGCCACATCCGATACCCGGAGCCGGTCCAGCCGGATGTCGCCGAGGTAGGGGGTGAAGTAGAGACGGATGTGCGCCTCATAGGAGCGGCGGGTGGTGACGTCGATCTTCCGCTTGCGCCGCAGGAACTCCTGCATCCATTCGGCGACCGTGACGGTGGGGTTGAGGTCCTGGCGGGTGCGGACCTTGCGCCGCACCTCTTCTACCGGCGGCAGCGTCTTGGTGTCCTTGAGCATGGACAGCATCAGCTCGGTGATCTTCCGCTGGATGTGCGGGTCCTCATCCAGCGCCAGCAGCGCCCGGGCATGCTCCAGCTCGGCCTCGACCTCCTCCAGCGTGGCAAAGCCGCGCCGCCGCAGCGGGTTACGCCGCCGCCCGTCGGCGTGCGCGGGCAGCTCGAGCTGGTAGGCCCAGCGCCCGTGGGTGCTGCTCCACCGCTCCCCGCCGCCCGGGCGGCGCAGTTTCGGGCAGGCCTTGCCCAGTTTCTTGCCGGTCGCCTCGTCCCGGCAGGAACATGTTTTGAAGGTGGTTCCGTTCATCGTCGCTGTCGCGCCTTTCCCTTGTTCGCTGACCTCGCGTCGCCGACCGCTCGGCGTCGCGCTTCCTGCGGCGCTCCCCCATCCCCGCCCCCCACCGAGCGCCGTCGGTGCGGTGAGCCGGTCCATGACGCCACCGGCGGCATCGCGTACCCGGCCCATCACCGCGCCGGTCGCCGTCGGGCGGCCCGGAGTGGGGATTGCCGTGCCCCGGCCGGAGGGCGGTCCCGGTCGGCCCGCACAGGCCCGTTATGGGCGCTGCAGCGGGGACGTTCGGGGCCGCCGACTGGTCCGGGGCGGTCGGTATCGACGCCCACCTTCACCACCCATGTCAAGCGATATCCGCTGGTCACACGCCCCGGCGCACGTTTCGGCCGGGCCCGGGGCGTCCGGTTGCATGCCTCGGCCAGAGAACGCCGGCCTCTGCAGAAGGCCCCGCGCTGAGCGCGGGGCGGCGGCCTCAGCTGGCAGGGAAGGCGCAACATCGAGATTCGGCGAAATGGCTGAACTGTACGGTCACCATCAGACGCTCCGATCTGGCGGGGCGAACCATCCCTGTCACTTATTGAAATACCGGCCAGAAAGGCCGAGTTAGGACAGCGCGACAGGTCAATCTTCAGTCAAACCACATCGGCACCTGCACCGAGCAACCAACGGCGGCACACGGTTTCAAATCTATGACATTCACGGACAAATCGCCCGCCAGCGCTTCATGAACAAATGTCCAGATTCGATGCATTTGCGCTGGAACTTCTGAACCCCGCGCGGCAGAACACGGCACGCTCTGGCATGTGGAAACAAAACTCCGGACTTTAATCCGTAGGTTCCGGGTTCGAGCCCCGGGCGCCCTACCACTCCACACCCAATATGACCTGCGCTTTCTCGGTTTTCAGGGCCTCCGGCGAGGCAGAGACACGCCGTTGGTTGCTCGCTGGTTGCTCTTCGGCACGGGTCCGGCACATGGCCGGGCCCTCCGTGCCCCGGTTAGGCCGATCCACCCAAGCCAGCCTTGCAAGAAGATCAAGGGAATACCAAGCCGGAAGACCTGGCGGGCACTCCGGAGCGGGTTACGCCTGCCGCCAGTCAAAGAGCTGATCAAGCCGCTCGCTGCGCAGGTGCCGCCGTTTCAGGGTTTCCGCAGTAGAGTCCGCTGCCTTAAACGAGCCTGCTTGCGTTGCCTTCATGTTCGCCGAGCATTCCAAGCGCCGGCTGTGGCCGCCCATCAAGGCAAACCATAAGGATGATCTGAAGGGTAAGGAAAAGAGATCCGACGGGAATCCCAGCTAATGGTGCGTTTTGCACCCAGGCAAGTTGTGATCACGCCAGCCTCACCGAAGTGGGTGGCCGCGCTGTGGCGCAGCTGGTGCAGATCGAGGCCGGCGTACTTGTCCAGCAGATGGCCGCCCGCTACCTGGGCAAGGATGACCGTGCTGGCCGCGCACTTCGCCCAGCATGCGGCCTCCCGGCAGATCGGCGACCCGGCCGCGAGTAGCTGACCCCATAGCCCGGCACGTGAGCAGGTGGCGCGAGACGCACGCGGTTCAGGCGGCCGACAAGATGAATCATCATCTCCCGGGTTCGTGAGGAGGTCAGGCGAGGCGGCGGGCCATTTCCTGGATCGCGTCCCGGCTGGCCCGTGCGACGTGGCCCTCCATAGCCTGCAGCATGCGCCCTGTCAGATGCGGATCCTTGGCCAAGATCTGGTCGGCGAGTCGTTGGATGGCCTCCCTACTGGTCGTGGCGATGCGACCCTCCATTTCCTGGAGCATTCTGCCCACTAGTAGGGGGTCGTTGGTCACGATGTGGTCAGCGAGTTCGATGACCCGTTGGCGGGCCACCTGCGCGACAGATCCCTCCATCTGCTGCAGAATCGCCATGGCGACCATGCCGGACGTCGGCGTGACCGAGCCGGCCGCGCCGGACCCCTCCGGTGCCGCGGCCGCAGGCCTATGGTTGAGCTCGTCGCGCAGCGCGGCCAGTTCGGCCGCCTGAGCCGCCATCGTCTGCTGCATCTGTGCGATAGTCGCGCGCAGCTCTGTTATCTCGCTGGGCCGGGGACTGGCGGCGCGGCTCTCGGCCATGGCCACCCTTTCCCAGGCCAGCTCCCACTGCGCGAGCTCGGCGGCGCTGACGCCGTACTTCCTGACCAGGGCGAGGGTGAAGTCCTTGTTCGGCAGTCCTTCACCACGAAGCGCCCGGGAGATGCTGCTGCGCCGCAGGGGCGGCTTGTCGTGCCGTGACTCCTCCTCCAAGCGCCGGTGAGCTGGGCGGCCGGCACGGATCCACAACAACTTCAATGCGGCGGCCATATCCACCAGAGTGGCGATCGCCGCCACGTCAAGGAGGACGGGAGCTTGCGCGGCACCCGTGGCGCCGTCGGATAACGGTGACATGGCCGTCCTTCAAATAGTTCAATCGGGTCGGACCGCTCATCCTAGAGCCGCTGGCCCAGATTGGCCCATGGGCTCGGGACAGCCGTGTGGGAGTGTCTCAGCTTGGGCGGCGAGGGCTCGCGATCGGCTCATGGTCGGCGCAAAGCCTGGCTGGACAGGGCGGAAGTCGGCTGTGCTGGAGGCGTCACTGCAGATGCCGTGAGAACGGGCAGCGTGCTCACTGGATGCGAAGGAACCCCATGCAGATCCTCGACCTCTTCACTGGCCTGATTCAGTTGGCCGCAGCGGGCATCGGCCTGTACGCCGGCGTCATGCTCCGGCGGCGGGCGCGGGATCACCGTCAACGGGCCGATCTGCCGGCCGCCATCCGGAGTGAGCACCACGTCGAGCCAGCCGTGCCGGAAGCGCACGTGTGTGAGACGGGTGATCGTGGGCCTGATGAGCCAGCGTGAGGCCAGTGTCCCTTCCGGATGTGGCTGACGGAAGGAGCTGGCGCTGACCTGCGACACGACATCTTGGTCCGGACGGTTTCATCTGGAGTTGTTCAGGTTTTCCTGTCGGTCAGTGGGCACTCCAGCGTTCCCAGGAAGTTGAAGCTTGACCGCCTGCTCCACCACCGGGCTCAGTGAGATCAGCGGCATTTCCACCTGGACGTTCACCGACCTTTGAGCGGTCCCCACTTCTGGCGGCCGTTGGCCGACCGGTCTTCTCTGCTCCTGTACCAATGGGCTCGACCGGCGAGAGCCGAGCACATTCGACCGCAATCTACTTTTGGACAGGCCTCAAGAGATCGAGGACGTTGACAAGGTCGTATCAGATGAAATGCTCGAATAGTCAATGTCCCGACTGAAGTGGAGATGTCAATGGCGAAGATGGATGAACTTACCGACGCTACGTTCTCCAATACCGTCCTGAAGGCGTCCGGGCCAGTGCTAGTGGTCTTCCGCGCCGAATGGTCGGCGGTGTGCCGGGCGCTGGATCCGATCCTGGAGTAGGTCGCCGCCGAGCGGGACGGCAAGGTGATCGTGGGCAGGCACGACATCGACCAGAATCCGGTCACGCCTCCCGGTACAAGGTCGACTACATTACCACGTTGCACCTGTTCAAGGGGGGCGCGATCCTCGCAACCAGGATCGGCCCCGCGACGAAGAGCAACGTGCTGGCCCTCATCGACCCGCACCTCCGATCCTCATCCGTACCCGGCGACCATGTCCGGCCGGGACTGGTGACGGCCCTCGGCCGCAGGGTCGCCGCGCAGGGGCAGCGCATATATACGTCGCGCTTTCGGCTTCCCTGCCGAATTTACGGCCTCACCGACCGTGCCTGGATTATTCCGCATCGCCGCATGCGGAATTCGCAGCGAGGCGGCTTCGCGGGCCGCTCCTTCCGCGCCCTCGTTCAACGTCTCGCTTCTTTTCTTTGCGTCGGCACGGTGCCGCCTCCTGCGCATTCTCGCATTCCTTCATGGGAGAAAGAAGAGGAAAGCCGACCATGTCATAGCCCGCCACCGACCTCACCCGCACCTTGAATGCCGACGTCACCGTTCCGCCGCAGGATCGCGACGTCGAGTTCGCCCACGCCAGCCGCGGACTCATCAAGGCGATGCCGCCGGACTACACGGTGGACTCCGCCGCCCCCAAGGTCCCGGCCTGGAGCCTGCCCCTACTCGACCTTCCTGACCGGCTCCGCGCCTGAGACAGTCGACCCGAGCCTGTGGCGCGATGCCCTGCTCAACATGCACTGCGGCCTGTACGAAGTCGTCCCTGACAGCATCTACCAGGTCCGCGGCGGCGACATGGCCAACGTCACCTTCCTCGAAGACCCCACCCAGGCCAGCCGCGACATCGTCGTGGTGGATCCGCTGCAGAACACCGAGACCGCCGTCTCCGCGCTGGAGATGTACCTGGCCGAGCGCGGCCCGCGCACCATCGTCGCGGTCATCTACGCCCACTCCCACGCCGACCACTACGGCGGCGCCCGCGCCCTGTTCACCGCCACCGACGGCGTACCCGACCTCTCCGTGAAGATCTACGCGCCGGACGAGTTCCTGGAACACGCCGTCAGCGAGAACGTCTACGCCGGCAACGCCATGACCCGCCGCGCGCTGTTCATGTACGGCAGCATCCTGCACCGGGGACAGCAGGGCCAGGTTGACGCGGGACTGGGCAAGACCATGGCCACCGGCACCGTCGGCCTGCTGCCCCCCGACCGACATCGTCCGCGTCGACCACGCCACCCGCATCGGCCCGAGCCGCATCGAGTTCCAGCTCACTCCTGGCACCGAGGCGCCGGCCGAGATGAACTTCTACCTGCCCGACTCCGCGGCGCTGTGCATGGCCGAGAACGCCACCCCGACCCTGCACAACCTCTACAGCCCGCGCGGCGCCCAGGTCCGCGACGCCAAGAACTGGTCCAACTACCTCAACGCCGCCGCCGAGCAGTTCGGCCCCGAGGCCGAGGTGCTGTTCGCCAGCCACTTCTGGCCCCGCTGGCGCGAACCACGCAAGCCCGGCACCCAGATCGTCGACTTTCCTCACCAGCCAGGCCGACCTGTACCGCTTCCTGCACGACCAGAGCCTGCGCCTGGCCAACCACGGCCGCACCATGCTCGAGATCGCCGAAGACCTCGACCGGCAACTGCCGGCACCCGTGTAGCGCTCATGCGGCGTGAACGAGGGAGAAGACGCGTGGCCTATGTCGGCTCAGCACTGTAGCGACCGAACAGCAGGTTGGCGGGGTCCGCTGGGGAATCGCTCAGGTAGAAGGCATGGTTGGCGGCGATGATCTCCTCGCTGGTGAGCTGACCGTCGCCGTTGACGTCGAGCGCCTTGAATGACTGGCCGGCCTCTTCGGCGGACACGCCGAAAGTCTCGAAGAGCTTGGTGAACTCGGGCAGCGAGAGTGTCTGGGTGCCATCGGAGTCGGCGAGCTCCAGGACGGCCTGGGCGACGGGCTTGATGGCGCGGTCGAAACCGCCGCTGCGGTTGACCAGGCCGGAGATAACCGCGTTGACGAACTCCTCCTGGGTCACCTTCCCGTCCCCGTCGGCGTCGCTGGAGTAGGCGAGGGCCCGCCACAGCTTCAGGTAGGACTGGCGGAGCCGGTCGGCGGCGGGTGTGCCCTGCTGTGCCGGGTAGGCGTCCAGGAGTCGCTGGATGAGGTTCTCGTAGTCGGCGCGGGTGATGTGGCCGTCCTGGTCGACGTCCATGAGCTGGAAGCGCTTGACGGCCTTGTGCCTTTGCAGGGTGTGGCCGGTTTCCTGGGAGTCGATCGTCATGGGGACGTTCTCCTGTCACTGGCGGGGATCGGGGGCGCGCGAGTTCAGAGGACGGGGCCGTAGGTGCGGCTGTCCAGGTCGTTGTCGAGGGTGAAGTATTCGGTCCAGGCGGTGGCGTACTCGGCGGTGGTGATGGTGCCGTCTCCGTTGCGGTCCATGCCGGCGGCGACCGATTGGGCGATGTCGAGCGGTACGCCGCAGGTGGTGTAGAGGTGGACGAGGTCCTCGACACGGAAGACGCCGTCGTCGTCGGTGTCCACGGCGACGTGGACCGCGGCCGCGGCTCGATACAGGGCGTCTCGCATGCCCGCGGCGTGCAGGCCGCCGAGCGCCTGGCGGAACTCCTCGCGCGAGAGACGGCCGTCGCCATCCTTGTCGACGGCTTCGACGAGCGCCCGCCAGAGCACGTCGTACTCGTGGTTGAACGTCTGCGCCTTGGCCGACTCCGGGGGCACGGAGCCGGCCTTGAGGACGTTGGCCTTCAGCAGGTCGATGTCCTGCCGCTCGATGTAGCCGTTGCCGTTGACGTCGAACACGGCGAAGAACTTGTCGCACTTGGCGTTGATGACGTCGCTGTCTGCACCGCTCACCGTCATGTTGTTCCTCCGCTCCCTTGCTTCGCGCATGAATCTTGACTCACCGTTACCATAGAACTACTTTACGTTACATCGATCAAGGCTTAGCTTACGGAGAGTCACAAGTTCGACGTTGCACGGTACGGAGGTCGTCGGTGCGGCATGACCTGGTGCGAAGCGCTTGTGGCGTGACCGTGGACGAGATCGTCTCGTCACTGCGCGGTCGCGCGGCAGAGCAGGCCGCACCACGCAATCCCTTGGCGTCCCTGGCCGCCTCTGGCCATCTCGGAATCGGTCATGTCCGGCGACTCCTGGCCGGGGAACGCGCCGTCCAGGACAACGAGATCGCCGCGTTCGCCACCCTGGTGGGACGATTCCCGCGCGACCCGGCCGTCGGCTTCTTCCTGAGCCTGGCTTCGGTGGTGAACGCCACCCGTCCGGCGTTGCTGCGGGCCGAGCGCGCTTTGGGGGAGTCCGGCCACGTGCCGGAGACCGACGTGCACGCGGCCGGCGCGCACGCCTTCAGCGGCTACCTGTGCTGGCTGGCGATGCGGGCGTCACTGTCGGGTGCGGCGCTCGCGCTCTACACCAACCTCCTGGCCTGGTGCGGTTCCTGTGGCCGACTGGCCGCCGCGCTGCGGAACCTGCCCGACGTCCCGCCGGAAGTCACCTCCTACCTCGCCTCCTACGAGGTGGCTCCGCCGGACCTGCTCGACACCGCCCTCGCGGTCGCCCGGCAGGGTGCCGCCGAGGGGGAATGCCCGCAGCGTGCGGAGCGGGAGGCCGGTTTGGTCCTCGGTTATCTGGACCTGTTCTGGCAGTCGGCGTCCGTGCACTCCTCATGATCAAAGAGGTTCCTGCCGTGTTGTCCTGGAACGTAACGCGCCGCCCGTACCCCGTGCAGTCGATCCCCGCCCTCTTCCTGCGGCAGGCCCGCGAACGGCCCGCGGCAGTGGCGATCCGCTCGGATCGCCACACCTGGACCTACCAGGAGTTGTCCGAACGTGCCGCCGGGATCGCGCAGGCGCTGCGCGCCGGCCGGGTCGGTCCGGGCGACCTGGTGGCGATCGTCATGGAGCGGTCGGCCGAGACGGTCGCCGCCGTGTTCGGCGTGCTGCTGACCGGCGCCGCCTACGTCCCGCTCGACCCCGACTATCCCGATGCCCGGCTGCACACGGTGCTGGAGCAGGCGGACGTGCGGCCGGTGCTGACCCGGCGGCATGTGCTTCCGCGTATCGGTGACCGCTGGGGCCTGGCGGCGGAGGACATACCGGCCGGCACCGTCCCGGTTCCGGAGCCGCCGGTGGGGCCCGGCGATCGGGCCTGCGTGCTCTACACCTCTGGCACGACCGGCACGCCCAAGGGGGTGGCCCTTGCGCACCGAGGTCCGATCCGTGTCGTCTGCGGCACCGACTACCTGCAGATCGTCCCCGATGACGTGGTGCTGGCCACCGCCAATCCGACCTTCGACATGTCCTACTGGGAGACCTTCGGCGCGCTGCTCAACGGCGCCCGGCTCGTGCTGCCCGCCAAGGAGACCCTGCTGTCGGCCCCCGACCTGGAGCGCCTCATCGTGGATGAGGGCGCGACGGTGATGTGGCTGACCGCAGGGCTGTTCCACCAGCACGTGAGTACTCACCCGCACCTGTTCGCGTCCCTGCGCTGCCTGGTGGCCGGCGGCGACGTGCTGCATCCGGCCGCGGTTCGCGCCATGCTCGACCGCGGCCGGCCGGGGTTGTTCATCAACGCCTACGGGCCGACCGAGAACTCGATGATCTCCACCGCGCACCCCGTGGAGCACCTGGCCCCTGACGCGCGGAGCGTGCCCATCGGCCGCCCGATCGCCAACTCCACCGCGTACGTGCTGCGCGCCGATCTCAGCCTCGCCGACCCCGGCGAGGAAGGGGAACTGTACGTCGGCGGCGACGGCGTGGCACTCGGCTACCACGGCGATCCAGAGCTCACCAGCGCCCGTTTCGTCCCCGACCCATTCTCCGATGACGCCGCAGCCCGGCTCTACCGCACCGGCGACATGGCGCGCCGGCGGCCGGACGGGGTCCTGGAGTTTCTCGGCCGCCGCGACCGCCAGGTCAAGCTGCGGGGATACCGGGTCGAGCTACGCGAGATCGAGGCCGCCATCGCCGCTCACCCGCTGGTCCGGGACGTGGCCGTCGCGCTCGACGAGCCCCGCCCCGGCGAGCGGAGTCTGGCCGCCTGGGTCATCGCCGAGCACCAGGACGGCCGCCGCGAATTGCCCGGGCTGCTGCGCCGGCACCTGGGCGACCACCTGCCGTTCTTCATGATCCCCGCCAGGATCGGCGTGGTGGACCGGTTCCCGCTCAACGCCAGCGGCAAGATCGACCACAACGCTCTGCCCACCCCCGCGGCGACCCCGGCAGGCCGGCCCCCGCGCGGAGCGGTCGAACGCACCGTAGCGGCCGTCTGGAGCGACATCCTGGGCGTGGACGCCATCGGCCGCGACGACGACTTCTTCGCCATCGGCGGCCAGTCCCTGCAGGCCACTCAGGTGGCCGCCGCCCTGCTGCGACGCCTGAACCTCGACCCTCGCCACGGCCGCCGGCTCATCGCCGGCCTGCTGTCCAACCCGACCCTGGCGAACTTCGCCCGCACCGCAGCGGGCCTGCCCGGCAGCGAGGACGGCCCCGCGCGCCCCCGCTTCACGGCCGACGCGCGGCTGGGCCCGCTGGACCTGACGCCGCGAGCCGCCGGCCGTCCGCCGCGCGAGGTCCTGCTGACCGGAGGCAGCGGTTTCCTGGGCGTCTTCCTCGTCGACCGGCTGGTCCGCGTCGGCGTCAAGCGGGTCCACTGCCTGGTGCGCGCCGCCGACGCAGGTGCGGCCACCCGCCGGCTGCGGGCCAGGATGAGCCGGTACGGCCTGGACTGGCAGGCGGTGGCGGGCCGGGTCCGCCCGATCCCCGGTGATCTGGCGCGCCCGCGGCTGGGCCTGGGCAAGGAGTTCGACCGGCTCGCCGAGGACGTGGACACGATCGTGCACAACGGCAGCCACGTCAACTTCGCCTACCCCTACCAGGCCCTGCGCGCCGCCAACGTCGAAGGCACCCGCGAGGTGATCGCGCTGGCCGTCACCGGCAGGCTAAAGACCCTCCACTACGTCTCCTCGATGGCGGTCATCGCCGGCTTCGGCACCGCCGGCGTGCGTCACGTCACCGAGGACACCCCGCTGGCTCACGTCGAACGCCTCTCCCTCGGCTACCCCGAGACCAAATGGGTCGCCGAGCAACTGGTCCGGCAGGCCGGCGAGCAGGGTCTGCCGGTGGCCGTGCACCGCCCGTACGAGATCACCGGCACCCGCGACACCGGCCTGTGGAACACCGACACCCTGATGTGCGCCCTGTTCCGCACCATCGCCCACACCGGCCTGGCCCCCGACATCGGCTGGCCGCTGGACTTCGTGCCGGTCGACTTCACCGCCGACGCCCTCACCCACATCGTCCTGCGCGGCAGCGCCGACGGCCGCGTCCACCACATCACCAACCCGCGCCCCGCCCTGCTGCCCCTGCTGGCCGAACGGCTGCGCGCCCGCGGCTACGCCATCACCGAACTCCCCTACGACCGGTGGGTCCACCGGATGTCCGAACTCACCTGCGCCGATCCCGGCGAGCCGATTGCCCCCTACCTGCCGCTGTTCGTCGAAGCAGCCACCGCCACCGACATCTCGGTCAAGGAGATGTACTTCGCCGACACCTTCCCCACCTTCGACCGCACCAACTTCGAGGCCGCCATCGCCGGCGCAGGACTGCACTGCCCACCCGTCAACGACGACCTCATCGACCTCTACCTCGACGCCTTCACCCGTACCGGATTCCTGCGACCTCCCGCGCCCCTGACAACCGCGCGGCACTGACCCCGGGAGCATCATGCACATCGCCGTCGTCGGAGCGGGCATGGCCGGGCTCAGCACCGCCTGGCTCCTCGACCCCGACCACCGGATCACCCTCTTCGAAACCGAACCCCGCCTCGGCGGCAACATCCACACCGTCACCCTCCCCACCGACGACGGCCCGGTCACAGTGGACCTCGGCGCCCAGCACCTCGCGCTCGGCGGCTACCCCCTGCTCACCCGCCTGTTGGAGATCCTGGACCTCAGCCCCAGGCGGACGGTCCCGGTACCGCTGTCCACCACGATCACGTCCGCCGCCCGGCAGACGCCGTCGCTGGTCACCCCGCACTCTCCCGAGCCCGGCTGGCCGCGCACCGCCGTGCTCGGTGACGCATGGGAATCGGTGGGCACCCTCGTCGCCCGCGCCGCCGAATGGCAGGACCAGGACATCTCCTGGGAACAACCCCTGGCGGAACTCGTCGAGCCGCTGCCGGTCCCCCGCTCGCACAAGGACGAACTCCTCTATCCCTGGCTCGCCTCGTTCGTCGGCTGCGACACCGCACAGGTCCGGGAGATGTCCGCGCGTGCGGCGGTCGCCTTCCTCCTGCTGGTGCCGCCGGACGGCCCGGAGCACGCCCCGGTCTGGCACAACCTCAGACACGGGCTGAACGAAGTCTGCGACGCGCTCGCCCGGGACCTGCGTCACACCGCCGTACGCCTGGGTATCGGCATCCGCACGATCCACAAGGACGACGACGGACGACTGCGGCTCACCGACACCCGTGGCGAGACCCACCACGCCGACCAGGTCGTCCTGGCCACGCCGCCCGACCTCGCCGCCGCCATCCTCGCGCCCGTCAACGGCCTCGACACCGTACGCACCGCCCTGCGCGCCTTCGACTACATGGGCGTCACCATCGCCGTCCATGCCGACCCGGCCTACATGCCGGCCGAACGCCACCACTGGTCCACCAACACCATCACCGTCCACGACCACTGGGCCGAGACAAGCACCTGGTACGGCCCCATCCACGGCACTGACCTGTTCAAAAGCTGGATCACCCACCGCGAGCCACCCCTCCGCATCCTGGCCCAGCACGCCTTCCGGCAACTCCGCCTCACCCCGGCAGCCGTACGAGCCCGCCGCACCCTCACCCAAGCCCACGGAACCGCCGGAATCTACTTCGCCGGCCACTACCTCACCGGCGTCGAAAGCCAGGAAGCCGCACTGACCAGCGCAGCCAGCACCTGCTCCACGCTGGCCCCCGACAGCCCACGCCTCCAAAGGCTCCTCGGGCCCGCCCAAGTAACCGCGCAGATGAACTCCACGCGTGGCATGGCCCACCCTTTGGCGAGGTGAAACCGCTTCACTGCGGCAACCCCGGGCGGGCTATTGACCACGTAACCCCACCCACCGAGGAGGCCGGCGTGCGCTCCAAGACCGGCACAGAGGCTTGGACGGCCGACTGCGCCAACTCCTACACCGCCAGGGGAAAGTGGGGCACCGAGCCCAAGGTCGGGCCCTGGTCTTCTACGACTGGTCGGGCGGCAAGAGCCGCTCCGGCATCGATCACGTCGGCATCGTCGAGAAGGTCAACGCCAACGGCACGATCGTGACCATCGAGGGCAACCACGGCAACAAGGTGGCCCGCGTTCCCCGGTCGAGCAGCATCGTCGGCTACGGCTACTGGGCCTGACCCGCCGTGGCCCTCAGAAGCGAGGTCCCATGGAGAACAACGAGCTGCGCATGAAACCCGCACCGACCCCTTACCGGCGGATGGGCTGGTGGCTGTATATCCCGCCCTCACAGTAGAGGGTCTGTCCACCGTCATTGGAATTGAAGTGCCCGCCCCAGGTCATGCACCCCTGGATGGTGACATCCGCTTAAGCAGGTGAGGCGATGCCGATGGCGAGGAATGCTGCTCCGGCGGCAGTGGCGGCGCCACGGGGGAACGGTCGTGCCAAACGGCGGGCATGCTCACACTGGCCGCCGGCCGGGACGGCTCCCTTCTCGAACCCGTCGAAGTGGGCGTCGGCGCGTTCACCGTCGTGCGATGGTAGCCGTGCGATGTACGGCTGGCGTCAAGGAAGGACCTTGCCGCAGGGCGCACCAGAGAGATCCGTTCCCGTCGCGTCGGCAGGGCCGCGGTCGCCGTGCCGTCCCCGGTACTGCATGCGCAGGTGCAACCGGGTCGTGCCGTCACCGTCGTCGAGACTGATTTGATCGCACAGCCGGCGCATCAGCCAGAGCCCGACACCGCGCCAGGTGATCGGGTCCGGGGCTGCGTTGAGGTGACGCGTGGTCAACACGCCGACGGCATCCACCACCTCCAGGCTCACCCCCTCGGCGTCGCACCACGCGATCAGCGTGCTGCCACCGCCTTCCCCGCCGTACTGCAGCACATGGGTGGCGGCCTCGCTGGCGGCGACCACCAGATCGGCCAGCCGCTCGTCGGTCAGGCGCGTAGCCGTGCCGAAGGCTCGCACGCACTCACGCAGCGAGGCGAGATCCTCAGTGATCAGCCATTCGAGCCGCAAACCCGAGCCCACGCCGATCGCCACCTTCCGCGAAAGCCAAGCAGCCCAAAGGGGAACAAACCCGGCCCTGTACTGCCCTGCCGGCCCTTCGACACACCTATCGGGCCAGGGACGTGCGGCAAGCCGACGAAACGACGTGACCAGCGCCAGAGCCGGCGGCACCAGGATTTCCATGCCGCTCTCAGGCCCCCGAAACCCTCCCGCGAACCGCACCCGCACCCTGATCACTAACGCCCTTTACCGCCGCCCTTGCCCGGCGAGCGAAGCTTGTGCCCGTGTTTGGCCTTGCCCTTCTCGCTGGTGATCTTCTTGGTTTGGCCCGGCGGCACGGATTCCGCCGCGGCGGTGCGGGCGGGTGGTCCGGCTTGGTGCCGGCTGGCCGGCGTGCCGCGGCTGATGGCCGCGGGTCGCGCCTGCAAGAGGGCGGTCAATGGCGGCGGGGCCGTAGTGGTGGGGGTGGGCGTGGGTGTGGGGGGGGGGTGGGGATGGCGGCGGGCGCGCCGGCAGGCTGGCTGTGCCAGGAGGTGGCCACCAGCATGGCGGCGGCCAAGACGGTCACCGCCGCTGCCGGCCGCAGGCGCGTGGTCCACCGCCGACGCCCGGCCGGAACAGCGGCCAGCCGCCTCCGGGAGTGAGCCTCGCGGCCGGGAGACGACGTGAGGTTCCCCGCGGGATTGAAGCCGACGGGGTGGCATGGCGACGGTGACCGGGCGGGCCCGGCCGCCACCGGCGCGGGCGCCGCCGCCATGGCGCCGGTGACCGGCATCTGATCGAGGGACCGGGTGCTGATGCGGTGCAGGTGCCGGCGAGCGTCGTCGATGCTGGTGCGGCGGTCGGGGTCCTTGTCCAGCAGGCCGGTGAGGAGGGGCGCCAGCGGGCCGGCGAGGTGGAACGGGGCCGGTTCGGCGGTGAGGACGGCGCTGAGGGTGGCCAGGGGACTGCCTTGCTCGAAGGGGCAGTGGCCCTCGATCGCGGTGTACAGCGTGACGCCCAGCGACCACAGGTCGCCGGGCGGGCTCGGCGCCGCGCCGCGGGCGCGTTCGGGGGAAATGTAGGCGGGAGTGCCGACCACGATGCCCGTCTGGGTGAGGCCCGTCTGAGTGAGGCCCGGTTGCTGCAGGCTGGTGGCCAGGCCGAAATCGGTCAGTACCGCATGGTCGCCGTCCAGCAGGATGTTGGCGGGCTTGACGTCGCGGTGCACGATGCCGGCGGCGTGCGCCTCCTGCAGCGCCTCCAGCACCTGCAGGCCGATCTTGGCCACCGCGGCGGGCGGCAGCGGTCCCCGCTCGGCCAGCACGTCGGCCAGGGTGGGGGCACGAACCAGCTGCAGCACGATCCATGGCCGTTCGTCGGCCACGACCACGTCGTAGACGGTGGCGATGTGCGGATGGGACAGCTGGGCGGCCAGGCGGGCCTCGCTCAGCGTGCGGCGCAGCAGCGCCTCGCGTTCGGGCTGCGGCCGCTGGTCCAAGGTGACCTCCTTGACCGCGACCGGCCGATCCAGCAGCTCATCGTGGCCGCGCCAGACCCTGCCCATGCCGCCCCGGCCAAGCTCGGCCTGCAGTCGATAGCGGCCGGTCAGCAACCAACCCCGATATCCCTCCGCATCGGACATAGCGCGCGCCCTACCCGATCAACGCCTGCCCATGCGCCCCCGCGCGGGGCCAATCGGCCACAGCGGCCGCCACGACCCCGAGGATAGAGCGAGCGGCCGCGGCACTCGGCGCTGTCTTCAGCAGGTGGCCGGCCAGGTCGCGGTAACGGTCGCGGTGACGGTCGAGCGGTCTGTCACGGACGTCGTGCCGACCGGAGCACGAGCCCCTGCCGTCGGAGCAAGCGCCCCCTGCCGTTCAGCGGTGCGCGCGTCCGTGGGCCTTGCCCCGCGCGGCCGGCCCAGGGCCGACGCCTCTGCCCCGGCCTGGCTTGGCGGTGGTCCTCCCGGTCTGCTTGCCCGGTTGATCTGCCTGCTCGGGGCCGGAAGCGGGCGGCAGAGCTGGGCTGCCGGCCGGGGAGGGGCGGCCGCCGGAGGCACGCTCGTGCGTGACCGGATAGGTGTGCATCAGTGCGGTAGAGCCGGGCGTCGGCAGGACGGGGGTGAGATCGGTCTGAGGACGATGCGCCCGGGGACCGGCGAGGTCGCCACCGCCGTCGGGCCAGGAAGTCGTGCCCAGCACACTGACGATCAAAGCCGCCAGGGCGGCCGCCTGCCGCCAGCGCGGAATCATGATCGGCCCCCGATTCGGCCCGGCACCTGGTACCGGCGCCAAGACCGCCCGGCGGCCGGGCGGGCGCAGCGCACCGGTGGTGCCGGAAGCGGCGGGCAGGCGATCATCGGTGCGGGCCAGGCCGGCGAGCGCGAGAGCGGCCTGTCGCGGCCGCCGCTCGTGCAACACGAGGACGCGCGCCAGCTGCCGGCGGGCGGTCTTGGCGCCGGTACGACGTGCCGGGTCCTTCTGCAGCAGCCCGGTGAGGACCGCAGCCAGCGGCCCGGCCCGCTGGTAGGGGGCCGGGTCGGCGGTGAGCACCGCGGCCAGGGCGGCCAGCGCGCTGCTGTGCGGGAAGGGGTCACGGCCCTCGACCGCCGTGTACAAGGTGGCGCCCAGCGACCACAGATCCGCCCGCGCGGTGGCCGGGTCGCCGCGCAGGCGCTCGGGGGCGATGTAGGCGGGCGTGCCGACCACCATGCCGCTCTGGGTCAGGTGTGCCTGCCCATCCAAGGTGGTGGCCAGCCCGAAGTCGGTCAGCAGGGCGTGCGGGCGGCCGGGGTGTGGCTCCTGGCCGGTGCGCAGGATCAGGATGTTGGCGGGCTTGACGTCGCGGTGCACGATGCCGTCGGCGTGCGCGGCGCACAACGCCTGCAGCACCTGCAGCCCGATGCGGGCGGCCTCGGGCGCGGGCAGCGGCCCCTGCTCGGCGATCACCTCGGCCAGGCTGCGAGCGGGCACCAGCTGCAGCACAATCCACGGCCGCTCGTCGGCCACCACCACGTCATGGACGGCGGCGATGTGCGGGTGACTCAGCCGGGCGGCCAGCCGCGCCTCGCGCATCGTGCGCCTGAGCAGGTCCTCGCGCTCAGGCCCCAGCCGCGGGGGCAGGGCGATCTCCTTGACCGCGACCCGACGGTCCAGCAGCTCATCGTGCGCCCGCCAGACCCGTCCCGTGCCGCCCCGGCCAAGCTCGGCCAGCAACCGGTAACGTCCGGCCAGTAACCATCCCTCGCAGCGCGCAACCGACATGCCGCCAGGCTTACCCGATCACCTTTCGGGCATGCCACGCCACGACACCGGCTTGGTAACGACGAGCCTCACACGCGTGTCAAACCCTGGAACGCCAGCGGCGCGTTGACTGGCGGCTTGACCCGCACCCTTTACACGGCGTGCTTGCCATGCTCCGCACGGTGCGCGCATCATGCAGGGATGAGCAAAATAGGATCTTGGCTACGAAAGTGGTGGCGAGGCGGCGACGGGTCTTCACGGAACGAAACGTCGCACGGGCCGCTGGAGATGTTCGCCGTGCAGGTGCTGTACCAGCAGTACGGGCAGGACATCTACGCGCGCGCGGCAGTCGATGCGGCCTTCAGTACGGCGGTCACCGACCTCGCCGCGGAGATACGGGAGGACCTGAAGAACGCGGGGCCGCGGATGGCCAAGCTGCTCACCGACAAGACGGCCCTAACCTACTACCTGCTGGGCCACTCCCACGCCGTCCTGGCCGGCCTGCTCGAGGCCGCAGTCCGGCCAGACGCTTCGACGCCCGCCGCGGTCGACCCCGACTTCGCGGCCGTACGCCTAGGCGCCATGTTCCACCTGGCCTTCGACGGCGGCCTGCTGCAGCTGCCCGCCCAGGGAGACGCTCCCCGCTCGGCGAGGTGATGGACATGATCGATCCCAGCCGCCGACCGCACCAGCAGCCCATCACAGGTTGGTGGCGACGCCTGCGTTCAGGGCTGGGGAGGGCGGTCCGGGAGCATATAGGTGGGCATGGGCGTGATGGCGATTCCCGGCCCGTTGAACCGCTCCGCCCCCATGTCGACGTCGCCCTGGGCCTCATCATCGGGATCCGGGTCGCCGGCGGCGGCCTGCGCCTACCGCTCCGCCGCTAGCCTGGGCGGCGTGGTGTGAAAGGGATCAATCACGGCCCCGGGGTGGCGGAGGCGTGGGCGAGTGCTGAGAGGGTCTGGCGGCCGACGATCGCCGGTGCCTGATGGACGAGTTCGTCGTTGTGGATGGCCTCGACCATGAACAAGGCGAAGTCGATGCGGCGGGTGCGGTTGCTCTGGAGGGTGGGGTCGCCGACGTGCCGGCTCCATACGGGCAGGCCCTGGCTGTCGCCTTCCTCCAGATCACTGCCGCGAACGACGGTCCATCGTGTGCCGCTGGCGAACACCCGCCGGCAGGCTTCCACCTGGTCGTCGAGGTCGGCGAAGCGAACCAGCCGCGCGAGCGGGCCGGCGACTCTGACCAGTGCCTTGATCTTCCACGAGTACACATCCCGGCCGTCGAGCGTGATGTGCCAGCCGCAGGAGAACACCAGACGTGCCCCGTGCTGGGCGTGGTCGAGCACCGCCTGGGCGGTTCCCGCCGCGTACCCGTGGACCCCGCGCGGGACCAGCACGGTTAGCACGGCATCGCAGCCGTCGACGGCTCTTTGATGACGTCGCGATCGTCGGTCGCGCCGGGGTGGAGGGTGATGCGTCCCTGGAACCGGTCGAGTTTGGGCACGCTTGTCTCCCGGCAGACGCCGGCCACCTCGTAACCGCGGTCCAGTGCGTGCTGCACCATGTACTGCCCGAGCTTCCCCGAAGCCCCGACGATGCAGACCTTCTGCCGGGCAGGGCCACTGGCGCCTTGGTCTTGTCCTGTTTCCATGTCTTTGCTTCCCGTCTTGTCTCGTGAATCGCCGCGGCCGGCAGCCGGGGCGGTGGCGTTGCGGCAGGCGTTGAGGGTTTCGGCGAGCGTCTCGTCGAGGGAGCTGCCTTCACCCCGAATCTGGCTGTGGCCTTGCCGGTCTCGCTGCGCCGCGTGGGTTCGCCGTTGATCGCCATGTCGGTGGCATTTCGTGGTCGGCTCGTCAGGCCGACGGACCTGTTCTTGAAGGGGTCTGCTCTCCTCGGATGGCGTTGGCCCGCGCCGGTTGAGACGGCTGAGGCAGGGTGAAGCCCTTGGCGAACAGCCAGATGGGCAGGACCAGGACTTCGAACAACCCGCCCGGCGCCAGCAGGAGCATGCCGGCTCCCGCGTCCATGTCCAGGACGCCGAGCAGGTCCAGCGGCACTCCCAGCAGCAGCAGGGCGTAGCCGATGAGCCCGAGGGCCGCGATCGGCTGCGGGACGATGCGGGAGGCGAACAGCAGGTAGGTGAACACCAGGCCGCCGATGGCCGTGGGGATGTACACCCACAACATCGTGTTGGGGACGGCATGCAGCTGCGTGAGCAGGTAGATGCTGCAGGTGACGGAGACCGCGAACTCGATGACCCGCATGACGGGATACCACAGGGCCAGTTTCTGGTTGAAGCCCTTCAGGATTCGGTACATGAGCAGGCCGATGGCCACCACGGCCAGGCCTGAGCAGATCATGAGCGCGACGCCGGTCGTCAGCGCTGTTTTGTCGGGGTTGCCGTCGATGAAGGCCTGGGTGAGGGTGGTGCCGATCATGGCGGAGACCATCTGGAAGATGAACAGGGCTCCTACCGTGACCGCGATTGTCCGGGGTGTCATGACTGGGCCGTCCTTTCTAGGGGAAGTTCGGCATGCTCGCCCACCTCTGGCCTCGTGGTCAGCCGGCGGCCGCTGATGAACAGCCAGAAGATCAGCACTACTTCACCGGCGAAGGTGAACAGCGCGATGTCGAGCGAATAGCCCGGGACCAGCACCAGGCCGAGCCCGTCGGAGAGGTATCCGAGCCCGGCGATCACCAGCAGGATGCCGATCACACGCGGCATGAATCCGGACCGATACGCCAGATGGCCGATCAGCAGCAGGTGGACGGAGAAGAAGACGAGGCCGATATGCCAGATCGTGGTGAACGCTTCCGTCGCGCGGAGGACCTGTGCGGGGTCGTCGAGCAGATCGAGCGCGATCACGAGCTGGGCGGCCGCCGCCAGCAGAACGGCCGCGTAGGCGATTCTGAACCACGCGGCCATCGCCGAAAGGCTTCGATGCACGGGCTCGAACAGGGTGAGCAGCGCGCCGGCCACGACGACGTCGAGGACGGCCACCAGGACGAAGGCGGCGACGCCCCAGCGGAACAGCGTTTCGGATCCGGTGATGTCTCGGGCCGTCTGGGCCGCGTCCCCCGGCGTGATGAGAGCGTCGATGGCGACGAAGTTGGCGAAGACGGCCAGGACGGTCATCAGCAGCAGGGCGATGCCCGCGATCAGGCTGGCCGTGCGCATCGACCAGCCGGTGTGGCTCACGCCCGGCGCGGATGTGGGGTGAAAGATGGTCTTCACGGCTCTCCCTGCTCGTCAGGATCTTGGAGCACAACCTCGGGCGAGGCGGTCAAGGGGTCTCGGCTATCCGGACGGCCCGTCCCAGCGCATGCCGGGGCGTCGTCCTGGCGGTGGTTTGCGGGTCAGCGCGCCTGGTGTGACCGTTGCGGCGGTGAGGGGGGAGGGCTTGAATCCCTTGACGACCAGCCAGAGGCCGAGCGATCCTTCCCACAGGAATATCGGAACGGCCGACATGGCGGACAGCACCGAGACCTGGGGGTAGAGGCCGAACAGCACGGCGGTCGCGGACAGGAGGAGCAGGGGCGCTCCGATGAGGCCCAGCGCGGGAATGACCCGTGGCACGAGCCGGGTCCGGTACAGCAGGTAGCCCAGCAACAAGGCGTTCACGGCCGGGATGAAGCCGGGCCCGAGCAGGAACGTCCAGTTGTGGATCGCGACGAGCGCGTTGCCGGTGGTGACGAGCGAGTCCGGGTCGGCTCCGGCGGTGGCGGCCTGCCGGAGGGTGACGATGGCCAGGAGGCTGATGATGCCGGCGACGATGATGGCGGCTTCCAGGACGCGAGCGGCGACGAAGCCGAGCGCGGCGGCCTCGTTGTGCCGTTTGACCACCGGATACAGCACGACTGCGGTGCCGATGCAGGCGAAGGCGCAGATCATTTCCAGGAAGCCGCCCCAGAGCACGCCGGTGTCCGGGCCGGGCCCGACGATGTAGTTCGGGTCGTTCAGCACCGGGCTGTAGAGGACGAGCGCGGGGATCGAGGTGACGATGGTGACCAGGTAGAGCGCTCCCGCGACGAGCGCGGTCTTCCTCATCGCGTCCATCGGGCCTCGTTCGGTCGCCAAGATGTGCATCTTGATCGCCATGTCGATGTCCCTTTCGTGGCCGGCCGGTCAGCCAGACGGCCGACCGGGAATCGAGGCGTTCTTGTGGCGGGTTCAGCACGTCCGGAGGCGGTGACGGCAGCCAGGCGATTTTGCTCACCCCGCGGGGCAGCGACCCGGGCATGGGACCGGCCGCTGGGGGACCCGCCGGCGTCGCCGGACTTGCTGACCTGCTGGATCACACCACCATCGAGAAACGGCGGTCCAGGCCGGTGAGGTGCAGCAGCCGGGCCACGCGCGGCGGAAGGCCGGTCAGGGCCAGCGTGATGCCCCGTGCCCGGGCACGGCCTTGCATGCCGATCAGCACGCCCAGCCCGCCGACATCGCAGAAGGTGACCTGAGACAGGTCCAGGACGAGTAGGCCGGTGCTGTGGCCGAGAGTGTTGATCAGGCGTTGCCGCAGCCGCGCTGTGGTGAAGATGTCGATGTCCCCGGACAGGTGCACGAGAGTCGGTGCCGAGGCCAAGGCCGAGGTCGAGGCCGTCGCTTCGCCGAGCGGGGCGGCGTCGAGGACGGTCATGGACGGTTCCCTCACTGGAGAAGCTGAAATGCGGTGAGATGCCTGCCGGCCGGAGATCGGCCCGCCGCCAGAACGGGCGGTACCTGAACCGCTCGATCCGCCCGGCAGGCGGCACGTGGGTGATTTCACGCCGGTGCTGAGGTTGGGTTGCCTGAGGCGGCCGCCTCCTGCGCGACGACCGATCCGCCCTCGTTCTCCCAGCAGGCCGGGCTGTCGGCGGGCCCCGCACAGAAGGTGGGGCGAAATGCCGGATCGGGTGGCAGGCTCGCCAGGGTGAGGATGCCGGCGGTGGTCAGGCCGGCGGTGTCCTGGGCGGTGAGCTTGAGCGTGGCCTCGGCCGCCTCGGCCGCGGTGCCGGGCGGGATGACCAGCAAGACGATCGGTTCGCCGGCGGCGAAGATGAAGGTGATCACGCGCGGGTCGGCGTGGCGGAACCAGCCGACGCGGACCTGCCGGCCACGTGCCGGGATGCGGCGTGGGATGCGCTGCCAGGCGTCCTGGTGCACGCCTATCCGCAGCGTGGTACGGCCCAGCCGCTGGTCGACGGCGGCGATGAGAGAGGGCAGCTCGGCGGCCGCGTCACGGGAGCGGGGCCACCAGGCCCCGTCCACCACGGCCCGGCGATCCAGCACCGGGTGGAGCGTGAGCCGTAGCACGAAATCAACCGGGGGGATCGCGGTTGAGACCGGGCTGAGCGGTGCGGGCTGGGTAAGAAGTGTCGGCGTCATGCTCGCCTGACCGATCCGGGCACCTTGCGAAGGGGGCCGGTGGTGGTTCGCCGGGGGCGACGCAGACCTGAATGCCGACGCTCGAAAAGTCCTCGGTATTTCCACACTACCCCACGACTTCCGGAATTGGGCAATTCCGGAAGTACACTGCAGGAGTGACTTCCGGAAACACCAGCCGGTCGCGAACCGTCGCGCTCCCCGGCCCGTACGCGGCGATCCTCACCGACTACGCCAGCGCATTGGAGCGCTCGCCGCTGGCCGACTCCAGCAAGACCAAGTACCGCTCCAGGCTGCGCGGCTACCTGGCCTGGCTCGCCAACCAGGCCGACGCCGGCGCAACGGACGGCGACCCGCTCGCCGACCCCATCGCCGCCACCGGCGCGGTACGCGACTTCCGCCGCCACCTGAAAAACGGCCGCCGCGCCCCCAACACCATCGACACCTACCTGTCGGCCATCGACGACTTCTACGCCCGCCGCGGCCTCGGCAAACCCCAGGCCCGGCGTGAACGCGACGCCCGCCGCACCGCACCCCGCGCCCTCGGCGAGCGGCGGACCCGCCGCTACATCCGCCACGTCCAGCTCACCGCCGGCCCCCGCGACAAGGCTCTGGCCCTGCTGCCCTACTACGCCGGCCTGTGCATCTCCGAAGTCGTCGGCCTCGACCTGGCCGACGTCCGCCTCTCAGCCGGCAAGGGCGAACTGCGCATCCACGGCAAAGGCCGCTACGGCGGCAAGATCCGCCTGCTACCCATCCACGCAGACCTGCGCCAAGCCCTCACCGACTGGCTGCAGGCCCGCGCCGACTGGAAGGGCGCCGACAGCACCGCGGTGTTCCTCAACCACCGCGGCGGCCGCCTCAGCGACCGCGCCGCCCGCGACATCATCACCGGCCTCGGCGACGCCATCGGCCTCAATGACGACCCCACCGAACCCTTCAGCCCACACGTCCTGCGCCACACCTTCGCCACCCAGCTCATCCGCGACGGCAAAGACCCCATCCTGGTCGCCGAACTCCTCGGCCACGGCTCGCTGGACACCACTCGCCGCTACGCCCTGCCCACCGAAGCCGACAAGGCCGCCGCGCTGGACGCCCTCATCACCGACCATTGACCACCCCAGGCTCCTGTGCGTTGGAACGGAATTCGGCGTTTATCACGTCCGGGCCGCGCTGCACTCCGGCGACACGCTGAAGTTCTGGAAGTCCGACCGGTGGGGCCGCTCAGCCACACACGTGCTGATGTGAAATAACCCCAGAGTTCGTTGAGCAGTTCAGCATGGCAGCCATTGCCGCAGGACCTGCGGCTTACCTTCTGGGATCCCTGATCCTTTCGAGATTGATGAGACTTCAGAGATTCTGAAGGTCTATCGTCCTCGTTGTTCGTCTTGCACAGATGGCGAAGACGAGGAGGCCGGACTTGGCGCTGGCTGTGGTGAAGGATCTTCGCGTGGCCCCGGCCAGCGTCGAGGACCTGGAGGCGCTGGAGACCGATGTGCTGGCCGGGTTCGTGCTGGCCCGGGCGGCGGCGGGGCTGCCGAAACTCGTCGACACGCCCCGCCCCGGATCTCGGGCGGTGTCGAAGTGATCGGCATTCGGTGTCGTGCGGCACGGGCACAGCCAGCCAGGTCCCTCGCCGCCGCATGGGACGACAGCGTCTTCACCGTGACCAAGTTCGACCGGTTCGCCCGCAACATAGCCGAGGCCGACGAGATCCTCACCAGCCTGCCCAGCGCTCCGTCCTCCGGGCATATCAGCCGCTACCGACACCTTGTCTGGCGTCGCCCCACACCGATCGACAAGACCATCGAGATCGAACCCTTCCAGCCCGCAAGGCGGAGTGCTACGCCGCCTCGGCCAGGGTGGTGAAGTCGATCTCGGGCAGGTCGGGGTCGAAGTCGTCGGGGCGCAGTCGCAGCACGTCGGTGGCGTACAGGCCGAACCGGCTGATGTGCGCGGTCAGGGAGGGCGACAGCTGCGCGCCGAGCGCCAGACTGAGGGTCCCTGGAAGCCGGCAGGCGGCCGCCGGGTAACAGGCGTAGCCCGACATCAGGTGTGCTTCGAGCCACAGGCAGGCGGTCCGGTCGAATGGTCGACGAGGGAATGCTGCCGGTCTGGGCGCTCATCGTAGAAGCCGCCCGGCGACGGCACGCACCCATGGCGGCCCAGGACGTGTGTACAGCGTGCGCGATCTCGGTCCGGGTGGGCGGCGTGGGTCTGTCGGTGCTCCTCGGTAATCTCGGTCGCTGACTCGAGCCCCTGTGCGCGATGGGTGAACTGGCCCAACAGCTGCTGGAGGCCGAATTGACCAGCGGCGATGGGCCGTGCACCGAGGCGGCCGGGACACGCCTGCCGGTGCTGACGGCTGATCTGCGGCAGGCGGATCAGCAGGCGCGCTGGCCGTTGCTGACCGCGATGCCCCACGTGGCCCGGGTGCGGGCAGTCTTCGCCTTCCCGATGCTGACCGGCTCGCTGGTGGCCGGTTCGCTGGTGGCCGGTTCGCCGGCCGACTCGGTTGCCGTCGGGGTGCTGGTGTTATGCCCAGTCGGTCCGCGAACCTTGGGCCCGGCCGAACAGCGGCGGGCGCAGCTGTTTACGGATGCAGCTCTTACGCTGCTGCTCGGTCTCTTGACCTACGACGGCTACGGCGACGGCGCTGTGCTGCCGTTCGACGCGCTGACGCTGACCGCGCACATCCACCAGGCCAGCGGCGTCGTCGCCGTTCAACTCGGCTGCTCACCTGATCAAGCACTGCTGCGGCTGCGCGCCTACGCCTTCGCCGGCAACGAGCCACTATCGCAGGTCGCCGGCCAGGTACTGGCTCACACCCTGCGATTCTCCCGCGACCGACCGGCATGACAGGTCGGGTTCCCGGGAGGGGATACGGCTGTCAGTTTGAGCCGGCGTCCGCCGACCCGACGCTACGCGGCGGCCTGGGCACCGCGCACGGCCGCGCGGCGATCGTGCTGAGGAAGCCGAACCCGTCCACCTCGATCACGCCGTCCGGGCCCTGCAGGCTCCACTCCCCGTCCTCCCGCCACAGGCGCAGGTCACTGTCGTCCCAGTCCCGCCCCGCGGGCCCCAGGACAGCCAGGCCGTCCAGGACGTCTTGCCGGATGTCCTGGACGTCTGCGGGGACGTCCTCGCCGTCCTGGGTGCCGGCCGCGCGGTCGCGGGCGGCCTGCAGGAGGTGGGCGCCGCGGCGCTGGGCGGCGCGGCGATCGCCGACCCGCAGCACGGGTGCCAGCGCCTCCCAGATGACGCCGGCGTAGCGAGCGGCGGCGATCAGGTCAGGCTCGACGTCGGTCAGCCAGTCACGCAGATCGGCCAGCAGGGTCAGCGCGGCCAGGGCCTCATCGCCGGAGGGCCGGGGACTGGGGGCAGAGCAGTACGGGCTGGTCAGTTGTGGACATTGGTGATCTTCCTGCGTCGTGCGTGGCGTTCCCGGAGGGCACGAAGTGCGTGTTCGGACTCTCTTCGCTCAGGGAGTGGCGGGCGTCGTACGGGGCGGTCAGGTCGTAGGCGGGCCGCATGCCACGTCCCCTTCAGGTTCGCCGGGTGCGTCATCGAGATGACGACGCATCTGTCATCGCCACGATGACAGATGCCGCCGCTCGGGAGCCGTACCGATGCTGTCCGCCAGCCGGGGTTGCAGGGCGGTGCATGCCTCGGCCCGGGTGGCGGCGTGGTCGAAGCGCTCCAGCAGCCGGGTGCGGCGCAGGATGCGCTGCAGCCGGCCGGTGACGCCGACCAGGACGATCGTGGCGTCCAGGCAGGTGGAGCGGCGGTGCAGCGCGTGCGCGAACACCGCGACCGCGTGGTAGTCGCACCGGCGGACCTGGCCGAGGTCGAGGATCAGGCGTGGTCCGGGTGTCCTGGTCCACACCGCGTCGACGTAGGCGGTCATCACCGGGGTGCTGACCCGATCGAGTGTGCCGGAGACGGTCAGGGCCGTGCAGTGGCCGTGGTCGCTGATCGTGAGGTTCAGGTTGTAGCCGTGCTCGGTGTCGTTCACCGCGTCTCACCTCTCCCGCCCTCGCGTGACCTGCCCTTTCCCCCGTATCGCGGCGCTCATGCCCTGTCGCGCGTCTGCGCAGGTGGGGCGCGGGCCGGAAGGCTGCCGCGCCCGGAGCTGAAAATGTGTATTGGCGATGGTAGACATTCGCGAGTGTGGGCAGTATGGTTTCTGACATCGCAAGAAACGGATCCTCCGGGCAGCGAAAGTAGTTCCTGGCATCACGACGAACTGCCCGCAGCAAGATGAAGTCAGAGGTTGACGGCAGAAGGTCGGACGTGACGGGCCAGCGCAGTAGTTAGGGGTCCTGATCGTGGACGCGCTGCCGAAGGTGAAGTTGGCAAGTGGTCCGGAAGAGAAAGATGAAGGGAGTGTTGACGCCATCGGGATCGCCCGTTGCCGGCTGAAGTTTCGCCGCTCGGGTACCGCAGTTCCACAGATAGGAAGGTGGTCTACGGTCACGCATCCGCGATCCGCGCATCATCGCCGTTCCGTACGGCGGATGCGGTAAACAGTAAGCCGGCCAGGTGGCCGGTAGATGGTGTTGAACTCTTCGGGGCCCCGGCGCAACAGGCGCCGGGGCCCCCTGTACGCGTTGACGGGAAAGGAATGTATGGATCAACGTCGCTCGGCTGCCGAGGGTGACACGCTCGCCCACGACAGGATTACGGAAACAACGGCCGGACCCACGGCCGATGACCGGTTCGACGATGAGGACTACCCCGCCTACAGCATGGGCGCGGCCGCCGAGATGCTCGGTGTGACCCCGACGTTCCTGCGGGCTCTGGGCGCCGCCCATCTGATCGAGCCGAAACGCTCCGGCGGCGGGCATCGCCGCTACTCCCGCTACCAGCTGCGCCTGGCCGCACGTGCCCGGGAACTCGTCGATCAGGGCACCCCGGTGGAAGCCGCCTGCCGGATCATCATCCTGGAAGACCAGCTCGCCGAGGCGCTGCGCATCAACGCCCAATACGAGCAGCGCGAGCGCGGGCGCGAGCGCCCGACCGGAAGCTAGCGGCCGGCCTCGTATCCTGCGGCCTGGTCTCCGACCGCGCTGACCAGGCCACACCGCATCCCGCCAACAGCTGTTCCGCCCGCCACCCGACCGCGGAGCGGCCCAGGGGGCGGGTTCCTACGGCACCTCAGCTTCGCCGGTTGTCTGCGGCGGGGCTGCTGAGCGGGGCGATGCCTGCAGGACCTGGATGGCCTCCTGCACCGACGACTCCACCTGGAACAGGGCCCGCAGGCCGGTGATCGTCAAGATGCGCTCCAACCGGGCCTGGATGCGCGACAACACCAGGCTGCTGCGCTGGTCCCGGCCTTGGCGCAGCAGCAGCATCAGCACGCCGACGCTGGCGGAGCCGCAGAACGTCACCCCGCTGAGATCCACCACCAGCCCGGCCACCGGTGTCGTCTCCCAGATGTCTTTCACCTGCCGGTGCAGCACAGCGGCGGAGGCATCATCGAGTTCACCGGCCGCGCGCGACGATGACGTCGCCGTTCGGCCCGATCGACGCGGTGAACCGCTCGGCGGCACCGTCGTCATCGACATTCATAGACGATCATCCCTGAGGTCCTCACCCAGCAGCGGGCACCTCCAAGCTGCCCTGATAGCTGGCCGAAACACCGCGATCACGGCAATACTGGCGCCGACATTGACGGAGCTTCACTGCACGTGAGACCTCGCCCGGGCCCGTCGGGCGGCCAGACGGTGGCTCAACGTTCGGGGGGACCTGACCATCAGGAGGCTCTTGGCGGAAGTTCTGAACGGGTCCGGTGCCTCAGAGTTGTTCCGTCGCGCATTGCTCGTCTCCAGGCCCCCGTGCACAGGCGGTCGTCCGTCGTCCGGTATAACCGACCAAGAAGCCTCATCTGGAAAATGACCATCCACTCCGTTTCACGGCGGCGACGACCTCTGGAGAGCAGCACCGTGGAGAGGCCCGAGAGCTTCCCCGATTACCGGCGAAGCTGGGCGGTGATCACCTTCAAGGGCGCGCTGGACCCGGCGACGGTGACCGACTTGCAGCACGAAGTGCACCAGGTGCTGCAGGAGGAGGGGCCGCGGCTGATCCTGGAAGTGAGCCGGCTGGACGGCCTTGATCCCGCAGGCGTCAGCGTTCTGGCCGACCTGTCACGCCGGATCCGGGCTCGCGGGGGCCGGATGGCGTTGGCCTGCACGCAAGAGCCCGTCCGGCACGTCCTTGGCCAGGACGAGGCGGCCGGCCTGATTCCGGTGTATCCCTCGGTGGCCGACGCCGTGCTCGGCCTTGACCGCCTGGACCAGAACGAGGCTGACGAAGGGCCAGAGAACGATCTTGATGGCTGACCACCAGCCGCGGTTGAGCTGGTCCACCTCCTGCTCGCCTGCGACCAAGCGCTCCGCCCACGCTCCTGCGCCGCCCGGCGGCGTTGCCGGGCGACGTCATCACGCGGCCGGGCGGCCCGATCACGCCCCCCGCCCCACGATCATGTCGCGGGCGTGCCGTCGCAGCGTTGCGCGACTCCTGCCTGAGGAACTGTCAGGTTCTCCTTCGTCAGCACTCACTCCTCAGCAGGCGGATGGTGGCGGTGGCGAGTGCTGCCGGTGGAGGAGACCGCGGAGGCACCGTCCGCGCTGCCGGCCGCGTGCCGGGTGCGGACTTCCGGCCGGTGGCCGGGCCTGGGCGCCGGCGTGGTGCCGAGGAGTGACAGTGCCGCGGCCACGCTGGCATGCAGGGGCACGGTGGGTTCACCACGTTCGGCCGTCCGCGCGATCAGCCGCCGAAGGGCGGGCGGGGCCGCGGCGATGGCCAGGTGGCCGCCCGCGGCCTGCAAGGCGCGGTAGGTGGAAGTGAGCTGGTCGAGTCCGCTGGGGTCGCACAGGCGCAGGTCCTGCGCCGCGATGATGACCTGTCTCACCGCGCTCTGGGGCAGAGGATCGAGGAGGGCGGCCAGCGTGGGAGTGGTCGTCGCATCCAGTTCGCCGGTCAGGATGATCACCAGCGTGGTGTCCCCGACGGGGACCAGACGTATCGCGAGTTGCATCATCGTGGGCTCCCCACGCCGGTGAGAGCGCAGGCCGGCGCGGCGCGACGAAGGAGCGGACAGCCGCCGGCGAGCGGCGCTGAGAGCACCTGTTCGGGCGGGACCGGCACGGCACGCACGGCGGACGTGGCAGAGGCCGACTGGCGATGACCTAACATGGGAACACACATTCCCCGGGGACAGGAGCTGCCCCCGTCTCTGTGGCGGCTGGCGCTGTCACTCATGTCCGGCAACCGGACCGCTCAGCCCACAGGCGGGGTGTTCTCGAACGGTCAGCGGGAGGCGCACCTCGTTACGTGCCCGCTTGCCGAAACGGCGGCACCTAATTGCCGCTGCCCGAGCCAGATCAACAAACACGTGATTCACGTACGGCTTATCCCTCACCGTAGCCCTGGCCGGAAGCAGCGGAAAGGGGGAACATCCCAACGGCTCGCATGCCGACCGGCGGGGCACCGCGCTGACCTGTCCTGCCGCGCTTCAGGAAAGCCTTCTTCCGTGAAGTAATCTGGCCGCATGCCGTCCTCCACCCCCAGCTCGGCCCCGCCCGGCCCAGGCCCGGATCGCGGCGAAATCACTTCACGAAAGGTGGTCGGGCTTCCTGACCACCTCGATCCGGCCGACGACAGCCTGTCGGCGTGGAGGGAGCGCTACCTCGATCTGGCCGTGCGCGGGGTCTGCTCGGCGGAGGTTACCGCCAAGATCTCCCGGCATGTGCAGCGCTTCGGCGCGCCTGGATCACCGGCGGCCTCGGGCACGACCGGCTCTCGGCCATCACCCCGCGCGAAGTCGCCGCCTGGCGCGACCACCTGGCCGCCGCCGGCAACATCGGACGCGACGGCGCACCGGCGCCGATGGCGCCGACGACCGTCAACAATCACCTCGCGCACGTCTCGGCGCTGTTCACCTGGATCACCGCACACACCCCCGATGGGCTGCTGCACCACGGCGACCCGACCAAGAAGGTCGCACCGCTGCCGCTGCCCGCCCCGCAGCCGCGCGCCCTGGCCTGCGCCTGCCGAAAATTCCATCCATGCGGTCAAGCGGCATGTGAGTACTCGTGGAGAACTCCGCCGAGCCGGTCACTTCGGCGTATGTTCAGGTCGATGATTCGCCCGGGGCCTGTGATCGGGTCCGGGGCAGGGCGCCGCGGGGCTGCTTGGTTCAGGGCTTGATGGGCTCGGTGCTGGTTGTAGAAGTGTCCGTACTCGCGAAGGGCGTGCCGCAGGTGGCGTTCGTTCCATCGGAGGCAGCGGTCGAGGAGTTCGTGGCGACATGACTGCACCCAACGTTTCATGATGGAGTTCATGCGCGGCATCCGGATGCCGGTGAGTACGGTCTTGATGCCGGCTTCGGCGAGGATCTCGTCTATGAGGGCGGGGAGCTTCCCATCTCTGTCGCGGATCAGATAGCGCGCCCGGCAGCCCGCATCGTCCAGGTCCATCACGAGATTCCTGATTGCCTGGATGACCCAGTCGGCGGTCGGGTGAGCGGTGGTGCCGAGCACGCGGATGCGCCTGGTGGCGTGCTCGATGACGGCCAGGATGTACTGGCGTTGCCCGTTCAAGGTGATGGTCTCGATGAAATCGCAGGCCAGCAGGGCGTCGGCTTGCGAGCGCAGGAAGTCAGCCCACGTGCTGGATGCCCGTTCGGGTGCTGGATCGAGGCCTTCCTGTTGGAGGATCTCCCAGACCGTAGACGGTGCGATCTCGATGCCGAGTGTGGTGAGCTCTCCGTGGACCCGCCGATAGCCCCAGCTGGGGTTCTCTCGAACCAGGCGCAGGACGAGAGCGCGGATGGAGCGGACCGTGGGTGGGCGCCCACGCCGCTTCGGACGGCAGGTACGAGCGTGACGCTGTCTCATCAGATCGCGGTGCCAGCGCAGGACAGTGTCCGGCCGGACGAGGAGCCGCAACCGGCACAGAACCTCGCGTGGCAACGATGCCAGGAGGGCGCTGAGGAAGGCCCTGTCCTCCAGGGCGAATCTCAGCTTGGTGTCGGCGCCGAGTTGCCGTTCAAGAACCTTGATCTGATGACGCAGGGCCAGTATCTCGACGTCCTTGTCCCGATCGCTCATCGGGAGCAACCGCAGTGCGGCGAAAGTGTTCGTGACGGTCAGGTAGGCCAGGCGAAGGAGTACAGCCGGTCATCATGCCGCACCCGCCTCCTCTCCTGATGGTCGGAACTCGCGCATGCCACGCGAAGCCCTCACAGGGGCATGACCTGGGCGGATGTATTTATCGGCAGGCGCACTACTCATCGGCTTGGGCCGCTGCCCGCTGCCGGTGCACCGCCCCCTCCCAGTGCTCGCGCAACACCGTGCGATCCTTGCGGCCGTGCTCGCGGGCATCGCGCCATTCCTGCCGCTCCGCGGCGCTGTCCCGGCCGTCGCCCGGCTCGCCGGCGTGATCACGCTGATCGACGGCGTGATCACGCTGTTCGGCCTCCCACAGCACGTCGTGGAAGGCCCGGTCGGCCGCGTCGGCCGCCTCCTGACCCCGATGCGTCTCACGGGCCCGTTCGGCGGCGGCGCCATCGCGCTGCTCGGCCGCCTCATCGCGCCGGTGAGCGGCGTCGTCGCGCTGCTCGGCCGCCTGGTCCCGGCCGCTCGCTCGGTCCTGGCGGGCCTCGGCGTATTCGCCAGGCGTCACACCACTGCAGCCGACACCGGCCAGGCGCTCGTGCAGCGCCTCGGCCATCCGCCGCGCATCGGCGCTCAGCCGGTCATCGCCGACCCGGACGGCCAGCTCCTGCAGCAGCGCGGCGAGCGCCGCCGCCTCCCGCTCGTCCAGCATCTTCGGACCTCCCATCAAGGGAGAAAACGCCGCCTACTGAATTGACGCCCACACTAGACCCCGGCTGGTTCTGCTCATGAGAGTTGACCGCAGTTGCTCGCCGGGGTGTGCCGGCCACATCCCGGCGCACGACTGAATAGGGGATATCGGCCAGGGGACGTCAGCGCCTTCCTCGCCCAGAGGCCGGGAACGGAGGAGGATGGGCTGCCGGACCTCCGTCAGGTGGCGGCGGTCTCGAAGGAGCGGAGGTGCGTCAGCCCATGATGCAGCTCGCGATACAGCTCGTTCCCGTCGGGGACACCACCTTGGTGATCGTCCTGACCGGAGAGCTCGACATCAACACCCGGCCCATGCTGGCCGCTCTCCTTGATCCGATCCCTCAGTCCCCGGTCACCTACGTGGTCGTGGCCGCCGCGGATCTGTGGTTCTGCGACCTGGGCGGGCTCCACCAGCTCGCCCTGACGCACCGGGCCCTGCAGGCCAAGGGCGGTCACCTGGCCGTCGTGGAAGCCCGGCCGCCGCTGTGCCGGTTGATCGCCCTGTGGTCCGCGTACGCTCCCGCGCCTGCCTTTGTCGCATACGCCAGCATGGCCCCGGCCCTGTCGGCCACGGACGTGCAGGCCTGCCAAATCGGCGGCCCGCCCGCCCCACTGCCCCGGCACCTACCCCGCGTACGCCAGCTGGGCGGCGGCCGTGTCCTGCCTGTCCCCGGCAGGGCGACCGTGAGCAGCACCTTCTCCAGGACGTGCGTGCGGCCATGGTCCTCGCAACATCGGCCTCCGCCCTCTCGGCGTCCCGCACCGCCGCTTTGACGGCATAGACAGCGCATGAGTGACGTGTGAAGCATCGCCGAACGGGACGGTGCGCCTGGAATCCCCGGCGGGCGGGCCGGGCTCGGTGGGCGTCGCCCCGGCCAGCAGCTGGGTGTTCACCGGCGGTCATCTACCGGGAGCTGGGGCGCGCCCGGGACTGCAGCGCGCCCACGAAAAGGGTGTCAGCAGTTGGTGGTAGGTGACCAGCCCGGCGGCCTTGGCGGCGGCGATGGTGTCGGGGCGGTGCACCGCGGTCACGTTCCCGCAGAAGTCGCTGAAGGCGTCGATGTCGGTCTGCGACAGGGGTGAAGCGCGGTCGCGGCTTCGGGGAAGAACCCATCCGGCGCCACACCGTACGCTCGGCCACCCCCAGAGCCGCCGCCGTCGCGGTGATCTCAGCGCTGAGCGGGGCGCCCTGCTCGGCCAGCCGCCGGAGCCGATGCAGCGCCGCCGCCCACTGTTCCCGGGTTGGCCGGCCCATGAGCACCATCCTCCTCTCCCGGCGGGGGACGGGAGGGACAACGGGTAAAGTCCATCGCGGATTGGCTGATGCTGGCCCCCGGCGACGGGGGAAGAAGGGCCCCGCTCGGGTTGCTGCGGCAGGACGCGAGGTAGCGCTCTTTAGTGGTCGGCGTGACCGTAGGCGAGGCGGCATCGGCCGGCGCGGCAGTCTTGCAGGCTTTGTGCGGCGGCGTGCCGGGCCTTGGTCAGCTCGGTGATCTTGGCGTCGATCCGGTCCACCACCGCCTCCAGCCGCCAGCGTTCGCCGTCGCAGGTGGCACCGCCCTGGTCTGGGAGGTCAGGACGTAAGACCTCCCGCCTTCGCGGGGCGGGTGGCCCCCGCGAGCGTGCCCCACATGAGCGAGCTGATCGCGGTGGTGTGTAGCCGCGGCAAGCGTGGGAAGGCGAATTGACTTCTGGCAACGCGTGACTGCGCGCCGCGACGGGACAGGGAGGCAATGCTGGCATGGCTTCAACGGGCACAGGTGTCGTTGATCGTGAGCGGGTCGGCGTGGCGCCGATCATCGATGGGCGTAAACCGGTCGCGGCGGTGGCCGCGTTGTGGGTGTTCGTGCTGGTTCCGTTCGCGGCGCTGGCCGCCGCGGTGCCGGTGGCCTGGGGGTGGGGGCTGAGCTGGACCGACGTGGCGATCGCCGCCACGGCTTACGTCCTGACCGGGCTCGGCGTCACAGTGGGTTTCCACCGCTATCTCACGCACGGCGCGTTCAAAGCGAGCCGGTGGCTGCGGATCGGCCTGGCCGTAGCTGGGACGCTGGCGGTGCAGGGCTCGGTCATCCAGTGGGTGGCCGACCACCGCCGCCATCATGCCTTCGCCGATCGTGACGGTGACCCGCACTCGCCCTGGCGCTACGGCCGCAGCGTACGCGGCCTGGCCAAGGGACTGGTCTTCGCGCATGTCGGCTGGATGTTCGGGCGTGATGTCACCAACCGGGAGCGGTTCGCCAAGGACCTGCTCGCCGACGCCGACATGGGCCGGGTGGACCGGTTGTTCGGGCCGCTGGTGGCGGCCTCGCTGCTGCTGCCGCCCGCCGTCGGCCTGCTGGCCACCGGCACCTGGCGCGGCGCGCTGACCGCGTTCTTCTGGGGAGCCCTGGTACGGATCGCGCTGCTGCACCACGTCACCTGGTCGATCAACTCCATCTGCCATGTCTTCGGCGAGCGGCCGCTGAAAACCCGCAACGGGGACCGGGCCGCGAACTTCTGGCCGCTGGCGATCCTGTCGTTCGGCGAGAGCTGGCACAATGGCCACCACGCCGACCCCACCTGCGCCCGCCACGGGGTGCTGCCTGGCCAGATCGATATCTCCGCCCGGTTGATCAGGTGGCTGGAGCGGTTCGGCTGGGCCCGTGACGTACGCTGGCCGACCCCGGCACGCCTGACCGCACGCCTGGCCGCACAACGCCGCGAGCCTTCCTCATGACCGGCCCTGAGAAGGTGCGGCTCAGCCTGGATCCCGACCTCGCACGCCGGGGCGCGGTGGACGGGGCGTGGTGGCCCGCCAGCTACGACGCCGGCGCGGAACTGCCCGCCCTGATCGCCGCCATCGACCAGCGGCTGGAGCGGCGGGTTCTGCGCGTGGGCCTGCATGTGGACACCTGGGACAATATCCCGCGCCGCATCGCCGCCCCCGGCCGCCAGATCAGAGTGGGCTGGTTCCGCACCATCGATCCTCACCTGGTCAATTTGATCATCCCGGGGATCGAGCACCTCAACCTGCTGGTCATCCCGCCCGGCACCGTGCCTGCCGCCGCCGACAAGGCGCTCGGCCTGGCCACCGGGTGCCGGGGCCGTACCCGCCCCGGCGACATCCTCACCGCCGCAGATCCAGACAACCCCACCACCTCCGCCCCTGCCGGCCTCGACACTGCCGGCCTCGACACTGCCGGCCTCGACACTGCCGCGAACGCGCTCGGCCTGGCCGGTTGGGATAACGAAGGCGGACAGCCTCGACAGCCTGCCCGCCGCCGTCCCGCGCCCTGACCGGCCGTTCCAGAGGAGGAGAGCCGACACGCGGGCCCCACACCACGTGACAGGGAGGATCACACTGTGCACTGGCTGCGCGACATCGACAGGCCCCTCTATCGGGCGGTGCCCGTCACGGCAACGGGCACCTGCTTCATCGCCGGAGCGCTGTGCGAGATCGACAGCGACGGCGAGGTCCTACGCGAATGGCGGCTGGATCTGTCCTGCGGCCCCCAGGTACCTGAGCGCGAACGCCGGCAGGCCCATCGCCTCTGGCAGCAGGGCGGTGTCCACACCACTCCTGACAACCACCGCCTCCTGCTCCCTCAGCAGACCCTCGACCTCGACCTCGCACACCACGCCGTGCAACGCTGGTACGCACGCCGCATCGACGCCACCCCACGCCCCTTGAGCTTCCAGTTCATGAACCCTGCCGGCGAGACAACGCTCAGCCGAACAGGTGACAGTCCGGCACCGGCCACCCCCAACAGGCCGCGCCTGTAGAACGGATCGCCTGCTTACCCGGGTGCGGGACATGGCCGACGCCGGGCCGCCACGCGATGTCGCCCCTCGTAACAGCGCCAGCCGACGTCGGATCCGTCGGTCGACTCTTCCACGCCTCGGTGACCCGGCCGGTCGGCGATGCTCGCTGTCTCGCTCCAGCGCCTGCTGGTAGGTATCTGGGCCGATTGCCCCCTGCGGCACTCCCCGGTTACGGTTAAGCCCGCGCCGCCGGCACAGCGCCACGCCGCCCTGCCGGAGGCCGGACGAGGGCGGCCTGACCACCGCCTCCACTGAGTGACGTGAACATCACCCGAGTCCGCGCCACGAGATCAGGCCTGCCACGAAGATTCGGCGGGTACAAGTTGCTTACCTGACGGCCGCGCGGGCAAGGCCACGACATCACGGGGTAGGGGCACCCACGATGTCCGATATCGCCGTTCTGCGCTGCGGGGGCGGGCAGGATGACATCCACCGACAATCGACGGCCGATCATGACAGAACTTGCCATCACCGTACGCCAACGCCCCGGCTTCCACCTGGTCCAGCTGGAAGGCGAACTTGACAGCACCACACAACTGCCCTTGAGTCAGACCTTCAACGAGCTGCTCACCGAGGCCCCACCGAAGATCGTCGTGGATGCCGCACGGCTGGCCTTCTGCGATTCCTCCGGGCTGTGGACTCTGATCACCGGCCAGCGCGAGGCCGAAGACCGCGGCGGCGGGCTGCGCTTGATCGGGGTGCACGGGCCGCTGGCGCGGCTGCTGTCCGTCACCCGGCTCGTGGACATGTTCCCGTCCTATGCCAGCCTCGACCAGGCTGCCCACTGGCCCGGACCGCGCTGACCGGCCACCGTCCCCGGCAGCCGGTCCCCTCGTCGGTCACTGCGTGCGGGCCGCCGGTTTGTCCAGCACCTGGTCGGCCGCGGCGCTGAGCAATCGTGCGGCGGCGGCTACCTCAACGAGCTGAGCAGGCGTCATCGCCTCCAGACACGCGGCGAGCCGCTGCCGGTCGCCGTGGCAGGCCATGCTCATCGCGTTCTGAAGGGCGAGAGTTCGCGAGGCTGTGCTGACCGCCTTCAAGACGCCGGCCAGGGCCTGGTCCACGCCACTGCCAGGACCTGGTCGCTGCGGAGGTCGGGCGTTGGCCATCACTCACCTGCCGTCCTTAGCTCTGGGTAGGGACGTTCAGTCAGGAATCGTCCCTGACGGCCGGGCCTCGGAGCCGGGGCGGCGTCCATCAGCCAGGCGTGCGCCGCGGTGGCCGCCGGCGGTGAAGGCGCCGCCGAGGTGGTGCATGGTGGTGCGCAGTGTGTGTTTGCCGGCCACCATGCGACGGTGTTGGAGGCCGTCGGCGGGGTGCCAGCGCACGTTGGTGGCCCAGCCGAGCCGTTCCAGCAGCCGGATCAGCCGGGCTGAGGGGTCGATCTGGCGAGGGCCGCGGCCGTGCCGGGCGCAGCCAGGCTGGCTGTGGTGGCCGTTGTGCCAGCTTTCGCCGAAGGACAGCAGGGCCAGCGGCCACAGGTCGGTGGAGCGGTCATGGCGGCGAGTCTTGTGCGGCCGGTCACCGATCATGTGGCACAGGGAGTTGACGCTCCAGGTGACGTGCTGCAGCAGGGCGATGCGGACCAGGCCGGCCCAGATGAACGCGGTCAGCCCGCCGTACAGGCTGCCGCTGATCGCCCAGCCCCCCGCGAACGGCAGGAGCAGGGAGGCGGCGCACCAGGCGGGGAAGGCGCGCGAGATGCGCAGCATGGCCGGATCGTTGCGCAGCAGGTCGGGGGCATACCGTGTGGCCGAGGTGGGCTCGCTGGAAAACAGCCAGCCCAGGTGGGCGTGGGCCAGACCGCGCAGTTGCCCGCCGAGGCCGGTGCCGTAGCGGTAGGGGGAGTGCGGGTCGCCGGGCCGGTCGGTGAAGGCGTGGTGGCGGCGATGGACGGCCACCCAGTCGATCAGGTTGCCCTGAAAGCTCATCGACCCGGCCACGGCCAGGACGACGCGCAGCCACGGGCGGGCGGTGAAGGAGCGGTGCGTCAGCAGCCGGTGGAAGCCGACCGTCACCCCCAGCCCGGTCACCACGTAGAAGACGGCGGCCAGCAGCAGGCCGGTGAGGCTTACCCCGCTTCCCCACGCCAACCAGATGCCGGCGCCCAGCGCGATGAACGGCGCGACCACGATCGCGGCTGTCAGCGTCACCGGGACGACGCCGGCCCGCGCGGGCGTTGCGGACCGGGGAAACGGCGAGCTGCCGTCATAACCCACCGCGGCGGTGTTGCGGGTGGTGGGCGTGCCGGTCATGCCATGATCGGGAAGCGGTGGTCCAGGCCGGCGCTGCGCAGCAGCCGGGCCATGAACGGCGGAAGACCGGTCAGGGCCAGCGTGATGCCCCTGGCACGGGCACGGCCTTGCACACCGACCAGCACACCCAGCCCGCCGGCCCCGCAGAAGGTGACCCGGGACAGGTCCAGGACGAGCAGGCCGCTGCTGTGGGTGAGAGTGTTGATCAGTCGCTGGCGCAGCCGAGCCGTGCTGAAGATGCCGATGTTCCCGGACAGATGCACGAGGGTCGGTACCGAGGCGGTCGCGCCGCCGAGTGGGGCGGTGTCGATGACGGTCATGGAAGTTTCCTCACTGAAGAAGCTGAAAGGGGACGGGATGCCTGCCGGCCGGAGATCGGGCCGCCGCCAGTAGGGCGGTGCCTGGACCGCTCGATCCGGCCGGCAGGCGGCACGTGGGTCACGTCGGTGCTGACGGCCGGTTGGTTGAGGTGGTCGTCTCCTGGCCGCTGATCGACCCGACCTCGTTGTCTCAGTTGGCCGAGCTGCCGGCGATCGCCGCACGGCGGGTCGGGCGCGCCGCGGGGTGGGATGGCAGATTCGCCAGGGTGAGGATGTCGTCGGGCATCAGGCCGGCGGTGTCCTGGGCGGTGAGTTTGAGCGTGGCCTCGGCGGCGCCGGCGGCGGCGCCCGAGGGGATGATCAGCAAGATCACTGGCTCTCCGGTGGCGAATCTGAGAGTGATCACGCGCGGATCGGTGTGGCGGGACCAGCTGATGCGGATCTGCCGGCCGCGGGCCGAGATGCGGCGTGGGAGGCTCTGCCACGTATCGCCATGGACGCTGACGCGGAGCGTGACTCGATCAAGCAGCCGGTCGACGGCGGCGATGAGGCCGGGCAGTTCGGCGGCCGCATTGCGGGAGTAGGGCCACCAGGCCCCGTCCACCATGGCTCGCCGATTCGGCACCGGATGGAGGCTGAGCCGTAGCGCTGAATCGGCGCAGGGGATCGCCGATGAAGCGGAGATGAGTGGTGCGCGCTGAGAAAGAAGTGTCAGCGTCATGTCGCCTAACCTGTCCAGGCCCCAAGAGGCCGGTGGTGGTTCGCCGCGGGTGACGCAGACCTGAATGCCAACGCTCGAAAAGTCCTCGGTACCTCTATTCTACCTCGTAACTTCCGGAATTGCCCAATTCCGGAAGTTAGACTATAGGCGTGACTTCCGGAAACGCAACCCCAGCGATCGAGCAACCCTCTGGAACGACTTCCGGAAACACCAGCCGGTCGCGAACCGTCGCGTTGCCCGGCCCATATGCGGCGATCCTCACCGACTACGCCAGCGCATTGGAGCGCTCGCCGCTGGCCGACTCCAGCAAGACCAAGTACCACTCCAGGCTGCGCGGCTACCTGGCCTGGCTCGCCAACCAGGCCGACGCCGGCGCGCTGGACGGCGACCCGCTCGCCGACCCCATCGCCGCCACCGGCGCGGTACACGACTTCCGCCGCCACCTGAAAAACGGCCGCCGCGCCCCCAACACCATCGACACCTACCTGTCGGCCATCGACGACTTCTACGCCCGCCGCGGCCTCGGCAAACCCCAGGCCCGGCGTGAACGCGACGCCCGCCGCACCGCACCCCGCGCCCTCGACGAGCGGCGGACCCGCCGCTACATCCGCCACGTCCAGCTCACCGCCGGCCCCCGCGACAAGGCTCTGGCCCTGCTGCCCTACTACGCCGGCCTGTGCATCTCCGAAGTCGTCGGCCTCGACCTGGCCGACGTCCGCCTCTCAGCCCGCAAGGGCGAACTGCGCATCCACGGCAAAGGCCGCTACGGCGGCAAGATCCGCCTGCTACCCATCCACGCAGACCTGCGCCAAGCCCTCACCGACTGGCTGCAGGCCCGCGCCGACTGGAAGGGCGCCGACAGCACCGCGGTGTTCCTCAACCACCGCGGCGGCCGCCTCAGCGACCGCGCCGCCCGCGACATCATCACCGGCCTCGGCGACGCCATCGGCCTCAATGACGACCCCACCGAACCCTTCAGCCCACACGTCCTGCGCCACACCTTCGCCACCCAGCTCAGTCGCCGGTGACCGGCACGTAAACCCGAGCCAGGCCAAAGATCACGACAGGCGCGGCAAAGTCCCGCCCCTCCCCGGAGCGGGCTACAGATCAAGGGTGAGGTGCCAATCTAGACTCCGACCAGTGAACCCATCGAAAACACCCCTGGCCGGCCGGCGCTCGGAGCTGCTCGGATGATCACGGTCATCGTCTTCGGCATCGCGATCGTCGCGGCTCTGGAAGTCACCCTAACCCTGGTGCTGTTCGGCATGGCCGCCACCGAGCTGGGCTCCTTCTTGCGTCATCACCCGCACGGCGTCGGCGGCGGCCTGCGGCAGCTGGCCGCGAGCGCGCGAGAGATCTGCCTGGCCGCCAAGAACGCCACCTACGGCGCAGTCACGGATGCCGCGGATCGCTGGGCGGCGCGTTAGCCAGAGCCGTTCGGACTGGTGGGTTCGTCCGGCCGGACCGGCCCCGGCCGGGAGCGCATGTGCAGCCGCAACCGCGAGCGCCCGCCAGGATGGTCGAGCAGGACCTGGTCGCACAACCGCCTGACCAGCCACAGGCCGTACCCGCGGCGCCCGAGCGGGTTGGGCCGCCTGTGCAGGTGCTCAGCGGTCAGTGTCCCGGCGGTGTCGACCACCTCCACCCACACGCCCTCGGCATCACGGCGGGCCAGTACGCCGCCCGCGCCGCCGCCGTGCTCGAGCACGTTGGCGGCCGCCTCGTTGACCGCCACGATGAGGTCGTCCAGCCGGGTACCGGACAGCCCGGCGTCGGCGGCGTAGTCGCGCACCCGCGTGCGCAGCGCGCCCAGGTCGCGAGTGATCTCGCAGTGCAACGGTAAGAGCTCGCCGGTGCTCATGTCACAGGTCCTCGATGTAGCCGGCCGCGATGTCGTCCGGCGGGTTGGTGTACAGGCGCAGGTAGCGGTCGTTGGCGTGGCCCAGGCGGCGCTCGAGCTCGGCGCGGTTGTGGCCGGAGGCCTGCGGCAGCTCGAAGGCGAAGGTGTGCCGGGCGTCGTGCGGGCGCAGCGTGCCGAGCCCTGCCGGCCGCCGACGCAAGGTGCGCCGGCTGGTCCCCTTCAGTAGACCCGCCCAGCCTGCCAGCGGAAACGAGCAATCGCAGCAAGCCCCAACACTAGCCGCGATCGCCACTTTGAGCACGCCTCGACGGCCGAGATGGCACGGACAGCAGGGAAGGGTGACGATGATGCCGGACCCCGCGAGTCCGGCCATGCCCTGGATCTGATGCCGGCTGGTCAAGGCAATCACCGATATGGATGGGCCTGACCTGGGCATCAGGGGTAGGCGGTTCGGCCACCCCCCGCCGAGAGGGAGCGATTCATCATGATCTCCGGCGTCCGGTTACAGTGGCCGATCATCCGCGACTTGGCGGCACTGCGCGAGTCAGTGCACGCCTTCGGTAGCGGAGCCGATCCGGGCAGCGCCTGGAGGCCCCGGTGTGCGTGGCCGACGCAGCCGCTACCAATGTGCTGCAGCACGGCGGCGCGGGCGGCGCCCTCATCGCGTGGAGCGACAACACAGGGGTGAGCCTGGAGGTCGTCGACGCTGCCGGCGCCTTGACCGAGGCCCATCTGAGCATCGAACCCGGCCACAGCGTCAGCAACGATGTCAGCGACGGCGTCGGCCTGTGGCTGATCCAGCGCTTGTGCGACGAGGTCAGCCTCGAAGACGCTGCGGGCAGCGCCCGGCTGCGCCTGCGCCGCCCGACACAGGCCACGGCCTCCTGACCCCGGCCTGACCTCTCCCGGGGCGAATCGCCCATCGGTGGCGGATCAGCGGCTTGCCCGGTCCGATCCCGCGGTTCACCGTGAGGCGTGGCGGCCCGGGCTCAGGAGATCGGCATTGCTCGGAGCGAGATCTCGCCACCCGCCCCCCCGCCAGCAACCGTCGTCGCCTGGCCGGTGATCGTCGGTGGTGATAAGCCCGGCTCAAATCGGTGATTTCCGCTCCGGCGAGTCTCCTAGATGATCAGAGCACTGCACGCACGACACCGCTCACGCTGGCACCCTCGCAACGTGTTCATGCCGCCTCAAGCCCGCGGCCCTCTTGTCTCCCGTACTCCCCCGAGGAGCCCGGCATGAACACCACGGACAGCACCCCGGCCCCCACACCCGTGATCGCGCCAGTGATCGCAGCCGTCGTCGAACCACCAGTGATCGCACCCACCCCGATCACATCCGCCGACCGGCTCCTGCGCATCACCCCGCTCACCGACCGTGCTGGCCTGCGGATCGAGGGCGAGCTCGACCGCTCCACCCTGCCCGCCCTGGCTCGGGCGCTGGCCTCGATGACGAACGGCGGCGCCGACTTCTGCGTCGATCTAAGCGGCCTGACATTCATCGACACCGGCTGCCTGCGCGCCCTGGTCGCCGCCGCCACACTTCACGACGGCGGCGATCACCAGGTCCTGATCCTGCGGTCGGTTCCCCCACACGTGCGACGCCTGCTCGAGCTCACCGGCTGGCACCGAACGCCCGGTCTCCTCCTCCAGGCATCGGCGCGGCCCGGCTGGCCCACGCCTGGCCCAGCTCACTCATGAGTCCACCGGGCCCCCGGGGGTGGATGCCCCAGCGCCCTACGGACACCCTTCGGATGGCACTGAAAGGGACAGACGATGGCCACCACCAAGGACCAGCAGCCCACTCCCGTCATGAACGCCGCGCCCGCTGGGTCGGCGCACCGGCCCGCCGACTACGTGTGGGCCGCCGCGAGGATCAGCATCGGCTGGACCTTCCTGTGGGCCTTCCTCGACAAGACCTTCGGCTGGGGACTGGCCACACCGGCCGGTAAGGCCTGGATCTTCGGCGGCAGCCCGACCACCGGCTTCCTCAACGGGACCGGCGAGAACGCGCTCGGCGCCTTCTTCTCCAGCCTGGCCGGACAGCCCTGGGTCGACTGGCTGTTCATGCTCGGCCTGCTCGGCATCGGCGCGGCTCTGATCCTCGGCGCGGGCATGCGGATCGCCGCGATCACCGGTGCCGCGCTGCTGGTCTTCATGTGGGCCGCCGAACTGCCGCTGGCCAACAACCCGTTCATGGATGAGCACCTCATCTACGCCATCGTCCTGGCCGGCCTGGCCCTGGCAGGTGCGGGCGACACCTTCGGCATCGGCAGGATGTGGGGTCGTACCGCACTGGTGCGCTCCTATCCGGTGCTGAAGTAGCCGCCGCCGGCGACGTTCACCTTCGCAGGTGCGACGCCTGCTCAAGCTCACCGGCCGGCACGAGACGGCCGGCCTTGGTCTGCAGGGAGCATCGATGCGCTGCCTGACTGACCCGTGGCTCAGCTCATCAGATCAAACAGATCAAGACGAGTGCCTGATCGGAGCACTTCATGACGACCCTCTACTCCCGCGCCGGGGCAGGTCTGTGGCTCATCCCCGCCGCCGCCACCGTCGTGCGCCTGCGCGGCGAACTCGACCTCGCCACCCGCGAGACGGTGCGCGAACGCCTGCTGCGCGCCTTGCGGCACAGCACCGGCCTGCTCATCCTCGACCTGTCCGGGGTGTCGTTCTGCGATGCCGCCGGGCTGGGCGTCGTGGTCGGCGTCCAGCATCAGGCCCGGTCCCTGGGTATCACCCTCGCCCTGGCCGCTCCCCGCCTCCATGTGGCCAAGGTGCTGCACCTCACCGGCCTGAATCGCAGCTTCCCGATGTACGGCATCATCCCCGGTACGGGTACGGACAGCGTCGGGTCCGGCCCCGTGGCAAGGCACTGAGACGTCGTGCGCCCATGTCTGTTCTCCCAGCCGGCAGAGCAACGACCGCGATGGCTCTGCGTCGATCATGGTGCTCAACGACCGCTGGCGTTTCTACTCCCCTTTTGAACGCTGGCGCCAGCGCCGTGGCCAGCCTGTACAAGGGCGACGAGCTCGCCGACCCCGCCACCATGGTTGTGGCCAAGGTGTTCCACCAGGCCACCAATGACCCTCAGCGGTTTCGTACCTTCCTGCGCGAAGTACGTGGCATGCGCCTGCGTCACCCGCACATCGGGCAGATCATCGACTCCGGTCAGATCGCAGATCGGCGGCGGTCTACCTCATCTCGCCTCTGTATCAGCCGGGCAGCCTCCACCTCCATCTCCAGCAGCGGGCAGGCGCCGGCGTCTCGCTGACGTGGAGCCTGCAGGTCCTGGATCACGTTTTGGCGGGGCTGCAGGCCGCCGCCGCGAGCGGCATCATCCACCTGGACATCAAGCCGCAGAACATCGTGCTGACGGCCCCGTCACCATCAGGATCACCGACTGGGGAATGTCCCAGCTGCACCAGGCGGGCAAGAGCGTTTGCCAGCCCCGAGCAGCTCGGCGCCATCGACGCCGCCCCCGGCGGTCTGTCCGACCTGTACGGCGTCGGCGCCCTGGCCTACTGGCTGCTGGCCGGCCAGGCGCCGCTGCGGCGCGAGTTCGAAACCGCCGCCGTCGGCGCCGACGCCGACCTGTTGCAGGTCCGCCACCTGATGCAAGTCGGCACCCGCCCCGAACGCGCCGATCGCCTCACCCCGGACGTGTCCGAACAGCTGGGCCGGCTTATCGACCAGTGGCTCAGCTCCCCCTGCCGACCGCATCCCGCCGAGAATGGATCCCACCACCGCGCTCGGCTGGGCGCGCACCCTCTTGGGCTCCTTGAGCGTGCAGAGACCTCAGGGTTAGGAGGCGGAGCGGCGCAGGTATCCATTCACGCCTGTGAGTGATCAGGCGTTTTGTGGTGGCATCCAGGGGTTTCCGGCCAGAGCATCGCGGAGGGCATCGAGTGGGTGGATGCCGTGGTTGCGGGCCGTGCCGAGGTAGGAGCGGATCAGGCAGTCGCGGGCGGCGGTGCGCACACTGCGCCAGCATCCGCCGATCTTCATCTGCAGTTTGACCATGCGCTGAGGCTGTTCGGCGGGGTTGTTGGTGAAGGGCACGGCGAAGTCGACGGTGAAACGCCAGACCTGCGCGGCCCGGGTCTGCAACCGTCGTGCCAGGGTGTAGCCAGGATGTCGCCCGGTGGGCCAGTCGCGATGGGCGTTGGTGGCGATGCCCCAGGCCACCGCCTCGTCATAGCGGGTGCGCAGCCTGTCCAGAGCCTCCGCCTCCACGGCAGTGGCCCCCTCGGCGCGGGCCTTGGCGACTGCGGCCTTGGCGTCGGTCAGTGCGCTCATGACCGGCTCGGTCCAGCAGCGCTGTACCCGGCTGCCTTCGGCATCCAACTCGCCGATGCCGCGCAGGGACCGGAGCAGATGCGCGCAGCAAAGTTGTACTCCGGCCAGGTCTTTGTCGTACTTGGCGTAGCCGGCATAGTCATCGCGGACCAGGGTGCCCCGGTAGCCGGGCAGAATGCCGAATCCGTCCAGGGCGTCATGGCCGCGGCCCGCGGCGGCGCCGAACCAGACCAGCCGGCCGGCGCGGGCGGTATAGACATACAGCAGCCGATCTGCGTCGTCGGCAGCGACGCGGGCGGGGGTCTCGTCGTGGTGCAGCACCGGCGCAGCCCGCAACGCCTTCTTCAACGCGGTCTCGAAGTCGGTCAGATGGCCGGCGACGCGCTTGACCAGCCCTCCGGTGAACCCGGTGGAGACCGGGGCGTCCAGCAGCACGCCCATCAGATCGGTTGCCCGCTCGATGCTCATATGCCCTGCGCACGCCAGTAACGCGGTCGCGGCGCGCACGTTCGGGCCGTAACAGCAGGGCCCGGCCAGATGCGCCGGGGTGGCCGCCCGGGTCGTCGCCCGGCAGGCCGGGCAGGTCACCTTGACCATCCGGTACTCGGTGACCTGGAGCTTCACCGGCGGGGTGTCGAACATCTGCACCCGAGCGACGACCTTCCCCGCCAGATCGGCCAGCGTGGAGCCGCACCCGGCGCATGCGTCGGGGACGATGATGGTGATCTGATCCGGATCGCTCCGCCAGGCCAGCGCATGCCCCTCGTGCCCGGCTTGCCCACCGCGCGGCCGGGGCGAGCGCTTCTTCGGTTTCTTGGCGCGTTTGGCCCGAGACGCCGGACCGTCCGAACCCGGCGGCATCGAGGAGTTGGACGAATCCATCCCCGCACGCCGCTTCAGCTGCTCGACCTCAGCCAGCAACGCGGCGATCACGGCATCCCGCTCCGCGACCGCGGCCCGCAGCTCGTCCACAGCAGCCAACAACTCCTCACGGCTGAGCTCCTGGGGGCCGGACACGAGCTCAAACTACGACGACCCATCCCAAGATCCCTGCATTCAGCAGAAACTGGAGCGTCTACCCCAAACCAGACCCCAGCTCAACGGCAGGCGTGAATGGATACCGGCGCAGGTCTTGGCCTCAGTGTAGTCCGGAGGAAATTCCCGGTCGGATTTTCCTGACCTGCGACGATGTACGGTTCTGTGACTACGGCGCCGATTCGCTTACGGTGCTCGTGGGCGACGACAAGCCGGAATTCGGGTACGGCGCGGGTGGGCGGCCGTTGTGGGCGGTGCGAGGTCGGGACGCTGAAGTCGTCCGGACGGTACTGCGCAAGGCGGGACGGCGGGAGTTCGGCGAAGGTTCCCGGTGACCAGAATGCCGACCTGTCTCATGATCAACGGGACTGCTCGACCTGATCGGAATCCCAACCTTTGTGAGGCACCCAGGTCAGAGGCGCGTCATGCCTCGATTGAACGAGACGGGCCAGCTGCCCCGCACCCGAACACACCCAGGCTTCGCGCCCTTTGGCGTAGACCGGGCCCAAAGGTCCGCGCGGGCATCAGGATTCGGGCGGATGCTCCTCGGGTGGGGCCGGCGGCCCTTGGCCGGAGCCCGGTGGCGGCAGGTCGGTGGTGCGCGTCACCACTGATTGGGCCAGGTCGGTGAGGTTCTGATGGCTGCTGCGGGCGTAGCTGCGCAGCACCGTGAACGCCTCATCCATGGGCAGGGCGTGTCGTTCGCTGAGCATGCCCTTGGCCTGTTCGATGACCACCCGGCTGTTCAGGGCGTGCTGCAGTTGCTCTGACAGCACCTGGCTCTCGCGGATGGCCCGTTCTTGCAGCAGGCCTATGGTGGCGATGTCGGCCAGGGCCTGGGCCAGCGCGGCGGTGTCCGCGTCCAGCCCGCCAGGCTGTATCCGGAACAGGTTCATCGCGCCGATGATCTGCTCGCGCAGGCGCATCGGCAGCGCGCTGACCGCGCCGAAGCCCGCCAGGTGGGCCTGCTCGGCGAACCGTGGCCAGGCGCCGGCCTGGGGGCCGGTCAGGTCGGCGCAGTGCACCGGCCTGCCGGAGCGGAAGCAGACCAGGCACGGGCCTTGGTCGTTTTGCAGCTGGAACAGCTCCAGCAGCCGGGTCTGCTCGCTGGAGGCGCCCATCAGCTGCAGCCGGCCGCGCTGGTCGGTGACCAGCAGGCCGACGGCGTCCACGCCGAGCAGGTCCATACATCGCTCGGCCAGCCCGTGCATGAAGTCGATGATGTCGAACCCGGTCACCAGCGTGTCCGCCAGCGCGATGAACGCCTCCGCCACCCGCCGTTCCGGGCCGCGGGGCGGGGAAGTCTCCATTTTCGGCAGACTACGCCCGCCCACCCCGGCCGGGACAGAGGAGAACTGGCTGACCCGGGAGATCAGGTCTCATGGCCGGACAAGTGCAGCGTGTGCTCCACCACCCGCCGGGCCACCTGCGACAGTGGTTCGTCGGCGGCCAGCGCGTACGCGCGCAGCCGCAGCAACGCCTCCTCCACCGAACAGTCGGCCTGTACCGCCACGATCCCGCTGGCCTGGTGGATCTGCGGCCCCAGCGCAAGCGCCCCGACCGGTATCGCCTCGCCGTCGCCATCGACCATGTTCAGCAGCAGCAACACGGCCGCGTCGGCGAAATGCCGCGCTTGTGCCTCCTCTGCCCCGCTCAACACCCGCCGATGATCATGGCACAGTGCCAGCACTCCGACGCTGACAGGACCGGCCAGCAGCGGGAAGGCGAACACCGCCCGCACCCGGGCCGCCTGCGACAGCGCGGTGAACAACGGCCAGCGCGCCTGCGACGCACGTCCGCGCAGATCCCCGACCAGCACCGGCTCGTGACCGTTGACCGTGTCCACGCACGGCCCGTCCCCGCTGGTCAGCTCCGCCTCCAGCAGATCACGACCCAACGCGCCGACCACGTGCAACGGCATCAGCCGCATCCCGGGAACGCCGCTGATCACCGACAACCCGGCCCCGCTCAGCCGCAGCGCGTCCACGCACGCCGTGCACGCGTCCTGAGCCCCGACCGGACCGCGCCGGACCGCCGCGGCCGCGCCGATCAGCTCCCAGACACGCAGCGATTCATCGTCCACCCGCCATGACCGCCCGCCCCGCATCCGAAGGACACGTAACCTTCACCGTACGCTCACCGACTGGCGAAGGAGCCAGACGACCGAGCTCCGCTCCACGGCGAAACCGAGGGTGTGCCGTCGCTGGGGGACGGGACGATTGCCGGTGGCCTCGTTGGCCCGATCAGGCTGACGATCCCTGATCATTATCAGTGCCAGTGGCTGTTCCTGGACCAGTACCCCGCACTAGCCGCCATCGACCGTTCGGCCGTTATCGGTTTTGCAGATGGATCGTTCGCATATCGCCCGTTTCCTCCCGGTGCGGGTGGGCGTTGGGTCAAAAGGCAGGCGGTCCACCATCGCCGGCTGACGATTCAGCGTGGCCGAGGCTCTGCCCGCGCCAAACGGCGGTCGTTGGGACGCCTGCAGAGTGAGTGAAATCGCCTGCCTGTCGTCACCACCTCTGGACAGGCACTGATCCCGCCTCAAGGACGCGCCCCGATTCGATGAGACCGTCTGGCTGACGGGCCGGCCAAGAAGAAGGGGCATCGACATGGCGATCAACATGCGAACCCAGGCGGTGAAACGAGGGACATCAAGATCACTAACAGGCGCGGAGGGAGAGCGGCTGCCTTGATGAGGCGCTCGCCGAAGCTCTCGACGCCTAACGTAATGCCACCGCCCCGGCTGCTGCTGGCTGCGGCGATTCAAGAGAGAAGATGTGAAGGAAGACATGGAAACTGGACGCGACCAAGGCGGCAGCGGCCCTGCCCGGCAGAAGGTCTGCATCGTCGGGGCCTCTGGGAAGCTCGGGCAGTACATGGTGCAGCATGCGCTGGATCGGGGTTATGAGGTGGTCGGTGTGTGCCGGCAGGCGAGCGTGTCCAAACTCGACGCGTTCAAGGGACGCATCACCCTCTTTCCAGGGGCGACCAACGATCGCGGCGTCATCAAAGAGGCAGTCGACGGCTGCGATGGTGTGCTGACCGTGCTGGTCCCGCGCGGAGTCCACGGGTACGCGTCGGGGACGGCCCAGGCGGTGCTCGACCACGCACGGCCTGGAGCACGCCTGGTGTTCTCCTGCGGCTGGCACATCACGCTCGACGGCCGGGATGTGTACTCATGGAAGATCAAGGCACTGGTCAGAGTCGCCGGCCCCCTCGCGCGGCTGGTTCGCTTCGCCGACCTCGACGACCAGGTGGAAGCCTGCCGACGGGTGTTCGCCAGCGACACGCGATGGACCGTCGTTCGCGGCAGCGACCTGGAGGAAGGCGACAGCCAGGGCCTGCCCGTCTGGAGCCGGCACGTCGGCGACCCCATCCTCACGAGCAACCGCACCCGCCGCATCGACTTCGCCTTGTTCATGGTCGAGGCCATCAACAACGACGAACTCGTTCATCGGGCACCGGCGATAGTCGGCTGCCAGACGCCCTCAGCACTCGCCTACGCCTCCGCAACCCCGGCACCGTGATCCCCTCACCCTCACACCGCCGCACAGTACAGACGTCAGGCAACGCCGCGCCAGTGCGCACCCGGGCTCTTGCCACCGCCCGCCCGGGGTCTCGCCCCGCCCCTTGAAAGGATGGAGAAGGCGCGTGACCGACGCAAACGGCGCGGAAGCGGTTCCAGCGAGTGCTTCGCCGTCTCGATCGCCGTGCAGGAGGACGCCATCGTGGCGCGCGCGTCCGGCGACCTCGACTACCAGTTCGCCCACCTGCTGCACCAGCAGATCAAGGACACCTGGCAGGCGACACCCTCGGCAGCACTGGTGGTCGACCTGAGCCAGGTGACCTTCTGCGACTCCATGGGCGTCGGTGTGCTGGTCCTGCTGCTCAACCAGAGCCGCGAACAACAGGCCGCCCTGGCGCTGTCCGGCATCCCGGCCCGGCTGGAACGCATCCTGATCATCACCGGACTGCGCACCACGTTCCAGGTGACGCCCTCCGTCGAGGAGGCCAACCAGACGGTGACTCCAGCGCCACCGGCTCCAGCGCCGCCTCCAGTGTCGGCCGCCGTCGTCCAGCTCGTGCCGCCACCGGTACCCGCATCGTCCGAGTAGGCCGACTCTGCCTGAACCTTCCGGTCAGCGCCGCCCGGCACGTTCTCCGCGCGGCAACCGCGAATGTCCAGCGCGAGTGCAGAGACGCCGGGGAACAACGCGCGCGCCGGCCCCGGCGTCTTCCTGCCGCACGAGGCTGACTCCTCCTCCAGCAGCCAGCCCGTACCGCACTCAGTGCAGTGGCGCGTTACTGAAAGTTGTCATTCAGGTTTGGTCACTGGTTTCGACAGTGTGCGGTGGGACCGATTGTCGGTCTGTTTGGGGACCCCTACGCGATTACACGAGCATGATCAATGTGAGGCTTGGGACCACATCGAAGCAGGTGGCGGCGCCGTCCTGCTTACTGAGCGTGATCATGAGCGCCACGGAGGGGTAGGGCGAACCGGCCGGGGCATGCGGGTCTCTGCCGCTCAGCACGTGCGGTTGTCGAGTGGTCGCATGCCCCGGCTAAATTCGCAGGAGGGATGGCAGGGCCGTCTCATCCATGATATGTGCTGTCCCACGCCGAGGGGCGGACGGTTCAGTCGGTGGAGGTTGCCGCCAGATGCGATTACTGCACTGCACCCGCACTCCGATCGTCTTGGAGCTGTCGACGGCCAGGTCGAAGTAGCGGCGGTAGAGATCTATCTCGTAGGCGCGCACGCCCGTTGGCGTCGCGGGTCGTACGGTCTTGATCTCGTCGAGTTCGAGCGCGCCTGCGCTCGCCGCCGAGCCCATCAGTCCTTCTGCCCGGGTTCTCTCGCAGGAGGTATGGCCTGCGCCGGTGGTTCTGGGGCCGGTCCCGCCGGGAGGGGGATCGGATCGTCCTTGAAGAGCTCGGGCACGGCCCGGTAGAGGACGGCGGTGATCGGCACGGCCACGACCGCGCCCGCGATCCCTGCCAGGATGCCACCGACGGCCAGCACCATGATGATCGCCAGCGGGTGGAAGTGCAGCACCCGGCCGACGATCAGCGGCTGGAGCACGTGGTTCTCTAGTTGCTGCTCGACGATCAGAATGCCGATGAAGATCAGCGCGTAGATTGGGCCCTTCGCGCCGAGCGTGACCAGCGTCGCCACCGCGCCGGCGAACAGGATGCCGACGATGGGGATGAAGCTGGCCAGGAAGATCAGTACGGCGAGTGCCGCCCAGAGCGGCACGCCCATGATGGCCAGCACCAGGCCCATGAGCACGCCGTGCACCGCGGCCACGGCCACCGTGCCCTGCACGTAGTGCGACAGCGTGGCCCAGGCGGTTCGCCCGGCCCGGTCGACCCGGGGCGCCCTCCGGCCGAACCCCTTGAGAGCCCAGGACCAGATCCGGTCACCGTCCTTGAGCAGGAAGAACGTCACGAATAGCAGGAGCACGATCGAGGCCAGGACCTCCACCACCACCACGGTGCCCGCGAGAACCGTTGAGGTGATCTGCTGTTGCCGCTCGGTGACGAACTGGGCGATCTCGTCCACCCAGTTGCTGAGCTGGATGGGCTCCAGGTGCAGAGGGCCGGTGTAGAGCCAGCTCTCCACCGTCTTGGCCGTCTGCCTGACCTGTGCCACCAGGCCGGGGAACTCCGCGTTGGCCCGCACGCCGATGATCAAGCCCGTCCCGCTCAGCACGGCGAGGGCGACGAGCATGGTGACCCAGGTGGCGTAGATGGCCCGCAGGCCGAACGCGCGCAGGCGTCGGGTGAGCGGGAACAGCAGCGCGGTCAGCAGCAGGGCGACCGCGACCGGCAGGGCGACGATGCGCATCGTGGCCACGAAGCCGAGCACGTAGTTGGCCACGATGCCGATGACGATCAGACACGCGCACCACGCGGCCATCCTCGCCAAGGTCGCAGGCACTAACCGCAACAGGCGTTCTTGAGGTGGATCCATGCACGGGAACCTTCCCCACCGATCGGAGATAGGCACGCTCTCAGGCTTCACGTCACAGGAAATGTTTCGAGAAATAGAGTGTGTGTCCCGGTTTGGGAATTTCGCCCTTACCGGCTTTTCATGACGGCGCGGTGAGCCATCTTCTGTGAAGCGACCGCGGCGCGCGATCACGGCCGCTTTCCGCCGACCTTCCGGGACCGGCCATGAGGGCCGCCCGGCGCTGGGTCGGCCGGATGGCGGAAGGCTGGACGAACGCGAGGAGCCGGCACGGCTGGCTGGATCACACGGTGCGGGCCCTGATCCGCTACGACAAGGCTGACGCCGGCCGGCTGGCGGCCGCCGACAGCCCTCACCTACTACGCCTTCTTCGCCACTTTCGCCCTGGCCCTGCTGGGGTTCGCCGTCCTCAGCCGCGTCCTGGACCATCCGGCGGTGCTGGCCGAGATGCAGCGCTATCTGAGCGACACCTTCCCGCGCCTGGACGTCAAGGCGCTTCGCGACGCCGGAGGAACGGCCGGGCTGGTGGCGTGGGAAATCAGCAACAAGGTCCAGATCCTCAAGAGCTGGGCCAGGCAGCGCTTCGGCCGCGTCACCCGCAACCGACGCCAGCAGATCGCGGGCAAGAGCGATCGGGTCGCCGGCAACACTATGGACCTAGAGTGGGAGACGACAGCCCGCATCGGCGCCGCCCGGGCAGGAAAGGGGTGGCGGGCATGGAATTACGTCAGCTGCGCTACTTCGTGACGCTGGCCGAAGAGCTCAATTTCGGCCGCGCGGCCGCCCGCGAGCACATCGTGCAGTCGGCGCTGAGCCAGCAGATCCAGCGGCTGGAACGCGAGCTGGACGTGCGGCTGCTGGACCGCAGCACCCACCACGTCGACCTGACCCCCGCCGGCGCCGCCTTCCTCATCGAAGCGCGCCAGATCCTCGACCACGTCAGCAGGGCCGTGCAGGCCGCCCGTAACGCTGCCGCGTCGGTGCCCACGCTGCGCGTCGGCATCATCGACGCGGGCTACGACACCATGCCGCAGATCCTGCGCGAACTCCAGGACAACCATCCCGGCATCACCATCCACCAGGTCGAAGCGGGCACCCCCGAGCAGTACCGGCAACTGGCCGACGGCCGCCTGGACATCGCCATCGGACACGCCTCCCAGACCCCGGCCGAGGTGACCTCCAAGCTGATCAGGCTCGATCCGCTCGGCGTGCTGGTGCCCGACGACCACCGCTTCGCCGAGCTCGACGGCGTGCCCGTCGCCGCCCTCGCCGACGAACTGCTCTTGCTGGGCGAGGAATCGCAGACGCCGGAACTCAACGAGTTCATTCTCGCGCTGTGCCGTTCAGCCGGGTTCACGCCCGCCCTCTACGAGGGCACCGTCGAGAGCTCCCGGGCCGCCGCCGACCTCGTCCTCCAGCATCGCTGCGTGTACTGTGTCCCGTCCTCCTTCCGCTCCTCCAACCGGCCGGGCACCACCTGGCGGCCCCTGGCCGACCCCACGACGCACTACCCCTGGTCACTGCTGTGGCACGACGCCAACCCCTCTCCGCACATCGCCACCGTCATCGACAGTGCCCGGCGGCTGGCCGAGCGGCTCGATTGGCTGCAACCCGTCGTGCCGGCCACCAAGCCGGCCACCGAGCCGGCGCCCGCCGAAGGCGCGCCGAGTGCCATCGGCCCCGGTGGTGTGTGACGCGCCGGGCGCACTGCTGGTCGCGCCACACCACCCTTTCTCTCTCTGGTGATCGGTCCTGGAGATGACCCCTTCACAGATCGCCGGTTTCGGCCCCTTACGCGAGGGTGTTGGCTCGAAGTAAACAAGTTCGACTGTCGGCGCCGCCCCATCATGCGGTAGCCGGCCTCCTGCTTCGACCGGTCCGGAAGACCGATCCCGCGCAGGCATCGATGCACCGCCACAGGGAGTTCGGTCATGGGCATCATCGCTTGGATCATCCTCGGACTGGTCGCCGGACTGCTGGCCAGAATGCTGGTCCCCGGCAAAGACCAGCAAGGCTTGATCATCACCCTCGTACTCGGCGTCGCCGGCGCGCTGTTCGGCGGCTTCGTGGCCACCGAGGTGCTCCACGTCTCAGGCATCCAGGGCTTCTTCAACCTGTCCACCTGGGTCTGCGCCATCGCCGGCGCGGCAGTCCTGCTGCTCGCCTACAACCTGATCACCGGCCGGCGCACCGGCCGCCGTTCAGGCCGCTGGGCCAGCCGGCGATGACCGCGCCCAGCACGCCCCGTAACCCACCCCGCGGCTCTCGCGCCTGCCGCGGCGGGGGTGCGGCCTGATGCCCATCGCCGCGGCCATCGCGGTCATCGTCGTCGGCGCCATTCTCGCCTTCGCCCTGGCCGACGGCTCGGTGGGCGGCCTCGATCTGCGCATCGTGGGCGTCATCCTGATGCTCGGCGGCACCGCCGGGCTGCTGCTGCCCCTGCTGCTGCGCACGACGTCACGTCGGAGACGGCCGACCGTCCGCAACCGCCAGGACGTCATCGACGACCACATCAATGATCGGCCGCCCCCCACCCTGATCGATCCACCCGGCGGCGACAGCAGGCAGGGGAGTATCCGCCGGGCCCTGGACGATCGTCTCTGAAATAGGCAGCGCCGAGGCCGCCCGGAGATCGCGTCCCGGGTCCGAAACCGGGCGGTACGCCGCGCCCGTCGTGGCCGGTGGCCGGGCCGCCCGTGGCCGCCCTGGCTGGGCGGCCAGGATCGGTCGCCGGTATCGGCGTGCAGCGGCCGGCCGTCAACGGTCTCTACCCGCAGGTCTCCGTGCTGTCGGGTATGTCGGCCGTTCCGATATTCCTGTGGGAGGGATCGCTCGGCCTCTGGCTGGTCATCAAAGGCTTCACCCCCTCCCCCCTCACCGCTGCCACGGTCGCGCCCGGCACGCGATGATCCGCAAACCGCAGCAGCCCTAGGGAGTGTCTGACAAATGATCAACGTGCACGCTTGAATGGTCGATCGTGGTGCGACGTGGTGAGTTGACCGACAAGGCGTGGGCGCGGATCGAGCCGCTGCTGCCGATGGCCGATGGCCGGGGCCGTCCCTGGCGTGATCACCGGCAGGTGATCGACGGCATCCTGTGGCGGCTGCGAGCCGGGACGCCGTGGCGGGACATCCCCGAGCGGTACGGGCCCTGGCAGACCGGCTACGAGCGGTTCAAACGCTGGGACGATGACGGCACCTGGGCCCGGCTGCTGGAGGAGATGCAGATCAAGGACGGCTCCCTCGGCCAGGTCGAGTTCACCGTGAGCATCGACTCCACCATCGCCCGCGCCCACCAGCACGCCGCCGGGGCCCGTAAAAGGGGGACGACGGCGGGACGATCGATACGAAGCAATCGCAAAACCGGCAGGCGCTCGGACGGTCCCGCGGCGGGCTGAGCACCAAACTGCACCTGCTGGTGGAGGCCCGGGGTCTACCGCTGGTCCTGCACCTGACCGGCGCCAACATCGTGGACTGCACCCAGTTCGAGGCCGTGCTGGCCAAGCTCCGGCTGCGCCGCCCGAACGGCGGCCGCCCACGCACCCGCCCCGGACAAGCTGATCGGCGACAAGGGCTACTCCACCCGCAAGATCCGCCTCGACCTGCGCCGGCGCGGCATCAAGGCGGTCATCCCCGAACGCCGCGACCAGATCGCCAACCGCAAACGCAAGGGCAGTCGCGGTGGCCGCCCGCACGCCTTCAACGCCCGCACCTACAAGCAGCGCAACCTGGTCGAGCGCTGCATCGGCAAACTCAAGCAATGGCGTGCCACCGCCACCCGCTTCGACAAGCTGGCCAGCCGCTACCTGACAGGCGCCACCATCGCCTCACTCATGCTCTGGCTCCGCAACGCCGAATTGTCAGACACTCCCTAGCGCCCCCGAGGCGGGCAGTGGGAATGACCGCTCGGATCGCCGAGATATTCGACCTCCTGGCCCGAGGTCGTGCTCCAGATCCTGATGACCAGGGAGAGACCAGTTGAAGACCATCTTTCATGCCAGACCCGGGGCCGATGTGAGCCACGCCGGCTGGTCCATGCATGCGGCCAGTCTGATCGCGGGCATCGCCCTGCTGCTGATGACCGTACTGGCCGTCTTCGCCAACTTCGCCGCCATCGAGGCCCTCATCACGCCAGGGGACGCGGCCAGGACGGCCCGGGACATCACCGGCTCCGAAACGCTGTTCCGTCAGGGCGTCGCCGTCTTCGTCCTGGTGGCCGTCCTCGACATCGTCGTGGCCGGCGCGCTGCGTCCCCGAGAAAGGGCGGCCCAATCATGACACCCCGGACAATCGCGGTCACGGTAGGAGCCCTGTTCATCTTCCAGATGATCTCCGCCATCATCGGCACCACCCTCACCCAGGCCTTCACCGACGGCAACCCCGACAAAACAGCGCTGACGACCGGCGTCGCGCTCATGATCTGCTCGGGCCTGGCCGTGGTAGGCATCGGCCTGCTCATGTACCGAATCCTGAAGGGCTTCAACCAGAAACTGGCCCTGTGGTACCCCGTCATGAGGGTCATCGAGCTCGCGGTCTCCGCCACCTGCAGCATACCGGCGGATACGCTGTGTCACCTGCAATGCCAGCACCGCACCGCTCACCTGCCGCAGGGCACATTGGAGCGTCTACTTCGACCAGCGAACAACAGCGAGCACGGGAACCGCTCGGACACGGTCCCTAGGGCAGGGCCAGCGAGGCCCCGCCACACATCATGAGGTGTTGGCCTGTGATCGCACCGGCGTCGGGACCGAGGAGGAACGAGACTAGGCCGGCCACCTCGTCCGGGCGGATGAGCCGGCCCAGTGGAGGCGTCTTGGGCGGTATATCGGACCGGGCCGGGTCTTTCAGCATGGGGGTATCGGTCGGGCCTGGCGCGACGACGTTCACGGTGATCGCGCGGGGTAGCAATTCGATGGCCCACGACCGGCAGAGCCCAAGCAGGGCGGCCTTTGTGGCGGCGTAGTGGCTCTTGCCGGCGGCTCCCTGCATTGTCCGGCTGCCGAGCAGAACGATTCGGCCGCCAGCCACGAGTTGTCCGCTTAACGTGTCGACGACGTAGCTAGCCGCGGCGACGTTCACCTGCCACATCGCTGCGCCGTCTGCCATGTTCAGCGCACCAAGCTTCCCGGTGCGCTGAAGTCCTGCGGAGTGGATGATGGCGTCGATGTCGCCAGTGACCGTCGCGAGGGCCTGACCGACGGCTTCCACATCACTGAGGTCCACGCACAGCCAGGACAGTCTGGAGCTGGCGGATCCGCCGGTTTGGGCGGGCGGGTGGATGGTGCTCGGTGACGGGCCTCGAGATACTCCCGTCACATGCCAGCCCTCGTTGAGCAACCGATGTGCCACAGCGAGGCCAATACCTGAGCTCGCTCCCGTTATGACGGCGTGCTTGGCGGCGACGGTCGTGGATCTGGCGTTCGGCGTGGCAGCAGGGCCCTCGGCCGGGTCCGGAGTGCTGGAGTCGGTAACGGCGTTCGGCATCCTGTCGCTCCGTGGTCGCATGTGGATCGCTCGCGCGTGAGGCCTGTGCGCGTCCTCAGCGGATCGCGGTTGGCAGGCTGGCTCGTTGTGAGGTTCAGATGGTGGGAGCCCGGCCACGGCCGGGTCGTCGAGGGACCCGCCGCCGATGCGCGCTACGGGCCGGCCGGCGACCCCGGGGCACGACCGCGCTTCGGGGTCGCCGGCACGTTGGCACCTGGACGGCGCCGGGCCGGCTCCTACCGCCCTACGTAGGCGCTACTCCCGTCCGGAGCCTTCTTCCAAAGCTCATACCAGTTCCAGAGCAGTCGCATCTCCTCTGGGATGATGCTGTGGCCGCGGCCCTTCGTCACGCCGTAGCGCACCACGTTCACGCCGTCGGCGTTGTTCCACTTGTAGATGAGGTAGCGGCCGTTCGTCTCTTCCGACGCGGGGGTCGTCGCCGTCCCGAGCGCATCGTTTCGGTTGATCCAGTAGGTCATGCTGTTACCGACCGTCGGGGTGGAGAGCTGGTAGGGCCAGAAGTCGAACTCGCCGAACAGGAGGAAGAACGGAAGTACCTCTCCGGAGTAGTCGGTCGAGGTGCCGCCGCCTGATGTGGAACCGAGAGCGGCGAAGTTCTTGGACAGGGCGAGGTTCCTGCCGATCGCCTGGGTCATCATGCTGCCGTTGGACTGCCCGCCGAGGTAGATCCGACTCGCGTCGACGTTGTACTCCGCTTTCACCTCATCCAGTAGCAGCTGGATGTAGCTCATGTCGATGCTGGTGTCACTGGTGTTCCATCCGGTCCGGTTGGTCGTGTTGAGTCCGGTGGGGACCACGAGGATGAACCCTTCGTCGTCCGCCACCTCCCACCAGCGCGAGTAGTCGAACATCGCGTACATCGTCATACCGGAACCGTGTAGCGAGAACACGGCCGGGACGTCCTCACCCCGCCTTGCGGCTTCCTTTGCCTTCCGCGGCACGTAGACCATGTATTCACGCAGGCGGCCGTCGAGCACCAGAGTCTTGAACTGGACGCCGAGCTTCTGGTAGTCGGGGCGGCTGCCGACGGTGTTGCCGCCGACATTGCCACCGTATCGGGTGTAAAGCGAGAGGAAGTCTTCGTAGATTTTCTCGCTCGAGACAGTGTCATTGCGGAGGTTCTTCTTCTCGCGGACCGCTACTGCGGTGCGTGAACTGTCCGCGACGTAGCCGTGCAGGGTGCCATGCTTCTGGTAGTAGATCTTTCCGCCCTGGAACCCGGTAGATCGGTTGCCGGTCTGATTGGCCTCCTTCCAATAGTCGATGACGTGGGATGTGTTTTGCGACAAATCCTTGGAAATAATCCACACGGGAAGGGGGACGTTGCTGCTCGCGACGAGGTTGCCGTTCCGGTCGGGCGTGGGGTAGTAGTTGCTGTCCAGGCTGGCGAGAAAGTCGCCGCCGATGTCGCTGGCGTTGACGAAAGCCGCCGCGGCGACCAGTGTGGGGTCTTTCATGACCATCTTTTGCAGTACCGACCCGGCGGTGTCGTAGCCGACCACGTAGTAGCTTTCCGGCGGCAGGTACCACGTACCTCGGCCCTCAGAGCTGTTGAGGCTGATGTTGCCGTACGCGGTTTCGATGTATACCTGCTCCTGCTCGGCGGTACCCCACGAACCGGACAAGCCCGGTTCGAATACGTACAGCAGGAACTTCTCCCTGTCGGCGAGCTTGATCCAGCCGCTGTCGGCGAGCCACCTGACGGTCTCTTCGCCGTCCGGCACGTTCGTCACGACCATGTATGCGCCCAGGTGCGCGCCTTGGGGAACATACAGCTTTGCGGTGCGGTCCGTTCCGGCGATGGTCCGCTCGAACAGCCCGCTGATTCCCATGCTGATTCCTGCCATGGGGTCGTAGACCGGAACGGTCGTGCTGAGCGGCTGGACCACAGGCAGCTTGGACGGCCAGGTGAATCCCGCAGTGGACATTAGCAGTACGGCGGCTAACAGCAGCGACCCGATTCTCGTTTTCACTTTCTTCCTCCGGTACTGATTCGTTGGAGCGAAGCGGAAGACGTCCACGCCGACACGTCCATTGATGGGCCACATCAATCTGCATATGAGCCGCATTTGTGGCAGCCTTATCCTGTTTCCGGGCAGGCTAAGTTATGCGGGACGGCGCCCCGATGGAGGCGTCGTTGGCGTGGACCGCGGAGGCAGGTAGGTCAAAACTATGCGGGCCGGAGCCGGATGTACTTGATGGCCTGCCGGAAATAGGTGAAAGCGATGTGTAGCGTGCCATCCGCGGTCTGGATGATGCTCGGATAGGACAGTTCGCGGTTAAGACCGTCGCGGGAGTTGTTCGTCAAGCAGTAGCCGTCGCCGATTTCCAGGTCTCGGCGAACTGGCCAGGTGGTCCCGCCGTCGCTGGACAGCGCGAGGGACAACGGCGCACGGGGGGCTCCCCAAAAGGCACTACGGTCTTCCTGCGCCGGTCGCGGATCGGCGGCAGGAGGGTGCGCGTCCTGGTGGACGAGGCCGTCGTCGTCGATCTCGTCGTAGAGGGAGATTCGCCGGTCGGTGGCATCGGCGGCGTTGCTGTGGTTGTAGACCAGAACCAGCCGGCCATCGACGGTGGGGGTGTACTGGATCGATGAGTTGTTGTTCGGCAGCTCCGTGGGGACTGGTTTGGCCCAGGTGTCACCGTCGTCGTAGGACCGGCTCTGGTACACGAAGTCCGCCCAACGGCTACGAAACAGGGCCAGCAGGGAACCGTCGCCCACCCGATGGATGTTCATGTGGACGCATCCGGTGCTGTCGGGTACTGGGACTTCCCGCCAGGTGCGTCCCTGGTCGTCGGAGATCATCACCGCGCTGGTGTCATGGTCACCGACCCACCTGCGGCCGGGGGTATGGACACAGTGGAAAACCGGCAGCAGCCATCGTCCGGAGTCCAGGATCTCGACCGGTTGGCGAACGAAGACGCCCCCTGCGGCGGTGACCGGGAGCAGCGTTTGGGTTGGTGACCACGACTCGCCGTCATCAAGGGAGACTCGGTAGCGGACCTCGGAGGTGTCTTGGTTGCCCGCGTGCTGTGCGGTGTGCAGCAGCCAGAGCTCACCGGCCGGTGTGGGGAACAGGACGGGGTTCTGCTCGGAGCGGGTCGGGTCTTCAGAGAGGCGGATCGGCGTGGACCAGGTGTCGGAGCCGGCTCGCAGCCGGGACATCCAGATCGAGATGTCGGCCACGCCTTCCTGGGTGCCGCCGAACCAGACACAACCGATGTCCCCGCTGGCCAGTTGCATGAGGTTGGCTGAGTGGTTTTGCGCGGCTGGGGCGGGCAGGTAGGCGTCCGCCCGGCCGGCCTGGTCGGTCCGGTCTCGGATCACACCATCGGTGGGCAGGCGCCCGTTGGTGGCGGCAACCGGTACGTTCACGACGTCCTCCTGAGCTGGCGTGGTCACTGTTGCTGGCTGCGGGAGCGGACGGCGCCGAGATGGCCGCGCGCGACCTGTTCCAGGTGGACCAGATCGGAGGCGATGCTGGCGAAGGCGTACCCTTCGGCGAGCCGCTTGGCAGCGGTCTCCCCGTCCGGGGTGTGGATGCCTGCTGCAACACCCGCTGCGGCGGCGGCCTGCCGGATGCGCCGCAGTGCGTCCTCGAAGACGTCGGCCACGCCAGGATCGTTGGGGTAGGCGCCCCCCAACGCGAGGCAGAGGTCGGACGGGCCGACGTAGACGCCGTCCAGGCCAGGGGTACGGCAGATCCTCTCGACGTTCTCCAGGCCGTCAGCTGTTTCGATCATCGCGAAGACAAGGGTGGTGGCGTCGGCATCGGCCGGCTTCGGCCCGATCCTCAGGCTCGAGCGCATCGGGCCGTAGGATCGCCGTCCGGCGGGTGGATAGCGCGTGGCGGCCACCGCTTCAGCCGCCTGTGCGGCGGTGTCGATGAGTGGAACGATCACCCCGGTGGCGCCGGCGTCGAGCGCCCGGCCGATCTGGGCCGGGTCGTTTGCCTGGACCCTGACCAAGCCGACGGAGACGCCCCCGGCGTCGATCGCGGTCAGTCCGGCGAGCAGTCCGGCGTAGTCGAGGAGCCCGTGCTGGCCATCCAGGCACACGTAGTCGTAGCCGAGGCGGGCGAGCCGCTCGGTGGCGGCAGGCGAGTCGAGGGTCACCCAGTAGCCGACGGTCTTTTCCCGTGCCCGGATGCGGGCGGCGAATTCGTGGGGGGTCATGAGAGGCTCCATGTTCACCGGTTGTAGGGGGGCATCGGGCCGCGCAGGCGCGCACCGACGGCGTCGCAGGCGTCGAGCACGTCGCTGGGGAGCGAGCCGGCCTGGGCGGCTGCGAGGTTGGCGCGTAGGTGCTCTTCTCGGGAGGCGCCGAGTAGCAGCGCGTCCACTTCTTCGCGTCCGAGCAGCCAGCGCAGGGACAACTGCACCAGGTCGATGCCGGATGCGTCGGCGAGTTCGGCGAGTTCGGCGGTCGCCTCGAAGAGCTCGGGGGCCCAGTACCGCTGCCGGTACATGCCAGCGAGCTTGGAGTCACCGAACCGCCCGGTGCTCGGGGTTTCGCTGAGCCGATGCCGGCCGGTGAGCAGGCCACCGGCGAGCGGGTTGTAAACCATCGTTACCAGCCCGCTGGTACGGGCAAACTCGCAGTACTCTTCTTCCAGCCGGCGAGCGAGGAGGTTGTACAGCTGCTGGGCGATGACGGGTCGCGGCGCCCCTACCTCCTCAGCCACGTGGTTGATCTCCACGATCTGCCAGGCGGCGAAGTTGGACACGCCAAAGGCTCGGATCTTTCCTTCGGTGGTCAGGTCCGCCACGGTGGCCAGGGTTTCGCGCAGCGGTGTGCGCCGGTCCGGCTGGTGCAGGTAGAACAGGTCGACGTGCTCCACCTTCAGCCGCCTGAGGCTGCCCTCGAGACCGGCCCGCAGACCCGCCGCGGAAAGCGGGGCGTGGTCGCCATGGTCGGGATGTGGCATACCCGCCTTCGTCGCCAGAACGATCCGGTCGCGCCGGCCGGCGAGCAGGCCACCGACGATCTCCTCAGTGACGCCATCGGCGTACGCGTTTGCGGTGTCCACGCCGGTCACCCCGGCCTCCAGGGCCAGATCGAGTAGGTGGGCCGCACCCGATGCGTCCACGGTGTCGCCGAAGGTCATCGTGCCCAGGACGAGCCGGGACAACGGAACATCGATGCCCGCCAGGCAGAGAGAATTCATCATGTCGCTCCCGTGACGGTCTGCGGATCGACACCGTCGACACCGCCGGCGGCGATCGCCGGCGATGGGCTGGTGTCGGCCCGATCCATGGTGCGGGGTTTCCGGCCGCGCATCCTCGTCGGATCGAGCGCGGCCCGCCGCAACGCGCGGGTAACCGATGTACGCGGCGAGGCAAGGACGTCGCTGGTCGGACCACTCTCGACGATCTTTCCTTCGCTCATCACCACAATCGTCTGGCTGAGCTGCCGGACCACTCCGAGGTTGTGCGAGATGATCAGGTAGGTCAGTCGCGTCTCGGCCTGGATCTGGCGGAGCAGCTCCAACACCTGCGCCTGCACCGAGACGTCCAGGGCGCTGGTCGCCTCGTCGCACACCAGTACTTCAGGCCGGCTGGCAAGGGCGCGGGCGATGCCGATCCGCTGCCGCTGCCCGCCGGAGAATTCGGCCGGGCGGCGGGACAGGGCGCTTCGCGGCAGGCCGACCAAATCGATCAGCCGGGCGGCCTCCGTCTCCCGTTCCTTCCGTGAGCTCACGCCGCGCAGCCGAAGCGGCTCGGCGACGATGTCCTGTGCGGACAGATGCGGGTCAAGCGAGCCGTACGGATCCTGGAAGACCATCTGCACCTTCGAGCGAAGCGGCCGCAGCCGCCGCTCCTTCAACCGGGCGATGTCCGTACCGTCGAGCAGGATCCGCCCGGCGGTGGGTGTGAGCAGCCGCACGATGGAACGGGCGACAGTGGACTTGCCGCAACCGGACTCACCGACGATTCCGAGCGTTTCCCCGCGTGCGACGGCGAAGCTGACGTTGTCGACGGCGCGGAACGTGCCATGAGGGACGGGATAGTCGACCGTGAGTCCGTCGACCTCGAGGAAGGGCGCGTTCATCGAGGTTCTCCCGTCTGCATCCCTGTCGGGGTCGCATGGGGATCCGGCGGCGGGTCGGGCGCGGTGCCCGGATCTTCGTCCCAAGCCCCCAGAACGGGCACCGCTGCCAGCAGGGCACGCGTGTAGTCGTCTCGGGGATGCTCGACGACCTGCTCAACCTCGCCCGACTCGACGAACCGGCCGTCCCGCATGACGTACACCCGATCAGAGACGAGCCGGGCCACCCCCAGGTCGTGGGTGATCATCAGGATGCCCACGCCGGTGGTCTGCTGCAGATCGAGCAACAGGTCCAGGATTCCGCCCTGGACGGTGACGTCCAGGGCGGAGGTAGGTTCGTCCGCCACCAGGAGTACAGGCTCGCCGGCGAGCGCCATGGCGATGATCACTCGTTGTAGCATGCCACCGGACAATTGGTGCGGGTAACGAGACAGCTGCCGCGCAGGGTCGGGTATCCGGACCTGTTCCAGCAGATAGACGGCACGGTCCGCCGCTGCGGCCCGAGACAGCTCGGGACGCCGGAGCCGGACCGCCTCCGCGATCTGGCGGCCGATCTTGTGTACGGGGCTGAGCGCGGTCATCGGATCCTGCGGAATGAGCGAGACGCGACGGCCACGGATCTTCTCGATGGCCTCGGGCTGGGCGACCACGTCGACGCCCTCGAACCGGACACTGCCGGAGAGTACGGCCAGGCCGGCCGGGAGCAGCCGCAGGATGCCCATCGCCGTGGTTGACTTACCCGAGCCGGACTCGCCGATGATCGTCACCGTCTCGCCCTGGTGGATGGCGAAGCTGATGCCGTCGACGGTGCGGATCACACCCGCCTCGGTGATGAGTTCGATCTGTAGGTCCTCGACCAACAGCAATGGCGCACCGGGCTCGCCGGCGGCGCTGGGCTTCCCCATGTCTTCGATCGTCACACTCGTGTCCTTTGAGGTCACCGCGGAGTTGATGGCCACCACGCCTCACGCCCCCTTCCGGCGACGTACCCGGTCCCGAAGCCCGTCGCCGAAGAGGTTCACTCCGACGACAAGCAACGCGATCACCAGGCCGGGCATGGTCACCAGCCACCAGGAGGTGGTGATGTAGTCCTGGCCGTCGGCGATGATTCGGCCCCAGGTCGCGAACGGCCGCTGGGGACCGGCTCCCAGATAGCTCAACGCGCTCTCCAGCAGTACGGCCTGGGCCAGCAGGAGCAGGACGACCACCGTTGCCTGCTTGATGATGTTCGGCATGAGGTGCCGGACAAGAATGCCGACCCGGTGCAGCCCGAGTACCCGCGCCGCGGCGATGTAGGGCTTCTCCCGCTCCACCAGCACCAGCGATCGGGTCAGCCGGGCCACCTCGGGCCACTGGGCGACCGCGATGACGAAGGTGATCACCGGAACCGACGAGCCGAAGAGGGCGACCACGAGCAGCAGCATCATCAGCAGCGGGAGCGAAAGTTGGGCCTCAAGCACGCGGGAGACGGCCGAGTCGACCCAGCCGCCGAAATAGCCGGCTGCCGATCCGGCGATGATCCCGATAATCCCGGAGACGACGACGGCGAGCACGCCGACCGTCAGGGAGACCTGGCCGCCGTGCAGGATCCGGGAGAGCAGGTCCCTGCCAACTTGGTCAGTGCCGAGCAGATGCCCATCGGTGAACGGCGGCAGCAGCCGCGCGGTGAGCTGCTGGGCGTCCGGTCCGGGAAGCGGGAGGACGTTGGCCAGCGCCACCGGCAGGATGACCAGCAGAGCGCAGGTGGCACCGATCCACATCTTGGCGTGCGCGCTGCGGCGTTGGCGGATCGCGGTTGCCCTTTTGAGCTGCTTCGCGGTCACCATGCTTGGCCGCTCGGCGGCCAGCCGTGGTTCGGGCTCCGCAGCGGAGCTTACAGGGGTGCTCACGACGTGGCTCCCTTCCCCAGGCGGACCCGCGGATCGAGCAACGGGTAGGTCAGGTCGACGAGAAGTTGGACGAGGATGGCCAGGGCGGCGGTGACCATGACCGTCGCGGTGATCAGCGGATAGTCACGGGTCTCCAACGCCCGTACCACGAGTGAGCCGACCCCGGGCCAGGCGAAGACGACCTCCACGACGACGACCCCGTTGAGCATGGCGGCGAACCGGGTACCCAACGCGGTCAGAACCGGGATGGCTGAGTTGCGCATCGCGTACCGCCAGGTGAGTGCGGGTGTAGACAGCCCGCGTGCCAGTGCGACGACCAGATACGGGGCATTCAAGTTCGCTACCATCTCGCGGCGCACCATGCGAGAGATGAGCGCGATCTGCAGAATCGCCACCGTGACCGTGGGCAGGACCAGGCCATCCCAGCCGGCGAAACCGGCGGCCGGCAGCACGGGTATCAGGACGGCGAAGACCGTCAGAAGCATGATGCCGGTCCAGAAGTCCGGCATGGATTGCGCGGCGATGGTGGCGACGTTGGCGCCGAACTCGCGGGCGGTTCCCGCGTTGCGCGCCATCCAGACGCCGAGCGGGATGGCGATGATCGTGGTGAGCAGGATCGACGCGACCGCCAGGGTGATCGTATGCGGCAGGCGGCTCAGGACGACGTCCAGCGCCGGACTTTGGAACGAGTACGAGGTTCCTAGGTTCCCGTCGGCCAGCCCTTTGACGAAGATCCAGTACTGTGCGGGCAGCGACTGGTCCAAGCCGAAATGGGCGCGAACCTCGGCCAGTTCCGCCGACGTGGCCATCGGGCTGGACAGCGCGGCGGCCGGGTCGCCAGGCGCCAGGCGAATCAGGAAGAAGACCCCGGAGACCGTCACGAACACGGTCAGGGCGCTCTGCACGATCCGCCTGGCGAGATACCCGAGCACGGTTCAGGCCCCCAACCGAACGTTCGAGATGTCGTAGTTGTTGGCTGGTGTCAGGGTGATCCCCTCGACCCGCGTGCGGCGGGCGATGACCGCCTTCGGAACGAACGCCCACAGGCAGGGCCAGGTGTCCCAGATGGCCTTCTGCGTGTCGGCCAGCAGCTTCTCCCGAGCGGTCTTGTCGACCTCTGCCTGCGCTTTCACCAGACCATCGGTGATCTCCGGGATGACATAGCCGTGGTAGCTGTCCCGGGTGGCCTCTTTGGCGGCGGTGCCCGCGTACATGCCCTGCAGCATGGTGGACGCCAGGCCCGTTGTCCCGGGGTAGCCGTTGCCCAGGATGTCCCAGTCGCCGGCCCGCCCCTGCCGCCATTTCAGGATGTCGCCGCCGGGTTCGAACTGCTGAAGGGTGGCCTTGACGCCGACGTCACCGAGCATCTGAGCGACCGCTTCCATGACCGAGGCGTCGTTGGCGAACTCACCGCTCTCCCAGATGATCTTCACGGCGAGGTTCCTCACCCCGAGGCTGTCGAGCATCTGCCTGGCCTTGGCTGGGTCGTGTACGTACGCGCCGGTCTTCACGGCACCCGACAGGGTCAGCGGGACCGGACCTTCTGCGGCCGTGACCACCCCACCCAGGATGTTGTTGATCAGCGCTTGGCCATCGATGGCATAGGACAAGGCCTGTCGCACCTGCGGATTGGCGAGCGGGTGGGACTTCGGCTTACGGAAGTTGTAGAAAAGCTGGCTGAGCCGGGTGCCCTCGACGGTCTCCACCTTGATGTCGGGCAGGCCGCTGAGCTGCTTCACCGCGTCCGGGGAGATGGAGTCGATGACGTCGACCTGACCGCTGCGCAGCGCGGTGACCCGGCTGGCTTCCTCCGGCATGAACTTGACCTCGATGGTGTCCACGTGCCCGGCGGTACCCCAGTACTTCGGGTTCTTCTTCAGGGTGTACTCGCCGGTCCCCCGATTCGCGGTGGTGACGACGTAGGGGCCGGTGCCGACCCCGCCCTGCAGCTCCTCGGCCTTGTTCGCGGCGGACGGCGTGATAAGGATGTTCGCCATCAGATAGTCCAGCGCGACGATCGGTCGCGTTGTCTGCAAGGTGAAGGTGGTGTCGTCTACCGGCACCACCTTCGGCCACTCGGGGAAGAACGTGGCCAGGAAAGAGCCATTGACCTTCTGGTACATCTGCAGCGCGGTGGCCACGTCCTCGACCTTCACAGGCGTGGCGTCGGAGTAGGTGACGCCCGCGCGTAGCTTGACGGTCCACGTGGTGGGCGCCGTCATCTCGAACTTCTCAGCCAGCACAAGCTGCGGGTGGAGGTTCTCGTCGATGCGGGTCAGGGCCTGCCGCACAGCCCGCTGCACGGTCACGGCGGCGTCGAATTGGTTGAGTTTGTTGTCCAGACTCACCAAGGAGCGATTCAGGGCCAGGGTGAGGGTTCCGCCGCCAGGGGCGCCGGTACCACCGGTACCGGTCGGACTCGAGCAGGCCGTCAGCGTGCCACCGAAGGCAGTCAGGCCGCCCGCCAAGCCGAGCCCGCGGAGCAGGGCACGACGCGACAGCTCAGGCGAGGATGGTTGATCGTTCATCGTAAGCCCTCGATTTCTATGCGTGTCCGCATCACGGGGGGTGGGGGCTGGCTCAGATGTGTCAGTCGCATTAACGGGCTGTTAGACCGATCACTCTGGCACGCCTGCGCGTTACGCGCAATAGCGCTAGCGCGACTCGTGCAGGTGTGCGACCCTGGTGGCGGCAACCACGCCCGGCAGCCTTCTCTACGCCCGCCCCATCCGAGGCCGGGTTCTTGGCTCTGAACGTCGAACATGGAGGTGCTATGGAGGGGGCGGACAGCGATGGGCTGTTGGCTCTTGCAGATGATCTGACCGGCGCGGGCGAGGTGGCCGCCGCCCTCATGTTGCTCGAAACACGCATCATCCTTCGCCTGCTGCCAAGCACCGCGACGGTTACGCCGCCATTGCTGATTGATGACGACCGCGACTCGTCGCCCGGAGCATTGGTGGTCGACCTGGACTGCCGGCACCGAGCCGCCGAACAGGTGGCCGACCGCGTTCGCTCGGCGATCGTCCGGCACCGTCCCTCCCGCGTGCTGGCGAAGATCGACTCGCTGCTTCGCGGCAGTCCACAAGCGATCGTCCACGCGCTGCGCGCGGACCGCGCTCCCGTTGTTGTCGCCACCGCGCTCCCGGGCGCCGCTCGTGTCGTCGTCGACGGTGTCGTTCGGCTGGCCGGAATACCGCTGAGCCACACCGACGCCTGGCGGATGGAACCCGGCGATCCACCGGAGTCATTGACCGCGGCCCTAGCCCCGATGCCGACCCAACTGGTCAGCCTCGACACTGTCCGGGCGCCTGGGCTCCCGGCCGTACTGCACTCGATCGTCGCCGCGGACGTGGTGGCCGTCTGCGATGCCGAGACCGACAGCGACCTCGACCTCGTCGCCGCAGCGGCCCTGACCCTTCCGTCAGTTCGCGTCGTCGGCTCTGGTGGACTCGCCGCCGCGGTGGCCCGCTCACTCGCCCCGGTCACCCGCACCGGCCCACCCGCCAGAGAGGCTCCCAAGCACGGGCCGCGCCCAGTCCTGGTCGTCGTCGGAACGGCCGAGCCCGTGGCCGTCGAGCAATCACGCCGGCTGGTCGCCGCTGGACTACATCAGGTAGGACTCGTCGCCGAAACCCTCCAGCACAGAGGCCACCGGTCAGCCGCCGCGGACCGGGTCCGCACTGCGATCGACAACGGTCCTTGCGTGGTTACGCTCGACCCGCCCGGCGACCGCCGCGCCGCACCCGATGCCGTCGCGCGACACCTGGCGGACGTCGTCGCCGAAGCACTCCGCATCAGCCCGCAGACTGGCCCGCCGGTGGCCCTCGTCCTGACCGGCGGCGAGACCGCTCGCCGGGTCCTCGACGCAATCGGCGTCGACACGTTAACCCCGATCGGGCAAATTCAGCCGGGCGCCGTCCACTGCCTCACCCCGGACGGCCGCGCCGTCGTCACCAGGGCCGGCAGCTTTGGCAACGCCGACTCCCTGCTCGACATCGTGCACGCCCTGAACAGCACCCCCTGCCCTAAGCCGGATCTGATGCCGGCCCAACGAGAGGTTCTTCCATGAGCAGCGTCGCATCCGCGCACCAGCGTGCCCTGGCCAACAAGGCGGGCGCGCTGCCGGCACCAGTCATCGCCGTGACCATGGGCGACGGCGCGGGCATCGGCCCCGAAGTGGTCGTCGGCGCGCTAGTGTCACCGGAACTGGCGGGCGTGTGCCGTCCCGTTGTCATTGGCGACGCAGCGCGCCTACGGGTGGCCGCTGAGATCCTCGGCCTCCAAGTGGATGTCGAGCCAGTTGAAACCGTCGCCGCGGCGAGGTTCGAGCCTGGGCGTATCAACGTCATCGATCTCGAACTGCTACCGGCCGACCTGCCGTGGGGTCAGCTGTCGGCAGCCGCCGGCGAAGCGGCGTACCAGTACGTTCGGGTGGCAAGCGAGCTGGCGATGAGGGGCGAGGCGCAGGGCATCTGCACGGCCCCCCTGAACAAGGAGGCGCTGCACGCCGCAGGGCACATCTACCCCGGACATACAGAACTCCTGGCACACCTGACCGGCACCGAGGAAGTCTCGATGATGCTCACCACCCCCAAGGTCAGCGTCATCCACGTAACGACTCATATTGGCTTGATCGATGCCGTCAAGATGATCGAGCCCGGTCTGGTGGAACGCACGATCCGCCGCGGACACGAGGCAATGACCCGATCCGGCATCCCCAACCCCCGGATCGGGGTGTGCGGGATCAACCCGCATGCGGGCGAGAACGGGCTGTTCGGATATGGCGAGGAGGAAGAAAAGATCGCCCCGGCGATCGCCGTCCTGCGCGCGGACGGCATCGACGCCATCGGCCCGATCCCGGCCGACACCGCATTCTTCGTCGCGGGCCGGGGTGACTACGATCTGATCGTGGCCATGTACCACGACCAGGGACATGGGCCAGTCAAGATTCTGGGTATCGAAACGGGCGTGAATATCACCGTGGGGCTGCCTGTGATCCGGACCTCGGTTGATCATGGCACCGCGTTCGACATCGCCGGTACGGGGGTCGCCGAGGCGGGCAGCATGATCGAAGCCCTCCGGCAGGCAGCCCGGTTGGCGCCGACCCCCACGGCGTGACATGGTCCAGGCGGCGCGAGAGGAATCGGGATGGCAATGACATCGTTTAACTCGCGAACTCGACGTGAGGAGATCGTCCGGCGGGCCACCACGACAGGGCTCACCACCGTAGAGGAGTTGGCCGAAACGTTCCAGGTGACGGCCTCGACCATCCGTCGTGACCTCGCCATGTTGACATCCGAAGGCCGACTCACCCGTACATTCGGCGGTGCCATCGCACCCAACGCGCATCCGGAGGCGTCACTACGTCAACGGATCGGTGAGGCGTTCGAGGCAAAGCGAGGCATCGCCCGTTGGACCGCATCACAGATCCGCCCCGGCGAAACAGTCTTGCTAGACGCCGGGTCAACGGTGGGAGCGCTCGCCCACGAACTGCGGTCAGCGCGCTCGCTGACCGTTGCGACCACCGGACTGACCGCTCTCAACGAACTCGCCGACGTGGACGCCGTGCACGTGGAGTGCCTCGGCGGCAGCCTGCGGCACCTCAGCCAAGGACTGGTCGGACCACTGGCCGAAGCGGCGCTGGAAAAGATGACTTTCGACCGCGTCTTCCTCGGCGCCGACGGCGTCTCCCCCGACGGCGGGATCTGTGAGGCAGACCTACAGCAGACCCGCCTCAAAGAACTGATGGCACGTCGCACCGAACACGTCTACGTCCTGGCGCACGCCGCCAAGCTGATCCGCCAACCTTTCCACGCCTGGGCACGACTACCACGCAAATGGACCCTCGTCACCGATCACGAAGCCGACTCCTCCGTCATCACGGCATTCACTGCCAACGGCATCGAGGTAGTCGCCGTCAACCATGAGGGACAACGTGTCGGCTAAGGCCGCATCTTGGCTGGTGAGCTTGAGCTTCGTGGCCTGCGGCGGTGACGTTCAGGCTCGCGGCACGGCACAGCGCTGCTAGGCGGCGGGCACCTTCGCGCCGCGATGCGCGACGCGTCCTGGTTCAAGCAACCCGACACCACAAGGACAAGTACGCCCACGTCATCGTGGTCTCCCACGAAATGAAGACCAATCACCCCGGGACAACCAGCGGAGCCACAAACTTCACGCGAGTGGGAGCTATGGCTCGCGGCCACCAGGACAGCGATCAGCAAGAACGCGATCACTACCTCGATGGCACCCGGGACACCTGACGTTCCCACACCGCGCCATCTCATACACCGAAAGTGCCGCACTCAGCTCAACGCGGCTGGAGCGCGCCGCTTCTGAACACCTGCTGGTCGCCCGTCGCGACCACCTCATCTACGGGGAAAGCGACGCCGTCCTTCCATCAGCACGCCCGTGTCGTGCACCGGCAAACCCTTGTGCTCAGCGAGCGCACATTGCAGTGTGATCGTAAGTCAACGAGATCATGCACCGGCAACGACTGCGGCCCAGCCCCTGGCGACGGGTCTCGTGGTGCACGCGCCCAGGCGGGCACCAGCCTTCCGCTCGGCTGTACAGCCCACGCTGAGTTGTCCTACACCCTCAAGGGGAGCGCCATGAAGCAGTCCAGCGCGATCAGCTTCGAACGGCTGCCCCCAAGATCCGGAAGATCACCTTCGCGAATCCTCCCATGAATCTGATGCTGCCGGAGACCGCCGCCAGGTTACGTGACCTCGTGGTGGAGATGGGCGAGGACCCGGAGGTCCAGGTCGCCATCTTCACCAGCAGTACATCCGACTACTTCTTCAACCACTTCGACCTGGACCTCAACTGTTCGGCCATTATGAAGTATCATGAAAGTTTCTCTTGCATGTCGTGAAGGTTGCGCCCTACCTTGTGACTCAGGCCACAGCCGGCCTTGAAGGAAGGGAAACCCATGATCAGTAGTCCTAGGCCCGCGGCGGCAGCAGTGGTTTCCGGCGTCCTGCTGATCGCGATCCCCGGCTGCAGCGATAAGACGGAAAGCTCCAGCACCGCGCCGATCAAGGTCGGGGCCATCAGCTCCATCTCCGGTCCCGTCGTCTTCCCGGAGGCGTCGCAGGCGGTCAAAGCCGTCTTCGACAAGGTCAACGCGGAGGGCGGCATCGGCGGCCGCAGGCTGGAGTACCTGGTCGAGGACGACAAGGTCGACCCGCAGCAGGCCCAGCAGGCGGCCCGCAAGCTCGTCGACTCCGAGCAAGTTGTGGCGATGGTCGGCTCGTCCAGCGCACTGGAGTGCAGCGTCAACGGAGCGCTGTACAAGCAGAAGAAGATCCTCTCGGTGCAGGGCACCGGGGTGGACCCGGCCTGCTTCAGCTCCAGCAACATCTCACCGGTCAACACCGGTCCATTTCAGGGCATCACGGTGTCGCTGCAGTTCGCGTCCGAGACACTGAAGCGGGACAAAGTCTGCGCCGTACTGGTCGACTACGCCGGCTGGGGTGATGCCTACGCCGCCGCGATCGGGCAGTGGGAGAAGTCGACCGGCAAGAAGTTGGCGCTGCTTGATGCCACGTACAAGCCCGGGCCGGAGGATCCCACGCCGTTCGTGTTGAAGGTCCGCCAGGCTGGTTGCCAGGCCGTCGTGTTCGACGGGGTGGATGTCGCGGGCGTGGCCTGGATGCAGGCGGTCCAGGCGCAGAAGGTGACCGGCATCGATTGGGTCTTTCTCACCTCGAACTACACCGACAAGGTGGCAAAGACGCTCGGCCCCGTCGGCGAGGGACTGTACGCGAACTCGGAGTTCGAGCCCTACGGCGGATCCGCGCCCGCACTGGCCGACTGGAAGCAGACCATGACGGCGGCCAAGATACCGCTGAACTCGTTCGCTCAGGGCGGGTACCTCTCCGCGACCTACTTCGTCCAGGCACTGAAAAGCATTCAAGGTGAGATCAACCGCGAGTCGGTGACCGCGGCGCTGCAGGGGCTGACCTCGGTGTCCAACCCCTTGGTCGGCACGCCGTACTCGTTCGCCCCGGCCGAGAAACACAACTCGAACCGGGCCAGCAAGTTCGTCCAGCTCAAGGGCGGCACGTGGGTCACGGTCACGCCGGAGTGGATTACCCTGCCGGCCGGGTCCTGACATGTTGCAGGCATCGGTCGCGGGCCTGCTCGCCGGGGGCGCCTACGCGATGGTGGGCGTCTGCGTCGTCCTGCTGTTCCAGATGACCGGTGTGCTCAACGTGGCGCAGGCGGCCATCGGGTCCTTCGGCACCATGGTCATGCTCCAGTTGCTGGAGCGCGGGTGGGGGTTCGGCGTCGCGTTGCCGGCGGGCGTGCTCACTGCGGCAGCGCTTGCGGCCCTGGTCGGCTGGGCGATCGCGCGTTTCTACGCCGACAGCTCGGCGCAGGTGCGCACGATTGTCACCGTGGCGGTACTCGTGGGCCTGCTCGCCATCGGCTTCCGGCTGTTCGGCAACGATCCGCGCACCGTTCCCTCACTGGTGCCCGGTGCTGGGTTCCGGCTCGCCGACGTCGTGGTTTCGGGGAACGCGTTGATCGCCCTCGTGCTGGCGGCGGCCATCGCGGTGGGTGCTGGCCTGCTGCTCAACCGCTCGCGGCTCGGCGTGCGGTTGCGGGCGATCAGCGAACGACCGGTGACCGCCGAGATGCTCGGCGTGCCCGTCACTGCTCTGGCGGTCGGCGTGTGGGCGGTCATGGGGGCGGTGACCGCGGTGGCGGTCACCGCGGTCGCGCCCACGCGGCCGAGCAACTTCCTGAGCCTCAGCCTGCTCGTGATGCCGGCGATGGCCGCCGCCTTGTTGGGTGGCCTGCGCAACCTGGCCGGCGCTGCCCTGGGTGGCGTGCTGATCGGCGTCATCGAGGGGGCCGGGACGTCGGTACGGCAGCTCTCGGAGTACCGGCAGGTGCTTCCGTTCCTGGTGGTGGTTGTGGCGCTGGTGTGGTTGCAGCGGCGGGAGGTATGGGATGCGACGCGTTGACCTGATGCGCAGGCCCGCATCGCTGCTGGGCATCGCGGCCGCCGTTCTGGTCCCACTGGTCGTCACGACGGGCATGTCGAGCTATTGGATCTACCTGACCACGAGCGCGACGGTGACCGCGATGCTCTGCCTGTCGGTCGGTGTGGTGTTCGGCCGGGCCGGCATGGCCGCACTGTGTCCCATGGCCTTCGCCGCCATCGGGGCGCTCACGACGGCCTTGGCGAACCATTGGGGAATCGCCCTGCCGTTCCCGGTGCTGCTTGTCGTCTCCGGGCTGGTCGCCCTGCCGGTCGGCATCGCCATCGGCCTGCCGGCGCTGCGCCTGCGCGGGCTGAACCTGGCGATCGTGACGCTCGGCTTCGCCGTCGCGGTCGACGTGGTGACCAACAGCGTCGGGTTCCCCGGAGCGCAGACGCTCGACGTTGTCCCGCGCCCGGACTGGGCCACCGAGGACGCCGACTACTTCCTGTTGTGCTGGGTCGTGTTCGTCGGCGCGTCGGCGGCATTGTCGTGGTACGGCACCCGGCGCGGCGGCGCGGCCTGGCTTGCCGTGCGGTCGAGCGAACGCGCCACCGCAGCGACCGGCCTCGCGGTCCCACGAGTGAAGCTGACCGCGTTCGCCGTGAGCGCCTTTCTCGCCGGTGTCGCCGGTTCGTTGCTGGCCGGTCAGCTGGGCCAACTCAACGCCACCGGATTCGGGTCCCTGCAGTCGTTGACGATCTTCACGCTAGCCGTCATGGTCGGCGCGCGCCATCCGGAGGGAGCGGCGCTGGGTGGCATGCTCGCCGCGTTTCTGCCCGAGGTCCTGCGCCAGGTCGGTCTCCCGCAGGATCTGGCCGCCGTCGTCTTTGCGGTCGGCGCAGTGATCGGGTTGCGCACCGGAGCCGGCGGGGCGGCCGCGGACCTGCGGGCGGCCGGCCGGCGGCTCCTCGGCCAGCGGGCCCGGCCGGCCGGAGCAACCGGGGCGAAGGCACCCGGCCCGGCCCTCGGGACGGTGACGCCTGGACCGAAGCCAGCCGGAAGCGACATACCCGCAGCGCTGGACGCGCGGAATCTCCGCGTGGGTTACGGCGCGGTCACCGCGCTGGACGACGTGTCCATCGAGGTTCGCCGCGGCGAACTGCACGCTTTGATCGGACCCAACGGGGCCGGCAAGTCCACCTTCGTCGACGTCGTCTCGGGATTCGTGCGGTCGGCCACCGGCACCGTGACGGTGGCCGGCCGCGTGTCCATCGACGGCCAGGACCACACCTCCGCGCCGGTGCACGTCCGGGCCCGAGCCGGGCTGCGCCGCACCTTCCAGCACGAGCGGACGATCGGCGACCTCACCGTCGCCGGCTACCTCCGACTCGTCGCGCCCACCGCGACACCCGCCGAGGCTGACACCCTGCTCGATCAGTTCGGCTGCCCGGCCGGTGACGTGCTGCTGTCCACGGTCGACGTCGGCCGACGACGGCTCGTCGAGGTGGCCGGCGCCGTGCTGTCGCGGCCGAGCATCCTGCTGCTCGACGAGCCGGCAGCGGGCCTGGACGCCGCGGAGTCGCAGCGACTGGGCCGGCTGCTCGCGGCGCTTCCCGCCGCGTACGGCTTCGGTGTGCTTCTCATCGAGCATGACGTGGAGATGGTCGCCACCATCAGCGACCGGGTGACCGTGCTCGACTTCGGCCGGGTGATCGCGTCCGGGCCGGCGGCGCAGGTGCTGCGCGACCCCGTCGTGCTCGCCGCGTACGTCGGCGAGGAGGTTCCGGCATGAGTGGTCTCGACGTGCGGGGTCTCGAGGTCCAAAGGGCGGGCTTCCCGATCGTCACGGGTGTCGACCTGACCGTCGCGCCGGGCCGGATAACGGTGCTCCTGGGACCCAACGGCGCCGGTAAGACGACGTTGCTGGAAGCACTGAGCGGACGGATCCCGGCGACCGCAGGGGCCGCGCTGCTCGACGGCGTGGATGTACTGCCGCTGTCCCGCCGGGCCCGCGCCAGAAGCGGCCTGGCCCATGTCGAGCAGGGTCGCACGGTCTTCGGTGACCTGACCGTCACGGAAAACCTCCTCGTCGCGGTAGGGAATGACGAGATCGGGCCGGCGTTCGAGATGTTTCCCGAGCTGCGGCGGCGCACCGATGTGCCGGCCCGCGCGCTCAGCGGCGGTGAACAGCAGATGCTCGTGCTCGCCCGCGCGATGCTCGCCCGGCCCCGCGTGCTGCTCATCGACGAGATGAGCCTCGGCCTGGCGCCGGTGATCGTCCGCCGGCTGTTCCCTGCGGTACGCGCGCTCGCCGAGGAAGGCATGGCGGTTCTGCTGGTCGAGCAGTACGCGGCCCTCGCGCTGTCCGTGGGTTCCGAGGCGATGGTGCTGTTCCGCGGCCGGATCGTCCTGCGTGACAGCGCCGCTGAACTCAGCCGGCACAGCGACCGGCTGCACCGTGCCTATCTCGGCGCGAACGAGCGGCAACCGTCCGCGGACGAGTTGCCCATCCACCTGAAGGAGCCGATGTGACAACACGACTACAGGGCCGCCGGGCTCTCCTGACCGGCGGCGCCTCCGGCATCGGCGCCGCGACCGCGGAACTGTTCGCCGCCGAGGGTGCCGCGGTGGTCATCGCCGACCTACCCTCGCATCGCGCCGCCGCCGACGCCGTAGTCGCGCGTATCGAGAAGGACGGCGGCCGTGCGGTCTTCGCGCCCACCGACGTCACTGACCCGGCCGCGGTGGACGCCGCGGTGGCGTTGTGCGTCGACCGGTTCGGCGGCATCGATGCAGTGGTCGCCTCGGCGGGCGTGAGCGCCCATCCGGACCGCACCGGATCGTTCAACTCGTTGCTCGACCTCGATCCGGCACATTTCCGTTTCGTGCTCGACGTCAACGTGACCGGTGTCTTCCTCACCGCCAGCGCCGCGGCGTCCGCGATGCCGGAGTCGGGCGGCTCGATCGTGGTGCTGGCCAGCATTGCCGCCAAGCGGCCGTCCGCGGGCGCGTACTCGGTGTCCAAGGCCGGCGCGTGGATGCTTACCCGCTGCCTCGCGCACGAATTGGCGCCACGCCATATCCGGGTCAACGCGATCGGGCCGGGTTACGTGGAGACAGGCCTGCTCGACGGCATGGCCCGGCGATCGGGCGGCGACGACCTCGATGCCCAGAGGATGTGGCGGGAAACGCGCGAGAAGCAGGTGCCGTTGCAGCGGCTCGGGCTGCCGGCGGAGATCGCCCGCACCGCACTTTTCCTCACCAGCGACGAGGGTTCGTACTTCACCGGTTCGCTGTTGCATCCCGACGGCGGTTTCGCGTCCGAGTACGCCGGCGGCTGACCCCCTCCAGACGAGAGAGAGATCCCCGATGAGCACCGTGGTTCCGGTTGACGAGTTCATCTCCGACGAGTGGTATCCGGGCTTCAGGCCCGGGCGCACTGACGCCGGGGTCTACACCGAGGCGCTGTCCACCTTCCGGAAGGAGGACGAGGGCCGCTTCTGGTTGCTGGACTTCCACTATCCGCGCGGCATGGTGCCGCTCGGGTACGTCTTTCCCGAGGATGGCATATGCTTCTGCACCCAGCAGGCGGCCGAGGGTCTGCCGCTGCCCACGAGCGGCGGGCTCGGTGTCCGGATGGCCGGACCGCACATCTACACCAGCGAGGTGCCGGTCACCTCGCGGTGGGCTGTCGGCGAGCGGGTCGAGCGCATCCAGCGCGCCCTCCCGGCGACCCTCGAGCGGTTCCAGGCGACCTGGGACGACCGAGTGACGGAGCTGAACCGCGGACTGGCCTACTTCGAAGGGCAGTCCTTCGACGGTCGAGACCTCGCCGACCTGGCCCGCCTCTACGAGGAGGCGGTCGTCTTCCACCGCCGCGCCTGGACGATCCACTTTGAGATCATGTACCCGCTGCTGGCCACCTATGTGGGCTTCCACGGCACGTGCTTGGAACTGGGCATCGACGCGGCCGAGATCTCGAAGTTCCTGCAAGGCTACGACTCCAAGATCATGGAGACGGATCGCGGCTTGTGGGAGCTCACCAGCAAGGCACGCGCGGCCGGGCTCGCCGACGTTTTCGCCGTCACCGACGCGACAGACCTCAATACGACGCTCCGGGCCGACCCGGCGGCGAAAGGCTGGGTCGCCGACTTCGACGCGTTCCTGCAGACGTACGGGCACCGCACCGAGGGCATCGCGGACGTCGTGCTGACGCCCTGGATCGACGACCCGGTCAGCCCACTGGGCACGGTCCGGACGTACCTGTCGAAGGGCTCCGATCACGACTTCGCCGGCGCACGGGCCGCCGCCGTGGCCGAACGGGAACAGGCGATCGACGCCGCCCGCGGCCGGCTCACGGTCGAGGAGCGGCACGTCTTCGACGCCGGGCTGGCCGCGTGCACGTCGGCCAACTTCGCGTGGTGGAACGAGGACCATAACTACTACATCGACCTGCGCGCACACATCCCGATGCGGCGGGCCGGCCTGGCGATCGCCCGTGCGCTGGGCGCCGAGCGGCCCGATGACGGACTGTTCGTGTTCCGTCCCGAGCTGCGCCGACTCGCCGAAGGGCACCGCGACTGGGGCAGCATGCGCAAGTTGGTCGACGAACGGCGGGCCTACTACGAGCATTGGCTCGCCCGCCGGCCGAGAATGCCGAAGGTGCTCGGCACCGTACCCGAGGACATGAGTGACCCGGTGATGCGGGAGATCTTCGGGACCAATGCCGGGTTCTTCGCGGCCATGAAACAGCTCGGCGGTGACACGTCGCAGGTCACCTCGTTGTCCGGCGTCGCGGCGTCGTCGGGTGTGGCCCGCGGCGTCGCGCGGGTGCTGCACGGTGCCGAGGAACTGCACCGGATCGAACCCGGCGAGATCCTGGTGTGCGAGGCGACCTCACCCAACTGGACGCCGGCCTTTGCGAAGATCGCCGCCTGCGTCTGCGACAGCGGTGGCACGCTGACGCACGCGTCGATCGTCAGCCGCGAGTACCGCATCCCCTGCGTGTGCGGGGTGGGCATCGCGACGTCGACGATCCGCACCGGCGACGAGATCGAGGTGGACGGCACCCGGGGTACCGTGCGCATCCTGAAGCGGGCCGAGCGATGACCTACATCCGCCACCTCCCGGACATCGCGACCGATGATCCGGCGGCCGGAGGCAAGATGACCCGGCTGGCTGATCTGGCCCGGGCCGGTCTCACCGTGCCGCACGCGTTCGTCGTCACCACCGACGCGTTTCAAGCGGTGGCGGCGGCGTGCGATCTGCCCTCCGCGCTCGATCGGGAACTGGCCGGTCTTGGTGCCGACGACTCGGCCGGACTGGCCCGCGCCGAGCAGCGACTACGGGAACGCCTGGCCGGCGCACCGCTGCCGCCGGATCTCACCGAAGCCGTTGCCGGCGCCTACGAGCAACTGTGCGCGGCGTCGCGGGATGCGCTACTGCCGGTTGCGGTGCGCAGTTCGGCGACGACCGAGGACGCCGTCGCGTCGAGCAGCGCCGGACAATACGACACCTACCTCGGTCTGACCGGCGCGCCAGCCGTGCTCGACGGCATACTGCGGTGCTGGGGCAGCCTGTTCGGAGCCCGAGCGCTCAGCTACCGGATCCGCAACGGTCTGTCCCATGTGGAATCGACGATGGCCGTCGGCATCGTGGAGTTGGTGCACGCCCGGGCGAGCGGTGTGGCGTTCTCCCTCAACCCGGTCACCGGACGGCGGGACCGCGTTGTGGTGGAGGCGACGTTCGGCTTCGGCGAGGCGTTGGCGCAAGGCGTGGTCACCCCGGATCACCTAGAGGTCGGCCGCGCCGACCGGCGGATACTCAGCTACGCGGTGGGCGACAAGCAGACCGTGTCCGCGATGGACCATCGCGCTGGCCAGGTCGTCGAGGTCGCCATGCCGGAGCCGATGCGAACCCTCCGCGTGCTCGCCGAAGACGAGATCGGCGCCCTCGTCGATGCCGTGCTCGCCGCCGAAGAGATGCTCGGCGCCCCGGCCGACGTGGAGTGGGTCATCCCCCGCGCCTACCGGCCAGGTGACCCGGTGACACTCGTACAGGTCCGGCCCGTCACCACCGCCGTGGCGCAGCCCGCGCCGACCTGGAACGCCGCCGCCATGGCGCTCAAATACGCGTTCAAGGGAATGCCGCAATGACCGCCACGACGTACGTCGACGGCCGCTGGTGGGACCGTCCCGAACGCCGGATCGTGCCCGACCCCGCCGACAACCGCGAAGTGGTCGCCGAGGTCTCGTTGTCCTTCGCGGCGGACGTCGACGCGGCCTACGCGGCCGCCGACCGGGCCGCGCGGGCCTGGGCGCGCACTGCCCCCCAACGCCGGCACGACGTACTCCTGGCCGCCGCCGCGGTCCTCGACCGGGACCGGGAGGCGATGGCGCACGACCTCGTCCGTGAGGAGGGAAAGATCTGGAAGGACGCCAGCGGCGAGGTGGCCCGCTCGGCGGACACGCTGCGATATTTCGCCATGGCGGCGCTGCAGCCGGCCGGCGACGTACTGCCGGCGCCCGCCGGATCCTTCATTCTGAGCCGCCGCGCGCCGCTGGGTGTGGTGACCGTCATTACCCCGTTCAACTACCCGATGCTGCTGCCGGCTTGGAAGATCGGGCCGGCGCTCGCGCACGGCAACACCGTGGTGTGGAAGTGCAGTGAACTGGTGCCGCTGTCCGCCGTCCACTTCACCCGGGCGCTCGCCGAGGCGGGTCTGCCGGACGGCGTGCTGAACCTGCTGTGCGGCACCGCCGCAACGCTGGCCGGTCCACTACTGGCGGATTGCCGCACCAGAGCGGTCACCTTCACCGGGTCCACCGCAGCGGGCCGGGCGGTGCAACGAGCTGTCACCGGGCGCGACGTCGCCGTGCAGTTGGAGATGGGCGGGAGCAACGTCGCCGTCGTCCTCGCCGATGCCGACCTCGACGCGGTCACCGCACACCTCGCCGCCGGGGCGTTCTCCGGCAGCGGGCAGAAGTGCACCGCGATCGGCCGGATCGTCGCCGAGGCGCCGGTGGCTGACGAACTTGCCGAGCGGTTGGCCGCCGCGGCGGCCGACTGGACGATGGGCAGCGGACTCGATCCGGGCACGAAGCTCGGCCCGCTCATGACACCGGCGGCCCGCGACGCGGTGATCCGCGCGACGCGGGAAGGGGTGTCAGCCGGCGGCACGGTGCTGTACGGCGGTGACCCGCCGGCCGAGGAACGACTCGCGTACGGCAACTTCCTTCCGGCCACGGTGCTCGCCGGAGTGCAACCAGGCACCGCCACGGCTCGGCACGAGGTCTTCGGACCGTTTGCCGCCGTCATATCGGTTCCGGACGCCGGGCGCGCGATGGAGGTCGCCAACGACACCCCGTACGGGCTGAACGCCGGCGTCTTCACCCGCGACCTGGCACTGGCGCTGCGCTTGGTGCAGAGCCTCGACGCCGGGATGGTTCATCTCAACGCGGTCACCGGCTTTCCGCCGTACGTCCCGTTCGGCGGGATGAAGGACTCCGGCTCCGGCCCTTTGGAGCAAGGGCCGCGCACCTATGAGTTCTTCACCCGCGGTCAGGTCGTCCACCTTCACCCGGAGGCGTGAGTGCATCCCGATCTGGCGTCCTACGACACGGTGGTGAGCGACCTCGATGGGACGCTGTGGATAGACGACACCCCCCTGCCCGGCGCCGTCGGCCTGCTGGACTCGTTTCGTCGCCGGGGGGCCAGGATCTGCCTGGCCACCAACGCCAGCGTCGCCACGTCGGCGCAACTCCGCGCCGGACTCACCCGGGCCGGCCTGGCAGCTCCGGGTGACGTGCTGGTCACGGCGGCGGACGCGCTCGGGGCGCAGGCCCGCGAACTAGGCATTCACGAGGTGGCGGCGATCGGTGAGGCAGGCCTGTTTGACGCGTTGGCCCGGCACGGAGTGCGCGCCGTGCCGGGCGACGAGGTCTGGCGGTCGTGGTCATCCACACCGTCGGGCCGCGCCGTCGCCATGGGTCTGGCCCCGGACACCGATATCAGGACGCTCGGACGCGTTGCCATGCTGCTGGAGCGTGGCCTGCCCTTGCTGGTCACCACCACCGAGGTGGCATATCCGACGCGGGAAGGGTTGTCCGGCGGCACCGGCATGGCGCTGGCCGCACTCGCCGCCCGGGTCGCCGTCGATCCGATCATCTGTGGTAAACCGTCGTTGCCGTTCTTGACCGCGCTCCGGCCGCACGTGGCGGGCAGGGTGCTGATGATCGGTGACACCGTCGCAGCCGACGTCGAGTTGGCCGCCGCCGCAGGCTGGGACAGTCTGCTCGTACTCACCGGAACCAGCGCCGACCAGCACACCCACTGGCCCCGGGCAACATTCGTGACGCCGGATCTCCTGACGATCGGCGCGCGATGACCACTGCACGGACGAGGCCCGGCGAAGGAATACAGGCGCTGCCCAGCGCTGCCCCGCCGGCCGGTGCCGAGCTCGACGACGCCGCCATCCTGGGCCGCCGGATCCGGCAACTGCGCAAGAACGCCGGGCTGACACTGGACCGCGTCGCCGACGCCGCGCAGATCTCGGCCAGCCTGCTCTCCCGGATCGAGCGGGGCGCCGCACAGCCGTCACTGCCGACGCTGCGCACCATCTCCCAGGCGCTCGGCATTCCCATCGCGGCGCTGTTCGAGGGCGAGGACAGATCAACCGCGAGCGAGCATGACGCGGCTGGGCGGCGGCTCGTCGTGCGGCACGCCGACCGGCGTCGGCTCAAGGTGCCGGATTCCCGTATCCAGTACGAACTCATGATCCCCGACCTGGACGGCGCGGTCGAGGTGATCTGGGGATCGATACCACCGGGCGGCGGGGCCACCCGTCCCTCCTCGCACCACGGCGAGGAGGTCATCGTCGCGCTCGCCGGGCACGTCGCGGTCGTGGTCGATGACCAGGAGTTCCTCCTGGCAGTAGGGGACACCATCCGCTTCGACCGCAGCCGTCCGCACCGCCTCTTCAACCCCCGCCCGACGGTCGCGGAGTTTGTCCTGGTCGTCACGCCACCGTCGCGCTGACAACAGCCCTCGCGTTCGCTTCCTCGCCTGGGCCGAGTTTCACGCCAGCCCAGGCGTCTCCCACAACCAGGAGGAAGATCAGATGTTTACATTGCGCAAGACGCGGTCCGGGCAGAAGGCTCGCCGGGCCGTCCTGCTGCTGCTCCCGGCGGCTCTCGCCGGGGCACTGGTCTCGGCATCTCCGCTGACCGCGAACGCGGCCGCTGTCGTCGCGGTGCCTACCGCGACACTGACGAAGGTCAAGGGTCCCGGCACATCACCGATGTCGGCCACCGCCGTCGATCTGAAGGCTGCCGGCTACACCGCCAAGGAGTTCTACGCGGAAGGCCTCGCCAACCGGTACACCGGAGCGAACGCCAACACTTTCACGACCGCCACCGTTCTCGACAGCGACAATCCGTATCGCACGCGGGTGATGGTGCGATACCCCAAGCCGCACAAGTTCAACGGGACGCTGGCCGTCGAGTGGACCAACGTCACAACCGGGGTCGACTTCGAGTTCGCCACGGCCGAGGCCTCGGAATACCTCCTGCGTGAGGGCTATGCGGTCGCCATCGTTTCGGCACAGCGTGTCGGTGTCGAGCGGCTCAAGACATGGAGCCCGCAGCGATACCCCGGGCTCTCGGTGGACGTGAACAAATGCCTTCCCGACGGCACGTCCCTCTGCACCGGGGACCCGATCTCCTACGACATCTTCGCGCAGATCACCCGGGCACTCATGAACAACGCCGGGGGCGCGACCGCGCCGATGCCAGGCCTGCACGTGCAGGACGCGATCGCCATCGGCCAGTCCCAGTCGGCCGCTCGGCTGGCCATCTACTACAACACGATCCAGCCGCTCCACAACGTCTTCGACGGCTTCGCGTTCTGGGACCGGTCGGGCCAGCTCCGAGATGACCTGACCGTTCCGGCGATCAGTGTCGACTCCGAAGGGCTGGGGGGCTCGTTCGGGGGCGCTGGATGGACGACATCGACGTACACCCGCAAGTGGGACGTCGCAGGCGCGACACACGCTTCACTGTACGGCGCCCAGTACATCGAGGCGATCGCGCAGCGCGATCAATCGATTTTGCTGCCCGACGGACAGCCGAAAACGTTCTTTGAGTGGATCGACTTCAACCACGTCTGTGTCAAGCTTCCGCCCTTTACCACGGTGGACGTCGGCCTGGTCTACAACAAGGCAATCGATTCTGTCCGCAACTGGTTCAAGAGAGGGACGCCCGCCGCCCCTTCGCGAAGCTTCGTGATATCCCCATCCCCGCCGGGTCTTCCTGTTCGTGATGCAGACGGCAAGGTGGAGGGCGGGATCCGTCTCCCGCAGTTCGTTGTGCCGACCGCGGAGCAGGGTGCGCTCAACGGGACCGCCTTCCCCTGCAACGTGTCAGGCTGGCACCGCTACTACACCAAGGACGAGCTCAAGGCGATGTACGGCACTCACGGCCGCTACGTCGCGAAGGTGCGAAGGGTCATGTATCCGCTGGTCGCAGAAGGCTATGTGTTGAGGACCGACGCGTTGGCTGCCGTTCGTGACGCCGCACTATCCGACGTCGCGAAGTAGTCGCCGAGGACAGGGCTCGCGCGCACCCGTGAGTGCCCGATAGTAAGCAGTCGGGATCGCAGTCCGGCGGTCCCGACTGCGCCGGCGGCTGTCGCCCGCGCCGTCTTCGTCTCGCCGCGCCACCTGCAAGCCCTCTTTCACGAGCAGCAGACATCCGTTGCCCGATACGTGATGAAGCGGCGTCTCGACCGCGCTCACCACGACCTCGCCGACCCTCGCCTGGCACACCTGTCGGTCGCTGACATCGCCACACAGCTCGGATTCCGGCGTCCATCTCATTTCGCCTACGTGTTCAGGACGCAGTTCGGCCTCAGCCCGCGCGAACACCGATACAGCGACCGGTAGAAACCCAGGCGCCTGACTCCGTTCGGCGACACCGCCGAACGAGACATCCCGACAACGTGACCATGGCAGGGCGTGGTAGCTCTTCGTCGCCGTATCGAGGCCCAAGTGGCAGGTAGGGTCCTAGTGTTCGGCGGCGACGCGCTGCCGGGAAAGGAGTGGGCTGGATGACCAGCGCCACGTCGGCAGATCCGGACGCCGCCGACGCCGCCGCCCTTGGCGGTCGGATCCGGGAATTGCGCAAGAGGGCGGGACTGACCCTGGACAGCGTCGCCGACGCCGCGCAGATCTCGGCCAGCCTGCTCTCCCGGGTTGAGCGCGGTGTCGCGCAGCCGTCGCTGCCCACGCTGCGCACCATCGCCCGTGCCCTCGGTGTGCCGATCGCGGCGCTGTTCGAGGGCGAGGACCGGTCAACCGCGAGCGAGCATGACGCGGCCGGGCGGCGGCTCGTCGTGCGGCACGCCGACCGGCGCCGGCTCAAGGTGCCCGACTCGCGTATCCAGTACGAACTCATGATTCCCGACCTGGACGGCGCGGTCGAGGTGATCTGGGGATCGATACCACCGGGCGGCGGGGCCACCCGTCCCTCCTCGCACCACGGCGAGGAGGTCGTCGTCGCGCTCGCCGGGCACGTCGCCGTCGTGGTCGACGACGAGGAGTTCCTGTTGGCGGCGGGCGACACGATCCGTTTCGACCGGAGTCGCCCGCATCGTCTGCACAACCCCCGGGCGACAGCCGCGGAGTTCATGCTCATTGTGGCGCCACCATCACGTTAGATTGCGTGGCGTCCGAGCAGGTACTGAAGCTTCATGCAAAGCTCCCTTGCATGTCATGCATGTCGGCCCTAGCCTGTGACCATGCGGCTTCCGGCCCTCATGTGTGGTCGAGGGCTCCGCGTCAACGTCGCGAGCTAGCAAAGGAGCTGGCAGCATGCCTGAAACGCCCAATTCGGAGTTTTGGAAAACCCTCAAGCCGATCGAGAATTCGCAGAAGCCGGATGCGCTGCCGGAGGTCTACCTCTCCAAGGTCGCCACCGATGACGACCGCTACTACGTGCCTTTCACCGAGACCGTCGGGTCACGGCCGCTATGGATCAACGTCAAGGACAACAGCTGGGCTGACATCCTGCGTGCGAAGGAGGCTGGGCTGGTCAACCGGCATTACCACCCGCATGAGGTGTTCGCCTACACCATCTCCGGCAAGTGGGGCTATCTGGAGCGGCCCTGGACGGCGAGCGCCGGCGACTTCGTCTACGAAGCCCCAGGCGAGGGTCACACGCTGGTTGCCTACGACAGCGGCGAGCCGATGAAAACCTTCTTCATCGTCAAGGGTCCGCTCGCCTGGCTGGACGAGAACGGCGACGTCACCGGGATCTTCGACGTCCACGACTACATCGCGATGTGCCGGGAGCACTACGACAAGGTGGGCATCGGCGCCGACTACGTCAACTCGCTCTTCCGCTGATGGGAAAGGCCGCGTGACGAGGGCCGCCGTCTGGTACGGAGCGCGCGATATCCGCGTCGTCGATGTGGAGTCCCGGGCCACCGGCCCCGGGGAGGTCGCGATCGCGGTGGCATACTGCGGCATCTGCGGCAGCGACCTGCATGAGTACGCTGACGGACCGCATGCCATCCCGGTGCACGAACCGCATCCCGAGTCGCGGACGACCGCGCCGATCATCGTCGGCCACGAATTTTGCGGCACGGTGGTCGAAGTCGGGTCCGGCGTGTCCGGGTTCGCGCCGGGCGACCGGGTCGCGGTGGAGCCACACTACCGCTGCGGCGCTTGTCCCCGATGCCGGAACGGTGAGTACAACATCTGCCGGCACTTCGGCTTCGCCGGTCTCATGGGCGACGGCGGGATGGCCGAACGGGCCGTCGTTCCCGCCTACATGCTGCACCGCCTACCCGACACGGTCTCACTGGAGCAGGCGGCAGTGTTCGAGCCGGCTGCCGTGGCCCTGCACGCCTGGCGGCGGGCGGGCTTCCGCCCAGGCGAGACACTCGCCGTGATCGGCCTCGGCCCGATCGGGCTTCTCATCGTGATGCTGGCCGTGCGGCACGGCGCGGGCCCCATCATCGCGGCAGACCTCTCCCCGGCCCGGCTCCAGGTCGCCCACGCCCTGGGTGCAACGGACCTCGTGCCCGCCGAAGATCGGACTGCCGTGGTTGACCTGATCAGGCAGGCCGCCGACGGTGAAGGCGTGGACGTGGCTTTCGAAGTCGTCGGCTCCGAGGAGACGCTGCGCACCTGCATGCACGCGACGCGGAGCGGCGGCCGGGTCATGCTGGTCGGCCTGGCCGGGACGGTCAGCATCGATGCCTTCGCGATGGTCAACAAGGAGCAGTCGATCATCACCAGCGTGGGTTATCGCGACGTCTACCCCGACCTGATCCGATTGGTGGAGAAGGGGATGGACCTCACCGCGATCGTCACCGCCACCATCGCCTTGGAGGACGTCGTGCACGACGGGTTCGAAGCCCTGCTGCGCGGCACCGACCAGATCAAGATCCTTGTTCGACCAAGTGGAGGAAGGCAAGCACATGACCACGGCGGATAGGGCGGGGTTCAACAGCGACCAGTTCGCCGGGCACCCGGTGTTCGTCACCGGCGGCACGTCGGGGATCGGCGCCGCCACGGCGATGCTGTTCGCCGAACTCGGCGCCGACGTCACGGCTCTCGGCCTCGCCCCCCGGGTCGCCGGCGAGCGACCGGTGCATCCGCAGGTACGGGTGATCGAGCACGACGTCCGCGACCACGACGGCCTGGCGCGGCTGATCTCGGCCGAACCGCAGATCGGTGTCCTGGTCAACTGCGCGGGCGTCAGCCACGACCGCAGGGAGTACGACCTGGACCCCTGGCGTATGGTGCTGGACGTCAACCTCACCGCCACCATGGTCGCCAGCGAAGCGGCGCGCCCGGGTCTCGCGAGGGCCGGCGGCTGCGTCGTCAACGTGTCCTCGATGTTCGCCTTCTTCGGCAGCAGGGATCGGCCGGCGTACAGCGCGAGCAAGGGGGGCGTCTCGCAACTGACCCGGTCGCTCGCCGCGGAGTACGCCCCGGAAGGCATCCGGGTGAATGCCGTTGCGCCGGGGTTCGTGGAGACGCAGCTGGCCCGCGGCTTGCTCGACGATCCGCAGGCCGCTGCGGAACTGCTGCTGCGCATCCCGCTGGGACGGTACGGAAAACCCCGGGATGTCGCTCAGGTGATCGCGTTTCTGTGCTCGCCTGCCGCTTCGTACATCTGCGGGACGGTCTTGCCCGTGGATGGGGGCTACCTCTGCGTTTGATTGCGACCATCAAGTTGCGGTCAGTGCCTGCGTTTCGTGGTCGCCGTGGTCGCTCCGGCCATGAGCTTTTCCAGCAGGCCCACCAACGTGACGTGTTCAGCCTCGGTGAGGGTGGCGGCCCAGGCCTGCTCCCGCTGGTTGTGTGCCCGGAAGGCATCGGTGATGGCGTCACGTCCGGCCGCGGTCAGGGTCAGCGTGATGGCGCGCCCGTCGTGATCGGCCCGTCGGCGGGATGCCAGACCGGCTCGTTCGAGGGTGTTGACCAGCGCCGAGACGGCAGCACGGCTCATGCCGGACAATTCGGCGACGCGCTTGGCCTCCATCGGCCCGGCGAGCCAGAGCACGAACAGCACCCGGAAGCCGGCCCAGCTGAACCCGCGCGGCCGGTGTACCGACGACTCCAGGTCGTAGACGAGGGCGCTGGTCACCCTGTGCAGAGTAAGCACGAGACGCATCGCATCCGGGTCGATCTCGGGCAGTTCCCGCCTGGTGTGGTCGATCGCGAAGTCGATGAACCCCAGGTAGTCCAATTCTTCCGGCAGGGCAGCGCCATTCATGCGGCCAAGACTATGGCCTGTCTTCTCCAGGGCTTCCCTGCCAACGCGGTTTGGCGTAGCGTCCAGGAAATAGTAAAACCTTTGACTAGACTAGGAGCTGTGTCATGGCGCAGAAGCCCTTCGCCTCATCCGCCGATCTCGCCGACAAACAGCAGACCCTCGAGGTATTGGCCGACGGGGTCTATGCGCTGACGGCGGAGGGCGATCCGAACGTCGGGGCGATCGAAGGCAAGGATTTTCTGGTCTGCTTCGAGGCGCTCGCCACTCCGGTGGCCGCCCGCGAATGGCTCGCCTTGCTCCGTCAGCACACTGACAAACCGGTCAAGTTTCTCGTGTTGTCGCACTACCATGCGGTGCGGGTGCTCGGTGCCAGCGCCTTCGACGCCGAGGTGATCGTGGCGCACGAGCGGACACGCGAGTTGATCGCCGAACGCGGCAAGCAGGACTGGGAGTCGGAATACGGCCGCATGCCCCGACTGTTCAAGGAGCCCGCCTCGATTCCGGGATTGACCTGGCCCACTGCCACGTTCGCGAATCGGTTCACCATCGATCTCGGCGGCGATCGGGGTGATCTGGTGCTGCAGTACTGCGGGCGCGGGCACACCGAGGGCGACATCGTGGCGTGGCTGCCCCGACAGCGGATCCTCTTCGCCGGTGACCTGGTGGAGGCGCACGCCGCGTTGTACACCGGCGACGCGTTCCACCGGGACTGGTCGACCGGGACGCTGGACGCGGTCGACGCCTTCGGCGCCGAGACACTCGTCGGCGGGCGCGGCGCGGTGGCGTCCGGGCGAGACGCGGTGGACGCGGCGATCGGGCAGACCCGGCACTTCCTGCAGGTGATGCTGCGTGAAGTCGGCGCCGTGCGGCAGCGAGGCGGCACGGTGAAGGAGGCGTTCGAGGCGACCCACGCCGCCCTCGTCGATCAGTACGGCGGCTGGCCCATCTTCGAACACTGCCTGCCGTTCGACGTATCCCGGCTCTGGGACGAGATGTCCGGCATCGAACGGCCGCGCATCTGGACCGGGGAACGCGACCGCGCCGTGTGGCAGGAATTGCAGGACTGATGAACGGCCACACGCCTGACGCCCGCAACGGACGCGGCCCGTCGCCGGTGGTGGTACTCGGCAACGGCCCGGTGGGCCAGACTGCCGCGCTGCTGCTGGCGCGGTGGGCTGTCCCGGTTATCCTGCTCGATCAGCGGCCGCACCGTGACCCGGTCGGTTCCAAGGCGATCGTGCAGCAGCGCGACGTCCTCGACGTGTGGGAGGCCGTTGGCGCCGGCCGCCGCATCGCCGACGAGGGGCTCACCTGGACCGTGGCGCGCACCTTCTACCGCGACCAGGAACTGTTCAACTACACCTTCGCCGACCCGGGCCGATCTGAGTTTCCGCCGTTTGTGAACATCTCACAGACGCGTACCGAGGAAGTCCTTGACCAGCGGATCGCGGCCGAACCGCTCATCGACGTGTGCTGGGACCACCACGTGACCGGCATCGCCCAAGACGAGCAGGGCGTCACGCTGCACTGTGGGAACCGTACGGTGCAGGCGTCTTACGTGGTCGCATGCGCCGGAGCCCGCGGCGACGACATACGGCGCATGCTCGGCGTCAGGTTCGACGGGCGCTCCTTCGACGACCGGTTCCTGATCTGCGACATCCGCACCGACCTGTCCGGCTGGGCCAACGAGCGCCGGTTCTATTTCGACCCGCCGTGGAACCCCGGACGGCAGGTCCTCATCCACCCCTGTCCGGACAGTACGTTCCGCATCGACTGGCAGGTCCCGGCCGGCGAGGACGGTGCCGTCGGCGTGGACCCAGGCGGCCGGGACGCGCGGATCCGAGCGATCATCGGTGATCGGCCCTACGATCTGGTGTGGAGCTCGGTGTACCGCTTCCACTCCAGGGTCGTGGACCGGATGCGGGTCGGGCGGGTGCTGCTCGCCGGCGATCTGGCCCACCTGGTCTCCCCGTTCGGCGCCCGCGGACTCAACTCCGGCGTACAGGACGCGGAGAACGCCGCCTGGAAGCTGGCGTTCGTCCGCAACGGCTGGGCCGACGAGTCGCTACTCGACAGCTACCACGCCGAACGGCACGCCGCCGCCCGCGAGAACCTGGACGTCACCGAAGCCACCATGCGCTTCCTCGTACCCGGCACCGAGGCCGAGCACCAGCACCGCCTGGCCGTCCTGGAGGCGGCCGGCACCGACGCGGGCGCCCGCGCTGCCGTCGACTCCGGCCGGCTCGCGGAACCCTTCTGGTACGTCGACTCGCCGCTGACCACGCCGAACCCGAACCATCCGTTCACCGGACGCCCACCGCGCGGCGCCGTGCCGCCCGCCGGCCCTGGCATCCTCGTGCCCGACGCGCCGATCGCGATCGGCGGGCGTCCCACCCGGATACGGCAGATCGCCCGCGACGGATTCCTGCTGCTGGCCGGCGAGCGCGTGGACGCCGACGCCGTCCACGCCGCCGCGCAGCGCGCAACCTCGGCACCGGTGCGGGTCGAGCGCATCACCGACATCGACCACGACAGTGCGCTCGCCACCGTCCTGGCAGCCCATCCCGACGAGCTGTGGATCATCCGGCCGGACGCACATGTCGCTGCGGTACTCACTGATCCGGGCCCGGCCGCTGTCGGCACGGCGCTGCGGCGTGCGACCGCCGCCCCCACCACGACCGAGGAGCGTGACCATGGCGTACTACCGGCTGATAGGTGACGTCCCACCGAAGCGCCACACCCAGCGTGGTCGCCCCGATGGTGGCCTCCGCTACGAGGAACTGATGGGCGAGGAGGGCTTCTCCAGCGACTCGTCGCTGCTCTACCACCGGCACCTGCCCTCGGCCATCGTCGACGCGATGCCGTGGGAGCGTAAAGGTGGAGCCGTCAATCCAGATTGAGGGCTCAGAGACGCTCGCACCGGCGTTCGGGATGTCACTCCAGCAGCTGGCGATCTACAGCGGCGGCCGGATCGCTCCCGAGACTGTCGATCGGCTCGTCGCGCAGGCGCACGCGCAGATGACGACGCCACATCGAGCCTAGGACATGGCTGATCACCGAGGCCCCAACTCCGAGCCGGCCCTGCCTCCACAAAACAAGGTGTGACCGATGAAATTCGACCGATCCGCACGTATCCACGAGGTGCTGGAAACACCTCAGGCGCGAGCAGTCGTCGACCGTTACCTGCCCTGTGTGCTCGACCAGCCACAGATCCACGCGCAACGGTCCGGACCGTTGCGGTTCGTCCTCGACCACCCGGTTCTGATCGACGACCCGCGCGTGAAGGAACAGATCTGGCAAGAGCTCACCCAGATCGACATCGCGGTGCCCGAACGCGACGACGAGCCGAAGGTGCAGCCCCTGCCGGCTACGAGAGCCAGGACACCGCGGAAGGATCGGCGTCGCTCACCGTGCCCTCCTCGGCGCGTCGCTGGGCGGTGACCGAGGTGGTCCTCAACGGCCCCTCGCACGACAATCCATTCGTCGACGTCGAGCTGACCGCGACGCTCACGCTCGGCGAGACCGAGTCGACGGTCGGCGGCTTCTATGACAGGGATGGCCGATGGGTGTTCCGCTACCTGCCCGACGCCACCGGCATCTGCCGTTTCACCACCTCCTCCACCACACGCAGCCTCAACGGCGTGAGCGGCGAGTTCCCGGTGGCAGACGCCCCAGACGGCGCACACGGGACCGGTCCGCGTCGACGGCCTCCCTTCGCCCACGCCGACGGAACCCATCACACGCCGCTGGGAACGACCATCGTGGTGCGAATCGAACGGCCGCGCGTCGGCGCGGCCGTCTCCTTCATGCTTCCTGCAAGATGCACCGTGCGGTTGTGCACACCGCGTCCTCTCCCATGGCCAGCGCTGTGCACCCGGTCGGCGTCTGTGCTGCCTCTCAGCTACGAGCGGGCAGTGTGATCAATTGAGGCTGCCGAGCAGTGGTGGCGGCACTGATCAGAGCCGCAGTGGATTCGGCAGCGGCGCGGGCGACCTCCGGGTAGACGCTGGTGTAGGTATCGCGGGTGAAGGTGGACGAGACGTGGCCGAGGGTTTCCTGCACGATCTTCAGATCCACTCCGGCGGCCAGCATGAGGGAGGCCGCGCCATGGCGCAGATCGTGCAGCCGCACCGGTGGCAGTCCCGCTTCATAGGCGAGCCGGTAGAACTGGTCGCTGAGATGTTGCGGATGGAGCGGTCGACCGAGCTCGTCGGTGAAGACGAAGCCGCTGTCGGTCCACGCCTTGCCCGCCGCGAGCCGCTCGATACTCTGGTTGCGGCGGTGGGTGCGCAGGACGGCGACCGTGTCGGCGTCCAGGGCGATGACGCGATCGCTGGCTTCGGTCTTCGGCTTGCCTTGAATTGCATCCCAGCCAAGCTGCGTGATCTGCCAGTGCACCCCGGCGCTGCCCGCTTCGAGATCAACGTCCCTCCAGCGCAGTCCGGCACCCTCGCCTCTGCGCAGGCCTCGCAGGGCGATCAACCGGTACAGCGCGAACAGCCGGTGTGAGGCCGCGTGAGCGAGAAAGGCCGAGGTCTGGGCCGGGGTCCAGACCATAACCGAGGACGGCCGTGGCGTGGCCACATAGAGATTGATCTTGGCAGCGCGACCGAGACCGCCGCCCCGGCGCTGCTGCGCCAGGGTCAGCCGATGCTGCAGATCCATGGTGAACTGCGCGACTCGTTCGTCGGTCCACACCAGGGCCTTCGGCTTGTTGGCATCCGGGAGTTCCACCACCGCCGCAGGGTTGAAGTCGATCAGCCGGTCCTGTTTGATCGCGATGTTCAGCGCGTGCCGGAGGGTGGCTCGGATGCGGTGCATGGTGCTCGGCCCGACCGGCCGCCGATACCGCACCTTCGCCCGCTGTTCGGGGTCGTCGCTGGCGCGGGCGGAGATGATGACGTCGTTGAACTCCTCGATCGCGTCGAACATGCCGGCCACGTCGGAGACCCGTAGCCGATCAAGCCGGATGTCACCCAGGTAGGGCGTGAAGTACAACCGAACGTGGGCCTCGTACGAGCGGCGCGTGGTGGCGTCGATCTTTCGCTTACGTCGCAGAAATTCGCCCGAGTTTCGCAGTTCGCGGGCACATAAGCCTTGATCGTTGAGCGAAAGTGCTGGTCGGCATGGTTGTGGATAACTTCCGGAGTCCCAAAGTGTGGGCACACGACCATTCGTGATTATGCTGCGGA